>CAYJGF010000017.1:0-58741 GCA_964369965.1 uncultured Oscillospiraceae bacterium
GAGATCGCCGGTTTTAAACAGGCCGTCCTCGGTGAAACAGTCCTCATTTGAATTAAGATAGCCTTTAAAGACCGTCGCGCCACCCACCAAAATCTCGCCATCTTTAAGCATAATACGGCTGTGCTCAAACGGTTTGCCTATGGTGTGGGCGCTCCTTGCACTGCCGTCACTACTGCAAACCACACCACATTCCGTCATGCCGTACCCTTGAAATATCTCAATACCGTTGTTCAACAAAAGGTTTAACACCTTGTCATCGGTTGCGGCACCACCCAAAACGATGGTTTTGAGGGCAGGGCAAAAATTGTCCTTGCCTTTTATAATAATATATTGTGCTATCGCCGCCGCAAGGGCAGGCACGAGGACAAGACAGGTGGGGTTTAACCGCTCAATTTCTTTGAAAAAGTCCATGCGGTTTTCATTGATATGTATAGGTGCTCCACCGAGCAAAAAGGAAAAAAGACCGCAGGTCAGACCGAAAATATGATAGAGTGGCAGGACGGCGAGATAAATCCCACCCTCCTCAAAGGTTATCCGAGTCGACGGGTGATAACCGCTGATAAGCAGGTTTTCATGGGTGAGCACAGCTGCCTTTGCCTCACCGGAAGTGCCGGAGGTGAAGAGGATTGCCGCAGGGTCGCTCGGGCGGACAGTTATGTCTGTATCCTGCCTTGGCAAATCGGTTATCTCATCAAAGGTCAGTGTTTTAATGCCCTCGCTTGCACTTTGGTGACCCTCACCGATAAACAGGGTGCAGTTCGTTTTTTTTGCCAGCTCTCGAGGGTCCCTAACCCCCTCGGGCGGCAACAGCACCGCCACACCGCCACAACCCACGATTGCAAAAAAGCAGACAACCCAGCGATAGGGGGTAAAGGTCGACAGAGCCACCCTATCACCTTTGCCGATTATACCCACAAGGCGTTGTTTTGTCGAGGTGCATTCCTGCGCAAAATCGGCATAGGAAAAAGAGGACATCACCCCTTTTTCAAAAAAGGAAAATGCTGTCCTTTCCCCATAGAGCTTACCCACCTGCAAGACTAACTCAAATAGCGTCGTCGGGATATTGCCGCGGTGGTGTTCAATCAAAGTTTTTCTTGTATTCATTAGGTTGATATACAGTTTTAGCTGCCGGCGGCAGCGGCGATGGCGGAACCAATGATGGCGCCCGCCGAAGCAATTGACAGGACAGTGCCGCCGGTGCTCTTCCCACCGGCAATCGCGTCTAAATCCTCCTCCGACAAAAGACCGCTCTTTTTTTCCTCTAAAAAGTCTTTGATGATTGCCATCTGCTCGCAGAACTCCTCCAAGGTGACATCTGTTTTGTCCTTGACAAGGTCATAACACTCCTCGGGGGTTTTCAGGTTTGACATGGCGTTTGCATTTCCCTCATTTTGGATAAATGCGATAAGCTCGTCCGAGACATAGCCTTTTGGTGTTTGCATAATATCTCCTTAATGATAATGGTTTATGATGCGGCGAATGCGGCTGTGGCAGCGCCCATGAGTAAACCGCCTACAATGCCTGTTGTCAAATGGGCTTCTTGACTTTTCCCACCGGCAATGGCGTCCAAATCCTCCTCCGATAAAAGACCGTTTTTCTTCTCTTCTAAAAAATTTTTGATGATCGCCATCTGCTCGCAGAACTCCTCAAATGTAACATCAACATTGACCTTGACGATGTCATAGCACTCCTCGGGAGATTTTGCCTTTGACATAGCGCTTGCATTCTCCTCAATTTGGATAAATGTGAGAAGTTCGTCCGATACATATCCTTTTGGTGTTTGCATAATGTCTCCTTTTTATTGTTACGCTTTTCTATACTTATCAAGGCGAAATATAGCCAATCCATCGGTTCTTTTTGCCCTGTGCTGCGTTGTCTTCAATATACTCACGCCTTGCACAGAACAAAAACAACTCTCGGTTCAATCTATATTTTTACTCGGGGTCAGAATTAGGTCGCCGACGCGGCGGCTACAGCTCCCCAGAAAATGGCTAAACCTGAAAGTGCCGCTATTGCATCGCCGGTACCCTTTCCACCGGCGATAGCATTCAAATCTTCCTCCGATAAAAGACCGCTTTTCTTCTCCTCGATATAGGTTTTAATAATCGTCATCTGCTCGATAAACTCTTCCAGTGTTACGTCTACCTTGTCTTTGACAATGTCGTAACATTCCTCGGGATTCTGCGCCTTGCTCATGGCGGTAGCAATTTCTTCATTTTGGATGACAGCTATAAGATCATCCGATACAAAGCCTTTTGGTGTCTGCATAATATCTCCTTTATTTGGTAGTGGGTCACAATACTTTTAGCCCGCCGCCGCGGCTGCAAATGCGGCTATACCGCCGATTGCGATACTGCCGGCAGCCGACATTCCGACAATAGTTCCGGCACTCATGGCTTGACCGCTGCCTTTTCCGCCGGCAATCGCGTCCAAATCCTCCTCCGATAAAAGACCGCTCTTTTTCTCTTCAATATACGTTTTAATAATGGTCATCTGCTCAATAAATTCCTCGAGTGTTACGTCTACCCTGTCTTTGACAATGTCGTAACATTCCTCGGGATTCTGCGCCTTGCTCATGGCGGTAGCAATTTCTTCGTTTTGAATGATCGCTATAAGTTCATCCGATACGTAGCCTTTTGGTGTTTGCATGATGTCTCCTTTCGTATGTTATTTATGATGCTGCTGCGCTAAGTGCAAAGAATGTCGCTGTTATTCCACCCATGCCACCGCCAAGCAGAGCCATGTTTTTTTGATGAGAGGTTTTACCGCCGGCAATCGCGTCTAAATCCTCCTCCGATAAAAGACCACTCTTTTTTTCTTCATAATATGTGTTTATGATAGTCATCTGCTCGGTGAATTCTTCTAAAGTGACATCGATTTTATCCTTGACAATGTCGTAACACTCCTCGGGGCTTTTTGCCTGTGACATAATCTTTGCCATTTCCTCGTCCCGGATAACTTCCAACAAATCGTCCGAGATAAATCCTTTCGGTGTTTGCATAATGCTCCCCCTTGTAATTTTTCGATTATTAGGTGGCGGCCGAGGCGGCGATAAAGGTAATCATACCTCCCCAAAAAGCGCCTATAGCCGTAATTCCTGCGATTTCACCGCCGGTCATCTTTCCGCCGGCGATAGCATCCAAATCCTCCTCCGATAAAAGACCGCTCTTTTTCTCCTCGATATAGGTGTTGATAATGGTCATCTGTGTGGTGAACTCTTCAAAAGACAGGTCGATTTTGTCCTTTACGACATCGTAGCAGTCCTGTGGAGTTTTCTTCTCCGAGAGTTTGTTGATGACCTCCTCGGTTTGGATAACTTCCAACAAATCGTCCGAAATAAATCCTTTTGGTGTTTGCATAACATGCTCCTTTCATCTGTTATCCAGCTGCGCCGGCGGCGGCGAGTGCCACCACCACTGTACCGGTGAAAACTGCTTCTGTATCTTTTCCGCCCGCAATGGCATCGAGATCCTCCTCCGAGAGCAGCCCGTTCTTTTTCTCCTCCAGGTAGGTGTTGATGATGGTCATCTGCGCGGTAAACTCTTCAAAAGATAGATCGATTTTATCCTTTACTACATCGTAGCAATCCTCCGGGGTTTTCTTCTCCGAGAGCTTGTTGACGACCTCCTCGTTTTGGATAACTGCAATCAGTTTATCCGAGACAAATCCTTTTGGTGTTTGCATACTTTCTCCTTTCAATAAATTAATATACTTGTCCGAGTTTTGTCTGATCTATAGGGTTTAGCGCACGGCGCGCATAGATTTTGTCATGAACCTTTTGCACAAGGGAAAAGTCGCAACAGTGCTCACTCGGCTCACTGTTTTCATGAAATAGGTCATGTTTTTCATACTGTTTTACAAAGACCTGTTTGTCGTCACAAAAGACATTGTCCAGCCGCTCTATGACCTCATCGCTGTACATTAACCTTAACACCGTCACGCAGTATTCATGCTTTTCCCCCTTTGCGCGCAGGGTTAAATATGAGATGGCGGCGCGATAATATGGCACGTTCACGAGGTGCTTGCCACTGCTTTTAATCTGCTCCGATGCGGTGATAAGCCAGCGTAATCTCGACGCGGCGGCGCTGTAGTTGCCGAGATAAACCTCCGCCATCGCCGTCATGTATAGCCAACCCAGCCCCAACTCCTCACCTACCACCGGTTTTACATAGGCACAGCCGTAGATGTTTTTCATAAAGTTTTCAATAGAGGAGTTCGCGAACATGTCCAGCGCGCCTATAAGGTATTTGCAGATACGCTCGTCGATAAGCTCGGGGTCGTTGATGTATTTATAGAGATACATTCTGGTGTTTTGTCCACGGACATGCCTTTCCTCGAAGTTTAACATCTCACTCATGCCGGGGATAATGATGTGGTAGGAGGGGAAACCGAGAAAGGATACATCTCGAACAAATATCTCAAACCCCTCACGCTCGACTATCTCACAGAGCGAGCGCAGTATTTCGGCATTACTCTTGTCCCGTACATCCGGCACACGCTTTGGCTCAAAGGTGGGGTTTTGATTATGTATGGCAGATACGGGGTAGTTCGCGCTGCCAAACTTAAAGCTGTTATAAATATTAATTTCATCGACTGCGACGTTCCCGACAAAATCCACATCGGAGCTGACGGAATAATTCTCAAAACTCTTGCCCTGCATAACCTCGGTGAATGTGCGCTCCATCGCAACACCGATGTCGGGGTGGGAGCCGAACTTTACCCCCACCTTGCCGGTGTCCTGTGTCGTGGTGAGGAGCATCGCCACCGGATAAACCCCTCCGAGTGATGCGTCCTTTAGCACCGCGCGATACCCCGGCAGGGAGTTTGCTTTTTTGAGATACTCCTCAATATAAGGATACTCGGCGATAATCTCCTTTGGCATATCGGGGAATACGACACCCTCGCTCATCATCTTGCGCTGGGCGTACCGCTCAAATATCTCGGACAGCCCCTGTATCAGCGCCTCTTCCCTCGTGTTGCCGGCGCACATACCGTTACTGCCGTAGTTCATAAAATAAAAGTTGACCGGTAGGTAGTCAATGCTTTTTGTCGAAAGGTTATAAAAAACGTTGAGTTCGTGCCCCTCCTCGCCATAGCGTATGTAGTTGGCGCGGTCAAACGTCGCTAAGCGTTCGGCGCGCTCGTCAACCGACAGTTTATCTATATTAAAGGTCGCAAAAAGTCGGCGCATGTAGCTGTTGTCCAGCGCGGCAAGCTGTGCTGAGCTGACAATTTTGTCGTCCGCAAATTCACTGCTGTGAAAATTTCTCTTATAATTGAGGCTACAGATGTCAATCAGCCCGTTTTGCAGACGTTCAAAAAACTCGGCATAGGCGCTTGCACGCGCAAACTCACGGTTGATACCCTTGCCGTTTGTGCCGACCTCACTACCCTCGATGGATAGGCGAAGGGAGCTGATACCGAAATCATTCCCCTCAATAAAATCCTCCACCACACGGATATCCAATTCACGCAGAATACCCTGCAACTTTTCTATCGTATTTTCGGGAGTAGTAGCCTTAAAATGCAACTGTGTTTGATCTGTCATCATGCCTCCGTTAAATTGACTTTACTATTTATACGTTAAATAACACGCGAGGGATAGAAAGTATAAAATTATTTTAAAAAATCGGCTTTACCCCTGTCATAACAACGGTCGCGCCGCCGCTCCACTCCCAAATTTTGTTTTCACCGACCTCTGCGAGCAAAATATCCCGTCGTTTTAGCAATAGCTCGGGGTATCTTTTTGCATAGGCGGTGGTAATACTTTGCTCAAAGCCGTCAAGTTTAAGATATGTCGCAAACTTTTTCATCTCGGCTTCGTGAAAAAGATTGATAAATTTTATTTTAAAATCGTTGCTATACGCCGCATTGCTAAGGGAAAAATCATTGGAGGTGGAGTGCATTTCAATATTCCAAAGACAGGAGTCTGCAAAAAGGCGCGGCACCTCTAACGGGTGTAATCCCATTAAAAAATCCTTTGTCGGTTTATATATATTATATGTCTCGAAAATCTTTTTTGATAAGGTTGCAAGTTCGACATAATAGTCATGATTTGGGGGATATATGCCGGGATGCAACGGTATTTCGGTTATGGACTGGGCGGTGACGGAGCATATCTTTGCGCCCTTTTTTGCCACCCTCGTCATCTCGGTCAAGGCAAGTTTTGGGTCCGGTATATTGGTGAAAAAGGTGTGGGAAACCACGAGGTCAAAACTCTCCTTTTCAAAAGGGAGAGCTAACGCGTCGGTGTTAATAAATTTAAAAAAATTATCGCCGACGGGCATCTTTTTCTCGGCTATACTAAGTAGAGCGGGATCGATATCCACACCGACGAACTTACAGTTTTTAACCGCGCCGCTAAGATATCGTGTGAACTCACCCGAGCCGCAACCGACATCAAGCACCCTCATGCCGTCATTGAGGTCAAACCAACCTCTGACAAGTGGCAACATCTCGCTTTTCAGTGTGAACATCCGCGTCGCCTCTAAAAGCTCCGCGTTTTGGAAATAGGTTGACCAATCGGTTGTAAATTTACTCATGTTATTATTTTCACCTATAAACACCGGTTAGTGGGGATATTGCGGCGGAGTTTGCCTCTGCCATTGTATCCTGTGTTGTCGATGGGGTGGGTGGGGGCGGTGGGTCCACCACCGTAAAGTTGGTCATCGCGACGTCGTCACCGGTGTAGATTGCAATGCTGTGCCTGCCAAGTGTGAGGTCGGCGGTGTGTGCCGCGCTCAAGGTAACTACGATACTGCCATCCGCCGCCTTGGTGAGCTGGGTGTCGTTGCCCTTTGTGTGTATGGAGCGTGCCGGCGTTGACTCATCACGCAAGAATGTCTCGAGATACTCGCTGTAATCGGCGGGTGATACAAACTGCGCGCTCTGTCCGCGCACAACGGTTATATCCGCGCCGATGATCATGTTGAGCGCGCTCAATGTGCCTGCATTCAGCTCAACGCCACCGGTTATGCCGGCAAGGCTGGTGTGCGGTATGCTCAATTCACCGCTTATCGGGTCAAAGCTGTATCTGTCGAGTTCGAGGTCAGCGCCGTCCACCGTGAGACTGAGGTGTCTCGGCAGTGCTCTGCCGGTTTCCGGTGTGAGCGTGGCGGTGTATGCACTCTGCCTCGGTGCTGTCGGCGCGACATAACCGGCGCCATCGCTTTTGATATTGCTGAGGTTTGTTGTCACCGGGTAGGCAGGGTATGCGTTGGTAATACCGGAGGTGTCCCAACCACTCGCACTATGATGATAAAGGATTTCGGCAGTTGCCGGGAAGTCGCCGGCAGGGGTTAAGCCTTCCATGAAAACTGGTCGAATAGTAAAAAAATCACTGCCGATATAGACGGTTTTAAGGGCGGTGCAACCTGAAAACGCTTTAGAATAAATGAGTGTCACATTGGGCGTTGCTCCCACCCTTGGCAGTTCCACGCTCGTCAGTGCGGTGCACCCACTAAACGCGCCATCCTCGATACTTGTAGCTTTTGGCAAGGATACGCTCGTCAGTGCGGTGCACCCACTAAACGCGCCATCCCCGATACTTGTAGCTTTTGGCAAGGATACGCTCGTCAGGGAGGTGCACCCATTAAACGCGCCACCAGCGATATTTTCAGCCTCTGGCAGGGATACGCTCGTCAAACCGGTGCATCTGTAAAAGCTACCGGTGAGCTCGGTCACCTCCGGCAGGGATATACTTGTCAAATTAACACAACTGCTAAATGCATCGTCGCCTATTTTTGTCGCCTTTGGCAGGGATGTACTCTTCAAAGAATTGCAAAGATTGAAAGCATTGTCATTAATCTCGGTTGCCTCCGGCAGGGATATATCGGTCAAGGCGGAACAGGCTTCAAAAGCATTCCCCTCGATAACTTGTGCCTTTGGCAGGGATACATCCGCCAGTTTGCTGCAATTCTTAAAGGCACTCGCGCCCACGGTTGTTAATGTTGGAGCGGATAACAGCGTCAAACTGCGGCAGTCTTGAAAAGCGGCGTCATCGATTTTTGTCACCACCGGCAAGCTCAAACTCGTCAGACCGGTATTTTTAAATGCAAATTGTCCAATTACTTCCACATTGGGGAGTGATATGCTCGTCAGACCGGTGAGATTTGTAAATGTGGAATTACCTATGGTTTTAATCTTTGGTATGTCGATACCTGTCAGACCGGTATTTTCAAATGCGTTGTCACCGATGGTTGTCATCTCCGGCAGGGATATGGTTTTTAGGGCGGTGCAATTTTTAAATGCTTCTTTGTTGACGGTCGTCACCTTTGGGAGTGATATTTCTACGAGTTGGGTGCAAGAGATAAAAGCAGAATTGCCAACCGTTGTCACCTCCGGCGCTAATATTCCCGTTATTTGTTGACAACCGTCAAATGCATGATTGCTTATTTCAACAACCTTGTAGGTAGTGCTACCGTTAGTCACGTAGGTGGGGATAGTTATAGCTCCTAATGTATCTATAGGTATAGAGTTGGTTAATCCATAACCGACCTGCACCGTGTTAGAGCTGCCCTCGCTCAACACCTCGAATTCCATAGTCGCTCCGATGGTGATATCGGCACTGCCACTTTCTGTGCTTTTCCCCATTGTCGCCGTAAATTTGTCACCTACCGTCCCAAAAACATGCAGGGGGGACAGTACCGCCAACAGCGTCACCAACATCACCGCAGACAAAAACGGAAGTATAAATACCCTCTTCAAAATAAAAAACCTCGTGCATATATAATTACTCTACATTATTATAATACAAAAATAAAGCCGTGTCAACGTCGCAGGGCGATTTTGCCGTCAACAATATTGCTATTTATAAAGGGGGATTTATATGCGTTTCGAATCGGAACAAACATCACGATAAAAACACAAATTATCCGTTGACACACCCTCCACATTATTATATAATATAAAAGTAAACAAATTTTGCAATGAAAGGATTTAAAAATTATGAGAAAAGCATTTATATGCCCCTCAAAATACGTTCAAGGGGAAAACGAATTGTTCAACCTCGGCTATTTTGTTACAACTTTCGGCAAATCCGCACTTTTGATTGCACACAAGGACGATGTCCTGCGTGTGAAAACTCAACTCGACAGCACCGCGCAAAAGTTTGCAGTCACCTTTGTAGAAAGCAACTTCGGCGGCGAGTGCTCACGCGGTGAGGTGGCAAGGTTGCAAGGCATTGCAAAGGAGAAAAACTGTGACTGCATCATCGGTCTGGGTGGCGGCAAGGCTATCGACACCGCAAAATGCGTCGCCGAGGGCTCTAACCTCATCATCGTCCCGACCATCGCCGCGACCGACGCGCCGACCAGCCACTCCGCCGTGCTCTACACCGACGAGGGAGCTTTTGACGACTACGCCTATTTCAAACAAAGCCCCAGTGTTGTTTTGGTCGACACCACCGTCATTTCCAACGCCCCGACAAGATTTTTAGTGTCCGGCATGGGCGATGCACTTTCCACCTATTTTGAGGCGAGGGCAACCTCCGCCGCATTTGCAAACGTCAACGCAGGTCTGCCCTGTGGCGCGCGTGAGGGCTTTTGCGATAAGGCTTTCAGCACAAAAACCGCGCTTGCACTCGCCACCCTTTGCTATGAAACTCTGCTCGCCGACGGCGCAAAGGCAAAGGAGGCAAACGATGCCAAGGTGGTCACACAGGCACTCGAGAACATTGTCGAGGCAAATATCCTGCTCTCCGGCCTCGGGTTTGAGAGCGGCGGTCTCGCCGGTGCGCACGCAATACATGACGGGTTGACCATCCTTGAGGGCACTCACAAATACTTCCACGGTGAAAAGGTCGCATTTGGCACCTTAGCTCAACTTGTGCTGGAAAATGCACCCACCGAGGAACTGCACGAGGTTTTGGACTTTTGTATCTCGATAGGACTGCCGGTCTGCTTAGAGGATATCGGCGTTGAGGAGATTTCCGACGATGAACTGCTCGAAGTCGCGAAAAAAGCCTGCATACCGGAGGAGTCGGTGCACTCCATGCCTTTCCCCATCACGGTTGAGGCGGTCATGGCGGCAATCAAAACTGCGGATAAGATTGGCAGTGAGTATAAAGGTATCTTCTTTTAATAAAGGATAGGGTGAGATGAAAAAAATAATTAACAAACCGGAGAATATGGTGCTGGAAATGTGTAACGGTGTAGTCACCGCACATCCCGAGCTGGAACTTATCAGCAAATACAAGGTTATAAAGAAAAAGGACATCAATCAAAATAAAGTCACCCTTATTTCGGGCGGCGGTTCGGGGCATGAGCCGGCACATGCAGGCTTTATCGGCAAAGGTATGCTGGACTGTGCGGTGTGTGGCGATGTGTTCGCCTCCCCCTCGCAAATTCAGGTTTACAAGGCAATTGGTGCGACCAAAAGTGACAAGGGCACATTGCTTATCATCAAGAACTATAGCGGCGACATTATGAACTTTAAAAACGCCGCACACCTCGGCAGTGAGGACGGAATCACCGTCGACTATGTCAAGGTGGACGACGATATCGCGGTGGAGGATAGCCTTTATACCGTTGGTCGTCGCGGTGTCGCCGGCACGGTGCTGGTCCACAAAATTGCCGGCGCAAAGGCAGAGCAGGGCGCATCTCTCGCCGAGGTTAAAGAGGTGGCTGAAAATGTCATCGAAAATCTTGCGAGTATCGGTTTTGCCTTTAGCTCTTGCACCGTCCCTGCAAAGGGCACACCGACCTTTGACATAGCCGAGGACGAGATGGAGTATGGCGTCGGTATCCACGGCGAGCCGGGCGCAAAGCGTCAAAAAGCGATATCCTCCGCCGAACTTGCAAAAAAAATGACCGGTGATCTCTCGAAATATCAACAACTAAAAAATGGTGATGAAATAACGTTGCTTATCAACGGCTTCGGCTCCACCCCACTCGGTGAGCTGTATCTGCTGTGCAACGATGTTATGAATGAGATTGCTGCCCTCGGGGTCAAGGTCTATCGCATATTTGTCGGCAACTATATGACCAGTATCGACATGCTGGGCGCATCGGTCACGTTTTTAAAGATGAATGAGGTAATTCGCCCGCTGCTTGATGCCGAGTGCTCCACCCCTGCGTTTAATGTAAACGGCGCGTCGGTTATATCCTTTGCACCGATAAAAACATCTGCCAAGTCGGAAGGTTTTGTCTATAAAATGACCGAGACGGATAACGCAGTATCGGACAAAATAACCCTATCCAACCTTAAATATATGGTGGATAAGATGGGGCAGATTATTATTGAAAATGAAGTCCCGTTTTGTGAGCTTGACTCCCACGCAGGTGATGGCGACTTCGGCATGAGTGTCGCCAAAGGTTTTCGAGTTGTAAAAGAGGAGTGGGAAGAGCTCAGCGCGGCGAACGATATAGGCGCCTTTTTAAATGACTGCTCCATGGTTATTATGGAGAACTGCGGCGGTGCGTCGGGGCCTATCTGGGGCTCGGCATTCCGTGCGGCGGGCAGGAGCACCGTCGGCAAAAGTGAGCTCACACTCGCCGAGTTCGCCGAAATGATCGCCGCCGCCTTAAAAGGCATACAGGACACCGGCGAGCGCTCATTCGGGCGCGGTGCGGTGGTCGGTGACAAGACATTGGTGGACGCGCTCGCGCCGTTCAGTGATGCGATGTCGGCAGGCGGTGAAATGAAATCAACCTTTGAATCCGCCGCAAACGCAGCCGTCAAAGGCGCCGAAAGCACAAAGGAGATAGTCGCGAGAATGGGCAGGGCCGGCACGGTCGGCGAGCGCAGTATCGGTTATCCTGATGCCGGTGCGCACGCACTCGGTGTTATATTTACCGAAATATATCGTTCACTCACCTTTTAAAAAGGAGGCTTAATGAGAGTTTATCGGTGCAAAGACTATGTAGGTATGTCAAGGACTGCCGCCAATATACTGTCGGCACAGGTCATTTTCAAGCCGGATTGCGTGATAGGACTTGCGACCGGCTCCACACCGGTCGGCGCTTACAAACAGCTTATAAAATGGTACGATAAAGGGGATCTGTCCTTTTCTCAGGTTCGCAGTGTGAACCTTGATGAGTATGTCGGGCTTGCACCGACTCACCCTGAGAGCTATCGCTATTTTATGCAGAATAACTTCTTCGACCATATCAACATCAAACCGGAGAATACCCACCTGCCGAACGGCATGGCAAAGGATGCCGAACGCGAATGTGAGAGGTACAACGAGCTTATATCCTCACTCGGCGGTATAGACATTCAACTTCTTGGGATGGGTCACAACGGGCATATCGGCTTTAATGAGCCGGGGGTGGCGTTTGAGCTTGGCACACACAAAGTGGAGCTTACCGAGCGCACTATCAAGGCGAACGCTCGATTTTTTGACGGTGATGAATCACTCGTCCCAAAACATGCATTGACCATGGGGATAAAGACCATAATGAATGCCAAAAAGATACTGGTGACGGTCAGCGGTGAGAGCAAAGCGGAGATAATCTATAAAGCGTTTTGCGGCCCTGTCATGCCGGAAGTGCCGGCGTCAATACTGCAACTGCACCCCGACGTGACACTGGTGGGTGACGAGGCGGCTTTGTCTATGTTGATAAAGGCAGGCATTAAACCCTGTGAGTAATGATTTAGAAAGGATATAAATGATAAAAATAGGTATTATAGGTTACGGCAACCTTGGCAAGGGCGTGGAGTACGCTATACAGCAAAACAGCGACATGGAGCTGGTCGGGGTGTTCACACGCCGTGACCCGAGCACACTGAAAATAACGACGCCGAACGTCAAGGTCTATTCCATGGACGATGCCATATCGATGAAAAGCGAGATCGATGTCATGATACTCTGCGGTGGTTCTGCCACCGACCTGCCGGAGCAAACACCGATGTTTGCACAGCATTTTAACGTGGTGGACAGCTTTGATACCCATGCGAATATACCGGAGCATTTCAAGACGGTGGATGCCGCCTCCAAAAAAGCGGACAAGATATCGGTCATCTCGGTCGGTTGGGATCCCGGTATGTTCTCAATAGCGCGAATTTATGCAGGCGCGATACTGCCGTGCGGTGAGGATTATACATTCTGGGGTCGCGGTGTCAGCCAAGGGCATTCCGATGCCATTCGCCGTGTTGAGGGTGTTTTGGATGCCCGTCAGTATACAATACCGGTGCCGTCGGCACTGGAGGCGGTGCGTGCAGGCGAAAACCCGACCCTCACAACCCGTGAAAAACACACTCGTGAGTGCTTTGTGGTGGCAAAAGAGGGGGCGGACCTTGACAAAATCCGTGACACTATAGTGAATATGCCAAACTATTTTTCCGATTACAACACCACCGTAAACTTTATCACGCAGGAGGAGTTACAACGCGACCACGCAGGGATTCCCCACGGTGGCTTTGTTATAAGAAGTGGCAAGACCGGTGCAAACGAGAGCATGAACCATGTCATAGAGTACAGCCTTAAACTGGACTCCAACCCCGAGTTTACCGCCTCGGTGCTCGTCGCATACGCACGCGCGGCATACCGTCTTGACCAAGATGGTCAATCGGGTTGTAAAACCGCATTTGACATAGCCCCTGCATATCTTTGCGAGAAGAGTGGTGAGGAGCTGCGAGCACAGTTGCTGTAAATTATCTTTACAAAGGAAAGAACCGCCACCCCTGTTTTGGGTGGCGGTTTTGTTCATATAATTATCTGCTCATCCTCCTCAAAATCGCGCACCGCGAGAGTATCGAGGATTTCATGCCATCGCATGGGGGATATGCCGTCACCGGGGCGTTTGGTGGTGATATTGTCGATGGTTAGCATTTCCCCTTTTTTTATGGGTCTAGAAGCAACAATGCTTTTTCGGGCGATGTTTATATTTTTTGTCTCGGAAGGGCTTGGTTTTTTTTCACCGTTTCCAACGAGTTGTTCGGTGTTTCTAACAGCGTTGACCATCGCGGTCAATTCATCGGGTTCAAGGCTTGCCTTGTGGTCCGGTCCCGGTGCGTTTTTATCAAGAGTGAAATGTTTTTCTATTACGCAGGCACCGAGAGCGACCGCTGCAACCGCCGCCTCAATGCCGGTGGTGTGGTCGGAGTATCCAACCTTAACACCGAATTTTTCCTTTAGAGTAAGCATTGCGCGAAGGTTGACATCATGAAAGGGGGTGGGGTACTCCGTGTTACAGTGTAAGAGGGTGAGAGAGGGGACACCGTGGGATAAAAGCACGTTGACCGCCTCGGTCACTTCGTCCATGTTGCACATACCGGTTGAGAGAATTACTTCCTTTTTCAGTTCCGCCACCGCCTCCAATAAGGGCAGATTTGTTATCTCGCCGGACGGTATTTTATATATCGGCAGGTCGAGGGTGGATAAAAAATCAAGGCTGACAGGGTCGAAAGGTGTCGAGAGGTATACAATGCCAATGTCATCACAATATCGTTTTAGCTCGGCATGTTCCTCAAAGGTCAAATGCAACTTTTTTATCATTTCGAGCTGGCTTTCCTGCGCGTCGGTTGTCGCTTTTTGATAGTCCGCTTTTGGTGCATATTTGCTGATAACCAGCTCCGGCAGAGCGGTTTGAAACTTGACAATATCGGCACCGCACCCCTTTGCAACGTCGCACATTTTTTTGGCAAGTGTTAGCGAGTTGCCGGCGTTAACGCCTGCCTCCGCAATAATTAATGTAGACATTTTATCCCTCTTAAAAAATATTTTTTTGACCAATATGGTCAATATAAAAATTTTATATCATTGACCAATTAGGTCAATGGGGTGCATCATCACGGTATCACCCAGATTTTCTATGCTGTAGAGATAGGTTGAGCCGCTGAGATACCCGTCCATATTATCGCTGAACATGTGCCCATATTGCTCCTGCAATGCAGGGTCGAAATAGTCGATAAAAAGAATGTCGGCATCGATTTCGGCAAGGTGTATCGGCAGTCCATCCACCCCATATCGCGTCAGGTCGCCACCGCCGGAGTAGTCAATATGGGTCGGCAGGAAGTAGTAATAGTGTGTAAACCAACCAAAACCGTTGTCGTGGGAGTGCAGATAATAGACAAGATCATCCGAGGCAATATAATCCTTGGTATATTCTATCTTTTGTTGCAACTCCCTTTGTGCGGAAAAGTAGCTGTCGGGATAGCCCAAATAGATATATTCCGATGGAGTGACCAGGTGGGTCAACGCAAAAACTCCACACCCTCCCAGCACTAAAGCCGGCTGAACAAACTTTTTTAATCGACATTTATCACGCAGTGAAAACAGCGCAAAAACAAAGGCGACAATTAGCCAACCTATATAATACGGCATTATATATCGTGAATAGGAGGTGAGATTAATACCCAAATCCCCTTTAAATATATACACATAGGTAAAACCGAGGAAAATATTGTATGCAAGACAACCGAGCGAGCTGAAAATATAGAATATTATCGCGGACATTCTCCTGCGTTTATCCTCACTAAACAGCAAGACTGCTGCCATTATGGCGGTGACTATAGCAAATACAATAATGCCACTTCCGAACATAATGACCCGATTGGTCAAAAAATGCAGTATCAGATTGTCGAACACGGCGTTGAACTTATCCGTCCTTGTAAAGGGCAAAAAAAGCTCTCTCAATCCGGTCAACATCATCTCCACCATGCCGAGGTCCTGCTCCCCCCCGACCTCAAATCGATTTATCCCTGCCGCGGCGGCGAGGTGCGCCGACCAACCGGCAAACGCCACCACCGGTGTAGCCATCAGCGCGCCGACCATACCAACACGCTTTATCAGTGCTGTTTTTCTTTCAACAATCAACAGGTCGGCAGATATAATCCCTGCGGCGAGGAGTCCGAAAGCAAATCCCATCTCCTTTGAAAGGGTGAGCACAAACAGCAGTATACAGGAGGCTATGATAACTTGGATCTTGTTGTCACGCTCACACAAATATATTAAAATCGCGCCTGCAAAAAGGATTGCCATTGGGTAGTCGGCATAGGCGGACATAAAGCCGGGCAGTAAAAATATCGGTCGACCGTAGAGATTTAACGCAATAAAAGGGGAGCAGAGCAGGACAAGCATCGATACAACACCGAGGTGAGCGTTCTTTTTTTCAAAAATGCTGATAATTGCTCCGAAAACGGAAAAAAGCAGTATATTATAACCGAGGTATGTCCTAAAAGGAGCAAACTCGCCGAAAAAGTTGAAGATATAGGACGCTATAATCAATGCCGGGGGATGGGTGACACCTATCATATTATTCTCGGCGACGGTGTACAGTAGGTCAAATTCACTGACTATCCTCGCCGCAGTGCCCCAAAAAGAAAATTCGTCCCACTCATAAAAAAGAGGTGTTCTGATAGAAAAAAGAACAACAAAGAACAGCGATAGCATCACAAACGAGACAAAGCCGAGACAGGCGAATTTTGATAGTAATTTTTTATTCTTTATTATGCGAAAAACCGAGTATATTACCGACAAAAGAGCGAGCAACAAAAAGACCCAGACCGCATAATATGCGAGGTTCATCATCGCGGCAACCGTCACAAATGCGGTGAGCGAGCCCATCACAAACACGGGCGAAAACCCTGCCTTGACGTTGAAGGCAAGGGGGAGTGCGACAGCGATGCTCAACACCGCGAGCAACATTATTAAAACCTGCAAAAAAGACAGCATATAAAGCTCCGTTACCACATTATATTATGGGCTAAAAATAGCAGTACCGCAGATATTGCGGAGTATCCGCCGAGTGTCGCCACCGCGTGATGCTCCTTTATATTGCTTTTAATCTGCAAAAAACCGCCGAAAAAGAGGGTTAATGACAGCAGTGCGGCATATATCCCGGGAAGAAAATATCTCGCCTGTGCGCCGACGACACGCACCATCCCAACAGGGGTGTTGGTGACATAAATCCCTGTTATCGCCGCCAATGTGTACGCTATAAAAACGCCGAACATTATCAACATCATGGTGGAGTCGTGTTTTTTGTGTTCACTGAATAAAACGGTGACAAACAACATTATCGGGAGAGCGAAATATGACACTAACGGCACAGGGGTATCGGTCCAACCAAAGTTTGAAAGGTCGGATATAAAAAACTCGTTTTCATAAAATGTCCCGAGCAGTACCATCAAATATCGAGGAATGTTGGATAGTATAAACACAATTTGACCAATCGGGTCAACGCTGTCAAGTCGCGGTATAGGCTCGAAATAGGAAAAAGCAGTGGCATAGGAGGTCACAGCAACAGAGCCTATAAATGCGGATACCGAGGCGAGCACTACGAATAACCAGCGTGATATTTTGGTGCTCCATTTTGATTTTATCACCAACAAAATTGGGATAATCAGCATGATGTTAAGTATTTTTATATGGCTGATATAGCCTGTCATTAGGCAGATGATTATGATATCTCTCGTAGTTATCTTTTCTTTAAAAGCAAAGGCGAGCAGGACAAGGGACATTGCGAGCATGGCGCTGTCGTACGACATAGAGGCGGCAATAAAGAGCGTGGTCGGAAATAGCATCATGCCCAAAAGCAGAACCCTAAATCTATTCGCAATTTTAAGTGCATAATAGCACAGTGCGGCGAAGATAAAGACATTCACAGCCCTTGCAACCCACAAAAGGACAAGTGCGTTCACCCCGAGCGCGCGCAAAGGGGCAATGACCAACGCCGAGGGCAGGTAGGGGAGGATTAACATTAAAATAGGCTCGTCCGCAAAATCACTGACCGCGACATCCCCCTCAGCGAGGCGATCAAAATACCTTTCATAGCGGTAGATTATCTGATCATCCTCCTGATAATGGAAATGGCTGTAAAAGGGGCTGAACTCCTCCAAAAGCAGATGAATATCGTTCGGATACTCCCTCGATGGGTCAAAATCGAAATGACCGGAGGATATTGCATAGGTTCGCAAAAAATGTGTGTGTTCGTCCGGCGTTTGGTTCGGGGCGTTTGCAAAGGTGAAAAGCAGACCGCAAAACAGCACCAACAACGCGCCGTATTTTGCAAAATTTTTCTGTATGCGCAGGGCGATAAAGCGTAGAAAAAAATAGATGCCAAAGGTGATGGCGAGTGAGACAGCAATCATCACCGGTGCGCTCGCATAGTCAAAGTAGTAGAATACACGCATCCAGTAGACTAAACACAGCGCGACCAAAACTAACCCCACGCAGGTCAACAACAACCTAAAACATCGGTTTTTTATCAGGCTGAGCACTCGCGCCGGGATCATATATTGTATACTTCCGGCTTGTAGCGGTCAAGATTATGACGGATAAACTCCACCGTCTCGGCTATGCCCTCGGCGAAAGAGTGACGGTTTAACTCCCCACAAAGGTGATTGTATTTTATATTGCATCCCAAAAGTCGCTCCACCTCGCTTTTTTCAGGGCGCAGTCGAACTTCGTCGGTGACGATGGTTGCCTCGGGGTTTATCTGTTGTATAAGCTCTTTTGCAAGCTCACCTATCGATATCTCCTCACCGGTGGCGATGTTAATCTCCTCACCGATGGTATTATCGCACTGTGCTATGCGCATAAATCCGGCGGCGGTGTCCTTGACATAGTTGAAGTCGCGCGTCGGGGTGAGGGAGCCGAGCTTAATCTCCTTTTGCCCCGATAAAAGCTGTGTGATGATGGTCGGGATGACCGCGCGTGCGCTCTGACGAGGACCGTAGGTGTTGAACGGACGAACGATAGTCACCGGCAGGGCAAAACTGCGATAAAAACTCTCGGCAAGGCGGTCCGCGCCTATTTTGGTAGCGGAATAGGGAGATTGACCTTGAAATGGGTGTTTTTCATCTATCGGTACATACTGTGCCGTGCCGTAAACCTCACTGGTGGAGGTGACGAGCAGACGGCGCACCCCCTTGTCACGGGCGGCGTTGAGGACGTTGAGCGTGCCTTTTATATTGGTGTCGACATAGCTGTCCGGCGAGTGGTAGCTGAAAGGTATTGCAATCAGCGCGGCGAGGTGATAGACGGTGTCGATATCACACAGCGCGGTGCGCACACCGTTCGGGTCGCGGATATCGCCGTAGAAAAACTCAATTTCGCTCGTTATCTCCTTTGGTAGGGTATCCAGCCACCCTGCCTGACCGAATGAGTTATAGTAACAAAAGGCGGTGACCTTTTGCCCTGATCTCACCAGCTCCTCGGTGAGGTGACTGCCGATAAAACCGTCGGCACCGGTTATTAATACGCGTTCCGGCATTATTTTGTCCTTTGTTTGTTATAGTTAATTTATATTATATCGTTTATAGACCCGATTGTCAAACCTTGAGCGCGACATTTTCCTCGCCGAGCAGTTCCGACAGGGCGTTTTTCACCGTCTCGGGGGTTTTGACCCAGTATTTCGACGGCAGTCGGGCGAGTCGACCGTCGTCGGTAAAACGCACATAAACCGGCGTGTCACCGGAATATATCTCCAGTGTCGCCGTCACCCTGCCATAGATTGGATTTTTGTTGTTGTCTATCCTAATATATAGCCCCTCGTTCCCTTTGGGGAGCGGTTTCAACTGCCTTATCGGGACGACACTTTGCGCCACAATCTTGCTCGGCTCGTCCTCCTTTAATGAAATGCGTCCGTTAACCAGCACCAGTGCATTTTCCGTTATTTCGTTACGACAGACCTCCAACGTTTTAGCGAAGATCAACAGCTCCGCCTGCGACGTGGTGTCCTCAATGGTGGCAAAGCAGATGGTGTCACCGCGACGGGTGGTGATAAATTTTGTCGCGACGATACTGCATATCAGCGACACACTTTTGTTATCGTTTTCGGTGGCAAGTTCATCATTAAGCGCGTCGATGAGCGTTATATTGCTGTACTGTTTTATAAGCTCGGCATAGCGGTCGAGCGGATGCCCCGACAGATACAGACCACTGACCTCCTTTTCCATCGCGAGCAGTTCAAAGGGTGCGAAATTCTCAACATTGGGTAGAGTGAAACCGCTATGTGCACTCTCCTCCCCGAAAAGCCCTATCTGCCCCTCGACATTGCTACGGCGGTCGTTGTCGATGCTTTTGAGCATGGTGTCGAGCGACAAAAGCAGTGCGTTGCGGTTGGGCTCACACCCGTCAAACGCACCGGATTTTATCAGGCATTCGAGGGCGCGGCGGTTGACCTCATTCCCGTCCAGACGATAACAAAAATCATAGAGCGAGGTAAACGGCTCTAAACGTCGCTCCTTGATTGCCGCTCTGCAGAGTGCTACGCCGACATTTTTGACCGCGAGCAGACCGTATCTTATCCCGTCGCCGTCGACGGCAAACCCTATGTCGGAGCGGTTAATATCGGGAGGCAATAAGGCTATACCCCTCGCACGGCAGGCGGCGGAGTATTCTATAATCTTGTCGGAGCTTTGCAGGACACTGGTCAGCAGAGCCGCCATAAACTTCTTCTCATAATAATGTTTAAGGTAGGCGGTTTGATAGGCAACCAGCATATAGGCGGCGGCGTGGGATTTGTTAAAGGCGTAGGAGGCAAACCCCGCCATCTCATCGAAAATCTCGTTCGCCGCGCGTTCACTCACACCGTTTGCGACACAGCCGACACAGCCACCCTCGCCCGGCTCCCCGAAGATGAATACACGGCGCTCTTTTTCCATTACGTCGTGTTTTTTCTTGCTCATGGCGCGTCGCACGAGGTCGGCGCGACCGTAAGAATAGCCGGCAAGTTCGCGGCATATCTGCATGACCTGCTCTTGATAGACGATGCAACCGTATGTCTCGGCAAGGATGGGTTTAAGTTTTTCGTCCTTGTATTTTATTCGCTCGGGGTGGTGTCGCCACTCGATATAGTTCGGTATGCTGTCCATCGGACCCGGTCGATAGAGCGAGGTGACCGCAATCAAATCCTCAAGGCGTGTCGGGTGCAGGTTCATCAGCACCTGCTGTATGCCGCGCCCCTCCAACTGGAACACCCCTGCGGTATCCCCCTGCGACAGCCGCGCATAGACCGCCTGATCGTCGAGCGGAATTTTTTCGATATCAAAGTTTTTATCCTCAATCTGTTTCACACACTCATCTATGACGGTGAGGGTGCGCAGACCTAAAAAGTCCATCTTCAACAGCCCAAGTTCTTCTATGGTGGTCATGGGGAACTGGGTGACCACCTGCTCGGAGCTGACCGCGAGCGGAAGATAGTTGACCGTAGACATCGGTGTGATAACGACACCTGCGGCATGGGTGGAGGCGTGCCGTGGCATACCCTCCACCTTTATTGCCATGTCGACAAGCTCCCTCACCGACGCATCGCCGTCGTACGCCGCCCCCAGCTCTTTTGATTTGAGTGCCTTTTGCAGTGTCATTTTAAGCTCGGTCGGGATCATCTTTGCGACCCTGTCGACATCGCCGTAGACCATGCCGAGCGCACGCCCGACATCACGCACCGCCGCGCGCGCCGCCATGGTGCCGAAGGTGATTATCTGGGCGACGTGGTCACTGCCGTACTTATCGTTGACATAGTTTATCACCTCGCCGCGTCGGTCGTTGCAGAAGTCTATGTCAAAGTCCGGCATACTGATACGCTCCGGATTTAAAAACCGCTCGAACAGCAGGTTGAATGGCATGGGGTTGATGCCGGTTATTCCGATACAATAGGCGACGAGACTGCCGGCGCCGCTACCGCGACCGGGCCCCACCGGTATGCCGTTTTTCTTTGCATAGGTGATAAAATCGGACACTATTAAAAAGTAATCGGTGAAGCCC
The DNA here is from genome assembly GCA_964369965.1 of uncultured Oscillospiraceae bacterium. Classification (GTDB taxonomy): domain Bacteria; phylum Bacillota; class Clostridia; order Oscillospirales; family Ruminococcaceae; genus CAYJBH01. Next base: position 21,653 of record CAYJGF010000017.1, read on the forward strand.
ATGTTCTTTATCACCTCAAGCTCAAACCGCAGACGCTCCTGCGCAACCTCTTCTTTATCGGGGAAAAGGCGATGAAACCCCTCCCACACTAGGCGCTCAAAATAATCGGTCGGTGTCTCGCCGGTGCTCGGTGTGAACTGCGGCAGTTTTATCACACCAAACTCAAAGTCAAACTCACACATGCTCGCGATTTTAACGGTGTTGGAGATAGCGTCGGGGCAAAGAGGAAAGAGGGCGGACATTTCGTCGCCGGATTTGACATAAAACTCGTCGGTGCCAAACTCCAAAACATCGTCGTCGCCCATCTGTTTGCCGGTGCCGATACAGATGAGCACGCGTTGCATCTTGGAGTCCTCTTTTAAAAGATAGTGACTGTCGTTGGTGGCGACAAGCGGTATATTCATTTCTCTCGCAAGAGAGATGAGATCAGGAAGTATGCGCTGTTGCTCCTCAAGACCGTGGTCCTGTATCTCTATATAAAAGTTGTCCTTGCCAAATAAATCGCGGTAAAATTTCGCCGCATCCCGTGCACCGTCACGGTTGGAGGCGAGCAGGGCGGACGGTATTTCCCCCGCAAGGCAGGCGGAAAGAGCGATAAGTCCCTCGGAGTGTTTTTTAAGTAGCTCCTTATCTATCCTCGGCTTGGAATAAAACCCCTCGGTAAACCCTGCCGAGACAAGGGTGCAGAGGTTTTTATAGCCGATCTCGTTTTTGCAGAGCAGGACGAGGTGGTTGTTGCCATCGAGGCGATGAACCTTGTCGGTCATGCCCCGAGTCGCGACATAGACCTCACACCCAATAATCGGCTTTATACCACGTTTTTTCGCCGCCTTATAAAAGTCCACCACGCCGTACATAACCCCATGGTCGGTTATAGCGACGGAATGTTGACCCATCTCGACAAGGCGGTCCATCAGCGCCTCGATACGGCAAGCACCGTCCAAAAGGCTGTATTCGGTGTGGAGGTGGAGGTGGACGAAGTCGGTCATTGTTGTGGTTCCTTTTATAATAATTTATATATATATTTGATTGTTGTAGGCAAAGACGTTTCCATCACCATTCACCATTAGCCATTAGCCATTCACCAAAAAAACCAACACTATAGGATATCACGTTCATAATTACAGATACCAAAAACGGACGTTTATGATACCCTCTATAAAAATATCCCTCGGTGGCAATCGCACAGACCTCTAAAATTACAACAATCGGCAGGGTGGGTAGGGATAAAAAGCTCGCCCAGTGAAAGAGCAGGACGACGACGGGGTTTGTCAGTATGTTAACCGAAAGGGCACGTTTTATCGGGATTTTGAATAGATGCGCAAGCGGCAGTTCTATGATTAGCGTCAAAGCAAGGGAGATAAGCAACGATACAAATATCATGACACACCTTTTGTAAGCCCTATCACAAGGAATATCAGCGATATAAGGGCTACCACCGGCGCGGCGAGAGATATATTGATACCCAGCAATAACGGCAACGAGCCGATGAATAATGCAAAAGTTAAAAGTCCAAAGCCGAATCCTTTGGCGGTGATGCGTGTGACCGAGTAAAGCGTTATCGGCATGGTGAGCTGAAAGGCGAACACTCCGATTAATCCCAATGGTACAATGTCGGCGCGCAAAAAGCACAAAAAGGCGACTATAAGACTGATCACCCCGACAGGTATCGCACCGAAGCGATCGCAGAGGAATCCGCCGAGTGCCTTGCCGAGCACCACCGTTAAAACAAACATTAAGGCATACTCCGCACGCCAGCTGAACTCACCGCCCAGCCCGAGAAATCCCCTCAACGCCACCACCACAAATAGTGCAAAAAGTAGGAGTGGCTTTTTTTTGACCACGGGCGTCGGTGAACTTTCGGGGAGAGTAATCTCTTTAAATATAAATAATATAACCGTCAATAAACCTAAAACAATCAGTATCGGCAACCGCCAAAGCTCGCCGAGTATTGCGCCGAGGAAGAGACCGAGTGCGCCGGGGGAGATAAAGACACCGAGCGGTGCGGCGCGCCGACTGCGGTTCATGACCGTGAGACCACCGCCGAGGTGAAAGAGCGCGTTGCCAACCCCTGCGATTATAAGGGCAACGGCGGCGATATCTGCAAATGCGTAGGCGACGGCGACGAGGGCTAACCCGACCGCCGCGGTTTTGAGAGGTGAAAAGCGCCCCTCGATAAAAACTCCGAGTGGCATCTGGAGCGCAAAGGCACAAAAGTTGTAGAGCAAAAGCGCCATTATGAGGTCACCCTCGGCGAGATGTGCCACCAAAAAGGCACAGCCGAGGTCCACCATGAGATGGGAAAAGCCTAGGAGTGCAATCATGCCGTTTTTTTCTTGCGCAGTATCAACAGTAGAGTGAGCGCGACCACCGCGACCACCAACACCGAGGCGATGATAAGCAGAATCGGCACGCTTGCCTGCCCCGGCACGGCGTCACTGCCGCGCTGTTGTGAGACACTCTGCTCGGTCGGCACCGCGCCGCTGTCAAAGGAAGTGTTGGTCGCATCATCGACACAGACCCAGCCGGAGTGCAACATGTAGTAGGTGATATAGCCCCATTCGCGCCCCTCCTCATCAATATAAGAATGTACGAACGACGCGCCGATTAGGGCATAGTCCTTATCCTCGACCAACTCGTAGCTGTCGCCGCTGTTGGGGTAGGTGTACAGCTGTGCCGTAGGTATCGACATTTGCTCGCCGGTATACTGATGGATTGCACGCTCCTCAATCTTGTCCAGAATAAACTGCTCGCTGTCGTAGATGAGTGAAACATCGTCGCTATGTATCCAGCCGTCAAATACCTGATACCAGTCGTTCCACCGCCATGTACTGTATATTTCATCGCCGTTCGGCACCGTGTTGACGACGGTGCCGTCCTGCGGTGAGCGGTAGATGTTCACCGCATCCCCCGACGAGGCGGCGATGTAGGCGCGCTCGTTGAGGACACACTCGTCCTGGTGCGCCCAATAAAAATCATCCTCCGCCGGCTCATAGATGACGTCAGCAAAAACTCCGAGGGGGAGTGTGAATACAAATAATAATAGGGCTACAATCTTTTTCATACAATCCTTTCAAAATTTTTCGGCGAGCGCCTTTAGTTTTTGCATACGGTGGTATAGCCCCGATTTGCTGAGGTTTAGCTCCCTCGCCATTTCGGACATGCTCATTTCGGGGTTTTTAAGCAGTATTTCCGCCGCTTCGTTTAGCTCGCACGGCAGTGTGACGCCGTTTTGGCGCAGATGTTGCACCGAGCGATATAGTGCGGCGTTTGTCCTCGCGGTGCGCTCGGTGTTCGCTATCTCACAGTTGGAAATGCGATTTGTGTGGTTGTGGATATCCTTTTCAATCTTGATGTTCATCAATGAAAGGGCACTGTTTTTAGCACCTATCATGATAAGGATGTCCTCAATATCCTCTGATGCCGTTATATAGACTATATAACGCCCGTGTCGCTGAACGCTGTGCGCGTTAATCCCCTTTTTGGTCAGCGTTTTGAGCAGGTTTTGGGTGGGGCTGTGCTTTGCGGTGTGAAACTCTAAGCGATACTCCTTTTGTGGGTCGCTGATAAATCCGCAGGAGAGGAACAGTTCGGCGAGTGTTTGCTCCTGCGGTGGGTGACGTTGCCCCTCAAGCTCCGCCTTGACGGTGGAGTTAAAACTCATTTTTATCCGGCATCACAAAGGAGGCGATGATATAGGCGATAATACCGGTGCCGGCAAAAAGGCAGAATATCGCAAAACCGACACGCACAAGTGTTGCGTCAATGTTAAAATACTCCGCAATGCCGCCGCATACACCACTTATCTTGCGGTCGTTTGATTTGCATAATTTTTTTTCCATTATAAAATCCTTTCCTGATTAACTCTGTGGTTTTTTTATATAACCCCTTGCAATGTCACGGTGATACTCAAAAATGTTGTATCCGTCTTGCATTAGGTGGAGCTTCAATCTTCTCGCAAACGAGACACTTCGGTGTTTGCCACCGGTGCAACCTATTGCGATGTGTAGGCGGCTTTTCCCCTCCTTTATATACAGTGGCATGGAGTAGTCTATCAACTCGGTCATCTTGGAGAACAGATGGTGAGCCTCCTTAAAACTAAAGACATAGTCATACACCTCGCTGTTGTTGCCGGTTTTATCCTTTAGTTCCTCAATATAAAAAGGATTGGGGAGGCACCGCACATCAAAGACGAGGTCGGCATCGCTCGGTATGCCGTACTTAAAACCGAACGACATGACGCTTATCGGCATAATTTCCTCAACCGAGTCGGTGAATTGCGTTGCTATGCGCTCACGAAGTATGGCAGGGCTTAAAAGACCGCTGTCTATGACTAAATCAGCAACACCGTATAGAGGGCTAAGCAGCTTGCGTTCCTCAATAAGTGCCTGCTCGGTAGACAGATTCTTGCGTTGGGTGAGTGGGTGGGTGCGGCGCGTCTCTTTATATCTGTTGGCAAGGATACTGTCGTTTGAGTCGAGGAACATTAACCGCACAATCATATTCTCCGGTTGGTTTGACAGCAGGTTTGACACCTCGGCAAAATCATCACCACTCCTTATATCGACGGTGATGGCAAGTTTTTCAAGATATCGTGCACGGTGTTGTGAGGACGTTATAAAGTCAAGGAGCATGTCGGCGGGCAGATTGTCGATACAGTAGTATCCAATGTCCTCCAGTGCGCGCATGGCGAGTGATTTCCCTGCGCCGGACAGACCGGTCACAAGCAATAGTTTGCGTTTTTGCATAACCTTTCACCTCATTTAATGACCTTTACTTCCAATTCCAGCGAGATATTCTTTTCTCGCAAAATTGTATCTTTAATAATATCACACAATAAAAGGATATCGTCACAGGTGGCATCACCGGTATTCACCACAAAACCGGCATGTTTTTCGCTGACCATCGCACCGCCCACCGAGCGACCTTTGAGCCCACACTCATCTATGAGCGCCGAGGCATAACCGCCGAGCGGTCGCTTGAAAGTACTGCCGGCACTGGGTAGATTAAGCGGCTGTTTTTCGTTGCGAGCGGAAATGTTTTTATCCATCAAAGCGGTTATATCACCCCTGTTGCCGTGATGAAGTGCAAGGTCGGCGGATAGGATTATGTCGTCACTCTCACACAGGGCGGTGTGACGGTAGGCAAATCCCATCTCCTTTGCGGACAAGGTTTTAAGCGTCAAATCACTCGTCAAAACGCTCACCGAGGTGACGACATCAGCCATTTCACCGCCGTAGGCGCCGGCGTTCATATAGACAGCACCGCCGAGCGAGCCGGGTATACCGTATGCAAATTCAATGCCGGACAGCGAGTTTTGCGCCACAAAGGTGCAAAGACGGGAGAGACGCTCGCCGGCGAACACACGCACCGAGGTAGGGTCGGTCAGCTCACAGCCGGAAAAGGGCGGTTTAATTCGAATAATTGCACCGCGATAGCCATCGTCGGCAAAGAGCAGGTTGCTACCACAGCCGATGACGGTGTGCTTTATGCCATGTTGTTTAGTGATACGAAGTGCATCGATAAGCGCATCACTGTCGGGTGGGTCGATGACCGTATCGGCAAGACCGCCGATTTTAAAGGTGGATAAAGTTTTGCAGGACACGTCGGTTGAAAAGGGGATATTAGCTGTGTTTAATGCCGATAAAAAGCTCATGCCGTTCTCCCGAAAAATCAGATGTATGCATTATCATATTCAAGCATACGCAGATAAAGACCGTGATTAGAAGTTTTTATCATGTCGAAAAGTCGCTGTTTTGACGAGTTGACCACCAGCTCCTCGGGGAAATTAATTTCATCGACAAAATGCATGACCGGACTGTAGTCACCGAGGGTGTATATCGAGTGGGAGTCGGTGTTTATCGCAATTTTTGTCTCGTTTTTTTTGCAGGCTCGAAGGAGTGCGCGCACATTCTCCTCATTGCCGAGGCGCACCTTTGGGGAGTTGGCGTTTAGCTCCACTACCATATTATTGTCGGTAAAAGCCTTTGTGACGCGGTCGTAGTCAAAGGCATATCGTGCCTCCTCCGGGTGACCGGCGATATCCACGTCGCGACGCTTTGCGATATTAAGCCACAACTGTGTCGCCGCGTCGTAGTTAAGCTCCTCAAAAAATGAGCTGTGTATTGAGGCGACTATAAGATCACACAGTTTATCCTCACCGAGGTCGTCGATGTCAAGACCACCGTCTATGTCACAAACGTTCGCCTCCACTCCTTTTATGATGAATGTCCCCTCCATCACGTCCGGTTGATTGTTAAGCATATAGAAATACCAAGGGTGCGCGCCGTCCGGCAGTTTTGGCCCGTGGTCGGTGATGGCAAGGGCGAAAAGCCCCAGTTCGGTAGCCTTTTTTGCCATCTCGGTTATGGTGTTAAACGCGTGGGAACTCACCAGTGTGTGGGAGTGTAGATCCGCTATGATGTTCACTAAAATTCCTTTCGATAAAAATTATTCTTCCAGCCCCATGTTTGCAAGAAGTTCTTTGGCGGCGTTGTAGCCCATCTTTTTTTGGCGGTTGTTGATGGCGGCGGCCTCCAGTATAACAGCGAGGTTGCGCCCCGGGCGAATAGGGATAAGACAGCTCGGTATCGACACGCCGAGTATCTCTTTCATCTTGGTTTCCAGCCCTGTTTGGGAGTAATATTTGCCCTGCTCCCATGTTTCAAGTTCGGCAATGAGGTCCACCTTCTCCGTCTCTTTAACAGCGCCGAAGCCGAAAACGCGCGCGACGTTAATGATGCCGACGCCCCTCATCTCCACAAAATGTCGGATATTCTCGGGCGATTTGCCCACTATAGTGCGATTTGACACCTTTCGAAGCTCCACCGCGTCGTCCGCTATGAGGCGGTGACCGCGCTTGACCAATTCGATAGCGGTCTCACTCTTGCCGACGCCGGACTCGCCCAGCATCAGTATACCCTCGCCATAAACCTCCACCAAAACGCCGTGTCGGGTGATACGGGGTGCAAGCTCCACCGCGAGTATTGATATGACGGCACTGGCAAGCTCCGAGGTGTTCTCATGTGAGCGCAGCAGCGGCACCTTAGCCCTTTTTGCCGCGAGCTTTATCTGGTTGTCGATATCGAGATATCGTGCCACAATGACCGCAACCGGTGAGGCACCGAACAAAAAATCAAGCTGATGCTTGCGTTTTATTTTGGAGAGTTGATTGAGGTACGCAATCTCGGCAAGACCTAAAATCTGTATGCGTGTAGGGTCAAAATAGTCGTTAAATCCGGCGAGCAACAGCCCGGGGCGATTGACATCAAGGGTGGAAACCTTTATGTCGGACAAAGCGCTCGGTGCATACTCCACCTCTAAATGTAAAAGCGAAACAAGTCGTTCAAGCGACACTGTAAACTGAGCCATTGTACCCTCCCTTTTTTTCTATTTGTTTTCTTTATTGTACCAAAAAATTGCGATAAATGCAATATAATCTTGATTATATAATAAATGTATTATATAATGTTGTTATTCGGATTTAAAGGTGGTTGGTGTAGGGGGAGCACTCCAATCGGAAGTTTTATCGGGCAAATCGGCAAGAGCAGAGCCCTTGCCCTACAATCTAACCATATTGTTACATGCCCTTCACTCATTAGCCCTTAACCATTCACCCTTAGCCTTTACTTAAAACACCTAACCCAAGGTTACTACCGTAACGTCAAAATTTGTGATAATATAAAATAAAACATCTCATAAAGAAGGAGAAGAATGGTTATGAAAAAGTTGACGGTCTTTGTTACTGTGTTTGCGCTTTTGATGCTTGTCGGTTGTTCGGGGTCTGCCACCTCACCCATCGCAGGGATGGCGCAGGGTGCGCCGAGGACTTATGAGGAGCCGGCCGTTGCAGGTAATATAAAATTCACAAATGACACCGGATACACATTTGTGGAGCTGTATTCCACCGCCTCCGCCAGCACCGAGTTCGGCGCGGAACTGCTCGGCGGTATGAGGGTGGACACCGGCATTTTCATGGACATGACCATCGGAAATATCAACGACACGCAGGACTTTTTAATTGTGGACGATGAGGGGGACTCCTATTCACTGATAGGAATTGAGGTCGCAGAGGGTGACAACATCGTGTTGACGCTCACCACCGACGGCACCAGTGTAATCCCGGTTGCGAGTGTTCAGGACGAAGCCGGCAATATAAAGAGCACCGTTCAGGGTACATTTATCTCTAACGACAACCCCGACGCTACCGGCTATGATTCTAACGGCAACTACGGTATCCTCGTCAATAACAATTCAAGCTATGAGATACAGTCCATAAGGGTCGGCGTGGCGAACGCCTCCTCCTCCTACGATATCAATATTTTACCGCAGATTTTGGGTCCGAACAGCTCGACCGATGTATTTGGTTATGCGACCCAAGGGGACTGGTTGAACACGGAATGGACACTGTATGTAACCGATACCGAGGGGGACACCAGCGCCTCGTACGACTACTTTAACCCATGGACCGTTAAATCGGTCGATATCAGTTGGAACAACGATGCAGGTGGATATATTTTAAACTTCACCTATTAGGGGGGATATTTGAACTCGGTTAAAAACCGCTTTGTGAAATTATTTTTAAGTGACGATTTTATACTTGCCGGCAAGATATTTAATGTGCTTGCCCTTGCCGGATGTATAATCAGCCTTGTAATGGCAATAAATTCGACCATCACAAACAGCACCACGGCAGAGATTGCTATAAATCTTTTAAGTGCGGTGTTCTCCCTTTTTATGCTTGTTTTACATATCAAGACGAAAAATTCGAACCTTTGCAGTATCATTACTATATTTTTAATTTTTGTTGTCGGATTTCCCGCATTGTATTTTAACAGCGACGGTTATACCGGGGGTATGCCGTCGTTTTTTATCTTTGCCATAATTTTCACCATCTTTTTAATACGCGGAAAGATGATGGTGATACTGGTGATTATAGAGTACATTGTCTACATCTTCATCTGCTTTTATTCCTTTTATTACCCAAACAGTATCGCCGAGTATCGACAGGGGTACGACCTGCTACTTGATACCGTGTTCGGATTTGTTACGGTCAGTTTAATCCTCGGCACCACCATGTATATCCAGTTTCGGCTATATATACGACAACAAAAGATGTTGGAGCAAGCGCGCATGGAGGCGGAGCGCGCGAACAGGGCGAAAAGTGCTTTTATCGCCAACATGAGCCATGAGATACGAACGCCGATAGGCATTATCCTCGGCACCAATGAAATAATATCGCGCGATGTTCACTCGGCGCAGATACCGGACCATGTCAAAAAGATCAGGAGTGCCGGCGAACTGCTGGACTCGCTGATAAACAACGTCTTTGATTTTGTAAAGATTGAGGCGGAAAAAACTCAACTGCAACCTAAAGTTTATAATCTAGCAACGCTGTTGCACGAACTGGAGCAGTATGCCACGGTGTTGAGTCGTAAAAAGGAGCTTAACTTCTCGATATTCACCGACAAAAATTTGAGTGAGTATTTTGTGGGCGATGCGCTGGCGATAAAACAGATATTACTCAACATCATCAACAACGCCGTCAAATATACAGACAAAGGCGCGGTCAGCCTGCGTGTAAATCAACAAAAGTCCCCAAACGAGGGGGAGGTCACAATCTGCTTCATCATCTCCGACACCGGTATAGGCATAAAGCAGGAGGAGGTGGACGAGATATTCGACGCTTTTAAACGTATCGACCGCAAGGAGGGGCGATATATTGAGGGTGTCGGTCTCGGATTATCGATAGTAAAACAGCTTTTATCACTGATGAAAGGTGATATTGAGGTGGTGAGCATATACGGGCAGGGGAGTGATTTCAAGGTGTATATTCCCCAAAAACTTGCCGAAAACGCCCCGAAAATCAGCTCCAAAGGCACTGTGGACACCTTTGTCGCGCCGTCGGTAAAAGTGCTTATAGTGGACGATAATGAGGACAATCTAACCGTGTTCAAATCGTTGTTAGCGCGCACCGCAATGCAGATTGACACCGCACAGAATGCCGCCGAGTGTTTGTCGCTGATAAAGGAGCGAAGATATGATGTGGTATTGATGGATTATATGATGCCGGATATGGACGGTGTTGAGCTGATTAAGCTGATAAAATCCACCTTAGAATATGATACGCCGGTCATAGCGGTGACCGCAAACGCCGAGACCGGCACAAAGGAATACCTCCTACAAAACGGTTTTAACGACTACCTCGCAAAACCGATATCGTGGGAGCGACTTGAGGGCACAATATTAAAATATATCGATGCCGACAGATATAAGGTCATATCGACTGATGAGCATAATAAAAGTAAATATGACTCGCTGTTTGAGGGGATACGCCCCCGACTAAAGTCGTTTGACATAGAGGTTGACATGATGTTGCAATATATAGCAGGTCGAGACGAGCTTTTGTTAAAGCTCATCTCCATCTATCTTGCGAGCGCTGAAGATGAGTTGATAAAAGCACGTGAACAGCTGGAAAAAGGGGATTTGACCTCACTTGAGTTTACGACTCATTCGCTGAAAAGCAGGGCGAAGTCGATAGGTGCAAAACGATTGTATGTCGAGGCAGGGGAGGTGGAACGCCTATGCAAACTTAAGACAGTTACAGAACTAACAGCACGCGCGCCGTTTTTATTCTACCTTTGGGAGAATAGCATTGAGGGCTTACGGCTGATAAAGGATACCATAGTTGAGGTGGAAGATGTACCGACATAATATATTATTGGTGGACGACGATGCCACGGTGTTTGAGACGGCAATGGTGTTACTCGGCGATGAGTACAACCTGTTTTATTCACCCTGTGCAAAACATGCTATTGATTTTTTTTCACAGCGCAACCATGCGGACCTGATTTTGCTCGATATAATGATGCCGGAGATGGACGGGTATGAGACTTTCAACGCGATAAAATCTCTCGGTGGGTGCAAGGACATACCGGTGATGTTTCTAACCGGTGCTTCAAAATCGACCTTTGAGTTGAAGGCGCTCAAATCCGGCGCAAAGGACTTTATCTCAAAGCCGTTCGACCCTGCCGTCTTTCTCGCAAGGATAGAGCTCTGCCTTTTATCGGACAACGTTATATCACTTCAAAAGTTGAGCGAGGTGACAAACGAGCTGACACAGACAGAGCTACTTATACTGAAATACATTTCAAAAGGATATTCCAACGAGGAGATATCGAGCGAACTTCACTATTCCTACGGGTACATAAAACAGTTGGTATCCAAAATTTTCGAAAAGATAGGAATAACGGGCAGGAAAGAGCTGAAAAAATTTTATAGTGTGTGATTACACGAGGTTACGGTACCGCTCTAATGCTAAGTAGTCAAGGCTTTCATCCTCGGTATCGGCAGGGGGGTAGTTGCTCTCACCGGAGCGTATCGGCGGTAATTGTGCCTCCCCAATGCCGGAGCGTGGGAACAAACAGCCGCTGATGAGCGTAGGGGTGTCGTCGGCATCGTCAGTGCAATCGCTACTCGGAATTTCGGCTATAGTCTCGGTGCAACCGCAATCGCTGTCTGATTGTTGCGTGACCGGCTCCACCTCCACAGTCTGCACCTCGTCGGCACAGATGGTCTCATCGGCGGTCGAGGCTGTATCATCACAGTCACAACTACTCTGTGATAACAGTTGCTGTTGCAGGTGTTTTAAGATGGTGGTGTAACGGTTTTCCTCCGCGAATTTTGCACAGGACTGACCGACATCGGGCGAAAGGATGAGAAAATCGCTCACCAGCTTGACACCATTTCGGGTGAGTATGTCGAGCAGCAGTTCTTCGGTGTTCTCTATTAAGGCATCATAATCACAATCGCAATATACACACATGGTGATGGCTATGGTGCTGTTGTTATCCTCGGCGTTTGAGTGAATAGCTATTTCATCTTCCGGAATTATATTAATTATTGTCTTGTCATCGACATAATAGTGGGTGGAGTAAAGCCTGTTGACGTTGTTGCAGGTTTTTGCAAGTCTTGCGAAATAGCGAGCATCCTCACCTCTTCCACCAACTTTCTCATGGAGCATGACCGCGTTTAAGCATACTCTTTCCACCGCAGGACGAAGTCGAGCAATCTCGATATATTCGGTTGTTATTTCTATCATAAATAACCATCCCTTTCCGCACAGGTTGTGCTGTTGTGACTATTCTTTATGATACATACTATGCCAAAAATAAAAGATATGACAATGCGTCATATCTTCAGAGTGTCAAAAAAACCTGTAAATCCTTTAAAATGTCAAATTCGGTGACATGCGCGGCGAATTTGACCTTCGACAAATGGCTTCGCAAAGCCATTTGTGGGGGAGGGTACCGGGAGGGGATGCATCCCCTCTCGGGGCTGTCGAACTTTTTCGACAGCCTGAAGATATGACAATGCGTCATATCTTTTATATTCTATTTATTGACCCTCGCCTTGATCATATTGCCTACAATTCCTCCCAAAACCATAAATACAAGGAAGAACCAACCGGAGAGGGATAGGTGCGATATCGGGGTGAACAGTCCACCTGCATTACAACCGTTGGCAAGGCGTGTGCCGATACCCATTAAAAGTCCGGCGATTACCGACAAGGATACCTCTTTAAAGCTCAGTTTAAAGGTCAGCTCCAAATTTTTGCGGAACTTACCTGCCATAAGGGTCGCTACCAGTGCGCCGATGAGTATTGCAAAGTTTTGGATACTGGAGCCGCTTTCAATAAACGGTGTGGATATACTCTCAACAGACCTGTGGCTGAACTCGGACAGAGATTCCGCCGACACTCCGAAAAGGTATAAAACATGCAGCGCCGCCCTGCCGAAATCGGTGGTGACACCCCAGCCGGAGCCGGATTTTGCCATCATATAGATAAAGATAACTGCCATTGCAACACCGCCGGTGGCGAGTGACCACGGTTTTACAAACAGGCGATAAAAGGTCTTTGCAGAGAAGATTTTATAGTCGGTGTCGGCATCTTTAATGCTCTCGATAACCGCATCGTCCTGCGCTTTTTCGGCAGGTATTTCCTTATATGTGCCTGCCTTGCGGCGTTTGCTCTCATACAGATAGGAGAGGGATATGACGATAAAGCAGAGCAAACCGACAAAGATTACGGTGCCGAGGTGACCGTTGTATCCGTCAAATTTGAACATATCGGGGATAAACACGCCGTTTTCGTAGGTTGTTCCCCCGATCAATGTGTCGGTGACCCATGGTGCGGTGGACTGGAAGGGGAATCCGAGCGCAACACCTATGCAAAAGGACACTAAAACTATCACCGAGCGAACCGGTATCTCCACAAGGTCGGTCAAAACGCCGGACGCACAGCAGGAGGCAAATGCCATACCGATACCGAACATACCGGCACCCACCGCAAGCCCAAAGTTGATGGGATATATAGAAAGGTCATATAGCATGGGGTCGGCGTAGGTCATTGCCGAGACAACGGTGCTTGTGATAAAAAATGTAATCATTAAAACACGCATGAGCTTTGTGGAGCCGGTGGCAAAGGCGCGGTTGACACTGCCGGCAAAGCCAAAGCAGGCGCGTGCGAGGGTGTAACCTATCGCAAGACCGAAAAACAGCTTTGCGACCAGTGACTCACTGCTTAAAAATGCCAATCCAAGCGCCACCGTGAGCACTAAAATGCCGAGCCCCACGAAAAACTCCGTCTTGTTAATCTTCATAAAAACTCCTTATCAGTTAAAGTTGTAGTCGGTCACAATCTTTTCACGCCCCTCGGTAACGTCGTTAAAGTATTCAAAGAAAGATAGCCCGAGGAAACTGCCGGAGATGTTATAGATGTTGTCAAAACCGTTTGCCTGCAACATCATGCAAGCGTTATAGCTACGTTGTGAGGAACGACAGTGCAGATACACCGGCTTGTCTTTCGGGATTTCCGTCAGTCTTTGACGGATTTGGCTAAGCGGCACGTTGAGAGCGCCTTTTATGTGGGAACGCTCATATTCGCCCGGCTCACGCACGTCGATGATGCAAGCGCCATTTTCCACAAGAGTGCGAACTTCACAGACACGCACCTGCTTGAATTTATTGCCCAGTAGGTTGAGCGCAACGAGTGAGGCCATGTTGGTCGGGTCTTTCGCGGTGGACATGGGTGGAGCATAGCAAAGCTCTAAATCCGCCATGTCGTATAATGTTCCGCCGAACTTAATGACGGTAGCCACCACGTCAACACGCTTTGCGGCGTCGCCTTTTGATATTGCCTGCGCACCGAGAACACGACCGGTCGGCACCTCATAGATAACCTTGAAGAAGAACGGGGCGGAATCCGGCATGATACCGACCTTATCTTGAGGAATTATATAGGTTATATCATAACTTATGCCGTCGACCTCACACTGTTTTTCATTTATACCGGTTGCGGCGGCGTTGTAGTTGAACACCTTAAGACAGGATGAGCCGATATAGCCGGTGTTTTTCGAGGTCATGCCATAGATATGATTTGCCGCCTGACGAGCCTGTTTTTGAGCGGGACCTGCGAGCGGAAGAGCAAACTTCTTGTTGGTAATGGCATTAAACACCTCGACGGCGTCGCCCACTGCATAGACATCATTGTCGGTGAGTGTCTGCCAGTTGGCATTGACCTTGATGTGACCGGTCTTGTTCAGCTCTATGCCGGCGTCGGCGGCAAGCGCTGTGTCCGGTCGCACGCCGATAGCCATAACCACGGCATCGCCCTCAACACATGTGCCGTCCTCCAAAATCAGATTGTTTTTGTCGTATTTAACCGCCTTTTTGCCGACGACAACATTTATGCCGTGGTCCATCAACTCCTTGTGAAGAATTTGAACCATGTCATAGTCAAACTGGCGAAGTATCTGTTTATCCGCCTCGACAAGTGATACGTCAAAGCCGGACTCCTTCAGGTTCTCCGCCACCTCAATGCCGATAAATCCACCGCCTACGACAGTCACCTTTTTTACATTGTTGTCGCCGTTGATATAGTCGTACAGTTTGGAGACATCGACGACATTTTTAACGATAAACACATTTGCATCGTCATACCCCTCCAGCTTGGGGGATATTGCATTTGCACCGGGCGAGAGGATGAGCTTGTCATAACTCTCATCATATTCCTTGCCGCCCACCTCTTTGACCTTGACCGACTTTTTGGCACGGTCGATTGCGATAACCTCGCTGTCCACCCTTGCGGTGATGTTATACTGGTTATTAAACTGCTCCGGACACATCAAAACAAGGTCATCATGAGCCTTAATAAGATTGCCCAGTCGATAAGGTAGGCAACAGTTTGAAAAGGAGACGTGCGGTCCCTTTTCGAACATAACAATTTCGGCATGTTCATCCAATCTTCGAAGCCTTGCGGCTGTTGAGGCACCGCCTGCGACACCTCCGACAATAACGTACTTCATAATATCCCCTTTGTTATTATTATTTACTTTGACCACTTCGAATAAATCGTACTTATTTAGACCTGGTCAAAATTCGTTTACCTATTATTAATCCGGTCACTATCCAGATTGCAAGCAGTATCAGCGGCTCGAACGACAGACGTGCAGGTGATACCGGCAGTAGCAGCAGCAATGCAATGCCGGCACTGATTGCGGCACCGATATAACCGAATATTTTCACACTGTTTTTATCGCCCTTTCTTGCGGTGATAAAACAGACATAAAAATATGTTATGGCGGCACCAAACGAACACATGTCCACCACCCAAATTATCGCATTTCGACCAAAAAAGGTCAAACCGATTCCTATCAATGCAATGAAGTATATTGTGTTTTTTGCAACGCCGGATTTGTTTAACACGGAGAATGATTTCGGCATGATATCCTCACTCCCCATAGAGCCGATGAGCTTGGTGGAGGAGACCATAAATCCATTGATACCGGCGGTGACGGCACTTGCAAGACCGATGACAATCAGCACAAATGCCCAGTTTCCGACAATGTTGACAACGCTGGAGCCGAGTGCCCATTCCAGCCCCGAGACCTCCTGCGCAGAAAAGCCGAGACCGGTCATAAAGTTTAAAATCATGTATATACTCATGCCGAAAAGCAAACCCACGACAGCGATGGTGGAGGCCTTGCCGCTGCTCACCCCAAGCTCGTTAATCAGCTGTGGCACAACATCAAAGCCGATAAACAAGAACGGTGTCACCGCTACTATCTGAATAATACTCGGCAGGTCAAAATTGTAGTTCGATATATAATTATTGTTAAAGGCGACGAAATCGGCGTTTAAAAGCATAAAGATAAGCACAATGAACACCGAGCCGACAAGGCAGGCTACTATGTATTTTTGTACCTTGCCACTGTTCTTAACACCTATCAGATTGATTATGGTGAACAGTATTATCAGGGAACAGGCGACTAAAACCTCACCTATATAAATATCATCGCCGGCAACGGTATAAAGATAGCCGAAACTTAAAAGGTCAGGGAACAAAAAGTTAACAACAATAGGGAAGGCGAGTGCATTGAGCGGAATGAGCGTGAGATAAGCCAAGAACAAAAACCATCCGACCACAAAACCGTGCTTTTTCCCCATGTTTTTGAGGGTGTATGAGAACTCCCCACCGGCGGTGATGTTTTGACTCATCATAAAGCGATAACTCTTTTCTATGACAATCATAAACATGGTGCCTACAAAAAGACCGATAGTGGTGTTAATAATACCGGCGGTGGATAAAAATTTGGTGCCGGGTAGGGTGAAAGACCCCATGCCGATTATAGCACCGAGCACCATTGCAAATATTTCAGGGACAGATAACTTTTTACCCATTATTACCTTTTGTATTTTTAAACTTAATAACACTATTTATAAATATACAACTTCATACCATTAATGTCAATATATTTATATAATTTTGTACAATTTGTCATATATAGGTGTGTTTGCTATAATTATGTAAGGCTTTTTGACGAAATAATAAAGATTGTAAAAAACATAATTTATACTTTTATTTTTTTGTTTTATGTGGTATATTAATTACAGTTGGCAACAGTAGTTATTTTTTTAGTTTATATGAGGGTGATATGACAAGTAAAGAGCGCGTAAGATTAGCCATGCAACGCAAAGCCACCGACAGAGTTCCCGCCGCATTTGAGGCGGTCAGCCCGGTATGGGAAAAACTGATGGCACACTATAATTTTAAAAACCGTATGCAGCTATACAATAAATTTGATGTAGATATCATACCGACCGAGCCAAAATACATAGGACCGGAGCTTACAAGTTATATAGACAAGAACGGCAACGAGGTATCAAAGACCTACTGGGGCTATGAGGAGACTTATTACAGCACAACACAGGACAAATATGGCATGACCACCTATTTCCCGTTAAAAGGCATGGACACTATAGAGCAGATTGACACCCATATATTCCCCGACGCGGACTGGTTTGACTATACTCCTATTAAAGAGGTATGCTCGACACACGCCGACAAAGCAATCATAATAGGGCATGAGGGGCCGTTTCAAATTGTCACATATCTCATGGAAATGGACGAGTTTTTTATGCTGATGTTGGATGAGCCGGATGTGGCAAGGCATATCTTGCGTCGCATAAACGAGTTCGAGATGGAGTATTATAAACGTTGTTTTGAGGCAGGTGGCGGCAAGATTGACATTCTTCGCACCCACGATGACTATGGAACGCAACAGTCGTTATTATTCAGTGCCGATATATGGCACGATCTTTTTAAAGAAAATACAGAAAAACTTGTTCGGCTTGCTCACAGATACGATGCATATTTTATGCAACACTCCTGCGGCGCCGTTCGTCCCCTTATCGAAAGTTTTATAGAGTGTGATATAGATGCACTGGAGCCGGTTCAAAAAACGCAGGGGCTTGAAATTGATTCGTTGGCGGAAAATTTCGGCGGTAGAATAACCTTTCACGGTGGGGTGGATACGCAGTGGCTGCTCCCGAACGGCACAAGCGAGGAGGTCGCGGCGCAGACTCGTCATATAATCGAAACGCTCGGTGCATATAACGGCTATATCCTCATGGCAAGCCAAGGTTTTGAGAATGATGTTCCGATAGAGAACATTGAGGCTGTGTATAATGTGAGTCGTGTCGTAGGGTAGTTTACTAAAGTTACATATAAATGTTGCTGATTTTCCATTTAAAAGTTTGCAAAGTTCATATATACTATAGTTAACAATTTTCTGTCAGAAAGGAAAAACAGTGTCACTTAAACACGGAATGGCTGCAATCAACCTTGAAATGAGCGACCGAGTGCCCCGAACGGAATACTCTGTCGACTCCCACTGGGAGGTTATAAAAAAAGTTACGGGGATTAATGTATATTACACATCTGATGAGGTGGTAAAACAACAGGCACAGCGTGAATTTTATAAGGTATGGGATTATGATTTTTTATGGAATGTGCTCGTTCAAGCGCCGTATCTCGGCAAATATTATACCGATATGGGTCACGCGAGCTATGAACAGGGCGGAACTGATTTTCGAGTGGCGAGTGAAAACATATTTGAGGAACCGGAGGATGTTCTCGGTTTTGATCCGGTGAAAATGTTGCCGTCCTACACCATTGAAGAGCTAACTCGTCAGTTCAATCAAAACTATGATGAAAAATGCGCAATGGCACCGGATGCAGTAAACATGACCGGCATATATATAACCGCCATGTCGGGACTTATTGACATGTTGGGTTGGGATTCGCTGCTGCTCGCCGCAGGCGTTGACGATGAGGAATTTGGTGCGCTGATGCACCGCTATACCGACTGGTCGTTAAACTTTTATAAAGCTCTTGCGAAGTCAAAGGCGGAGGTTGTGATGGTTCACGACGACATTGTGTGGACCTCCGGTGCAATGATTAGCCCCGAGTGGTATCGCAAATTTTTGTTCCCTTGCTATCACAAACTTTTTGCACCGCTTATCGAGAGTGGCAAAAAGATAATATACACCTCGGACGGTGATTTCACCGAGTTTATAGACGACATTGCAAAGTGTAATGTAAACGGGTTTGTCATGGAGCCGATGACCGATATGCAGTACATAGCGGATAACTACGGCAAAACACACAGTTTTGTTGGAAATGCCGATACAAGAATTTTGTTGATGGGGTCAAAAGAGGATATCTATAATGAGGTTAAACGTTGCATGGATATCGGCAAACGCTACCCCGGGTTTTTCATGGCGGTCGGCAATCATATCCCTGCTAACACGCCTATTGATAACGTTTTGTGGTATCAAGAGAGTTATGAAAAACTCTCACGCAGATGATTTGGAAATGAAAGGAAAAGTATAATGAGATACAGTTTTTTGGGCAAAAGCAACTTAGAGGTCAGCAAGGTTTGTCTGGGTACCATGCATTTCGGCAACAGAACCCCCGATGAAGAGGCTTTTAAGATCATGGACAAGGCTATAGATATGGGGATAAACTTTTTTGATACCGCGAATGTATATGGTGAACCGCACGGCCGCACCGAGGAGGTTATCGGTAATTGGTTTGAAAAAAGTGGCAAACGCGACAAGGTTATCCTTGCAACAAAAAGCTATAACTGTATGACAGATCCTGCAACTGCATACCCGAACGAGATTTACGGTATATCCGCATATCGTTTGAAAAGGGATATGGAGGCATCGTTAAAGCGTCTTAAAACCGACCATGTGGAGCTGTATCAACTGCATCATTTAGACCGTGACATTACGGTAGAGGAGTTTTGGAACGGAATGGAAAAACTCATCGAAAAAGATTATACAACCTATATCGGCACCAGTAACTTTGCCGGCTGGGCACTTGCAAAATTTCAGATGGCGGCAACATCAAGGGGGAAACTTGGTCTTGTCTCGGAACAGACGATGTACAATCTACTTTGCAGATATCCGGAGCTTGAAGTAATCCCCGCTGCTATGGATTTTGGCATCGGATTAATTCCGTATATGCCTCTTGCAGGTGGACTGCTCTGTGGTAAAACCGCTACAACCGCAGGATTTAGGACAAATCAAGTTGCCGGTGAGTACGGCATCAGCTACGAAACAAACGACATGATAATGGAATTTAAAAAATTCTGTGCCGAGCTTGGTGAAAAAGAGTCCGTAGTATCCGGTGCATGGGTAATCGCAAATCCGGCGGTGTCCTCGGTGATTGTAGGTGTAAGAACGTTGGAACAGCTTGAAGACCTCGCGAGAATGGGCGAGTTAGCTTTAGACCAATCGTCGGTTAATCGTCTGAACGAAATTTTTCCGATCCACAAGGGCAGGGTGTTGAGAAATAACCAACCAACCCCTGAGTGCTATGCGTGGTAAGAGGATGATATGATTTTATAATAAAAGCCTACTGAATAACAAGTTATTCAGTACAAACGCTATGCGTTTGTTGTAAAATTGGCTAAGAGAGCCAATTTTACGGCTTTAATTGATGCTTTCTGCTGAATTTTCGCTTTAGGCGAAAATCGAAGTGCAAGGGTTTTATTTGAATATTGGAAAAACCCTTGCACTTCGACAACTTAAAATTAGCTTTTTATAGCTTGGTTAAGCTGTTTTTAAGTTGTTCAGCAGGCATTAATAACCTTTTAAGGTTTGCGCCGATATCGGCATATTTTTGGGGGTGTTTAAAAAATTTAAAACCTTATTTAACGCCTCCTTCGTTTCCTCTTGCCCTCGCGACATCTATAAAGGGATTTACCTGTTTGGGTTTCAGTATAAATCCTTGCGATTGATTTGCCAAAGGCGTAGAGCATGTTCCGATGTTAAAAATAAAAAAAGTCATTAAAGATATAAAATCAAGATTTGACATTTTGTGATTTATGTGATATAATAAATAATGTAGTATCAACAAAAACACATCCGGGTGTGGCGCAGTTGGTAGCGCGCTTGACTGGGGGTCAAGAGGCCGCATGTTCAAGTCATGTCACTCGGACCAAAAAAACCTGTAAAATAGCTGTTTTACAGGTCAGACCGTCAAAAAGAGGCAGTTTTTTGACAGTCTGCAGGCACCGAGTAAAGCTCGGTGTCTTTTTTGTTTGTAAACCTTTTGTGAACCAAAAAGTAAAACCGCACGCTATCGTTTGTGATAGGTGCGGTGTTTGGTATGAAAATATTATTATATTAGTTATACACGCCTGTTTGTGGGCTGATTGCATTGGGATCTATTACCGTAGGTGTCGGTGCCGGTGTCGGTGCAGCTATTATCTCAAAGGTATTTGTGTATACAAAGCGCGGTATACCCCCTATACCACCCTCTACGGTGTAGGTATATATCCCAAGCGCTGTCGCAGTGTTGCCCGACAAGGTGAGCTGATTTACAGGAGTAGGCACTCCACCTACCGTGAGCTCTGCAACATTCACCGTTTTTGGATTGCCATCATAGGTGAACTGTGTCGCGCTTGGCGTTACCTTGATGGGTATCGGCGTGAGCTGTATTGCTGAAGTTGGGTCGGCTGGGTTCTGTATATCAAGTGGCGCGCCCCATCCACTTGCATCGGCGTTGTAGTAGATTGTAAGAGAGGCATTATGCGGTATATCCACCGTGTTAAGGCCGGTGCCGAAAGCTCCATCATAGTAGATCGAGCTTAGGTTGTTACTGTTTTGAAACACATTCGCCCCAATAGTTGTCACGGTTTTTGGTATAGCAACCGTTTGTAAATTTGCCCAGTTTGCAAAAGTGCTATCACCTATTGTTGTGATACCGTGGGCAACATCGGCGGAGGTTAAGGCTGTGCAACCATTAAACACATTACTTCCCATAGATGTGACGCTACCCATCGTAACCGACTCTAAAGCGACATAATGTTCAAATGCATTATCACCTATCGATGTGGCACTACTGAGATCAATCGAGGTTAAGACGTTGTTTTTACTATGAGAAAGGTCGTCGCATCGAAATGCTAAATCTTCTATTGTTTCTACATGTTGTAGGTCTATATTTGCTAAAGAAGTATTATTTTGAAACGCCAAATAACCTATCGTTGTGACACTGCTTGGAAGGTTGACCGTATGCAATAAATAGCATTGATTAAAAGTAAGCTGTTCTATAGTTTGAATACCATCCGGGATGGTGATTTCGACTAAATCATTACAATACTGAAAAGCCTGCCCTCCTATATATGTAACACTGTTTGGGATGGTAATATTGGTTAATCTGGTGCAATCCTCGAAAGCACTTAGCCCTATAGTTGTGACACCATCCGGGATGGTTATATTGGTTAAGTAGATACAAGAATGGAAAGCTCCTCCCCCTATAGTTGTGACACCATCTGGGATGGTTATATTGGTTAAGTCACCATTACTGAAAGCATAACCCCCAATAGCTGTGACGTTGTAGGTATTACTTGTAGCAGCGTTGGTGACCGAAGATGGTATGCTAAGTTCCCCTGTTATTATTTTATCTATTGCCGGACTTCCAAGTGTTCCTACCCCCACCTGCACAGTGCCAGGAGTATTGCCGGATGGCTCGGTAAGGATTTTGAAAATCATGTCTACGTCAGAAGATACACCCCCACCGGATGGAGTTACAGCTACTTTCACAATAAATTCATTGCCTATCGCCGCATGTGCCGGCAGACTCGGCATAAACAGCGTGATAACAATAAACATAAATAACACTATCATCGTGGTGAGCGTTGTCTTGTTTACAATTTTTTTCATTAGCTAACCTATTATATAATATATTACTTTAGTATAGTACCATAATTTTTACAATGTTACAATATTTAAAAGCAAAAAATATCATTTGTTTTTCATTATGCTCATCGGTTGTAAGTTATCGTAATTGTATTCCTCTAGTGTAGCTGCCGACCAATCGTTACATAACGAAATTGCGTATGGTACGAAACATATTTTACCAACATGTAGTGTTAAGCTCAATAACGTTTTGTTAATGAGTTAACTACTTCAATGTAGTTTCTATGGTGCATCGAAATATAAATTTAAAGGGTAGTACGGCGCATACCACCCTCATCGACTTGTACGTCTTTCCTTAATCGGAGTTTGCCATTTCTTCGTCAAAGAACCCGAGGTCAAAAACTATCTGTTCATACTTTTGCAGTTCAATCATCAAATCCAACCCCAACTTAAACCCACATACAAAACTTTCCTCCGACTTCAAATCCGATATTTGTGTTGCCGCATCAATGATTCGGAGCTCCTTTCGCCTGTCTGCCTTGGATAAGGTTTGTATTAGCTCTTGGTGATTGTTTTCAATCTCCGCTTTACAATTCACCTGTGGAGTTTCATCGAAAAATGATTGGTAGAGTTTTTACAGTGTTGTGTTTAGCATTGTTGTTCACCCCTTCTTTGTAGTAAACAACATTACCACAAAACAGAGATTTAAATGTTATATGCAATACTAACAAATTATCTTGATTGCCGACGGTAAATATTTTAGCTATTTTACATACTCATTCCACTTGATACAAATGCTATTGTCTTCATTAAATTCAATGGGCAAAATGATTGTTGATGAACTAAAATAATCATCACCATTTCCTCCCCAACGGTCTCCGATATAGTAATAATTTGTACTGTCACCGTCATTGATAGGCAAAACACAAGTAGGTTGCGATGTGTAGGTAGTTTTGTCTCCAAAGTTTTTTAACGGGGAATATATTCCGTCGATTTTGTCTGAATACGAAAATGTGGATTGATTTGGCGCCCAGCCCGTACACGCCGACGATAAAATATAGTATAGGTTGTCTTTTTTAAAAACTGTCGGAGCTTCTCTTGCCTCTCCTTTCCAAAGCACCTTTACTAAACTGTCGATTGCAAGATAATCGTCAGTCAGTTTGTACATATGAAGGTCATTATTTTCATTTGATGCCGAGATAAAATATGCAGTGTCATCGTCATCGACAAAAAGTGTACAATCTCTCGACATATGACCTAACGGATTGAAACTACCAAGGTAGGTGTAGTCACCATCTATCGTGTCTGAAACAGCAATAGCTGCCCTTGCTTTACAGTAATTATCAGGCATTTCCCAATGCATCCACATTATAAATTTACCTGTTTTTCTGTTGTAAATTATTTTTGCTCGTTCAATATTACAACCTTTCCCTACCATAGCTTTCCGGTCATTAATGTCCAGTGTCAAGTCTGTTTCAAAGTAATGTTTTTCTGTTTTCGAGGATAATTTTAAGATGTCGTTACAAAACTCCCAGGCAGAAAAGTCTTTAGTTCTATAGCATGAAACCTTGATGTCGGACAGGCGATTTTCACCAATCCAATAAAAATACTCACCAAATGGAATAATTTGCCCACCATGAGCATGAACTATGTCACCCCTGTCATCTTTTGGATTATACGGATTTGTAATATTCATTTTAATCTCCATATTAAAATTCTATAGGTGTGTCTTTAACGATCAGTTGCACCTCAAAAAATGCATTACCATTTGAATTATCGTAAATTATAAAGTCATTTTGTCCTTTATTAGCGACAAAGTTATTAAAATCACACTCAAGCTCTTCCTTTTTACGCCATGACTTGTCAAGTAAAACAGCCTTGCCATCGGTGATTTTTACAATATCTCCACTTTCAAATCGAGTTTTCGAATATAAAATCGACCTGTTTGCATTTAAATCAAGCGATAGCTCGGTGAAGCTAACCGGCTCTTCTCTTAAACATTTTATGCTTAATATGTCGATGTCAACCTCGGTTTTGGGTGGGATATATCCAATTGAAATATAAGCATCTTCAAAAAAACCATAATCTGTACATTTGGTTTTCATCCTAAAGCCCCAATTTCCGTCATACCACGATACCTCTCCGTGCGGAATTACGACAGTTTTTTCGCCATAAAAATCTATTTTCACGATATAATCTCTCCTCGCAAAATTGATTACAAGAATTGAACCGCTTCCATCACCTACAAGTTTTATAGCCATTCCCCGATGATTTTTTAACGAACACGAGGCTTTAAATGTCGCACCGTATTCTGCATCTAAGAAGCAGATTTCTTCCGGATTTTTTGCTTTTATATTGATTCCACCTGATTTTATCTCAGAAATTTTCATATCGGTGTCGTTCATAATCTCGTTAAAATTCGGTGTTATATCAATATTTGGTCGGATATCCTCATCATGCGAATCATCACCTTTGTTATTGTCCTCAAAAAAATCATACTCTGAAAAAGCTACAGTTTTTTCCGACTCTAATTCGTGAGGTTTTACGGTTTTTGCATTTTCCTCTTGTGACCATAAGATTTCAATAATGGCATCAGGTGTTTGTGTATCTACATCGTTTATAAGAGTTAAATTCTGTTCCTTCCTTATAAACTGCCGAGGAGAAAGACAACCGTGCTCTTGACCCATCTGCCATTTTATATCGCCTATCGGGCGTCGCATGACAAAGGTTGGAGTAATCTTACATTTGTTGCCATCTTGGCTTGCAATACTGACAAAATCACTTGTTAGATGTGCATTATATTTCGACCATAAATTTTGTGGTTTTTTAAAGCTATCGTCGATAAATTTATGCACATTTGCAGGCATTTTTTTACAAACACTTTTCCAATTGCGAACTACACGGATAATGTTTTCACAATCCCCATGTGCTCGTAAATCCGCTAAACTTTCACCAAACATAGGCTCCGGAAGTGCAACGCCGAGTGCAGTACCTATGTTGCCGAGTGACATATTAAAATGTGCTTCAAAAGAATTTGAAGCTTTTCTCGAATGTGCATATGGTTTTATGCTTGCTTGATGATTTATATGACCAAAAGCACAATCTCCCGCAACCATTTTTTTCACGCTATTTAATCTCATATGAAAGTATGAACGAGGTGCGCTCGCTGAACTGTCGTGTGCAGTTACTAAACGGTCGAGATTTTTATAAACTTTGTCGGCAAATTTTCTATACCCCCACGGATTATAGCAGTGAATTTCTGCACCATCATATTCTGTGTGAGCGATATTTCCTTCATTTATTAAATTCGCGTAACCAAAAGCTACCTCATCAAGCATATCACTGTCGTTTGACGGGATAAAGTTTACGTTATATGGTGCAATAAGACCGATGATTTCAGTGTTCTCTTTATGCTCGGCTCTTACCGTATTAAAAAGACCTCTGGTGCAATTCACAAAGCTAACAGTCTCATCATCGTTTGTAATCATTTCATCAAATTTTACAATTTCGTTGTCGATTAACAGGTAGTTCCACGAGAAAAACTCACGCATTCCCGGCATCCTTACACCATCTTGTTTAAAGTCTACTATGTATGGAATGTCTGAAAAAATATTTGCCGAGAATTCATTTTTTTCACAGTTCAAGTTGGAAATTAGCGAAAGTTTTCCCCATGAGGCAAGACGTTTGTCGGGTTTTTCGCCCATATATAGTGGATCGAAAAATCCGATGCCTCCTGATACATAATGAAGAATTAACTTCATGCCCCTATCTGATAGATAGTCGGAATATTTTCTAAGGTCTTGAATTCCATCGGGAAACACTTTTTCATTTAGCCCCCAATTTGTGTCGTTCATGGGCCAAAAATCATCTTTTCGCCATGTATCTGTAAACAGATATACCTGTTTTGCACCTAATTGTTCGAGATAGGAAGTAAACTCATAAAGTTCGGCATTTGAGTTTGCTTTAATCATCATTTGGCTTCTGTCGGCATAATCTAAAAGGAATTGCTCTATGATTTTTTTTGCGTTTTCTTTTGTCCACGGAAAATTAAATTTCGGGTGTGAAATATTATGATTTGTCCATATTGTCAGTAAAATGTCATCTTCGGCTTCTTCGTTTTCCGCAAAATACAGAGCGAATTTGCCAAGAGGATCCTCTTGGCACTCATTGTATAGGTATGGAAATGAAATTGTTGAGACATTGTCTGCAGTTTTTGTTTCGGTCATATAGTCAAGTTCGAATAGTCTAAGCCCCGCACCTTTAACCTCGAAATTTAGTGTGTAATTTGAGAAGTTTTTTACACCAACCGTTTTTTTGAGTTCAAAGAAAATATAATCCTCATACTCTAAGGCGAAAAATTCCACAATTTGAGTTTTTGATAAGTTTTTACAAGACAAAACGCCATTTTTATAGTTTATTTCGGTAAAATTTATCTTGTGGTATCCATTGTTAAGATAAAACCCCACAGATTTGGACAATATATCAGCCTTTTCCTCGTTCTTGTATGAGATGGAATTGATACTCCCGTTATAAGAAAATTCCAGTTTGAAATTTCCTTTTCCTAAAATCCTGCTCATTTTATTCTCCTTGTTTCAAAATATAATTAAATTTTAATAGCTTGATATACTTTCCCGTTTCTCGCATCTAACAATACATCAAACTCTGTAACATTTTGGCAAAGTTTATCATCGGTGAAAAAACAAAAAACATCGCACGGTTTTTCAAGTTTTATAGGAGTGTTTGTATACGCCATAAACATAGAGTACACCGTGAAAAAGCCGTCTCTGTTCGGTAGTTTATAGCGGTCTTTATCGCTATACTCGGTTACACATTTAGGATTTTCTATGGTACCATGGTATTGTGAGAGCATATTATAACCCTCGCCGAAAAATTTGCAATCGGACGAAAAATTGTGTGTAATGCTATCGAAAACGGCATTTTTCACGAAAACAGTACCCTCGCCGTTATATATAAAACTGTACCTTAAAAAATCGCCGTCCTGCTTTTTTATTGTTTTGCAATCAAGTTTATTTCCTTTTATATCAAAAACTTCAAAATTCATAATGATTTGTCCTTTACTGTTAAAAATGCTAAAACAAAAGGAATATCACAATTGTTTTAGCATTTTTAATTATTGATTTATAATATACCTTAGTTCATAACTTCGTTTACAGCGGTTGAATATGCTTCAAACCATTCTTCATAGCCCATATTGTTTAAATCGTTTAGATAGCCGTCCCAGTCGTCGAAACTTCTGGCACCTGTTATAAACTCTACTGCTGAAGATTCAATGAAGCTCATTAGAGGACCTTCAATTGCAGACAGCTCTTCAATTTTGTCAATCGGTAACCAAACGGGAGGCAGTGCAATAGACGGGTCTACATCATCTTTGAAATATTTGTAGTATTGGTCGTTTAACCACAAGTCATATCCCGATGCATCGTTCATATCTTGAGAGGCAACTTCAAGTGCTTTAGTAGAGGCTGATTTGTTGATCAAAGAGGTGTCGCCCCAAGAAAATGTTTTTAGAGCATCTATTGTATGTCCCATCTCTTCCATTTCAATATCTGTGTAAATATAGTATTTTGCCGGGTCACCATAGAAATTAAGTTCGCCATCTTCCGCATCACGTACTCTGCCTTCTTCTAAAATACCTTTTTCGGTGATGTAGTGACCTTCTTCTGAAAGCATCCAGTCTGCAAGTCGTACAGCCGCAGCCACGTTCTCACATTTATCGGTTATCATAAAAGTAGCTTCTGATCTTCTAACCGTTGAATAGTATGGAAGTGCACTAAGTCCGGTATCACTTTCCGGGATGGATAACGCTCTCCAGTGGTCGCTTCGTGTGTCCTCATCGTCATACTTCACAACACCCATCTGGATATGACCTGCGGCATAAGAACCTAAAATTTCCATATCGGGATTTCTTGCAAGTTGCTCTAATTGTTGAAGCGAGTTTGTAAATGCGGCAGGGTCTAACAGCCCTTCGTTGTACAGGTCTGCAAGATACGTCAAACCCTCTTTCCATTCGTCTGTAGCCGGTGAGAAAACAAGTTCATTATCAGCATTCAGATAAGAGAATTTTGCATAAGGTTCTGTAGGAACAAACGCATTCATCACCCACCAATATGGTTCTGCCGCCCATGTTTGAATAGCACCCGACATAGGAACTTCATCGGCAATTCCGTTTCCGTTAGGGTCGTCATTTTTAAATGCAAGCAACATGTTTTTGAAATCTTCTGTAGTTTCAGGGTCATCCAACCCTAAATTTGTTAGCCATTCTTCATTAACCCAGAATTTCCTCGATAGGTCAGAGTGCTCATAGGCGCCTTGAACTTGTGGGAAACCATACATGTGACCATCCGGTGCCGTCATGTCTTGTTGTAAATATTCTTGTTCTTCAAAAAGAGCGTTTAAAGTTACGGCATATTCAGCTACTTCATCTTCAATCGGTACGAAAATACCGCCATCTACACCATAGTTTAAGATGTCTGCATTTGTAAAGGCGCCACTCATAATAACTTCAGGATAAGTACCTGTCGAAAGTGCAATATTTACTTTTTCTTCCCATGCTGATTCAGATACAATCGTCATATCCAAAACAATATTAAGCTCTTCCTCAATGTGTTTTACAACCTCATTTTCGTTCAGATCGCTTACATAAGGGCGTTGCATAATCATAACTTCGAGTGTTGTTTTTTCGTTTGTAATCGGATAGACTCCCGCAGGGTTTACTAAATCGGTGGATGCTTCATCTGCACTTGAAGATACTTGTGAGCTATCGCCTGTATCTCCATCACCTGTAGTGTCGTTATTTGAGCAAGCCGCTAAAGACAGTGCTAACGATAATGCCAGTAATGTTGCAATAAACTTTTTCATCTTTTCCTCCTAAAAATCAAATATTAGTTTGTTTTCTAACCTTTTACAGAACCGATCATCACCCCTTTCACAAAATATTTTTGCACAAATGGATAAATTATCATCATCGGAAGTGATGCAACTACTATAGTCGAGTATTTAAGTAATTCCGACAACATTTGACGTTCCATTTGGTCTGAAATATCCATACTGCTTAGTGCTTCTGCGCCGCCGCTGTTTAGAATGAGTATATCTCGAAGAACAATTTGAAGTGGGTATTTCCCGGGGTCTGTTATGTAGATAAGTGCGTTAAAATAATCATTCCAGTGTGTAACGGCAAACATGAGAGCTAAAACTGCAATTATTGCCTTTGAGTTTGGAAGAACTATTGATATTAAATATCTCAAATCGCCACAACCGTCTATAGATGCCGCATCATAAAGCTCTCTCGGTATGTTGGTTTGGAAAAACGTTCGACAAACAATAATGTGATACGCTGAGATTGCGCCGGGGATTACAAGTGACCAGATAGTGTCGGTCATTTTTAGCCCATCGACTACCAAAAATGTCGGAATAAGCCCACCACTAAAGTACATTGTAAAGATAATCAGCGTCATTAAAACTTTTTTTCCATAAAAGGTGCCCAATGAAAGTGGATAGGACAACGCCACGGTACAGGCAAGATATATTAATGTTCCGACCACCATGTAAATTAGAGAATTAATAAATCCGGTTATAATAGAGGCACTCGAAAAAATTGCTTCATATGCTATGAGTGTCGGTTCAACAGGGAGTAAAAACACTTGCCCCGATGTTAATGCTCTCGCACTGCTAAAGGATGAACTCACAATGTTTATGACGGGTATTAACACAATTAACAGCGATAATATGAGAAAGATATTACAAAATATTGTGTATAGCTTATCACTTTTTGCGTCTTTAATTCTTGTGCCTTTTGTCTTTACCATAAGCTCGTTTCACCTACCTTTGATGCAATTTTATTCACTGTGTAAAGTAAAATCAGATTAACGACCGAGTTCAGTAAATTAACTGCCGTTGAAAAACTATATCTTGCGTCAATCAAACCCGTTTTGTATACAAAGGTCGAAATAACCTCTGAAATATTGAGATTTGTCGGGTTTTGCATAAGGTAAATTTTTTCAAAGCCTACAGAAAGCATACTGCCTGCCGACAAAATCAACATGATAACAATCGTAGGTGCAATACTCGGTATGTCTATGTGGATAACCTTTTGCAACGAGCTCGCACCGTCTATACTTGCCGACTCGTATAAAGTGGGGTCCACGCCGGAAAGTGCCGCTATATAGATAATTGCCGCATAACCTGTGCTTTGCCACAGGGAACTGCCGATATATAAGCTCTGGAAAAAATCGGGGTTTCCTAAAAAGTTTATTGCCTCGCCACCGAAAAACATTATAAGGTTATTTATAAAGCCACCTCTAAGTGCAAAAATCTGTTGCAAAATCCCGACAAGCACTACCGTCGAAATAAAATACGGTGCATAAGTAACCATCTGAACACTTTTTTTAAAGGGCTTATTTTTCACATTATTTAGTGCGACAGCTAAAATTATCGGTAACGGAAAACTCCATAACAAACTGAATACAGCGATCGAAAGTGTGTTTAAAACATATTTCTCAATGTTTGGAGTTTTGAGAATTTCTTCAAAATATTTTAAACCTACCCAATCACTGCCTAATATGCCTGCACGGAAATCAAAATCTTTAAATGCAAGTGTTACTCCATACATCGGATAGTATCTAAAAATTAGTAGTATCGCTAGTGGAATTGCAATTAAAAAATAGAGTGTATAGTGCTTTTTGATTTTTTTAATTACGACTGAAAAGCCACTTTCAGTTTTAGCGATGTTGTTTTTCATTTTTATGCCCATTCCTTATTGATGTTTTTTTCGGTTTCGTCACATTGTGACGAAATTCAAACGCATTTCGTTTGAAAGATACAAAACTCGGGAGTTTGAAAATTTATTTTCAAACTTGATGTGCTCTGATTTAAATCTTTCATTTCATTAAAATCCTCCGCCTATAAAATAATTGTATTAATTTGTGCCAAGGAATTTGTTTTTTTGTTCTGTAATCATTATTGCACGGAGATTATAAAAATAACAAGAGGTGCTTTTCTCATATGGAACTATTTTTGCTGTTATGTTGCTCAAAAGGCTCTGTTTAGGTGTGTTTTTAGGTTGCATAAAAATCTGAGGAACGATTTTTCGCACCGGAACGATTTTTGATGTAGCTGCAAATCGTATTGACTTTTGAACAAAAATAGTATATATTTATCAAATAAAGTATCATATTTTCAACCAAAGGGAATAAGTAATGATGAAATTTGCCACACGAAGCAAAAATCATTCGCTAATATTCTTAAATTATATGTATTCGCATATTTTCACACTTTTAATTGCTATTGTATTCTTTGTTATAGCATATTTCGGATTATACAATATATTAATCAGCAATGCTATTGAAAAAAATTATGACAACTTGAAGCTCAGTTCCTACAGTGCCGAACAGATGTTTGAAAGCATAAACAGCGTGGTCAGTCAAGCCGTTATAAACAATGACTTTTTGACGATAAACAACCTAACATCACCATTGGATAATGATGATAAAATTTTAGTTTTTAAGAATTATAATGATACTTTTCATGCACTTTATACCATTTCAAATGCCTTTGATGCGTATACTATCCATTTTAATAATTCAGGTGTTTTAATGTCAGACGGTGATTTAATCGTTCGCTCGCACGCCTCGGAAATACATACCCAGCTACAAGAAAGTATTTATAGCGTCGACTGGGAGGTTTTAAACGAAAGTTACGAGGAAAGAGTATATAATTTTCTACCCGTGGGAAATTACGAACATCTGATTACAAAATCTACAAATCATCAATATTTGGGTGTTGTATACCCTTCCAAACAAACAAGTTCCAGTCGAGCTACCATCTATCTATTCATTGAAAAGCAAAGACTTGACAATATTTTTGAGCAGGTCGATCAAAACAGTTACACTTTAATAGTCGATAAAAACAATGAGATTCTCTATTCAAATCGTTCCATTGACAGTGCATTTTTAGCCGATGTTTCTTTTGAAGACGGTTACGAAGAAATTAATATAGATGGTGAGATGCATTTGATATCATCAACATCATCATCGGTTTTCGACCTAAGATACATCACACTTACATCAAAAAGCACTGTGCTTTTTCAATTAGAGCAAATTAGATTTAACTTAATATTGGCACTTGTAATCTTGACGGTGTTTTTGGTGGTATTATCTTACGTTTTAACCAATTTCACTTTACGACCTATCACGTCAATTTTCAAGAAGTTAGATCCGCAAAGCAATATTACAAAACACTCTGTAAAGTTTGCGAATGACAAAATTGATGCAATTGTTTCGGACAATAATTCCTATAAAGAAAAGGTATTAGCACATATTCCGATAATAAAATCTTCACTTTGTGAACGCTTGATTTTAGGAAATATCGTTTCCGCAATGGCTCTTGAAGAGGTGCTTTCGTCTTATAATATTTTGCTGAATTTACAACATATTAATTTGATGTTACTGACGCTCAAATGCGACAGCGCTTCTGAAAATCAGTCAACTTATAACCATGCAAGAATAATAATGTGTGAATATTTTGATGATATTTTTGGCAAAGACATACTTTTTTGCGAGGTTGACTCAAATCAAGTTGCGTTGATATTCACCTCCGAAACGCCTATAAACTCCAAAGATTTTTTAAGTGGAAAAATCGAAGAACTTCGTTCGAATGTTTTAAGTAACATCGGAGGAAATTTTGAAATTTATGCAGTTACAAGTGAAAGCTACAGCAACGTTACAAACTCACATATTTATTATCGAAATATAAAAATTAATTCAGAACATCTTATAAAAAAGGGGATCAAATTCCAAGTCGTTAAAAATAATGATAGCGAATTTGAGTTGTTTTCTTATACTATTGAAACTGAAACTAATCTTATTTCAAGGGTTTCAGCCGGAAGTCCTGAAAAAGTTTTGGTAAATCTTTCACAAATTTTTACAGCACTTTCCAGAAACATATCTCCGCAAGACTTTAACAG
Organism: uncultured Oscillospiraceae bacterium; assembly: GCA_964369965.1. Taxonomy (GTDB): domain Bacteria; phylum Bacillota; class Clostridia; order Oscillospirales; family Ruminococcaceae; genus CAYJBH01. Next base: position 55,185 of record CAYJGF010000017.1, read on the forward strand.
AGGACTTTTTGCATTGCGAACAACAGTAAATCGTACTGTAAAGCTACTAAAAACTCAATATCCCGATTACGATTTTATGTCGAGCGATGTGATTTCGGCAAAGCTTGAAACAATCACTCCCACAATGTTAATCAAAGATATTGAAAAGATATACAGCGATATTTTTGTTTCGCTTGCAACAACTGTTATGAATCAAACGAAAACGCAAACAAATGATTTAATTGACAATATTAAAGAGTATATAAAAAACAACTATCAAAATTCGTCTCTTTCACAAAGTTTATTGGCTTCGTATTTTAGTATAAGCGAATCTCATCTTTCGAGATGCTTTAAACAGCTTTCCGGAGAAACCTATTCCGAATACTTAACAAACCTTAGAATGTCAAAAGCAAGTGAATTATTACTTGATACAAATTTGCCTATAAATGATATCGCAGACAAGGTTGGATATAATTCATCCCAGGTTTTTAGGCGAACTTTTAAGCAGTTTTATGGTGTAACCCCAAATGAGCATAGAAATAATCCGCAATAGACTATAATTGTTTTTATATAATTTTTCGGAATTGTCACGAGGCAATTTGACATAATAGACAATTTTATTTGATATATTTTGTTCATTGCGTCAATTGAATTACGTGAGATTATATGTAAATATACAGACATCGCTAATCGTTTAGCGCAACCGGAGGTGAAGATGCCAGCGACTATAAAAAAGGTAGCACTTTAAAGCAGACAATAATCGTCTATTTGATAATGCAAGAAAGTGTGGAAAAAGGTCTGTCAGAGGGTGCTGTAAAGGGCTAAAAACGTATAAAGTCAAGAACATGTCGAGAAGGGTGGATTTGTGGATAAATATATATTAAGATGTGACTTTCCTGCCGGTTGGCATGGCGAGATGTGGCGTGAGGCTTTGCCGGCCGGTAACGGTGAATATGGTGCATCGGTGTATGGCGGTGTGCATGAAGAAACGATAATGTTGACACACAGTCATCTTTGGTGGAAATCAAACACACCGCCGCTCCCCGATATTTCGGATAAGTTGCCGCAAGTGCGAAGGCTATTATTGGGAAATGAACCATTTAAGGCAGACAAGATTTTATCCGATAGGTTACAAGAACTTTCATACAATCCACAGGTTGCGTTCCCACTGCCACTATGTGACCTTTCGGTTGTGATGGACAACGAATTTGCGTTTTCAAACTATGAACGCTCACTAGATATGCACAGCGGGGAGATCTCGGTGTGTTGGGAGGATGGCAACAAAAGTTATTCCCGTCGACTGTTTGTTTCCAGATCCGACAACGTTATTGTTTATAATATTGCCGAGAAAAACGAAATAGAATTTAACTGTGAACTTTCACTCAAGCATCATGATATCTCCGATATCCCAAAACACATAACCGATATTGAAAGCTATCTTCCGACTGTAATTGAATACAGTTGCGTAGGTGAATTTTTGACGTTTATCGCACAAAAAGACGATGGGGAATATTATGGTTGTGTTGCGAAGATTTTGTCCGATGCAAAATCAGACTTTCAGGATGCAAAACTTATAATAAAAGGTGTTGCTAACATAACTGTGTTAATAAAACTTTTTGTCGGCGATCTGTCACATGTTGCAAAACTGAAGCGGTCGTTGCAAAGTATATCCGATAATTATGACACATTGCTGGAGAAAAACAAAGAGTCGCACGGGCGATTGATGTCTGCCGCAACACTGAATCTTTTTTCAGGCACAAAAAACACTTCAAACGAAATGTTGCTACGAGAAGCTTTTAAAGATAAAATGTCGTTGGAGATGATCGAAAAAATGTGGAATTACGGTCGATATCTTCTCATCTCATCGTCAAAAACAGATGGGTTACCTTGCCACCTCTATGGTCTTTGGTGTGGCAGTTATGAAGGTTATTGGGCGTTTAACATGGCAAACGAAAATTTGCAGATGATATATTGGCACGCATTGTCAGGCAACATGTCAGAGCTGTTGCTTGCCGTTTTTAATTATGTTGATACCATGATAGATGACTTCAAGACCAATGCAAAAAAACTTTTTGGATGCCGAGGTATATATATCCCTGCCCCGACGACCCCTGAAAGCGGCCTTTTAAAAATTATCTACCCACACATAATTCACTATACCGCTGCCGCCGGTTGGATTGCGCAACACTATTACGACTATTACCTTTTTACAAAAGATATAACTTTTTTGAAGGAACGCGCACTGCCTTTTATGGAGCAGGTGGCATTGTTTTATGAAGATTTTCTCATTGAAGACGAGCATGGGCGATTAATGGCTATTCCATCCAACTCACCGGAAAACACTCCGGGTAACTACTGGGATGGAAAAGATGGTATGGGGCAGTTAATGGAAACTACCATAAATTCCACCATGGATATTGCGATAATAAAAGAGCTTTTAAGCAATATTATTACAGGCGCAAACATATGCGGTATGTACAAAGAAAAGGTTGAAGTTTGGGAAACCATGCTTGATAAGCTACCGAAATACGAAATTAACGAAGACGGTGCAATCAAAGAATGGATACACGAGTTTTATATAGACAACTATCGCCATCGTCACCAGTCACATTGTTATCCTCTATTCCCCGGAAATGAAATACATGAGGAGACCCATCCCGAACTATACAAAGCCTTTGTCACGGCGATAGACAAACGACTTTGCATAGGTCTCAACCAACAGTCCGGGTGGTCGCTTGTCCATATGGCAAACAACTATACAAGGATGAAAAAAGGCAACAGCGCACTTGAATGTCTTAACAATATGGCAAAATCATGCGTGGTGTCAAACTTTTTTACCCTGCATAACGATTGGAGAAAAATGGGCATAGGTGTTCAAACACCAATAGAAGCACCGGTTCAGCTGGATGCAAACATGGGCTTTTCGGCAGCCATAAACGAGATGCTTGTGCAAAGTTTTGCAGACAATATTAGCATTTTGCCTGCACTACCGGATTTTTTACAAAAAGGGTCTGTTACAAACCTGCTCACAAGGTGCGCAGTGTCTGTATCTATTTCATGGGACAGACATTCCGGTCGTGTTGAGGTGTTGTTAAATGCTAATAAAAGAAGTTGCAAGGTGAATATATTATTCCCTAATTATTTAGTATCTCAAAACGCAAAAAGTAATAACAATGAACTGAAAAATATTTTTCTTGACAAGGATGTTGTTTGTAAGCTGGAGTTTTCGTTTAAATAGCCGAGTGCTGTGTAGATTTAGCATGTCATTAAAATAAAAACAAGCAGATAAAGCCGCTACAAAATATTATGTAGCGGCTTTATAGTTAAACTACTTGAATTATCGATATAATTCGCTTGTACTTCGCTCATATCCGCACATTCCGCTGACAATATCCCAACCAATTCTTTAGCTCTTCGCGTGTTCATCTTTTTTCTTCTTGTTTTTTCTTACTTGGAGATTATTGGCGTTTACACGGTTGGGTATACAGTCTCTACGAATCTTACTATATTTTATATCTCAACAGTAAAAGTAGTCCCATTTTCCTGTGAACTTCGAGCCGATACCATGCCTCCATGCA
>CAYJGF010000018.1:0-57923 GCA_964369965.1 uncultured Oscillospiraceae bacterium
AGGCATATGTCCAGTAGCCGTCTTTGAGCGTGTTGCCCCAGTCGTGCGCACCGCTTGCAAGCACCGCGCCTTTTTCGTCGATTAACACCGCCTTAATTCGAGTGGAGCCGAGTTCAATTCCGAGTGTTTGTTTTTGCATCGTCATCTCCTTTGAGTTTTCAACTGAATTAATATATTTTCTATGTATCATATATAAATTCATTTTAACAAATCTCTATGACAAACGCAAGGCTTTTTTATTATTCCTAATAAAACTAAATTATCGCCTCAACCGGACAGTTGATAAGGCAGTCACCGCACTCATCGCACCTGTGTTTATCGATGGTGAAAATGCCATTTTCCTCCTCAATCGCAAGAAAAGAACATTTTTCTTTGCAAACACCGCAAGAAATACATTTATCGTTGTCAATTTTCATCCCTTTGTATTCTTCAGCTATACCGTTGAAGGCAAAATACTCCCGTTCAAGTTTATTTTTTCTGTTGATTTTTTGGAAGTCATAGTCAAAAACTTCACCCCTTGCCTTGGTGATGCAAAACACAACCATCGCGTTGTATTTCTCCCTATCTTTAATACAAAAATCAAATATAGGGTTTTGCTTTGCTACGATATCCTCAATCGCAACCTCTGTGACCTCGCCGGTGAGTTTAACAAAATATCCACCGTCAAAGATGGGAAAACCGTTTTTATCGTGTTCTATTTCCGGTCTTGCACAAAGTCCGCAGATGGATAATTTGCCGTTTGCCTTTAACTCTCGATAAAATCCTTTGGTATGCATGGTCATGAAATAAATTCCGTCGTCATCATATGCTCTAAGATGAGCAATCCTTGTCTCCGGCTCACCTTTTTCATTGATTGTTGCAAAGGTCAAACAACCTACTCTGTCAAATTTCTCATATATTTCCTTGATTGTCATCATTTTATACCCCCATCATACCGATTATTGTAAATAAAATAAGTGAAATTCCGAGTGCCACCAATGTGTATGGCAGTTGAGTTTTTACGTGTGTTACCGCGTTGACACCGGTGACCGATGTGGTCAATATGACGCTGTCCGAGATAATGGAATTTTGGTCACCAAAGACCGAGCCGGAGACTATGGCGCCTAAAACAAGCGAAATATTGACATCGGACATTACCGCCATGGGGAGGATTAATCCGGTTACTATTGCGACCGTGCCCCCACTCGTTCCGGTGGAAAAGGCAATAATCGCCGATAATATCAGTGCTATAGCCGGCAACAACCCGGGGGAGATTACATCAAATATGCCGACAAGATACTCGGCAGTGCCTATTCTTGATAAAAGTTCACTAAAAACAAGTGCGATTGCAAGGAGCAACGTCACCAAAAACATGGATTTCACCCCCTCAAAAAACCAGCCTAAACATTCTTTAATACTACATATCTTTTGAGCCGAATAAAATATCAATATGACTGCAAGCGTTAAAATACCACCGAAAAAAACCGCCGTGGCACCATCTCCGGCTAATATATTGCCTTTGCCGGTGATTAGCATTATCGCTAAAATAAAGGATACCAATAAAATGATGGGGACGACCATGTTGCGCGCCCTGCCATTCGAATTTGTCGCTTTTTTTTCGTCCTTTTCATCTTTAAAAGCATATTTTTTTATCGGACCTATTTCCAACTTTAAAATTACCGAAATCGCTAAAAAAACCAGCAGCGATATGGTATAAAATTGAAGTGGAACCGCCGCAATGACATAGGAAAAAGCATCCCCTGTTATGCCGTCAATCTGTGAAATCAAACCGGTCATGAGTGCCGCGGCACCTCCAAAAGGGATAATCCACGCAATGGGTGATGCGGTGGAGTTGGTAATGAGTGCAAGTTTTTCCCTGCTTATCTGCGCCTCTTTATATAGCGGTTTTCCTACTAAAGCGGTGATGGCTATAGAGCTGGTCATATCTACAAACATCACTATTCCAATAAGCATGGTAAACAACTGAACCATGACCTTGGATTTTATGTTCAGTTTTTTGCTCTGTAAATATGACATTAACCCCGAAACCCCTTTTGAGCGTTCGGTGGATTTTATTATTGCCCCAACTATAAGGATAAATAAAACCGTCTGTAGCGTGGATATAGAGGAAAAGACATCCGCAATACTGCTAAAAAGCACAAATTTACCCTGCCGAACAATCACAAGCAACAACGATGAAGCAATTCCGACGGTGATTGCAATAAAGGCATTTTTGCTGATAAAAATAAGTGCGAAACAAAGTATGATGGATATTAACGATAAAATTCCATAATCCATAAATGCTAACCTCCTCTTGACATATATTCTATGATATTATAATATATAGATACAGCCAATTTGTAAAGTAAGCACTATATTGTGCTATAGTTACCTTTTGGAAACTATAGGAGGAAAATGTTATGAACCTACCCGCCTGTCCCGTTGAAACAACACTTACATTGATAAGCGACAAATGGAAGATACTGATAATTCGAGATTTAAACACCGGCACAAAAAGATTTGGGGAGCTTAAAAAATCACTTGATGGAATATCTCAAAAGGTCTTGACCTCAAACCTAAGACAGATGGAGGACCGAGGTCTTGTAAACAGAAAAGTGTATGCCGAGGTGCCCCCAAAGGTGGAGTACTCCTTGACCGAACTCGGCGATAGTTTAAAGCCGGTTATATATGCTATGGAGGTTTGGGGACGTGATTACAAATCGAGAATAAATGTCAAAAATTAACAGTGTTTGACAATTATTGACAATTTCCAGAAATTACCTATAATAGTCAACAGCACTCTCAAAAAGCGGCATTGGTTTTGTACAAGGCACATTTTTATATAGTTTTTCCAACATTCTTTCACTGTGCCCCATCTTACCGTATACTCGACCGCACGGTGAAGTTATACCCTCTATAGCGGCAACACTCCCGTTGGGATTAAATGTTATATTATTGCTCGGCATATTGTCAAGGTCGACATACCGTGTTGCAATCTGTGCGTTTTGTTCAAGTTTTGAAAACATTTCATCACTGCAAACAACTCGTCCCTCACCATGGGATATCGGCACGGAATAGACCTCGCCGACCTTGCACCTTGCTAACCACGGTGTGTTTATCTGGCTTATGACGGTGCGAACCATTCTTGATTGATGTCGCCCGATGAGATTGTGGGCGAGCGTGGGCGCACCCTCTATGCGGTCGACTATCTCACCATATGGCACAAGACCGAGTTTTATGAGAGCTTGAAATCCGTTGCAGATGCCGAGCATAAGTCCGTCTCGATTTTTCAAAAGACCGCTTATCTGCTCTGCAATTGCCGAGTTGCGCAGAAATGATGTAATAAACTTTCCACTTCCGTCCGGCTCATCTCCGCCGGAAAATCCACCCGGCAAAACAATAACGTTGCACTCTCTTGCGAGTCTTGCAAACTCTTCTACCGACTGTTTAACACTGTCTGCTGTAAGATTTTTTATTAAAAACACCTCCGCTTTTCCACCTGCTCGCTCGATTGCCTTTGCGGTATCAAGCTCACAGTTGGTGCCGGGGAATGTCGGGATTAAAAAGGTTGGTTTAATTCCAATATTTACCATTGCAGGCTGCCATGATTTTTCAATCGGTTGAACTTTTGGTAATGTTTTGCTTGAGGCATGGTCTTTTGGATAGACATTATCCAATACATTATCATATAAAACAAGATATTTTTCTAATTCTTTAGTCGTGCCGTTGTGTGTACAGGAAAAATCTTCCATCGTATTCCCGAGTAAAATTCCATTTTTTGGAAGCACTCCTTTTTGAACCTCTAACACAAAACTACCGATCGGCAAATCGATATCATTAATAATATTAAAACCAATTTTATTGCCGAGTGACATTTTGAAAAGTGTTGCTGATACGCCCTTGAAACCCACCGATGCCGCGGCACGAATTTTTTTCGATTTAGCAAGCTCGGTCACGGTATCAAAAACCTCTTTAAGAAAGTCTTTGTTCGGGATATCACCGTCCATTTGGGGGCAAAGCACCACTATGTCACTGTCGGCATTCTTAAATTCCGAGGAAACGAGCGACTCACCATCGCATATAGACATAGCGAATGATATCAGTGTGGGCGGTACATCAAGCTCCTCAAACGTGCCGCTCATGGAGTCCTTGCCACCGATTGCGGCAACCTCAAAATCAAGTTGAGCAGACAGCGCACCAAGAAGTGCGGCTGTAGGTTTCCCAAAACGTTTCGGTGAGCTTGGGCGCTCAAAATATTCTTGAAAAGACAGGTAGCATTCCTTACCATACGCGCCCGACGCTACAATTTTACACAGTGAATCCACAACCGCAAGATATGCACCTCGATATGGGTCTGCCTCCGACACAAAGGGGTCAAAACCGTAACTCATTACGGTTGCACGCTCGGAATTCGGCAGATAGGATGCCATAACATCGGACGGTGTTTTTTGATAGGTTCCCCCGTACGGCATAAAAGCGGAGACGGTGCCGATAGTGGAGTCAAATCTCTCCACAAGGCCGGTTTTGTCCGCTCCATTCAGCCCTGATATTGAATGTTCAAGACGTGTGAAAAAGTCAAGATTGTCAGATTTTTCCACCTTGTTCACAGGGGATATTTCTACATTCACTTTTCGCTTTGCACCGTTTGTATCGAGAAAACTGCGCTCTAACTCTAATACTGTACTGCCGTCATAGAGCATACGCAAAATCGGCTCGTCGGTGATGGTGGCAATGATTGTAGCCTCAAGATTTTCATCCTGTGCGAGCAAAATAAACCTGTCTGCATCCTGTTTTTCAACGACTACTGCCATGCGTTCCTGCGATTCACTTATCGCCAGCTCGGTAGCGGAAAGACCGTCATATTTTTTCGGCACCTTTGACAGCTCGATAGTAAGTCCGTCCGCAAGCTCCCCAACAGCGACCGCTACGCCACCTGCACCAAAGTCGTTACAACGTTTTATGAGCAATGAGGCATCACGGTTGGCGAAAAGTCGTTGCAGCTTGCGTTCCTCCGGAGCGTTGCCCTTTTGCACCTCCGCACCGCAGTTTTCAAGCGACGCGAGGTTGTGTGATTTTGATGAGCCGGTCGCTCCACCACACCCGTCACGACCTGTTTTCCCACCGAGAAGAATGACGACATCGCCGTCGGCAGGGGTTTCTCTGCGAACCTGACTTTTCGGCACAGTTCCGATTACCGCGCCGACCTCCATGCGTTTTGCGGCATAGCCGGGATGATAAATTTCATCAACAATACCCGTTGCAAGACCTATCTGATTGCCATACGAACTATATCCACGAGCGGCATCCTCACATATTCTACGTTGCGGAAGTTTGCCGGGCATGGTTTTTTCGGTAGGGGCTGTCGGGTCGGCGGCGCCGGTGACACGCATCGCCTGATACACCCATGCTCTGCCGGATAGCGGATCGCGAATAGCTCCGCCGATACAGGTCGCCGCCCCACCAAAAGGCTCTATCTCGGTTGGGTGGTTGTGAGTCTCATTTTTAAAAAGAACGAGATAATCCTCACCGTTCACCTCTGTGCGAACGGTGCAGGCATTAATCTCGGCAGATTCGTCAAGCAGTGGCAGTTTGCCGTCCGCCTTAAGACTTCTGGTGCCGATGGTTGCCATATCCATCAATGTGACGGGGCGATCTCCCCGACCGAGTTTTTTGCGCAACTCTAAATATCTGTCAAATGCTTTTTCTACACGAGAGTCCTCTATCTTGATGTCGGCGAGTTCCGAGTTAAAGGTGGTATGTCGGCAGTGGTCTGACCAGTAGGTGTCAATAACCTTGAGCTCTGTCAAACTGGGGTCACGACCGATTTTATTGAAATATTGCACACAAAAATCGAGATCTGCTTTGTCCATCGACAGACCGTGCATTGTTACAAATTTTTCCAGCTCGTCACCTGCGAGACTCTGAAATCCGTCCAAAATCGGCGGCATTGGTTGTGACGATGTTTGCAACAACAATGTTTTGGGTATTTCAAGATTTGCTTTGCGACTTTCCACCGGGTTGATAAGGTGTTTTTCTATTCGGAAAAGTTCATCTCGTGTCGGTATCCCCTCAAAAAGGAAAATTTTGGCACTTCGTATCGTAGGACGATTTATACCGAGTACGAGCTGTATGCATTGAGCCGCGGAATCAGCACGTTGATCAAACTGACCGGGCAAGAACTCGGTCATTATCATCATGTCACCACCCTGTGGTAGGCTTTCACTCACAATGTCGGTGACATTATCTGCCAGTACATTATGTGTGATTTTGTCAAATTCTTCCAGTGTCAATCCCTCGACAAGATAACGAACAATTATACGCACCGACTTTATGCTGTCGACATGTAAAAATCCTTTAATCTCCGCTAAAAGGGCTGTTGCCTCATTATCAAAGCCATCACGTTTTTCGGTATAAAGTGGATAGACCATCTACGTCCCAAACCTTTCTGAAATAATATGAATTAGTTTAAAATTTGCCTATGTCTCGCCGCAAATAACTGTTTTCAAACGAAATTTTATCGGTAATATTATACGCTTTTTTCAGTGCATCTTCGAGGCTCGGCGCAGTAGCCACCGCACCGAGAACACGCCCTCCCGAAGAGACTATATCATCACCGACAGATTTAACTCCGGCAAAAAACACCTGCTCATCCTGTGACATCTCACCTGATATTTGGATATTTTTTCCAACTTCATAAGACGCCGGATATCCACCCGATGCCATGACAACACACGCCGAGGCACAATCTTTAAAAGGCATTTCAAAGTCGCAAAGTCGCTCCTCGGTTACCGCCAAAAAGGCTTCAAACAGGTCAAAATCTATCAGTGGCAGGACGGTTTGTGTCTCGGGATCGCCAAAACGGCAGTTATATTCCACCACCCTCGGACCGGACGGCGTCAACATCAAACCAAAGTATAGGCAGCCTTTAAACGGGCGCCCTTCGCTGTTCATCGCGTTGATACTCGGCAGGAAAATCTCCTCCATGCACCGCCTTTGCATCTCGGCATCATAAAATGGGTTGGGGGCGATAGCTCCCATTCCGCCGGTGTTTGCGCCGGTGTTTTGCTCCCCTACCCTCTTAAAATCCATTGACGAGGTCAGTGGTTTTACCGTTTTTGAATCTACAAGGCAGAGCGCTGAAACCTCCGGACCTGTCATAAACTCCTCAATGACAACACGGTCACCGGCAGAACCAAAAACCTTGTTGTTGAAGATGTCAGAAATTGCCAGTTCCGCCTCACTGTAATCGGCGGCAAGGATAACACCTTTACCAAGGGCGAGTCCATCCGCCTTAATTACACTCGGGTAGGTGTTTTGTTCCTTTATATATGCAAGTGCGTCGTCAGCGTTGTCAAAAACCTCATAACGAGCGGTGGGGATGGCATATTTTTTCATCAAGTCTTTTGCAAAGACCTTGCTACCCTCAATAGCGGCGGCGGCGGCTGTCGGGCCAAAACACGGTATACCGACGGCATTCAATCTGTCCACCGCGCCCAGCACAAGCGGATCGTCCGGTGCTACAACGGCATATTCGATATTGTTGTCTTTTGCAAATTTTACCATGCCGTCAATATCGGTCGCCTTAATATCGACATTGGTTGCATACTTCGCCGTGCCTGCATTGCCGGGCAAAACAAAAATCTTTGTGACCTTTTTGCTTTTTGAAATGTATTTTGTTATCGCGTGTTCACGCCCGCCACTGCCGACTATCATAACCCTCATTGTAAATATTTCCCTTTCATTGACAATATTTTACAGTTAAATTTGTATGGTATAATTTTCCAGTTTTAGTGGTGGAAAAGTCTTATTCCGCAAAATGCCATCGCAATATTATACTTGTTTGCGGTTGCTATGACCTGCTCATCGCGAACAGAGCCACCTGCCTCAACAATAAATCTCACACCGCTTGCCGCCGCACGCTCGATATTGTCCCCGAATGGGAAAAATGCATCACTTGCAAGGCTGACACCCTTTAATGATGAAAGGTAATCCGCTCGCTCCTGCTCGGTGATAACCTCCGGCTTTTCGGTGAAATATTTTTTATAGTTATCGTTTGCAATGAGTTCATCATATCTGCCGGCAACAAACAAGTCGACAGCATTATCTCTGTCGGCGCGTTTAATATCAGACAAAAATGGCAGTGCAAGAGTTTTGGGGTGACGGCGCAAAAAGAATAGGTCCGATTTGTCACCGGCGAGCCGCGTGCAGTGAATTCGCGACTGTTGACCGGCACCAACACCGGTTGTCTGACCGCCAAAGGCATAGCAAACCGAGTTGGATTGGGTGTATTTTAGTGTTATCATCGCAAGCAAAAGATCCCGTTTTGCATCAATCGAAATATCTTTATTGTCGGTCACTACATTGTTTAAAATACTCTCGTCCAACTTTATCTCGTTTCGACCCTGTTCAAATGTAACGCCGAAAACATCCCGTCGTTCAACCGGCGCTGCTTTATACCCTCTGTTTATTTTAAGCACATTATACTTACCGTCACGTTTTGTTTTGAGGATTTCCAGCGCCTCTTCGGTGTAGTCCGGTGCGATAACCCCGTCCGAGACCTCACGTTTTAACAGCATTGCCGTCGCGCGGTCACAGGTGTCGGATAGTGCGACGAAATCGCCGAACGAGCAAAGACGGTCGGTCCCTCTTGCCCTTGCATATGCCGCCGCCTGCGGTGTCTCCTCATAGTCGTCGCCGACAAAAAACATCTGCTTTTCCACATCGGACAGCGGTAGACCGAGTGCCGCACCGGCGGGACTGACATGCTTAAAGCTCGCCGCCGCCGCAAGCCCACAGGACAATTTTAACTCCGCAACAAGTTGCCATGCGTTGAGCGCATCCAAAAGATTGATATATCCCGGACTGCCGCATAGTACCTCAAAGGGTAGCTCCCCCTCCTGCATAAAAACGCGGGAGGGTTTTTGATTGGGGTTGCAACCGTATTTTAATAAAAGTTCACTGGGCATTTCATCTTCCTTATATTATTGGTTTTTGTTAATAATTTTTGTTTTGCTCTCGCCGGTTGTAAGGTCGCGTGTACGCACAAACAACGATACTCGGTTGTCCTTATCGAGTGACTCCCATAGATTGTTCGCAAAGTTCTCAATATTGTCAAAGCTCACCGTCACCTCGGTCGGCTCACCTATATAGGGAAGCAGGACACCGTCCTCCTCACCTCTATAAGTATGAATAATGTGTCCAAATCCATCCTTGTGAGGATATTCAAAAAAGCACCGAACATCACCGGGATTATCACCACTCTCATCACCACGACAGATGCCGAGTTTAGAACCTTTGTGATTGACAAGTGCTGAAATGCGTGGGGTAAAGTTAGGGGGATCCGGCTCATATCTCCTTGTTATAAGTGCCTCTTCAAATGTCCCACCGACATTTAGCATATCGAAAATTGTATCGGTTTGATCGCCGTTGGTAATAATATCCAGCTCTCCGAAAACTCTGCTACAGTTATAAATTATCAAGGAAGGGTCTTTAACTTTAGACTCATCAAACGCTTTAGTTTTTAAAAAATCATCCTCTAATACAAACACCCTGTTTTGACTGTTGGGACTTCTACCCATAATAAAATACGCGGTTAAAACAGTGTTTTTGTCCGTCTTTCCGACATAAATTCCACGCCCGGGATAACATTTCGGTCTGAGATAATTTTGCAGAGTTTCCATCATTTTTGCACTTCCTTTCATTATTAATTGTTCTTAATTGTCATTATTTGACATTTGACAATTTTTTACATACACTTTCCGCCGCGAGTGGCAATATTTTCCATTCAGCCTGTTTCATTATTCTTTTTTGCAATGATTCGGGGGTGTCATTTTCCTTTACCGAGACGGCTTTTTGCATTATTATCTTCCCACCGTCGGTAGTAGCATTGACAAAATGCACCGTCGCGCCGCTCACTTTAACGCCCTTTTTAAGTGCGCGTTCATGAACTTTTAATCCGTAATACCCTTTACCGCAAAAGGATGGTATTAATGAGGGGTGAACATTTATAATTCTGTTGCGGTAATGCTTCACAAAGTCCGCCGACAAAATAGTCAAAAAACCTGCGAGTACAATAAATTCTATACCCTCACTTTTTAGCCCGGACAAAAGATCATCCTCAAAATTCATCTGTTTTCTATCTATATAGCAAGCTTTTATACCGTTGTCTTTTGCTATGTCGAGAGCTTTTATCCCCTCGCGGTCACCTACTATCAAAGATATGTCACAGTGCCGGAGTTTCCCCTCGTCCCGTGCGCGCAATAACGCCGTGAGGTTGGTGCCGGAGCCGGAACAAAACACAGCCGTTTTTATACCCATATGGTAAATATTACCTTTCGATTATTTCTGTCAATTTTTGGTAAATCATTGTAAAATATTGTCAAATAAGTTTTACATCACCGTTGCCATCTGAAATTTCACCGACGATATACGCTTTTTCTCCCTTGCGTTTTAGTATGTCGAGTGCTTTTGTGACATGGGATTTTTTTACAGCGAGCAACATGCCGACACCCATGTTAAATACGCCAAAGAGTTCGTCATAATTGATACCGCCCTCCTGCGAGACCGCCTCGAATATAGGCGGAATTTTAAGGAGCGATTTTTCTATCACCGCGTCATTATCGGGTGGCAACATGCGAGGAATATTCTCATAAAAACCACCGCCGGTAATATGACATATGCCGTGTACGCCGATGCCGGCATCAAAGAGCGCAACGACCGGTTTGACATAAATTTTTGTAGGGGTTAAAAGCAGTTCACCGAGAGATTTTTTACTGCTGTCAATTTTGCGTGAAAGGTCGGTATTCTCGACGTCAAACACCTTGCGAAGCAGTGAAAAACCGTTGGAGTGCGCACCGGAGGAGGGAAGCGCTATCAGCACATCGCCGCTGCGGATTTTTTTGGAGGTGATCATCTTCTTTTTATCCACAATGCCGACCGCGAAACCGGCGACATCATACTCACCTTTTTCGTAAAAACCGGGCATTTCAGCGGTCTCACCGCCGATGAGTGCACAGCCCGAAAGTCGGCAACCCTTTGCAATTCCCTTGACAATCTGCTCCGCTTGTTCCGGCACGAGCTTAGACGTCGCGATGTAATCCAGAAAAAACAGAGGGCGTGCACCGGAACAAAGAATATCGTTCACACACATGGCGACGCAGTCCTGACCGATGGTGTCGTGTTTGGAGAGCAGGAACGCAAGTTTTAATTTTGTGCCGACACCGTCTGTTCCACTGACTAATATCGGGTTTTTCATCCCCGTCAAATCAGGTTTGAACAGCCCACCGAAACCGCCGATAGCACCGAGCACACCCTTTGTCTTGGTGCTGTTAATGTGATCTTTCATCAGCTCGACCGCCTTGTAACCTGCCTCGACGTCCACACCGGAGGATTTATAGCTCTTGTTCATCAACATCCTTTCATTTTATGGTATATTCTAAGCTGTTACAGCTCGCTCAACTTCTCTTGAAGTGCGGCGTTTGCCTTTTCTATCTTCTGCTTTGCCTCAAGGCGCAGGTCGGCGAGTTTTTGTGCTACCTCTTTATCCTCGACCGCAATTATCTGTGCCGCGAGCAGTGCGGCGTTTTGAGCGCCGTCGACGGCTACTGTTGCCACCGGAATACCGGGGGGCATCTGCACGGTCGCTAAAAGTGCGTCCAGACCACCAAGACCGCCCGATGTCACGGGGATACCGATGACGGGAAGAGTGGTGTTTGCGGCGATAGCACCTGCGAGGTGCGCCGCTTTGCCTGCCGCGGCAATGATGGCGGCAAAGCCATTTTCACGCGCACTGCTTGAAAACTCCTCCGCCTCACGAGGGGTGCGATGCGCCGAGATAACACGCACCTCACACTCAATACCGAGTTTTTTAAGGCAGACCGCCGCCGGCTTCACCACCGGAAAGTCACTGTCACTGCCCATCAATATTGCAACCTTTTTCATATCCTCTTCCCTTTTTTATTATTTTCATATCATACTTTCTCTTATTATAACAAAATTATTTTTCTTTTTCAACGGTAAAGATAAAAAAGTTTTATCCTGTAAATAACAGTTGAATTTTGTCGCTATTTTTGGTATACTTAATATAAAAGGGGGTGCCCCAAAAGTCGACTTTACAAAAGGCGTCGGCAAAATTTTCGCCATATGTCACAAAAATCCTCGTTAATACACAAAGTATTGCCTGCGGTTTTTGTTTAATCTGACAAAAATTTTGCTATAGCTTTTGCAAACTCTTTGTTTTGGGGCACCCCTGGAAAAGAAAAAAACGAGGGTTTTGTGATGAAACAGCTTAACATTGTTGTCCGAAAAGAAAAGCTCGACGCTGTAAAACAGATCGTTTTAAATTATAGCGCAGGCGGCATGACCGTATACGACGTCTCGGGTTGCGGCACGTATGAAGAACCGCCCGACACCGAGGGGCTTGTATTCTCTCCTGACATGAAGCGAGATGTGCATCTCACCTCCAAGGTTCGCTTTGACGTTGTGGTGAACGACGACGAGGTGGAGATACTTATTGACAAGGTATGTGAGGCGGCACTCACCGGCAGGTGCGGTGACGGCAAGATATTTGTCTCGCCCATAGAGACCGCGGTGAGAATAAGGACAAAAGAGCGCGATGGTGAGGCGATATAGTGAGAGTTGAAAACCACCCGATACTCGACTCGCTCGACCTCTCACATGACGTAACTATCTTTCACGACGGCAACCCAATATCGGCGATAACGGGTGAACCGATTGCCGCCGCTTTAATGAATGCCGGCGTTGTGGCATTTCGTAAAACCCATAAAAAGGGGGAACCAAGGGGCATTTTTTGCGCCATCGGTCGGTGTACCGACTGCATGATGATTGTGGACGGTGTCCCGAATACGAGGGTCTGCGTCACACCGGTTCGTGACGGCATGAGGGTTGAGACACAAAACGGGCTTGCCGGCTTTAAAAAAGATAACGAGGAATAAAAGGGACAGACGACAATATAATGAGGACTATTTCCACCGATATAGCGATAATCGGCGCAGGCTCGGCAGGGCTTTGCGCCGCACTCTCGGCATCGAATGCAGGTGCAAAGGTCATGGTCTTTGACGAAAATGCACTGCCGGGCGGTCAGCTTTTTAAACAGATACATAAATTTTTCGGCTCTAAAGACCACCTTGCCGGCACTCGCGGTTTCACCATCGGCGAACAGCTGCTCGAAAGGGTGAGACAAAACGGCGCCGAGGTGCGACTCAATGCGCTTGTCTACGGCATTGAGAGCGATCTTTCGCTCGGTGTGATACAGGACGGCGACCACTATAAGGTTGTGGCAAAAAAGGTCATAATCGCCGCCGGCGCGAAGGAGAACTATCTGCCTTTCGAGGGATCAACTCTCCCCGGTGTGATGGGTGCAGGCGCGGCACAGACCATGATAAACGTCAATCGAGTACTGCCCGGCAAAAGGATAGTCATGCTCGGCAGTGGTAATGTCGGTCTCATTGTGTCCTATCAACTTCTTCAGGCCGGCGCCGAGGTTCTCGCCCTTGTGGAGGGTGCGCCGCAGATAGGTGGATACGGCGTGCACGCAGGCAAACTGCGCCGCGCAGGTGTGCCGATATATGTCGGGCATACCATTAAAAAGGTCACCGGCAACGGCAGAGTTGAGAGCGTCGAAATAGCCGCCGTCGACAAAAACTGGAACTGTATAAAGGGAAGTGAGCTCATTTTCGAGGCGGACACCGTCTGTCTTGCGGTGGGGCTGAACCCCATGAGTGAGCTTGTCTTTATGGCAGGGTGTGAGTTCACCTACATACCGATGTTTGGCGGTCATGTGCCGTTGCACGATGAAAATATGCAAACAAGCGTGTCGGGGCTTTACGTTGCCGGCGATGTGACCGGCGTGGAGGAGGCTTCCTCCGCGATGGAGGAGGGCAACCTCGCCGGTGTTTCTGCCGCCGAGAGTTTGGGGCTGCTTTCTCCAAAAGAGGCGCAAACCCAAAAGCAGGAGATAAAGGCAAGGCTTGCAACGTTGCGATGTGGCATGTTCGGTGAAAAAAGACGAACCGCCAAGGATAAGCAGATAGAGAGCATGGCGCAGTACCTGCATGAAAGCCGACCGACAACCCAAAGGAGGGTATTATAGATGGAGGGCATTGTATTTACCGGCGTGCCGTCAAGCGCGGAGCGTTCATCCTGCCCGGGTATGCCGAGCGATGCGATGATGCGCCGCAAAAAATTGCCCCGTATCGAGTGTGTTCAGGAGATACCCTGCAACCCGTGTGAGGCAATCTGCCCGACAGGGGCGATACAGATTGGGGAGAATATAACCGCCCTGCCGCGCCTTTATGCCGAGCGTTGCACCGGCTGTGGTTTGTGTGTCGCCAACTGCCCGGGGCTTGCGATAACGCTTATCGACAAGAGTTTATCTAAAGAAGAGGCGGTGGTTGACTTCCCGTTTGAGTATCTGCCACTCCCCACCATCGGCGATGTAGTAAAGGCGGTCGGCAGGGACGGCGCGGTGGTCTGTGACGGTAAAGTTCTAAAGATAAAAAAGAGCAAGGCATACGACTGCACCACCGTAATATCAATACTTATACCGAGCGAGTGCGCCGATGATGTTGTGAGTATGAAACGGTTGAGCGTGGGGTGATTCCAATTCATTTACATTTAATCATAGTTTTGAGAAATGATTTAGACGGACGACCACAGGTCGCCCCTACAATATCCAGAATAATACAGCACTTCAAGGGGTCTGTCACAAAACAAATAGGTGTGTGTATGGCAAAAATTATACCACGACCACATTATCCGAAACGAACAAGAATACCTGAAAATTTGGCAATACATCGACGAAAACCCACAAAAATTAGAACAGGACTGTTATTTTGTCAAACAAAATCAAAACTCCATAGTTTGCCCACAACATAAAATATTATAAATTAAAAGGAGCACAAATGTATGTATTAAACATCGCGATTACTGTTTTTATTATCTTGGAATCGGCAAATATCATCATTTTGTATTTCTTCCCTGAAACGAAATATGGGAACGGTGTTGCTGTGTTTAACGAGTTTTATATTGTTCAAAAAAATGAGAGCAGTAGATTGCTTGTAAAATACCTCGTAAACTGGGTGGCGGGAACAAAGCTTGTTTTTATAGGCTTATTACTTGCTGTGTTGTTCCTCGGAGATGAGATAATAAAAGTACATTCACTTACATTTGTGGGTATTGCTATATCCTCCTATTACTTTAAGTTAAATCCGATAATGAAAAAACTTGATGAATCCGGTGAAATCACTCCGAAAGGGTATTCAAAAACCCTATTATTGATGATTACCGGCATTATTTCAATGTTTGTTTTGGCAATCACCCTTTATCATCTACTTTAAAAGTTGATGAAATTTTTAGGAACTAACAATTAAGATAAGGGAAACAATGCAAAATCACACTATTTGTCGCTGTCAGGAGGTGACACGGCAGGAGATTGAAGACGCAATAGCGGACGGTGCGACGACGGTGGACGGCGTTAAAAGGCGTACCCATGCCTGCATGGGGTTATGTCAGGGCAAATCCTGTTCTCGACTTATACAAGGCATTATCGCTGAAAAAACCGGCGCAAATCCTGCCGATATCACACCTCAAAAAAGCCGTATGCCGGTGCGCCCGGTCAGAATGTCGGCATTAAAAGGTGGTTCCGATGAATAAGTTTGATGTGATTGTAATCGGTGGCGGTATCATGGGCAACTCGGTGGCATGGCAGCTCGCAAAACGAGGGAAAAGTGTCTTGGTGCTGGAAAAAGGGGACGTCGCGTGCGGTGCGGCAGGTGCGACCGACGGTGTTGTGGGCTACCACACTAAAAAGCCGGGTCCTCAACTGGACCTTGCGGTGCAGTCCATCGCGATGTTTGACACCCTGTCGGACGAACTTGGATTTGATATCGAGTACAAAAAAAATGCCGGAGGTATGCAACCTGTCGAGGATAAAGAGCAGTATGACATGCTCTGTGACATGGTAAAAGAGCAACGAAAGAGCGGTGTCGATATCCGGATGATTTCCGCCGACGAGGCATGTCGGATAGAGCCGATGCTCGCGAAGGACATCGCCGGAGCGCTCTACTCCCCTACCGGCGCGAAGGTCAACCCCATCTCGTTGACCATGGCTTTTTGTAAGGCGGCGAAAAAACTCGGTGTAAATGTGCTGACCTGTACAGCGGTGGTAGGTTTTATAATTGAGGAAAAGCACATTGTCGGTGTGAGGACAAATAAGGGCGAGTTTTTTGCCGACGATTTTATCATCACGGCAGGCGCGTGGTCGGCGGAGGTTGCCACACTCGCCGGAATTGATATACCTATACAGCCGAGGAAAGGTCAGCTCGCCGTCACGGAGCCGCTCGCCCATTTTATGACCGCTACGGTGCAGTGCGCGAGATATAACATAATTAAATTTCGACCCGAGAGTATCAAGGACAGCGCGGTTTTGCGCCTCGGCGCGTCACTTAGTATCGAGCAACTCAAGGACGGTGCGCTGATTATCGGCGGCACCCGTGAGTTTGCGGACTACGACGGCGATAACACCTTTGAGGCGGTCTCGGTCATGGTGGAGCGCGCGGTGCGGTTTTTCCCCCATCTCAAAGATGTCAGCATCGTTCGGTTTTTCGCCGGATTTCGCCCCTTTACCCCCGACGGTTTGCCACTGCTCGGTCGGCTGAATAGATACGACAACCTCTTTATCGCCGCCGGTCACGAAGGGGACGGGATAGCACTCGCGCCCATAACCGGTCGCCTTTTAAGTGAGATTATCTGCGACGGCGAGAGCTCCTATAACATCGATGATTTTGACCCCAACAGGTTTACGATACAATAGAGGAAAGGATTTTAAATTATGGTAAGAATTTTAATCCCCATGGCGGTTTTGCTGATCATCATCCTTGTCAAAAGATTGCCGGTGGTCGGCGGCAAGATCAACATAGCTCTCCTTATCACCGGTATGCTCACATTGATATTATCCGGCATGTTCAACCCTGCCGAGTGGGTCGGCGCATGGGTGGATGGTCTCGGTCGGCTCGCCTGGATTATCGCGCTGTCTATTGTGGGCAGTATCTTCGCGGAAATATCGACACGTCTTGGCACAATTGATACCATAATCGGTGCGATGACGGCGAAGTTCGGGCGCTCCCCTCGACTGCTTATTATCTCCATCCTGTTCGCGCTCACCCTTGCCGGCTCGTTGCTCGGTGATGCCATCGCCGCCGCGACGGTCATCGGTATGTTGACCATCGGCATACTCTCCTCCATGAACCTGCCGTATGAGCGCATCTGCTCCATCATAGTTATGGGCGCGTGTATCGGCTCCATTATGCCACCCATGACACAGGCGCTCGCCCTATCCTCCTCACTGGTCGGGGCGGATGCCGACTCGGTCATAAATCTCGGTTACATAACGGTCAGCATCGTTTTTATTGCCATCGCCCTTTACTGCTCTATTTTTCTTGTCAAAAAGGACAACCTGCCCGGCGCTAATAAAGATGTCGCAATAAAGTTCACCGGTCAAAAGGCAGGTGAGATACTGCGCAAAAACTGGAAGTCGCTCATACCAATGACGTTCCTTATTATAATAGTACTGCTACGCACGGTGGATATACCGTTTGTCTCGGTGGATCTCGGCCCCGCTATTCTCGACAGCATTACCGTCTTTACCTACGAGAGTGGTGAGACGTTGTCGCTACTCGGTTGGATGTCGGGTGTGACGGTGCTCGGCGGATTTACCAACGGCATTGTGCTGTCCATCATATGTGCCATCGCTGTTTCCTTTTTCTTCCCCGTTATCAAACACAACGCAAAGGATGTGGTGGTGCAGGGCATGTCCAAGGTTAAGACAACGGTCATATTGCAGATATGTTGTGCCTTTATGCTCGGGTCGTTTTACACCTCCGGCGCTATTGAGGAGGTCTCGACCTTTGCGCAGGGGCTTAACAGCAACGTGCTTATCTTCGGTGGCGTTGTGGCGATGTTAATCATCGGCATGTTGACCGGCTCGCAGTCCACCACTCAAAACGTCATCTTCTCTTTCTTCGGTCCGGCACTGGTCGGTGTCGGCCTAAACCCCGTCTTTGTAGCGGTTGCCGGCGCTAACCTCGCCGCCGCCGGTCAGGGTCTACCCCCTGCCGACCTCACAACCTTTGTGGTCGTCGGCATAGTGTCGGCGCAGTTCGGCAAAAAGGTCGATCCCATCAAGACCATGTTCTACTCACTCCCGATGTGCCTATGTTTCCTCGCGGTCGGGCTTGTATTTTTGTATCTATGAGAGATAAAACGCTCGGCATTATTATGCTGGATACCAAATTCCCGAGGATTGTCGGCGACATCGGCGGCGAGGGGACGTTTGACTTTGAAACCATAAAAAAGACGGTCAAAGGTGCCGACCCTGCGGCGGTGGTCACCAAAGGGGATGCAGGGCTTTTAACCCCCTTTATCGACGCCGCAAAGGAGCTAGAGGCTCTCGGTGTCGATGCGATAACCACAAGTTGCGGATTTCTCGCTATGTTTCAGCGCGAAATTGCCGCGTCGGTCGATATCCCGGTCTTTACCTCGGCGCTACTTCTCGCCCCTACGCTCACCGCCATGTTGCCGCCTGACAAAACGCTCGGCATAATGACCGCCGATGCGGATAAGCTCTCGTCAAGACATTTTGACGGAGTTGGGATACAAACACCGCCGAGGGCTATTTTCGGTATGCAGGGCACGCACTTTCACGATGTTTTTGTCGGCAACTCACCATCACTCGATATACATCGCGCCGAGGCTGACATGATAAATGTCGCGTGCGACATGGTGAAAAAACACCCCGAGATAGCGACGATACTTTTTGAGTGCACCAACATGCCACCCTATGCAAAGGCGGTTGAGCGCGCAACCGGACGCAAAGTCTATGGCATAACCGACCTTGCAAGGTGCATAATATTAAATAATCAATTAACAGGATTTATTGAATGACCGAATTTCTTTTAAAACAACTTTCCGGTGGTGGAAAAGCGCCCACCAGTCGGGAGCGGTACGGCACCGTTGCCGGAGTTTTAGGTATCATCTCCAACGCTATTATTTCGGTCATGAAGTTGACACTCGGGCTGTTTCTAAACAACATCGCAATATTGGCGGACGGTATAAACAACCTCACCGATGCCGCCTCATCAGTCATTGCGGTCATCGGTTTTAAGGTCTCGTCAAAACCTGCCGACAAGGAGCACCCGTTCGGACACGCACGCATGGAGTATGTCGCGGCACTCGGGGTGTCGTTTATAGTTCTTTTTTTGGGGTTGCAGCTGTTGATGCAGTCGCTCGGCAGTATAATGAACCCCACGCCGCCAGAATACGGTGCGCTGACGGTGGTGATACTGATCTTCTCCATCGCGGTAAAGCTGTGGCAGTGCCGATTTTTTTCAAAGGCAGGTAAAATAATAGGCTCTAAAGTACTCAGCGCCACCTCCATCGACAGCAGAAATGACGTTATTATCAGCCTTGTGGTACTTATAAGCCTACCTCTGTCCGATATGATCGGCTTTTCACTGGAGGGAATTGCCGGCACTATGGTATCACTTTTTATCCTTTACTCCGGTGCGGTGCTTATAAACGAGACGGTGACACCGCTCCTCGGCGCACCTCCCGAAAAAAAACTAATTGAAGATATATCGAGGAAAATACTCAATACCGACGGCGTTATTGATATACACGACCTTATCGTACACAACTACGGCGTGGGCAGATATTTTGCCTCGGTACACGTCGAGATGTCGGCGGACGGCGACCTGCTCGCAAGCCACGAGGTGATAGACGGAATAGAGCAGGAGGTTAAACGACTGTATGACGTGACCCTTGTCATACACCTCGACCCGGTGGTGAACGATGAGCGTGTCGAGGAGCTTAAAACCAAGGTAGTCGGGGTGATGCAGGGGATATCGCCGACACTTAGCATACACGACTTTCGCGCGGTGTTCGGACCCTCCAAGACAAAGATAATTTTCGATGTCAAGGTGCCGTCAAACTTCAAGATGACCAACGAGGAGCTAAAAAAAGGTGTCATAGATTTACTCACTAAAGAGATTGACAACAGCACACCGGTGGTGTTTATCGATCGGTATTTTGTGTGAGAGTTGCTATTACACCACAAAATCTAAACCACAAAGGAATATAAACATGCAAAAAATAGACAAAATATCCATCATAGTCCCCTGCTATAACGAGCAGGAGGCGTTGCCGCTGTTTTACGACGAATTTTGTCGGGTGCGCGGTGTTATGAAAGAGCGATTTCGTCTTGATTTCCAACTGCTTCTCGTGGACGACGGTTCGAGAGATAACACCCTTGTAAGATTGCGCGAGCTATCGGAGCGCGATGAAGATGTGGACTACATCTCCTTTTCCCGCAACTTTGGCAAGGAGGCAGGAATATTTGCCGGATTAGAGCGCGCCGAGGGGGACTTTGTCGCCATGATGGACGCGGATCTGCAAGACCCGTTCGACCTACTTATCGAGATGTATGAAACGCTCAAAGACGAGGAGTATGACTGTGTCGCCACCCGTCGCAGATCCCGTGCCGGCGAGCCGAAAATACGCAGTTTTTTCGCACGCTCTTTCTATGCACTTATCAATCGTTTCGGTGACACCGAGATTGTGGACGGGGCGAGGGACTATCGTCTCATGCGCCGCGATATGGTAAACTCCATTCTCGAGGTTCGTGAGGTTAACCGCTTTTCAAAAGGTATCTTCAGTTGGGTGGGCTACCGCACAAAATGGATAAGCTATGACAATGTCGAGCGTGTTGCCGGCAAAACAAAATGGTCGTTTTGGGGGCTGCTCATATATGCTATGGACGGCATAGTCGCTTTCTCCACCGCGCCGCTGAGCATCGCCGTTTTTTTTGGGCTTTTATTCGCATTTATCGCGATGGTTATGATTGTGGTCATCATCGTGCGCACCCTCATATGGGGCGACCCTGTCGCCGGCTACCCCTCCACCATGTGCGTCATATTTTTGGTGTCGGGGGTGCAACTGTTCTGCCTCGGTGTCATTGGGCAATACCTATCCAAAACCTATCTTGAAACCAAAAGGCGTCCCATCTATTTTGTAAAGGAATCGAATGATAAAGCATAGTGCTGTTTTAAATAGGGTGCACCGTGAACATTTTGTGTTTGTTTTTGGGTTAGCGCTTGGCGCCGCCGTGTTCCTGTTTTTATATCCGATAACCACGCTTGATGTCACCAACGACGGGTTTTTACGCACCGGCTATATTGAGCAGGATCTGTTACAGCATTATGTCGGCTGGCTGTTTTATCGCGAGACGCCGATACAGTTCCCCCTCGGGTTTAGCCCCTATATCAACTATCCGCTCGGCAGTTCGGTGAGTTTCACCGATTCTATTCCTGTCCTTGCGATATTTTTTCGGCTTTTTAGCGATGTATTGCCGGATACTTTTCAGTATTTCGGTATCTATGTCCTGCTCTCGTTCATGATGCAGGGCGGTGCGGCGGCACTCATGCTCTCACTTTTTACTAAAAACAGGGCGGTTATAGCGCTCGGGACACTGTTTTTTGTCTTCAGCCCTATTATGATAGAACGCGCCTTTCGTCATGTCGCGCTCACCTCCCACTTTTTTATCCTATTCGCCCTTTATTTCTATTTTAAAAACAAAAAAGATTCTTATCGCTATCGTTGGGGGTATATAGTCCTCCTCGCACTCGCCACCGCTGTGCACCCCTACTTCCTGCCGATGATATTTGCTATACTTTTCGCCGATCTTATAGAACACTGTATTAAAAAAAGGGAGTTTTTGCGACCACTCGGGTTTTTAGCACTTTCCTTTGTCGCTGTGTTGACGGTCGCTTTTAGTATCGGTCTTTTTTCCACCCCCTCCTCGGTGGTGGATCAGTCCGGTTACGGCTATTTCCAGATGAATTTAAACAGCCTTTTCAACCCGACAAGCAACGGCGATATAAAATGGTCGCTATTCCTGCCGACCCACTCTCAAGGGCTCGGGAGTTATGAGGGCTTTAACTATCTCGGTCTCGGTATCCTCCTCGCCCTGCCGGTCTGCGCCGTGATCTTTTTGATAAAGAACGGGATCAAAGGGACAGCTTCGGCGGTCGCAAATCATGTGGGGCTTGCCTTTGTGGCGGTGTGCCTTACCATTTTCGCCCTCTCTACAACTCTTATCATTAACAACACCATATTGATTGAAATAGATCTGCCGTCGACGATAAAATCCCTTTGTGACACCTTTCGTGCGAGCGGTAGGATGTTCTGGCCTGTTTATTATATCGGTATCTTATTTGTTGTGGTGAGCATTTCCGGCATTAAACGCGAGAGGTTGTCGGTGCTCCTGCTCTCGTTGACACTCTGTATTCAGCTGATCGACATATCGCCTGCACTCCTTTCTAAGAGGGAGAGTATCGGCGAGGTTTATTTTGAAAACCCACTTAAAAGCACGGTGTGGGGGCAAATCCCGACGGCGTACGACTACCTGTTTTTTTTAGAGCCACTGCCGGGTCAGGGGATTTATTCCGCACTTTTTGCGGTGGATAACGACATGACGACCAACCATGCATTCGGCGCAAGATACGACCTTGACCGAATGCAGGCGAGCTCCGACGCGGAGTTAGAGGAGCTGATGGGCGGCAACATAGACGAGAATACCGTCTATCTCTCAAACGACTTTAACAAGGCTCTCGATATAGCATATGCAAATCCGACCATGTTCCAGCCAATGATGCTGGTCGATAACCTCTATTATATGTTGTTGCCGACAAATCCCGACTACACACCGCCGGACTCGTATGAGTTCACCGAGGTGTATCACGAACTACCTTTACACATACTTGGCTTTAACGATGTCAACTGGACAAACGGGGTATTGAACAGCGACAAGAGGATTGTGGCGTTTGAGGACACCCCATTTACTCAAAGTAGGATAGAAAACGCCGACTACTTCACGGTAGACGGCGCGCAGTACGAAATATTAAACAAGGACTACAGCGATGTCGGCTGGGTCATGGTAACGCTGGATATCGAGGACGCAAGCATTTTGGTGGGCAAAAATATTATTACTTCTTCTCGTTAATATTAATGTAATAGAACGGTGTATATATAACAAACCAGATTATCAGCAGTACCAAAGCGATTCCGATATAGTAGCCGAGAGAGCCGAATATCCCCTCGAAAAATGAAAAGGGGTTGTTCGGCGTCGGTATGTTGAGCTGCAAAAAGTTGGTGCCGACAAATCGATTTAAAAAATATATTGACGGCGCAAGCAACGCCAAAAACAAAAGGGGCATCCAAAGTTTTCTAAGCCGTGGTTTTATCCGCCCTGCAAAGACGTGCATGAGAGGGTAGGATATAATCAAAATATGTATCAAAAAATTTTCGAGGGCAAAAAAGCTGTTGGTTGGATAAGCTGTCCAGTCGGCAAAGAGCAGACCGACCACCGCGCCCGGCAGGGAAAGAGCATAGGTCACCTCGGCAGGGAAGTCATTACCTGTCAGGCTGTGCCAAAGGCAGACAAACATGGAGATACCGCACACGCTCACCGGCAGATATCCAAGGGAAAACCTGCCATAGTAGATTAAAAGCGCAATCTTGACAACCTCCAACACTATCATAAAAACAGCCATACGCTTTGCAAAGAGCTTTTGTTTGACCACCGGCAGACGGCAAAAAAGTATGCAGATAATAAAGCAAAAAATAGCAAGCCCCAACAGCCACGCAAGGTGGGTTGCGTCAAACAATGCAAAGCCGAGACCCTGTGGGATATCGTTTATCTCGTTAAAAAAATAGTCCGGCACTATATCTACCCCTCCTTTTTTAAACTGTTGTACATTTTTGGTCCCTCAACAAACAGATCGCCCCCCTGTGAGTCTATCGCCACTATAAGCGGTAGATTATCAAGTGTTATACGATGGATTGCCTCACTTTGCAGGTCGGCATAGCAAACTACTTTACAGTCGGTTATGCAGTCGGCGGCGAGCGCGCCGGCACCGCCGATAAAGGCGAGGTAGACCGCGCCATGTTTTTTCATCGCGTTTACAACCTTTGCATTTCGCGGACCTTTGCCGATACTACCGAGCATACCGAGCGCTAACAACTGCGGTGTATAGCTATCCATACGCCCCGACGTGGTCGGACCTGCTGAGCCTATCGGTGAGCTCGGTTTTGCCGGTGTCGGACCGGTATAATAGATAAGCTCCCCTTCGATGTCGACAGGGAGTTCCTCCCCCTTTTCAATCAGTTCGCAAAGCCGTTTATGCGCCGCATCCCGACCGGTCAATATATCGCCCGAAAGTAATATCTCATCCCCCATCCTGAGCATCTTTATCTGTTCACGGGTGAGGGGCGTTTTTAGTATATGTTTCATAATCCTCTAAATTACAGTTTCAGCATGTCTTGTCACATGGCAGGAGATGTTCACCGCCACCGGTAGCGACGCTATGTGGGTCGGGTGCGTAACAATACGAACCGACAGCGCCGTCGTCCTCCCCCCAAAGCCCTGCGGACCTATGCCGAGGTCGTTTATCCTTTTTAGCAACTCTCGCTCCATGTCGGCATAGTACGGGTCGGGGTTGTGCTGTGTCACATCTTCGAGCAGTGCACGTTTTGCCAGCTGTGCAACGCGCTCGAAACTGCCACCGATACCCACTCCCACGACGATGGGAGGGCAGGGGTTACCGCCGGCGAGGGACACCGTTTCAACCACAAAATCCTTGACACCGCTCTCCCCTGCCGACGGGGTGAGCATGGCAAGTCGGCTCATGTTCTCACTCCCAAACCCTTTGGGCAAAAGTGTCAATTTCACCTTATCACCGTCGGTTAATTTTATATCCACGATTGCAGGTGTGTTATCGCCCGTGTTTGTGCGCCGCAGTGGGTCGGCGACGACACTTTTCCGAAGATATCCGTAATCATACCCTCGTCGCACCCCCTCGTTTATAGCCTCATAGATGTCGCCGTCGAGCGATACCTCCCGACCCAGTTCCACAAAGACAAAAACCATCCCCGTGTCCTGACAGATGGGCAAATTCCGCCTTTTTGCGATGTCAATGTTATCAATGATACTGCCGAGAATATTGTCGGCGAGCTTGCCGTCCTCCCTTTGTCGAGCATTTACTATGCTTTGCTCAATATCGGACGGCAGATTGATGTTAGCCTCTACACAAAGACGTGCCACCTCATCGGTTATACGGCTACTCCTCACCGTTCTCATCGGATAACACCGTCCCTGGTCGCCGCCTTTGCCACCGCCTTTGCCACCGCCTCGACCACCCTTTTGTCAAAGACATCGGGGATTATATATTCCGGTGAGAGAGCCTCCCCCACAATGTCCGCTATAGCGTAGACCGCCGCCGACTTCATACTCTCGGTTATATGGGTGGCACCGCAATCCAGAGCACCACGGAATATGCCGGGGAATGCAAGCAGATTGTTTATCTGATTGGGTGTGTCACTGCGACCGGTTCCGGCAACTGCCGCGCCGGCGTTTTTTGCCTCATGATAGGTTATCTCCGGCACAGGATTTGCCATAGCGAACACGATGGCATCGCGCGCCATGCCACGAACCATCTCGCCGGTGACTATACCCGGTGCGGACACTCCGATAAACACGTCCGCGCCGACCATCGCCTCGGCAAGTGTGCCGTTTTTATCCGCACTGTTTGTGCGACCTGCAATCGCCGCCTTGTGTGGCACAAGCTCACGCGAGGGGGAAAGTATACCGCCCTCGTCACATGCCAAAATGTTGTTAGCACCTAATATATACAGCATCTCTATTATAGCGTTGCCTGCCGCGCCGGGACCGGATAGGACTATCTTTGTCGAGGCAAAATCGCGACCTGTCAATCGAAATGCCGAGACAAGCGCCGCCATTACCACTATCGCGGTGCCGTGTTGGTCGTCGTGAAAGACCGGTATGTCCAGACGTCGCTCCAACTCCTTTTCCACCTCAAAGCATACGGGGGAGGCTATATCCTCAAGGTTAATTCCGGCAAAGCTCGGGGCAATCATCTCACAAAATGCTATGATTTCGTCCGCTGATTTTGCGTTGATACACAGTGGAACGCTGTCGATATCCGCAAACTTATGAAAAAGCAACGCCTTGCCCTCCATGACCGGCATCGCCGCCTCGGGTCCGATGTTGCCGAGACCGAGCACCGCAGTGCCGTCACTTATCACCGCAACCATGTTGCCGCGGGAGGTGTATACAAAGCTGTTTTTGCCGTCCTCTGCGATAGCGCGACATGGCTCGGCTACGCCCGGAGTATAGGCAAGGCAGAGCTGTTCACGATTTTCAACCTGCACCTTGGCAGTGGTTTTGAATTTACCTCCTGCCTCTTTATGCAGGGCTAATGATTGTTTATAATAATCCATTGTGTGTCCTTTTAAATGTATGGGTTGTGCGCTATCTCATCACCGATGGTGGAAAAGCGATCATGCCCCGGATAGACCATCGTGTCGGGTGGCAGTGTGGCAAGACGTTTTAGGCTCTTTTGAATGGTGTCAAAGTCACCGCCCTCAAGGTCGCACCGACCACAATTGTGGTAAAATAGCGTGTCACCGGCGAAAAGGTGCCCATCCTCATGATAAAAACATAGGCTGCCGGGGCTGTGACCGGGTGTTGCGAGCACCGAGAGTTTTATATCGCCGACGGTGACAACATCCCCCTCGGCGAGAAAACCGTCCGGCGTGATGGAAAAAAGCTCGGCATCCTGTCTTGACATATAAAGTTTTGCGCCCTGCTCACGAAGTTTATCTACGCTGTAGACATGATCAAAATGACCGTGCGTTAAAAGCAACGTAACCTCACCTTTTAAAAATTCACGATATAAATCTATATCGGCGGCAGGGTCGATAATGATACAGTCATTGCTATCGGATGACAGCACAAAACTGTTTGTTTCATAGGGGCGCGGCGCTTTAAGGTGGTGAATTTTCATATAAAAACTCCCTCAAAAAAATAAAGCAGATAGACCGAATGACCTATCTGCTTTGTGGACTAATATTTGCGTTTTCTTGCAGCCTCAGCCTTTCTCTTGCGCTTAACCGAAGGCTTCTCGAAATGCTCGCGCTTGCGAACCTCTGCGAGCACGCCACTACGGGCGCAGGCGCGCTTAAAGCGACGAAGTGCACTATCCAGCGACTCGTTCTCTTTTACACGTACTTCTGACAATCTAACCAACCCCCTAACATAAACGACCGATGTCGTATATTTTGTAACTTTTATTATAAAACACCTTCGAAAAAATGTCAAGGGTTATTGAGTATTTTCTAATTATTTATTCTGCTTTTGAGTAGTTCTACGACTTCCTGTGGTTTTAGCACCTTACCGGTTGAGACGACCTCACCGCCGATGACAAGTGCCGGTGTGGTCATTACACCAAATTCCGCAATCTTTGCAAAATCGGTCACGTGCTCCACCTCTTGCGGCTGCCCGAGGGTCGCGAGTGCTGATTTTGCCGCGTCCTCCAACTTGTTGCATTTTGCACAGCCGGAGCCGAGCACCTTTACAAAAAGGTCCTGCTCGTTTGTATCCTGTGTGCCTGCCTGCTGTGAGGCGTTGCATTTCCCACCGCAATCGCAGGCGCTCGCCTCCTTTTTCTTAAATCCGAATAATCCCATTGTTATAATCTCCTTTCATACCATTGTTTTGTATTGTTTGCTTTTTTGACTAAAATTAACATCACCGGCACCTCCACCAGCACACCCACTATAGTCGCAAGTGCAACCGGACTTTGTGTTCCAAAAAGTGCAATAGCTACGGCGACCGATAGTTCAAAAAAGTTGGACGCACCTATCATTCCGGCAGGGGCGGCAATATTGTGGGGAAGTTTTAACACTCTTGAGGCTAAATAAGCGATGGTGAATATTAAAAATGTTTGTATAATTAACGGCACCGCAATCAGTAAAATATGCAAAGGGTTTTCAAGGATAACATGACCTTGAAAGGAAAATATAAGCGTTAGTGTCAAGAGAAGTCCGACAATGGTCAGGTTAGAAAACTTGCTTATGAACTGCTTTTCAAAATACTCAATCCCTTTGTTTTTTATGACGAAGGTTCTTGTTAAAACTCCACCGATAAGCGGTATGACCACAAAGAGAACTACCGAGAGTATGAGCGTATCCCATGGCACTTCAACACCGGTGACACCGAGTAAAAAGGCAACGATAGGGGTAAATGCAACCAAAATAATCAGATCATTGGTCGCTACCTGAACCACGGTATACGCCGGATTGCCTTTTGTGAGATGGCTCCAAACAAATACCATCGCCGTACAGGGTGCAGCGCCGAGCAACACCGCACCTGCAAGATAATCGGTAGCAAGCTCCGGGGTGATAAAGTTTTTGAATATTACAAAAAAGAACACCCACGCAATGCCGAACATGGTAAACGGCTTTATAAGCCAATTTACGACCCACGTGACAAACAAACCTTTTGGGTTTTTGCCGACGTTTTTAACACTTTGAAAATCAACCTTCATCATCATGGGGTATATCATAAGCCATATTAAAACAGCGATTGGTATACTGACATTCGCATACTCAAAATTGCCCATGAACTCGGGGAATGCCGGAAAAAAATAGCCGATAAACACTCCGACGACCATACATAGTACAACCCAAACCGTTAAATACTTTTCAAAAAAATTTATGCCGATTGATTGTGATTTTTTCATAACATTACCTTTAATTAATTAAAATGCGAGATAGAACATATAAAATCCTATCAGTGCAATGAGAACGCCCATTACAATTTTTAATATCATGCTGAGTCGACCGAAACTCTCGCTCTGATTCAACTTGTTCACAAATCCTATACCGGTGCCGCATACAACGGCAAGCACGCCGTGACCTATCGAATAACATAGCAACAACAATATACCAAACAGCATGTTGCCACTGCCGGCAACCACCGCAAGTAGGGCTATAAGCACCGGTGTCGAGCAGGGTGATGAGAATATTCCGCCGAGTATACCGGCTAAAAGTGCGCCGAGAAACCCTTTTTTTGTGTTTTTACTCACAAGGTGACCGGACGGGATAAACTCAAATACCCCGAGAGTTTGTAGCGACATCAACATCATGAGCACACCTAATACAATATACCACCAACTGCCCGCGTTGCCGATGAGACTGCCTGCCACGGTGGCGATAACTCCCAGGACAGTAAAGGTCACCGCAGAGCCGAGCGCAAAGGTGAGCGAAAGCGCAAACGCTCTTTTGGTGGTGCGTTGTTCTGTTCCACCGACAAAGGCGACGATAAGTGGCACACTGGAAAGGGCACAGGGCGTTAAAGAGGTCAACAACCCTGCCGCAAGCGCAAGCAACGGCGCAACCCAGCCCGATGTGGCGATAATGCCGGAGATTTGCTCAAGTACCGCATCAAAATTCATCCTATTAACCCTCGACGCCCATGTCGGTTAAAATCAACCTCATCTGCTCCTCGCTCAGTCCGCCCATGTGCGCAGTGAACACATGTTCGCCGGACTCCCTGTCGGCATAGGCTGAAAATTGTATCTGCTGTGCCACCTCTTCACTCGGCACATACGGTGTACCGTCGGCATTTATCAATATCTGTGTCGGTATGACCTGAACCGGATAGTCCTGCGAGGCGGCCGGATTAACCCATACATCGACAAATTTAATAATTGCCTTCTCCTGCATTTCGGCGTTTAAATCGACCAAGACCGGTGCCATCGCTTTGCAGGGTTCACATTCCGTCGCACCGAAGTCGATAATGATGGGGAGGTTATGCTGTTGCCAACTCTCAAGATCCACCTCGTTAACGTTCAACTCAAAACCGGGTGTTATTTCGCCCGACACCGCCGCAGCGTCCTCCCCTGTGTTTTGTGTAAACCATATTACAACAATAACAATTAGCATTATTGCAGGAATAAGTATCTTTAACAAATTTTTTTGCATTTTCATGGTAACACCTTTCATATCAAAAATTTTTGATATGTCAATTATATAACGTAAAATGATGTTTGTCAACCCTCAAATCAAAAATTTTTGTTTGATGATATAAAAAACATGCTACACCATATTGCAGATAAAATCATTATCGCGACTTTATGGCGAAGGTAGTAGTGACAAGCCTCTGCGGTTGTCCGCGACATTGTGGTTTTTTGGCTATATATTGTTATGATTATGCATTGCGTTCATATTTCTTACTGCTTAACCGCAGTGGGCGTTTCTTTATTTTTTGACAAAAGGCGGGCTACCTATAAAGTCACATAAAGTGGCAAAAGAAAAAACGTCGTGCGACCATCCGATTAACTATGTCTTTATAAAAGCACGACGACAACGCTTTAAGCGTGGAGGTATCGCTGTGTGTGTTCGGGTGTTGCTGCGTTTATAAGAACAATTCCACATTGCCGCTTAGCACTCCATAGTTTGCGTTGGCTTGACAGATTGCCTCATATTCGTCGTCGGTCAACGTATCCTCGGTGGCGGCTTTTAAGTTCGAGAGATATTCCATAACAAAACGTTATTGAGTTTAACACTATATTTCGGTTCGGTATGTTTTTTGTACCATATGCAATCTCACTATGTAGGGCACAAAATTTAAGACGTTACGGAGATAGCCTCCGTTGCGGTTTTCCATATATAGTCATTCAACTTTTACTGTCAGTTAACTTGTCATTTAGTTTTGCATAGCCTTTATATAAAATACTAAAAATATTTGTTGTGGTGTCATTTTTTCCTATTGCTCTCATTTTTCAAAACTTTTTGAATACTATAAAACTGCTTAATTTCTTTTTTGTGTATACTAAAAAGAAAATATTATCGTCGTTTTGTACAAAAAATAGTATCGCTATTTATGAAAGTATTACAAATATTGCTTTTGCTTTTATTTTATGCTTGACTTTTGAGTTGCAAGACAATATAATAAAGTCAAGAAACAATAATTTTTAGAATACTATTTTATTTCAAGTTTGCATCAAAATTTATCTGGAGGGGTTATGACTCAAAGTTCTGCCACCCGACGCGCCGGTAGCTACGCTGAAAACGGCAGTGAATGGTTTTGCGGTTTTGCATACACCGAGGTAAACGGTCTCGGTTATGAGGATGGTGTTCATCGTCGAGACCCGAGCAGTGTCATTGAACATGGCGGTACATATTATGTGTATTATACAAAATCGGTCGGGGCACATTTCGGTCACTCCGCAAAACGTGACAAACTCTCAAAAATTTACCCGTGGGACAACGCCGATCTTTTTTATGCCACCAGTGTGGATGGGCTTAACTGGAGCGAACAAGGTGTCGTGGTGTCGCGTGGAGGCAAGGGCGCATATGACGAGCGCACGGTGTGCACACCCGACGTGCTTGCACATGACGGCAAGGTCTATCTTGTATATCAAGCGATAGCGCAGGTGGACTACAACGGTCGAAATGAAAATGTAGCGATGGCGGTGGCAGACCATCCGGCAGGTCCCTTTAAAAAGCTGGATAAGGAGATTTTATCCCCGATGGAGGATGGACACTGGTTCGGTGAGGATACCGATGGCTACAACGGCGGCGAATTTCACGGTGTGACACATGACCCAAGCCTTTACTACTATAACAACAAGTTCTATCTATATTACAAATGCGGTGCTAACGAGATAACGAGCCTTAAATGTTACGGCAAGGACACCCGATGGGGCGTCGCGATATCGGACTGCGTGACCGGTCCATACACTCACAGCGAGTTCAACCCCATCACCAACAGCGGTCATGAGACAATGTTATGGAACTATAACGACGGCATAGCGGCACTGCTTAACAGGGACGGTCCCGAAAAGGACACCATACAATACGCCAAAGACGGCGTGAATTTTGAAATAATGTCACGAGTTACCGACACACCTCAGGCAGGCGGCGCATTTCGTTGTGAAAACCCCGATACATCACCTCTTGAGGGGATACGGTGGGGGCTGTGCCATTACGACGAGCGCGGTTCAATGTGGAACTACATAGTGCGCTTTGACCTCGACATGAGGCACCCCTATGCATGTTCCCATAAATATCCACCAAACAACACGGTCGGATTTGGAATGTGGTAAGTTTGAAAATAAATTTTCAAACTCTCGAGTTTTGTTTCTTTTCAGCGGAAAACGCTGAAATTTCGCCACCGTGTGGCGAAACCGAAAAAAACATCAATAAGGAATGGTCATAAATACGATTTTACACACGGCGTGGGAGCTCTCGTGTGAAAAATAAAGAAACAATTTTGAAAGGACAAACATCATGAAGCAATTCAAAAGAACACTCGCAATTTTATTGTCGGCTGTATCGTTGCTCGCATTTCTTGCGGCATGCGGTGCTCCGGCAGAGACACCGGCATCCACAGGCGGCGACGAGGCACCTGCCTCCGAGGCGGACGGCGGCGGCGACGCTACCGAGGGTGGATACTCCGGCGAAATGGTTATCTCGGTTCACAACGTAGTTAACAACACGGCTTTCCTTGAAGCTGTTGACGTGGTTATGGCGACAGACAAATGGAAAAACGTCACCATCGACATGCGTCCGCAGGACAATGAGTATGCAACCAACTTCCCCATTCAGGTTGCAGGCGGCGAGACCATCGACGTAATGTATAACTTCAACCCCATTGAGCAGGCTAAAATGTCCTCTGCCGGCGTTATCATCCCGATGGATGAGTATGTCGCAGAGCTTGGCATAAACCTTGAAGAGCGTTATGGCACATATGCAAGCGGCGCATACACCGAGGGTCAGGTTTTCGGTATCCCGGGTGGCGCAACAGCTTGGGGCATGTTCTACAACAAAAAAATATTTGACGATGCCGGCAAGGACTATCCCGATGCCACAACTCCCATGACCTGGACAGAATATCGTGCACTCGCAGCAGAGCTCACCACCGGTGAGGGCAGCGACAAAATCTACGGCGCACTGCACCTCGACTGGCCGATGTACTGGTACTCCGAGGCGATCATGACCCTTGGCGGTGGACAGAACTTCTATAATGCGGACGGTCTCTCCAACATCGAAGATCCGGCATTTGCAGACGCTTTGCAGGACACCTACAACATGCAGAACGTCGATATGTCCATACCGAAACTTGCAGACATCCTTGCAACACAGACCGGCCCTGAAGCATTTTTCACCGGCAACTATGCTATGTACCCCCACGGCACATGGACCCTTAACTGGATTGCCGATAAAGAAACCTACCCGAGAGACTGGGAAATCGGCTTCTGCCCGCTGCCGATACCGGACGGCACAACCCAACGTCAGACATGGGGTGTTGTCGGAACATTTGGTCTGCCCGCAACAGTATCCGATCCTATCAGAGCTACCGAGTGGATCGTTGACGTCGTTGCCGAGACAACAAAACTCTCCTCCAGCGAAATCTATCCCGACCAGACAGTATCCGCCGACAATCTCTTTGTAGAAGTTGTAGAGCAGATAGAGGACGAGCAGTTCACCACCGAGGCTATACAAGACCTGTTCTTAAGCCCGGATCAGCTGATGATACTTGAAAAAGTTTCCGGCCCGAACGCCGCTCAGTATGAGACCATCATCAACGAGGAAGTCGGAATGTACCTCGGCGAGGAGCAGGATCTCGACACCACCATAGCAAACATTAAAGAGCGCGGAGATGCTGCAATACTTGACAGCTAAATTCATCCAAATATTAGGGGCGACCATTCAAGGCCGCCCCTATAATAAAAAAATAACTATTCAATTGAAAGCGAGGCAGTCATATGAAATTAGGGAAGCGAAAGGAAGCGATAGCCGGTTGGTTGTTTATACTACCGTGTCTTATAGGTTTTCTTGTCTTTATGCTTTATCCACTTTTGTATACATCCTTTCTCAGTCTGTGGGACTGGAATTTTTATCAGGGTGCGGCCGGCTCTGATTTTGTGGGGTTTGAAAACTTCACCGATGTAGTCAAGAATGAATACTTTTTAACGGGACTTCAAAATAACTTTACCATTTTTCTTGTTGCGGTCCCTATCCTATTACTGCTTGCTCTTGTGCTGGCATCAATTCTCAACTCCGCTGTATTTCTGCGCGGCGCACTGCGCACCGCCTATTTTATGCCGTATGTCACAACCGTCACCGCCTCCGCCATCGTTTTCTCGGCGCTTTTACATGCTGATTACGGCCCCGTAAACGAGGTGTTGCGCGCGCTCGGCATGAGTGACCCTCCCGGCTGGATAACCAGCTCTGCCTGGTCGGTCGTGACGGTGGCGATGTTCTGGATATGGCGTATGCTCGGCTATTGTGTGGTCATATTCCTGTCCGGCTTGCAGGGTATATCCTCCTCCTACTATGAGGCGGCGGATATCGACGGCGCAAACACCCTGCAAAAGTTTTGGAGGATAACCTTCCCCCTCATCAGCCCCACCACCTTTTTCCTCGCCGTAACCATGTCCATCTTCTCTTTCTCACTGTTTGCAGAATCGCAGGTTTTGACCGACGGTGGACCCGGCACCTCCTCCTATACCATTGTTTTCCATATATACACCTCCGCATTTGTTAACTTTGATATGGGATATGCCGCCGCGGTATCACTTGTCTTTTTCGCAATTATCCTTGTGATTACGCTACTGCAATGGTTCGGTCAGAAAAAATGGGTGAACTATTAAAATGAGAAAGGTCAGATGAGATGGAAAAGAGAATTTCATATACAACACAGAATTTAATACTTAAGATAGTTAAAACAATACTCCTCGCCGCCCTCGCGGTACTGATGGTCATACCGGTGTTTTGGATGCTCTCGGCGTCATTCAAGTATGAGGCGGATGTATTCGGTTTCCCTATCCAGTGGATTCCGGAAAATCCGACACTTCAAAACTACGAAAAAGCGATCACCGACTTCCCCTATTTCAACTGGTATTTTAACACATTTCGCAACACCATCTTTATCGTTTTCGGCATGTTGCTCACCTCTTCCATGGCTGGGTTTTCCTTTGCAAAACTCAACTTTAAAGGCAAGAATATCGTTTTTTTGGTGTTTATCGCGGCGCTTATGATTCCGGGTGAAATGCGTCTGATACCGCAGTTTCTCCTCTACCGTGAGCTTAACCTTCTCGACACCATGTGGTCGGTCACTCTTCCCTGGGTTTTGTTTGTGGGTTTTGCCATCTTCTTTATGAGACAGGCTTTCATGGTGGTGCCGAACGAGCTTATTGAGGCGGCAAAAATTGACGGTTGCGGCTTTTTAAAGATTTATTACAGAATCTGCCTACCGCTTGTGAAAAACTCTCTTGTGGCGCTCGGCATACTTGCTTTCACCTGGGGTTGGAACGACTACACCGCTCCGCTCATATATCTTAGGACTCCGGAGAACTTTGTGCTCAGCGTCGGCATATTCTCGTTCCGCGCGCAGTATGCTCAAAACTTCGCACTCCAGATGGCAGGCGCGTCGATGGCACTTATACCTATTATTATAGTATATCTTGTGGCGCAAAAATATTTTATTACCGGCATAGCAACGGCAGGAATTAAAGGTTAAAAAATGATCTATCATGTGTCCAAAAAGGGCAACGATTTAAACGACGGTATAAATTCGCCCTTTCTCACCATTTCCAAGGCGGCATCACTCGCCAAACCGGGGGATGACATCGTGGTGCACGAGGGAGTTTATCGCGAGTGGGTCAAACCCTCTCGCGGTGGCAACCGCCCCGACAATAGGATAACCTACACCGCCGCGCCGGGTGAAAAGGTCGTTATAACCGGCAGTGAGATAATAAAAAACTGGGAAAGGGTTGAGGGCAATGTATATAAATGCACCGTCGACAACGCTTTGTTTGGTAATTATAACCCCTACGCCACCGAGATTGACGGCGACTGGATGATAGACCCGAAGGAATACCGCGTGCATACCGGTGATGTCTATCTTAACGGTAAATCATTTTATGAAGTGCCGAGCCTTGACGATGTAAGAGCGGCGAATTTCCGCGACGGTGTGATACACTCCTACTCCGGCAAGTTTTTGCCGATAGCGGATGCGGATTTCACACGGTACTGTTGGTGCGCCGAGGTGGGCGAGAAAACCACCGTCATCTATGCGAACTTTCAAGACCGTGACCCTAACCGGGAGCAGGTCGAGATAAATGTCCGCAAATGTTGCTTTTTCCCTGAAAAGACGGGGCTGGACTACATCACTGTCAGCGGTTTTGAGATGTCAAATGCCGCGACCCCATGGGCACCGCCCACCGCATATCAGTTTGGTATGCTCGGCGTAAACTGGAGCAAGGGTTGGATAATAGAAAATAATATCTTGCACGATGCCAAATGCTCGGCGATATCCCTCGGCAAAGAGGGGAGCACCGGCGATCAGGAGGCGTTTGTCAACAACCAAAAATCCGGCTATCTTTGTCAAAAAGAGTCGGTGTTTAAGGCACTGCAAAAAGGTTGGAGCAAAGAGAGTATAGGCTCTCACACCGTGAGAAACAACACGGTATACGACTGCGGACAAAACGGTATTGTCGGTCACATGGGTTGCATCTTCAGCAAAATTGAGGGCAATCACATCTATAACATAGGGATAAAACGCGAATTTTTCGGGTGGGAGATTGCCGGCATAAAGTTCCATGCCCCGATAGATACCGAAATAGTGGGCAACAGGATACACGACTGCACGCTCGCATTCTGGTTGGATTGGCAGGTGCAAGGCACACGAGTGTCACGGAATTTATGTTACAATAACGATTGCGACGGCAACATCGAGGTTACGCACGGTCCCATGATGGTGGACAACAATATCATGTTATCGCCGCTCACCCTCACAAACCATGCACAGGGTACGGCATTTGTCAACAATCTTTTCTGCGGATGCATTCGAGTTGTCTCCATCTTTGACCGCTCCACCCCCTATCACTTCCCTCACAGCACACAGATTGCCGGCACCGCCTTTGTATATACCGGCGATGATCGATATTTTAACAACGTTTTTGTCGGCACAAAAACACTTGCTGATGAAAAATCGCGGCTCGGCACGGTGGGTTACAATGGGCACCCCTCCTCAAAGGAGCAGTACGACAGGATGTTGAACGGACGGAATAAAGGGGTCGACCACTCCGCTTTTATGGAGATAAAGCAACCGGTGTATATTAACAATAATGTCTATCTAAACGGCGCCGAGTGTTTTGAAGAGGAAGTGGACAATGTTGTGCTCTCGGAATTTGACCCCGAGATCTCGGTGGTTGAAAAGGGTGACGAGGTTTTTCTCGACATCAAACTGCCGAAAAAGGCAAGGGATTTCGCGGTTAAAACAATCGACACCAAATCACTCGGCTGTGTGAGGATAACGGGTGTCGGATATGAAAATATGCAAGGTGAGACCTTTGTCATAGATACCGATTATTATAATAGCTCAAGGGGTGAGAATACCTTGCCCGGTCCTTTTGACAATTTCAGCGACACAACACAGATTAAGGTATGGTAAAGCGTGAAGAAGAAAACAATGAAATTGCCACAATTTGAACATGATTTCGAGATGGTGGTCTGCGGTGCCGGCATGTCCGGCATTGTGGCGGCACTCGGCGCGGCGCGGCTCGGGCTTAAAACCGCACTGATAAACGACCGAGGGGTGCTCGGCGGCAACGCAGGTCCGGAGGTGCGCATACATATATGCGGTGCAAACGGCACGTCGGAATTTAATATGTACGCGGACGAGGGCGGTATCCTCGGCGAGCTACTGCTGGAAAATCGCCACAAAAATCCACAGGGCAACGTCTATCTGTGGCATGATGTTCTGCTGGACGCGGTTTTAAAAGAGGATAACCTGACCCTGTTTTTAAACACCTATATCGACACCGTCAACCTAAGCGAGGATGAGGGTGCAATTTTGAGCGTGGAGGGCACCCAGTCCGGCTCGGAAAAACGTCATGTCATATCGGGCGATATGTTTGTGGACGATACCGGCGACGGCACGGTTGGCTATCTCGCCGGCGCGGAGTTTATGTACGGTCGCGAGCCGAGTGATAAATGGGGTGAGAGTATCGCCCCCAAGACCGCGGACGAGGGCGTCCTGCTCTCCTCCATGTCCTTTTATTCCAAGGATTTCCACCGCGACATGACCTACACCATGCCGGAGTATGCCAAGGATATCCACGACGATTTTATCGCTGCACTGCCCACAAGGGAGATACCGGATAGGATACCGAGGGATGCAAGATATGACGGTTATCGCTTCCAGTGGTACTACGAGACCGGTGCAGGCAGGCACCAGACCTTTGACAACGAGCAGATACGATTTGATCACGCAAAACTGGTCAGCAACGTATGGGACAGGATAAAAAATCACAGCGATTTTGATGCAGGGAAATTTGACCTTGAATATATAAGCCCGGTGCTAGGCAAACGCGAGTCG
Source organism: uncultured Oscillospiraceae bacterium (assembly GCA_964369965.1). Lineage (GTDB taxonomy): Bacteria > Bacillota > Clostridia > Oscillospirales > Ruminococcaceae > CAYJBH01. Next base: position 38,303 of record CAYJGF010000018.1, read on the forward strand.
CGGCGCATAGTCGGCGAATATATCCTCAAACAACAAGACGTCGCACTTCAAAGCGACTTTGACGACACCATAGGGCACGGCGGTTGGTCGATAGATCTGCACTCGGCAGGCGGATTTTATGCCGGTGACCTTATCAACAAGCATTACTATCTGCGCGGCGTCTATAAACTGCCCTACAGGATTTGCGTCTCACGCGATATAAAAAACCTCTTTTTAGCGAGCCGTTGTGCCTCCTTTTCCCATGTGGCGCTCGGTACGGCGAGGGTGATGGGCACGCTGTGTATGCTCGGTCAAGCCTGTGCCGTGGCGGCGATGCTCTGCAAAAAATACGGCATTATCCCGAGTGAGGTAGGCAAAAGCCACCTTTTGGAGTTGCAGGAGATGTTACAGCGCGGCGACCAGTTTGTCTTTGCCAAAAAGGCGGAAAATCCGCTGCTAAAAGATGCAAAGGTCACCGCCGAGAGCAGTTTTGATGGCTGTCTCCTCCACACTGGTCGATACAAAAAGCTGGCAAAAAACTTTGGGGTGAGTCTGCCGGTGGGGGAAAAGGTCGAAAGCTTTAAGTTCTTCGCCAAAAGCGATGCCGACACCGAGATAAGATACAGCGTCCTCACCCCTGCCAAAATCGAGAACTACGGTCCGGAAAAAATCCTTTTCACCTCCTGCGCTTTCATAAAAAAGGGGGAGGAAGCACCCTTTTCGGTGCAGTTGAATGATGGTTGTGGCGGTTTAAATCGTGTATTTATCGCCTTTGAGCAAAACGATGATGTCTCACTCGAAATAACGAACGATAGGGTTAACGGATATGTCGCCTTTGAGATGTCAAAAAACATCGACGATACCTATTTTGACATAGTTACACTAAACACAAAGGAGCATCTTTGGTCGCTCTGCGGTGAACTGCCGGTCATGAGCGTTAATTCATCGGTGTATGCCGCCGATAATATTATTAACGGTTATATCCGCAACCACGGCGCGCCCAATCTTTGGATGTCGTCGGACGACACCCCACAGTCCATACTCGTAAAACTGGGCAAAACCCAACGGGTAGGTGAGGTTACCTTAACCTTTGACAGCCTAAGCGAAAATTTAAAGTACGACAATCTCGAGACATATTACGACAGCAACGTCTGCGACACGGTAGTTCGCGACTATGAGGTATTTGCACTTTTAAATGACGAGGAGCGGTTGATCTGCTCGGTTAACGGCAACTATAAAAAGGTCAACAGACATAGCTTTGAGACATTGCATTGTGATCGGATAAAAATTGTCTTTTATAAAACCAACGGTGCAAAAAGATTTGCGCTGTATGATTTAGACATACGATAATAGGAGAAATTATTATGATAAATGACAAAGAAAGGCAGTATCTGCAAGATTTAGCGAAAAGATACAAAGCCTTGTGCGACACCGATGAAAACAACCAAAAGAGACAGCAGTGGTATGATATCAACGACCTTAAATCCGGCACAAAACCGGTTTTTATTAACCACTACTGGCCTCTTGCGCTCTCTGAAATTTTCCCTAACGACAGCTATTTTTGCGAAAATGAGGACGCAAAAGAATATGAACTGCAACTTAAAACAAGGCTTTTCTATGCCGAGGATTTGCAGGACGACAACGTGATGGAGCCGGTCATACACGTGCGTCAGATCTTCACCTCCGATGAGTATCAGGGGCTGGTCGCCGAGCGCAAATACTCCGACCACGGCGGTGATTCCGGTGCATACGAGATGGTGCCGGTGCTCAACGAGGAGGAGGACATCGACAAAATCCTACTGCCGATAATAGAGTACGACCGAGATGCCTCTCTTGTGCTTTTTGAGGATGCGCAGGAGATTTTCGAGCCGATACTTACCGTTATCAAGCGCCCGTTCACCTTCGCCGCAAAAATTCCGGACGAATACTCTTGGCTTCGCGGTCTCGAAAATACCTATATGGATATATACGACAATCCGGAGTGGATGCACAAGGTGCTCGGCAAAATTAAGGAAAACTTCGCCGCGCGTTTTGAGATGTACGAGCAGGCAGGGCTTTGGGGCAGCCTTGATAATTCGGAACCGCTCGGTTCAGCAGGACTGCGATATGCCTCCGGTGTGCCGGATTTTCACGACGTGGACGACAAGTTTAATCACAAGGTCAAGGTGGCGGACTCATGGGGGTTCACCTGTGCCGAGGTTTTCCACTGCGTATCAAACGACATGCATGACGAGTTCGGGTTTGACTATGACCGCGAGATCATGAAGATTTTCAAATACATTAACATCGGCTGTTGTGAGGTGTTGGATAAAAAGATTGACTACTGCCGCACCATCCCCAACGCTCGCAAGATATCGGTCGCGGAGTGGTGTGATGTGGAAAACGCCGCGAAAGAGCTTAAAGGTGACTATGTCTACAGCTACCGCGCCGCCGGTATCCATTTTGTGCCGGACGAGTGGGATAAGGAAAATGCCGAAAAGGAGCTGCGAGCCGTGCTTGCAAACAGCAAAAAATATGGCTGCAACACCGAAATAGTGCTCAATATCGGTGGCACACTGGGCAAAAATCCGCGCAAAAAGGTCATCGAGTGGTCAAAACTCACCCGAGATTTGATAAAAGAATATTACGGCTAAAGGAGAGAATATGATAAAGGAGAGCAGTGCAACAAAACGCGCTCGTGAGCGGAATTATTTTCAAAATTCCGACTGGTTTTGTGACTTCACCGAGGGCGAGATTAAGGGTTTAGAGCCGGAGGTGGGTATCCATCGCCGTGACCCGAGCAGTGTCATACTGGTGGACGGTGTCTACTATGTCTACTACACAAAATCCTACGGTGCACATGTCGGATTTTACTCCGGTGACCTTGCCGCTAAGGTGTTCCCTTGGGATCACTCCGAGATATGGTACGCCACCTCAAAGGACGGCTATGAGTGGGCAGAGCAAGGTGTTGTGTTACAGCGCGGTGAGTCAGGTCGATACGATGACCGCAGTGTTTTCACCGCCGAGATAATGAAGTATAACGGCGATTTTTACCTCGTCTATCAGACGGTTCAAGACCCTTATGTCAACCGCAGCTTTGAGTGCATTGCAATAGCAAAGTCGAGCAGTCCCTGCGGTCCGTTTGAAAAATCCGACGCGCCCATCTTACAGCCAACCGGCGACGGCATCTGGAAAGGAACACAGGACAACCGTTTTGCGGTGGAGAAAAAGGGCGGCTTTGATAGCCACAAGGTGCACGACCCGTTGCTCTTTCACTACCGTGACAAGTTCTACCTCTACTATAAGGGCGAGCCGATGGGGGAACAGGTCTTTATGGGCGGACGTGAGACGAAGTGGGGCGTTGCCATAGCAAACGATATCTTAGGACCCTATGTTCGCAGTGAATACAACCCCATCACCAACAGCGGTCACGAGACCTGCCTTTGGAAGTATGGCGAGGGCATCGCGGCATTCCTGCGCACCGACGGGGTGGAGAAAAACACCCTGCAATACGCCGAGGATGGCATAAATTTTGAGATTAAGTCGGTCATTAAAGGCGGCCCCGAGGCGAGTGGACCCTTTCGCCCCGATGAGGCGGTCACCGACCCGTTGGACGGCATGAAATGGGGGCTCTCCCACAACGTCGACGGCGAGTGGGGATATCTGATACGCTTTGATATGAACACGGTTCAACGCGATATCTATAAAAACAAAACCATGTATGAATGAGGTGGGCAGTGACCTTTAACGATAACTGGCTTTTTACCCTCACAGAGCAAATTAGCGGTCACCTTATAACACTGGATGAGAGTGATTTTAAATCGGTGACACTTCCGCACGACTTCTCTATCGAACAGCCATATAACAAAGAGGTTGGCGACGGGTGCACCGGCTACCTTGTCGGTGGGATAGGGTGGTATCGCAAGCACTTCACCGCCACCGATGAGATGCATAGCGGCAACGTTTTTTTGTGCTTCGATGGTATATATAACCGCTCCGACATCTATGTAAACGAACACTTTGTTGCGTTTCACCCCTACGGATACTCACCGCTAACGTTGGATATAACCGAATATTTGAGAAATGGTGACAACGTTATCGCCGTCAAGGTGGACAGGTCGAGATATGCCGACAGCCGCTGGTATGCAGGTTCGGGGATATACCGCGATGTAAAGTTGTATGCACTACCAAAAACCTACATACCACCAAACGGTGTGCGTGTGCTCACGGAAGAAAATAAAAATGTCTATTTGACCGTTGAGATTTTAAATGCAGACATTGCAAAGCGCGACGCCTCCCTTTTAATCGAGGTGGTCGACCCGACAGGCAGGGTGGTGTTTGAGGATGACGCACTGCTATTGGATTTAGATGAGCAAAGGATTCATACCGAATTCACGCTTGAAAATCCTATTCTTTGGGATATCCATAAAGGAGATCTATACACATTGACCTATCGCCTTGTTGAGGGCGAAAAGGTCACCATGAGTAGCGTGACAAAATTCGGGGTGCGAGATTTTCACTTTGACAGCGACAAAGGTTTTTACCTTAACGGTGAAAATCGCCTTATAAAGGGTGTGTGCCTGCACCATGACGCAGGTCTTGTCGGCGTGGCGGTGCCAAAAGGTGTATGGAAAAGACGGCTTTTGAAACTTATCGAGGGTGGGTGCAACGCCATCAGGACGGCGCACAACCCTGCCTCGCGTGAATTCATCGAACTGTGTGACGAGCTGGGTCTTCTGGTGCAGGAGGAATTTTACGACGAGTGGGATAACCCCAAGGATAAACGTTACAATATGGCGGACAAAAAGGTGGACTACATCACAAGGGGGCACAGCGAATTTTTTAAAGACTATGCAAAACAGGATTTGCAGGCGGTGCTTTTACGAGACATCAACAGTCCGTCAATCTTTCAGTGGAGCATCGGCAACGAGATAGAGTGGACCTACCCCAAATACAACTATGCTACCGGCTACTTCTCGGCAAACGCGGACGGCAACTACTTTTGGGATCCCCCCCCGTTCACCAAAGAGCAGATAAGAGAGAATGTCCAAAAACTCCCGAGGGAAAAATACGAAATTGGCGAGACGGCGAAAAAACTCGCCTCATGGGTTAAAGAGCTGGACGGCAGCCGACCGGTCATTGCAAACCTAATTCTGCCCAGTGCAAGTTACGAGTCGGGATACGCCGACGCCCTCGACATGGTGGGGTATAGCTATCGGCAGGTGATGTATGAGTACGGTCACACTAATTACCCTGACAAACCCATTGTCGGCACCGAAAACCTCGCGCAGTACCATGAGTGGAAACAGGTGCTGGAAAAGGAGTACATCAGCGGCCTCTTCCTCTGGACGGGCATCGACTATATCGGCGAGTCCGGCAACGTCGACGTCTGGCCGCAAAAGGCCAACCGCTCCGGATTGCTCGACGTGGCAGGTTTCGACAAACCGTCCTACCACATGTTCCGTGCACTTTGGTGCGAGGAACCGGTGATATATATCGCAACTCAAACTCTCGTCAAATCACTTTATGAACTAAAGGATGACGAGTTGGTTGAAAAACAGGGCAACGACTGGCGCCGACGGCTTTGGTTCTGGCATGATATGCAAAAACACTGGAACTACAGCGAGGGTGAAAGCGTTGTAATAGAGGTCTACTCCAACAGCGAGGCGGTCACCCTCTATCTAAACGACAACGAAATATCCACCAAATATCTAAAGGACTTTGAGGACAGAATATATAGATGGGTGTTGCCGTTTAACCGCGGTGAGATCACCGCAAAGGGCAAAGGGTGTGAGGCGCAAATCGCGACAGCCGGTGAGCCAAAAGGGGTGAGTATTGACTGCGAAGAACACGATGGAATAAAACAGTATACGGCACAGTTGACCGACGGTAATGAAAATCCGATATATCACACCGAGCGCAAGATAGAGTTTGTGATTGAGGGTGAGGGGAGATATTACGGCATAGACAACGGCAGTGCCTCGTTTGTGGGTGACCACAGCTTAAAATCAATCCTTACCGAAAATGGTAGGGCGATGATGATAGTAGGCGGCGACACTACAGTTACCGCACATATAATATAAGGAGAAAGATGATGAAAAATTACAAGTTTTTGATAGGCGGTGAACTCTGTGAAGCGTCCTCAAATGAGGTCATCGAGGTCACCAACCCCTTTGACGGCAGTTTGGTCGGCACCGTCCCCAAAGGCACAAAGGAGGACGCAGACAAAGTTTTGCGCGCCGCTAAGGACGCCGGCAAGGAGTGGGCACGTCTGACCTATGTTAAACGCGCAGAGTATGTGAGCGAGCTTGCCGATATACTGCAACAGCACCGTGTCGAGTTAGCCGAGCTGTTGGTATCGGAGCATGGCAAGGTCTTGGCGGAGGCTCTTGGCGAGGTGGACGGCTCGATAGGATTTTTGCGTTATGCTGTTCAGTCGGCGCGCAGGGTGGAGGGGGAGCTTATCACCTCAGAGAATGAGAACGAGCACGCCTTTATCCACCGTGTACCCTACGGGGTTGTTGTGGGTATTGTCGCCTGGAACTTCCCACTTGCGCTCGCCGCAAGGAAGATAGGCAACGCCCTTGTCTGCGGCAACACCATGGTGGTCAAACCGCCGTCCGAGACACCACTCACCGTCATGAAATTCGCCGAGCTGATAGCGGAAAAAAGCAGTATGCCCAAGGGTATTTTGAACTTTATAACCGGCTCGGGGCGTGTCGTCGGCGATGCACTGGTGCGCAACGACATCACCCAACTGGTGACCCTCACCGGCAGTACCGGCGCCGGCATTGAGGTCTTTCGCGCCGCCGCCGAAAATGTGGTGGATGTTCACCTCGAACTCGGTGGCAAAGCCCCCTATATCGTCATGAACGATGCCGACATCGATAAGGCTGCAAAATGCGCCGCCATTGCAAGGTATTCTAACTGCGGTCAGATATGCACCTGCAACGAGAGAATGTATGTCCACGCCGATGTATACGACAGCTTTGTAGAAAAGTATACCGAGTATAGTAAACAACAGGTGGTCGGCGACCCGAGTGATGCAAAATCCACAATAGGTCCAAAAGTGTCCGCCGTCGAGATTGAAAAGCTTAACGAAATGAAAGAACAATCGCTCAAAGAGGGCGGCAAGGTGCTGTTTGACATGACACCCGATACCCTGCCGAACGACAAGGGCAACTGGTTCTACCCGACACTTATCGAGGTGTACGACAATAAAAATGTGCTGATGCAGACCGAGATATTCGGACCGATGGTGGGTATCATGAAGATAACCTCGCTTGATGAGGCGATTGACAACGCCAACGACTGCGAATATGGGCTGTCGGCATACCTATTCTCCGCCGATGTGAGGAATATAATGAAAGCCTCAAACGAACTGGAGTTCGGTGAACTGTACATCAACCGCGAGAACGGTGAGCTTATAAACGGCTTCCACAACGGATATAAAAAGAGTGGGCTTGGTGGCGAGGACGGCAAATACGGTCTTGAGGGATATCTGCAAAAGAAGATGGTCTATGTAAATTACAACTTTTAGGAAAAATAATAATGGCAAAAATTAAAGACATAAAGGTGCAATACTATGCCCTCCCCTTGCCGGGGAACATGGTGGACGCACTGCACGGGAAACATGATAACTTTGAGCTTATCCTGGCGGAGGTTCTGTTGGATAACGGTGTCACCGGTGTGGGATATACCTACACCGGCGGTATCGGCGGTATCGCGGTGGCAAAACTTCTAAAGGTTGACCTCGCGCCGAGGTTTATCGGTGCCGAGGTGGGCGACCCCATGGGGCTCAACTATAGGATGAACAAATCTATCCACTACGTTGCGCGTGGCGGCATCGCCTCTTTCGCCATCTCCGCACTGGATATAGCGGTGTGGGATGCAAAGCTCAAAGTTGAGAATATTGCACTTGCCGACTACTTTGGCACAAGACAGGAGAGTGTGAAAACCTATTACGGCGGCATTGACCTCATGCTGTCTGAAAAAGAGCTTTTGCAAAATCTTGAAACTCAACTGAAAAAAGGGCATGAGGCGGTGAAAATAAAACTGGGCAAGGAGAACGAGGACGAGGACATAGCAAGGGTTGCAGCGGTACGAAAGATGATAGGTAGTGCACCTGCATTTGCCGTCGACGCCAACATGATATGGAGCGTAGAGCAGGCGAAACGCATGGCAAACAAATTAGAAAAGTTCGATCTTTTCTGGCTTGAGGAGCCCACCGACCCCGACAACTATGAGGGTTATGCCGAAATTGCAAACAGCACCGCTATACCCATTGCAATGGGTGAAAACCTCCACCTGCCATACGAGCACAAGCTTGCCCTTGATTACGGCAAGGTTAAGGAGATTGTGCCCGACGTCTCCAACGTGTGCGGCATATCAGGGTTCTTCGAGGTCGCAAAACTCGCAAAGGAGCGTGGGCTAAAGGTCAACTCCCACGGTGCACAGGAGATACACAAAAACGTACTCGGCGCACTGGATAACGCTGGGTATGTAGAGTTTCACAGCTTCCCTATCCACGAGTATATTAATGAGGATGTTACCGTATCGCACGGGCTCTTAAAACCCGACATGTCCCCTGGTGTCGGTGTCAGCTTTGACCTTGAAAAAATACAGAGGTGCAAACTGAATTAAATTCTAAAATCTGCTTGAAACAACCATAATAGTATGCTATAATAGTATACTATAAAGTATACCGTTATATCATTTAAGAGGTGAATTATGGCAAGGTTAAAAAGCAGTCTCGTCGACGATACCGCAAACGAAATAATGACAAGAATTAAGGATCACCGATACAGCGCGGGTGAGGTGGTCTCGGAGGTTGCGTTGGCGCAGGAGTTGGATGTCAGCCGCACACCGGTGCGTGAGGCAATACTTCGACTTTTAGACTACGGAGTATTGGAGCGAACCGCCACAAAGGTGGTGGTGAAGCCGTTGACGCTAAACGATATAGTGGAACTGCTTGAGGTGCGCGAAGCGGTAGAGACAATGAGCATAAAAATAATAATGCGAAAGGGCGGTCTTTCAAAAGCACAACTTAAAGAGCTGGAAAAACTTTGTCAAAAATTCAAAAACAGCAATCTTGGGCAGGATTATAACGAGAAGTTTATTCTTGATAACGCATTTCATGAAAAGATAATCACCTTTTCCGGCAATTCACGGCTGATTGACATATCCAAAAGGATTAATATCCAGTCTCAGCGTTCCAGATGGATAACCACCATCACACCCACACGGCATTATGAGGCGGCAAACGAACATCAAGCAATATTAGATGGATTGACAGATAATAAAGAAATTGAGACAAAAAATGCAATAGCCGCACATTTCGCAAACTCACTCGCTAACTATCGTAGCATCCTCATGGATGACAAATGGCTGAAAATGATGAAAGAACTTAAAGGAATTATACAGTAATAAAGGAGAAAAAATGTTTTCACTCAAAGGTAAAATTGCACTCATCACCGGTGGCTCTTATGGCATTGGATTTGCCATCGCAAAAGGTCTTGCCGGCGCCGGCGCAACAATTGTATTCAACGATCTCAGCGACGAAATGATTCAAAAAGGTCTCGATGCCTACAAGGCGGAGGGGATAAGCGCAAAAGGATATGTTTGCAACGTCACCGATGAGGACGCGGTAAACGAGCTGGTCGCCACCATCGAAAAAGAGGTGGGCGTAATCGACATACTGGTCAACAATGCCGGTATCATCAAGAGGATACCGATGTGTGAGATGAGCGCGGCTGATTTTCGTCAGGTTATCGACGTTGATCTTAACGCTCCCTTTATCGTCTCCAAGGCGGTAATCCCGTCCATGATTAAAAAAGGGCACGGCAAGATTATCAACATATGTTCCATGATGTCAGAACTCGGTAGAGAGACGGTCTCGGCATATGCTGCTGCAAAGGGTGGACTTAAGATGCTCACACGCAACATCTGCTCCGAATACGGCGCGTTTAACATTCAGTGCAACGGTCTCGGCCCGGGATATATAGCTACACCGCAGACAGCACCGCTGCGCGAGCCACAGGCGGACGGCTCAAAACATCCGTTTGACCAATTTATTACCGCGAAAACTCCGGCAGAGCGTTGGGGCACTCCCGAGGATTTAGCAGGCCCTGCGGTATTTCTCGCAAGTGATGCCTCCAACTTTGTAAATGGACATGTGCTGTATGTTGATGGTGGTATTCTCGCCTACATCGGCAAACAACCGAAATAGAACAGGAGATAAGATGAAATCTGCACAGATAATAGATAAAAAGGTTTTGCGGGTGGTCGACACGGCAGAGCCGGTAATAAAAAACGCCACAGATGTTAAGGTCAAGGTCAAGGCAGTGGGTATATGCGGCACCGATCTACATATCTTTAAGGATGGTCGTGCTGACGTTGCCTTTCCACGCGTTATGGGGCATGAGCTGTCGGGTGAGGTGGTTGAGATTGGTATCGAAGTTAAGGATTTAAAGGTGGGCGACAGGGTAGTACTCGACCCGGTATTTGCCTGTGGTGAATGCCCAACATGTCAAAAGGGGTATCAAAACGTCTGCGCCGATGTAAAATGCTATGGCGTGCAGATGGACGGTGGTTTTGCGGAGTATATCGTGGAGGATCAAAAGCATTTCTATGCATTCCCCGACAGTATATCTTATGAGCAGGCGGCACTTGCCGAGCCGTACTCCATCGGTGTAAACATACTTGACAGGGCCATGGCGAGTGACAAGGACAATATTATAGTCATCGGCTCCGGTACAATAGGACTAGCGATACTACAGGTGGCAAAGGGCATAGGTGCAAGAGTGTTTGTCGCCGATGTTGTAGACACAAAGCTTGCAAAAGCAAAATCTCTCGGTGCAGACGAGACCTGCAACAGCAAAACCGAAAATCTCGCCGAAAAGGCTCAGGCGTTTGCACCCGGTGGATTTGATGTGGTCATCGATGCTGTGGGTGTTACCGCACTGTTCCAGCAGTCAATCGAGTACGCCGCACCGCGCGCTCGTGTCATGTCGATAGGTTTCACTGCAGAGCCGGCACAGATATCACCGATAGTCGTCACAAAAAAAGAGCTGAGTATAATTGGCTCACGCATGAATAACTTTAAATTCCCTAAGGTTATGGAGATGCTCCTCGCCGGTAAGATGAACGCCGACAGCATGATCTCAAAGAGCTACCCTCTTATCGATATACAAAAAGCGTTTGAAGAGACATTAAGTGATGGTGAGAACACGGTCAAGACATTGATAACGTTTTAGGAAATTTATTATGGATTTAAATTTAAGACCAAAAGAAAAATGAAAGTTCGATATGGGATCGGTCGCACTGTGCGAAACGGGTTGAACTTCACCGAACGTGATTTTGGCGTGCGTGGTGCTGTGGGGGTTTTCGGGGTTTACCGCGTTCGAGTTTCCTATGATAAATCCACGTCTATGCTCTTGTATAATGCGGTCGATTAGGCTCGCTTCATCGTACTGCGCCGTATTGTGCCTAAAGGTTCGGGAGGCGTCGGAGGTTCGTCAAAAGGAGGCGGCAAAAAAAAATAAACGCAGGATTACAAGGTGGAAAGAACGTGCCGTCGAATTTGATGTTTTGATAAAAAAGTTGTATGAATCGTTCGCAACCGACAAACTTTCCGAAAAGAGATTTTTAATATAATTTTCAATCGAAGATACTTATGTTCATATCATATATTCAGTCGTCGGAAAATCTTGTTTCATAATTATCATGAAACAAGATTTTCCGATTAACTGTTTGCCAATACATTAAAGGTTTAATTATTGACGACTTAATTAATGCCTGCTGAACAACTTAAAAATAGCTTTACCAAGCTACAAAAAGCTATTTTTAAGTTGTCAAAGTGCAAGGTTTTTTCCAATATTCAGACAAAAGCCTTGCACTTTGATTTTCGCCTAAAGCGAAAATTTAGCAGATAGCATCAATTAAAGCCGTAAAATTGGCACGTTTTGCCAGTTTTACAACAAACGCGTAGCGTTTATGCTGAATAACTTGTTATTCAGTAGGCTTTAATTAAATTACAAACTATTGTGATATTTGATGATGTGATTTAACTGCTTTATAGCACCGACAATTTTATCCTTGACAAACCCGATTGTAAACTGTAAACTTAAAACACGAATTTTATAACAACAAGAGGTCAGGATGAAAAGTGCTTTTCTGTGTTACGATTGGAAGTTTTGTTGCTCTGATGACAGCAATGCTTATTCCATAAACTTTGACGACAGTGGATGGCGGACGGTGCGTGTGCCGCACGACTATGCTATCGAGGGTCCGTTTGACCGCGACAACGACCTGCAACACGAGAGTGTCAGCGCCGACGGCATTGTTGCACCCATCACTCATGTCGGCCGCACCGGAGGATTGCCTATAGCAAAAGGGGCGTGGTACCGCAGGAAGTTCACCGTATCACCCGAGGCAAAACATGTGTTTTTGGAGTTTGACGGTGTCATGTCCAACAGCGAAATATACGTCAACGGCACGCATTGTGGCGGACGGCCTTATGGTTACTCCTCCTTTTCGGTCGATATAACCGCGCTTTGCCATGGCGGTGAAAATTTGCTTGCCGTTCGTACATTACCTGAAGAATCATCCTCGCGTTGGTATCCCGGTGCAGGCATCTATCGCAACGTGCGTTTGATTGAAAAATCCGACGCTTATTTTCCATATAATCCGCTGTTTGCGGTGAGCACCCCTGTCGGTGATGGTGCAAAGGTGGATTGCACATTAAAGGTCATGGCAAACAACGCGCCTTATACAGTGAAATATACTATATGCGACAAGGACGGCAATACCGTGGCAACGGCAGAGACAAAAGGCACCGAAGCAGTTGTAAAGAGTGCCTTGACAATAAAAAATTATCGCCGTTGGCATATAAACGCTCCATATTTGTATGCGATTACAGCAGAGTTGTATCAAAACAGCATATTGAAAGACACATATAAAACTTCTATCGGCGTTCGTACCATAAAATTCGATGCGAACAACGGCTTTTTCTTAAACGGTGAAAATATTAAGCTTAACGGCGTTTGCCTGCACCACGATGCCGGCGCACTCGGTGCCGCTGTCAATATCTATGCCTACCGCCGTCAGCTGGAAAAACTAATCGATATCGGTGTGAACGCGATACGGTGCACCCACAACCCGCCGTCGCCGGAAATGCTCGACCTCTGTGATGAATACGGCATCGTCGCTATCGACGAGGCATTTGACATGTGGAAACGAAATAAAACAAAAAACGACTATGCCAAACATTTTGAAAAATGGGCAGAGGTTGACCTTGTGGATATGATTCACCGTGACCGCAATCACCCGAGCGTCATAATGTACTCACTCGGCAACGAGATTTTAGAGCAGAAATTTGAGGACGGCTGGCAGGTGGCAAAATTCTTGAACGAAATCTGCCACCGTGAGGATAACACCCGGCCGACTACCTGCGGTTTTAATACCCCGATAGATGCATTTAAAAACGGTCTTTGCGACCATGTGGATGTTATCGGCATAAACTACAAGCCGCACCTGTATGAGCAGTTTCATAAAGAGTATCCGAACGCGATACTCTACGGCAGTGAGACCTCCTCCTGCGTTAGCTCACGCGGTGAATATTTTCTTGACTGTGAGGTGTCGTATCCACCCAAAATGCGCGACAACCTACAGGTGAATTCCTACGACACCGAGGCACCACCTTGGGCGTACACACCTGATAAAGAATTTGCGGCACAGGAGCGGTATGATTTTGTGTTCGGCGAGTTTGTCTGGACAGGCTTTGACTACCTCGGCGAGCCGACACCGTATCGTGAAGAATGGCCATCACGCAGTTCTTACTTTGGTATATTTGACCTTGCCGGAATGGAAAAGGACCGATACTACGCATACAAGGCGCAGTGGACGAGCGAGGATGTCCTGCACATCTTCCCACACTGGAACTGGTGTGAGGGTGATGTCGTAGATGTGCACTGCTATACCGGTTTTGATGAGGTCGAGCTGTTCCTCAACGGAAGATCGCTCGGCAGACGGACAAAAGATTCTGCTTGTGACGACCTATCACACCGGATAATCTGGAAAGGTGTGCCGTTTGAGAGTGGTGAGCTTAAAGCGGTGGCAACACAAAAACCGCACGTTATTGACATTGTGCGCACCGCAGGCGACCCGCAAAGCATAAAACTGGAGCCGGAAAAAAGCACCTTAATCGCCGACGGTAACGACATTTTGTATGTAAAGTGCACCGCGGTGGACGACGAGGGCAACCTCTGCCCGAGGTCGGATATGAAGATTGATTTTAAGGTGGAGGGCGTGGGAGAATACCTCGCAAGCGACAACGGCGACGCCACCGACACAAGGACGTTTAGCGAGAGCTATTGCAATATGTATAACGGACGTTGTATGGCAATCATACGCACATTAAAGGATAGCCCGGGCGAGATAAAACTCACGGCAAAAGGCGGCGGTTTGGCCGCAACGTGCGAAATACAAAGTCGATAAAATAATAAAAAAGAGGTCACCGATGTGGCCTCTTTTTTTTGCTGATTATAAAGTGAAGTTGTTAAAATCCTTTGAAAGCGAGTTACACACCCTTGCCAACATTGCGACACAGCTTTCGACTTTTTCGTCCTTCATGCTGATTACTGTGCCGGAGATGCTTATCGCCGCCACCGGATAACCGCTTGTGTTTCTAATCGGCATGGCGACGCATTTTACACCAAGCGATTCCTCCTGAACATCGAGTGCGTACCCCTGTTTGCGAATGGTTTCAAGGTGGTCAAGCAGTGCTTGTTTATCACTTATAGTGTATTGAGTTATGGATGGTATGCCTAAATTGTCAATTATATGCAGTATCTCGTCTTCCGGTAAAAACGCCATCATCGCTTTGCCACAGCCGGTGCAGTGCATCGGCAAAGTTTTCCCGGCAACGGAGTATGCCATCATTCTCTTTCCCGGATAGACCCCATCAAGGTAGAGCACCCTGCCGCCCACATGCGTTGTTAAATAGACTATCTCTTCGGTAAGGCTTTGCAGTTCTTCAAGTGCCGGCAAGGAATACTGAATAACCGGCATAGTGGAGCGAAAGCGATACCCTAACTCCAATACCTTAAAGCCCAATCTATATGTCTGGGTGTTATGTATTTTTTTTAGATAACCGGCACTCTCTAACGTTTTAATCATGTTGAGACAAGTGCTTTTTGAATACCCGAGCGACTGTGCAATATCGGTGAGTGTCAAAGCGTGGTCAGTGAGGTTGAATAGATCTAAAATTTTAAGTGCTTTTAATACGGAGTTTAACAGATAGTTTTTTTTATCTTCTGACATTTTTAATTCCCATTCCTTTTTATTGTGCGATTATAATATTCTATTATTGATTATATATCCTGAATTGAACAATGTCAACAAATTGAATGAAATTATGAAAAATTTCTGAATATTATGCTTGACAAATTAAATTTAAACTGTTATAATTCAAACATCGACCAACATTATTAAATATAGTTCAGATATACTGAACAAACCTCGGAGGTATTTGCATGAAAAAACTTAAAGGCGTTATCACCGCTATGACCACACCTTTTGACCGCGACAACAAAATAAGTATAGACGGTCTTAAAAGCCAGGTCGAATTTGCTATTAAAAACGGCGTTAACTGCCTTTACCCCACCGGAACGACCGGTGAGATGTACTATATGACCTGTGAAGAGCGAGAGTTTGTTGCAAAGAGTATAGTCGAGTTTGCCAAAGGGCGAGTGACCGTTTACATACATGTGGGTGCCGCCACCCAGCAGGAAACTGTACGTCTTGCAAAACATGCCGAATCTATAGGCGCCGATGGCATAGGTGCTGTCACGCCGATGTTTTTTAACATCAGTGACAAAGCCATGATCAAATATTATGAGACGATATGCAACAGCGTTTCGAGCGACTTCCCAGTCTATGCATATGCCATACCGCAACTTGCAAAAAATGACATTTCAGTCGAGGTGCTGGAGGAGGTTCGCAAAAGCTGTAAAAATTTAATAGGGATAAAATACTCCTATCCTGATATGCGTCGGATGATGTCATATCTGAAAATCAACAACGGTGATTTCTCGGTTCTTTTTGGCGCCGATGATATGTTTTTGCCGGCACTTGTTGTCGGTGCGGACGGTGTAGTGAGCGGATGCTCCGGCCCTTTTCCGGAATTGTTTTCAAACATCTACTCCAGCTATCTAAACGGCGACCTTAAAACAGCGGCACAACAACAAAGATATGCTAATGAAGTCATATTTCTAATGAAAGCGGGTGCAGACATGTCAATATTTAAAAATATTCTTCATTTTAGGGGGGTGGATGCCGGCTATGTGCGAGCGCCGTTGCAAAATTTATCGGAGGCAGACAAAAACTCACTCTATGAAAATGTTAAAAAATACCTTTAAACGGGAGGCATGATGAAAAAGATAATCAACGACCCAAAAAACTATGTTGACGAGATGTTGGAGGGTATATACATCGCCCACCAAGACATGCTCACATTCACAAACGACGACAAAAAATGTCTTGTTGTCAAAAACCGTGTCAATAATAAGGTCGGGATAGCAACCGGCGGCGGCTCGGGGCACCTGCCGTTATTTCTCGGATACGTGGGCAGTGGTATGTTGGATGGCTGTGCGGTGGGCGATGTCTTTCAATCACCGTCGGCAGAGCAGATGTTAGCTGTAACAAAATATATCGACCAAGGCGCCGGTGTTCTATATATCTACGGCAACTACAACGGCGATATTTTCAACTTTGACATGGCGGCAGAGATGGCCGATTTTGAAGAGGATATAAAGGTTGAAACGGTGCTCGGGGCAGACGATGTTGCCTCCGCCGTCAAGGAGTCGGCAGACGGCAAAAAGATAAGGCGCGGTGTCGCCGGAATTGTCTTTGTTTTCAAATGCGCCGGTGCCGCGGCAGAGGCAATGCTATCACTGTGCGAGGTGAAAAGAATAGCACAAAAGGTCGCCGACAGTGTATATAGTATGGGCGTAGCGTTGACACCCTGTGTCGTCCCCCGTGTCGGCAAACCGGGTTTTGAAATTGGTGAAAACGAGATGGAAATCGGCATGGGTATTCATGGTGAGCCGGGTATACGACGCGGTCAGATACAAAGCGCCGACGAAATCTCACGCGAACTGCTTGGCAACATATTGAACGATATGCAGTGTGAAACCGGAACGGAAGTTGCGGTGTTAATAAACGGTCTCGGTGCTACCACGCTTGACGAGCAGTACATCGTCACTAAAGAGGTTGACAGACTTTTGAGTGAAAAGGGTATCAGCGTATATAAATACTATGTCGGCGAGTATGCGACCGCAATAGACATGGCAGGCATATCGTTGTCGGTACTCAAATTAGATGAAGAAATAAAAAGATATCTTGATATGCCAGCGCATACACCTTTTTTCATCCAGATATAGAGGGGGTGACGATGGATATTTTAGACAAGACATTTTTTGTGGCACTGTTAAAAGAATTTAATGACATTATGGCACAAAATAAGGAATATCTGATCAATATTGATAGTGTTGTGGGTGACGGGGATCTCGGTCTTACCATGTCTGACGGTTTTGCCGCCGCATTTGCCGCTGCAAACATATTTGACGGCAACGACATTGGGAAGATGTTGTATACTGCCGGAAAAGAGATGTCTGTTGCTGTCCCCTCCACCATGGGCACCTTAATGGCATCCGGTTTTATGTATGCCGGCAAAGAGCTCAAAGGTGAGCAGAGTGTGAGCAATAAGACGGTGGTTGACTTTTTCAACGCTTTTCTTATAGGTGTAATGAACAGGGGAAAGGCAAAACCGGGCGAAAAAACTTTCGTCGACCCAATGTCCGCGGCGGTCAACGCCATGCAAAAGGAGTTGACGGACGGCGGCAACTTAAAAAAGATAGTCACCGAGGCGCGCAGGGCATCGCAGGAAGAGTTCGACAAAACCACTCAACTGCTCGCGGTACACGGCAGGGCGGCAATACGTGGAGAAAACTCAAAAGGTGTCGAGGACGCCGGCGCGGCGGTTGCATGTTTGATGATAAAAGCATTTGAGCAATGCAACAACAAACTGTAAATATCCATGCAAATGGGTACAAATAAAAAACATTACGGAGGAAAGTATCATGAAAAAACTTAGATTTTTATCGAGCTTGATAGTGGCAGTGTTATTACTGTCAATGTTGGGCGCCTGTTCCGAGCCTCCGGCTCAGGACGCATCGGAGCAGGAGAACACATCACAAAGCACAGATCCCTCCCCTGCCGAGGACGGCGAAAAAGAGGTAATTCAGGTAGCGACCCCATCGTGGTATCTTGAGAACTTTAACAAGGTGGTCGCCGGTTATGAAGAGGCGAACCCCGACTCTCCATACATGTTTGAGGTTTCCGAGATAGTGTCCGGCTCAAGCGACCGTGAGACAAAGGCGATAATGATGATGTCCTCCGCTGAGACAGCACCGGATGCCATTGTCATGGACGGATTTATGGTCAACAGCAACGCTCTTGCAGGTTATCTTGAACCACTTGAGAGCTATGTTGCGGACTGGGCGGACTATGAGCACTATGTCGGCGCTTCGCTCGACGGTGCAAG
Organism: uncultured Oscillospiraceae bacterium; assembly: GCA_964369965.1. Lineage (GTDB taxonomy): Bacteria > Bacillota > Clostridia > Oscillospirales > Ruminococcaceae > CAYJBH01. The sequence goes on from CAYJGF010000018.1 coordinate 56,865, forward strand.
AAGTGAGGGCGACAACCAGCTCTATGCCATGCCATTGACCGGTGCATTCACAGGTCTATGGTACAATAAAGTCATGGTGGAAAAGGCAGGATATGACCCCGAGACATTCCAGCCGGCAAACTGGGAAGAGATGATGGACGCCGCCTATGCTATGCAGGGCGTCGCAGAGTCGGATGAGTTTATACCGTTCTTCCTCTTTGGTTCCACCACCGATTCGGAACGCACCTCCATGAAACCGATGCAGGGACTGCTCAGCGGAACAGACGGCGTGCTCTACGATTACGACACCAAAAAATGGGTTGTCGATGTAGAAAATCTGACAAAGGTTTTAAATATTTACAACACGGTATACAATGTTGACAATCTCGGACCGGCACCCAGTCTTGCAACACAGGCAGACGCGGTTGCGGTTATCCAGGCAGACCACATGATGGCGGACAACGTCGGTCTTTTGATCGACAGTCAAAACTATCTCAACAGCTGGGGTCCAAATGGTAGCTCCCCCTGGCCGGAATGGAACGAGCACTACGGATTTTGCTATCTGCCGACAGAACTCGGCGAAGCTGACGACCCCTACACCACCGTTATCGGCGGATTTACCATCGGTATACCGGCAAATTCTGACAACAAAGACGGCGGCTGGGAGTTTATCAAAACCCTAAACAGCTATGACAATATGTTAAGCTTTTCGTTAGAGACCAACAATATGACCCCACGAACCGACGTATCTGTCGCACCTGAATATGTCGATAACGACTACGCCGTTTATTCTTTCTTTGATGTCACGGACGGTATGAAATACGGTGTCAATCGCCCAACTACCGACGGCTATACCTCGGTATCACTCTTGGTTGCCGAGATGGCGGAAAAGGTCGTGTTAAATTCGGCAAGTGTAGAAGAGATTATACAGTCTTATTACGATCAACTTGTAATGCAGTTTGGCGAGGATAAGGTCGAGCTGATTCAATAGAACTATCATGCTACACATCGCCAGAGTATATTGCTATTAACAACACTACTCACACCCACTGACGGCAATGTTTCTATTCTTGGTATGGA
>CAYJGF010000019.1:0-10451 GCA_964369965.1 uncultured Oscillospiraceae bacterium
GGCTCGAACCTGTGACCCTCTGCTTGTAAGGCAGATGCTCTCCCAGCTGAGCTAAACTCCCGTCAAAGGTACGATAAATATAATACTATAGCTTGCGGAATTTGTCAATACCTTTTTTCAATTTTTTGTAAAAATTCAACATTTTTTTAAAGGAAATGTTGTTGTATAGCTATACCTTCTATATATATAATCCTATCAAAGGTGTCGTCTTAGACCTGATTTTAGACGATTTCGTGACTTCATCACATACCTTTTTGCGTTTTTGTGGCAAAATATACAAAAAGGTAGACGAAACATTGATAAATATTTAACAAAGTATTTTTTGATAATTATTTACATCGACAAAAAAGTATGTTAAAATATTAACAAGTTAAGGTTGTCAAAAAAAAAGGTTGCTTTTTCACATTTTCTGACAATACTATAATAAATAAAAATTTAATTTAGAAAGGATTATCAAAAAAATGGCTGACAACAGAGTAAAACAGGTAGAAAGTGTCGACGATTTAAAGGCGCGCATTGCCGAGATACGCGCGGCACAGGCGGAGTACTCGACCTTTTCACAGGAGAAGCTGGACGAGATTTTCCGTGCGGCGGCAATAGCAGCTAACCGCAACAGGATACCTCTTGCTAAACTCGCCGTAGAGGAGACCGGCATGGGTATCGTCGAAGACAAGGTCATTAAAAATCACTATGCATCGGAGTATATCTACAATAAATACCGCACCTCCAAAACAACCGGCGTTATAGAACGAGATGACAGTGCCGGTATCAGAGTCATCGCCGAGCCTATCGGTATAATTGCCGCGGTCATCCCGACTACAAACCCAACCTCGACCGCGATTTTCAAGGCATTGCTCGCGCTTAAAACCGGCAACGGCATCATCTTCAGCCCCCACCCGAGGGCAAAACGTTGCACCATCGAGGCGGCGAAAATCGTCCTCAGCGCCGCTGAGGCCGCCGGTGCACCCAAAGGCATCATCGGTTGGATTGACAAACCCTCACTTGAGTTGACCAACGAGGTTATGCGTGGCGTTGACCTTATCCTCGCAACCGGTGGACCCGGAATGGTGCGCAGTGCATACTCCAGCGGCAAACCGGCTATCGGTGTGGGCGCCGGCAACGTGCCTGCAATCTTCCATGAGACCGCCGATATAAAGACTGCGGTGTCGTCGGTGATATTGTCCAAAACCTTTGATAACGGTATGATTTGCGCGTCGGAGCAGTCGGTCATTGTCGATGCTAAGATATATAACAAGGTACGCGACGAGTTCACCCTGCGCGGATGTCACATCCTTTCCAAAAAGGAGATTGATATGGTGCGTGGCACCATCATCATTGACGGTGCGTTAAACGCCAAAATTGTCGGGCAATCCGCCAGCAAAATAGCACAGCTATCCGGCTTTAGCGTCCCCGAGGGCACAAAAATCCTTATCGGCGAGGTGGAGAGCACCGAACTCGGTGAAGCATTTGCCCATGAAAAACTCTCCCCCGTGCTCGCGATGTACAGCTATAAAAAGTTCGACGACGCCGTGAAAAAGGCGGAGCACCTTATCGTTGAGGGTGGCTATGGTCACACCGCCTCCATCTTTATCAATACCGACACAGCCGCCGACGATTTGAACCTGTTTGAAAACCGCGTGAAAACCTGCCGTATAGTTGTCAACACACCTGCCGCTCACGGCGGTATCGGTGACCTTTATAACTTCAGCCTCGCCCCGTCTTTGACCCTCGGTTGCGGTAGCTGGGGTGGTAACTCGGTATCGGAAAATGTAGGCGTTAAACATCTTATCAACACAAAAACCGTTGCCGAAAGGAGAGAGAATATGCTCTGGCTTCGTACCCCGGAAAAACTTTATTTCAAAAAGGGTTGCTTGACTCTTGCACTCACCGAACTTAAAGAGGTTTATAACAAAAAACGCGTCTTTGTTGTCACCGATGATTTCCTATATAAAAACGGCAACATCAAGGTTGTCACCGATATCCTAGACGGGCTGGGGATTGCACACACCACATTCTTTGAGGTGGAGCCGGACCCGACACTCGCCACCGCCAAGGCAGGCGCCAAGGCGATGGAGGCATTCAAACCGGACTGTGTTTTAGCGTTTGGCGGTGGCTCACCCATCGATGCCGCTAAAATAATGTGGACGCTGTATGAGTATCCCGACGTCGACTTTTTCGACCTTGCCATGAGATTTATGGATATCCGCAAACGCATCTGTGGCTTCCCGAAACTCGGCATAAAGGCGGATCTTGTCGCAATACCGACAACGGCAGGCACCGGCAGTGAGGTCACACCGTTCGCGGTTATAACCGACGAAAAAACCGGTGTGAAATACCCTCTTGCCGACTATGAACTGCTGCCCAAGATGGCTATAGTGGACGCAAACCTAATGATGAATATGCCCAAGGGACTGACTGCGGCGTCCGGTATCGATGCCCTCACACACGCACTGGAGGCGTATGCCTCTATGTTAGCCTCGAGCTATACCGACGGCTCTGCACTCACCGCAATTAAACTTGTGTTTGAGAACCTGCCGTCCGCATACAAAAACGGAGCTAACGACTCGACAGCGAGGGAGAACATGGCGGATGCCTCCACCCTTGCCGGCATGGCATTTGCAAACTCTTTCCTCGGCATTTGTCACTCCATGGCTCATAAACTCGGCGCATTTCACCATCTGCCGCACGGCGTTGCAAACGCACTGCTTATATCCCATGTGATACGTTTTAACATGACCGAGAACCCGACCAAGATGGGTGCATTTTCACAATATCGCTATCCCAACGTGTGCAAACGGTATGCCGAGATTGCAAGGTTTATCGGAATTGCCGGCAAGGACGATAAGGATAGCACCGAAAAACTAATCACCGCGATAGAGGAGCTAAAGGCTACACTGGAGATCAAAAAGTGCATCAAGGACTATAATATAGATGAAAAAGCGTTCCTCGACACCCTTGATGAGATGACGGAGCATGCCTTTGACGACCAATGCACCGGCGCAAACCCGAGGTATCCTCTCATATCGGAGCTTAAACAAATATATCTTGACGCATATTACGGTAAAAAGTAAGGGGTGAAAAATGGACAAAAATAATATTATTGCACAACGCAAAAACAAGACCATATACCGTGAGGGTAACACGGTGATAAAGCTCTTTGACGATAGCTTTACCAACTCCGCGGTGCTGAACGAGGCGCTGAACCAGTCCCGAGTATATGAGACGGGGTTAAATGTCCCCAAACTCATCGAGGTCACAAAGATTGACGGCAGATGGGCGATAATCAGCGAGTATGTAGAGGGTCAAACGTTGAGCGAGCTAATGAGCCAAAACCCCGACAAACGCGACGAGTATATAAAGTTGTTTGTCGACACACAGATGTTAATTCAAGCTCACAGCTCACCCTTGTTATCCAAAATCAAGGATAAGATGAAGCTTAAAATCAACGCCACAAACTTCGATGATAATACCAAATATGAGCTTTTAACCCGTCTTGAATCGATGCCCAAACACAGCAAGATATGTCACGGTGATTATAACCCCGATAACATCATAATCACCCCGAACGGCGCGGTTTTCATACTCGATTGGTCACACGTCACGCAGGGCAATGCCTCCGCCGATATTGCGAGGAGTTATCTTCTGTTTCGGCTTAACGAGCAGTTCGAAATTGCGGAAAAATATATTGAACTCTTCTGCAAAAAGAGCGGCACGCGCCGCAAATATGTCGAGGGTTGGATCCCGATCGTCGCGGCGTCACAGTCGGTCAAAGGCAATGAAAAGGAACGAGAGTTTTTAGCCCGCCTTGTCGATGTGGTGGAATACGAGTAGACCCGTCCCCCACAACATCACCGCAACATCGATTTAACCGTGTGGACACCCCTCGTGGTCGTCCGATTTGTTTGACGAAACACTGCGGTCGGGTTGTAGGGGAGGGGTCGCCCCTCCCGACATTGCGGTTATCCGGACAAACGGGACGGGCAACCCGTCCCCTACATTTCATCCTTCTGGCATGTGCATCTTGACATAACAACCCCAAAAATCACCCCTACAAAAACTGTAGGGGTGATTTTTTAAATGTGATAATCTCAACTATCGGTTATATACACCTGTCAGCGGTGCAAGCATGACCGGTGCCGGTTCCGGTTCCGGTTCCGGCGGATTAGTTATCACTAAAAAGTTGGTATACTCAAAAAGCGGTAAAAAATCGGAGCCGACTCCACTCGATACGGTGAATCTATGCGAGCCTGCCGCGGTCGCCGTAGTGCCGGTTAAGACGAGTGGTTGCTGATTTTGTAGTAGATAATCTAAAGAATGTGCCGTTCCATCTACCGCAATCTCGGTGACATTCACCGTTTTCAGGCTGCCGTCATAGACGAACTGTGTTGCGCTGTGTGTCACCTTAATGGGTATGGGGGTGACAAGTTTTGTTGTATCGGTCACATTAGGATCCAAATTCTTTACCATAACATCCGCGCCCCAACCGAGCGCGTCAGCATTGTAATAAATTTGAAGATCGCCGTAATCCGGTATATCCGCCGTGTTCAAGCCAATGCTGAAATCCCCGTCATAATAGATAGAGCTTAGCAGTTCACAACCCTTAAATACATCCGCTCCCACAGTTGTCACGGTTTTGGGTATAACAACCGATTGTAAAGCCTTACACCCCGAAAAAGTTAAGTCCCCTATCGCAGTGACACCGTAGGGGATGGTGACCGAGGTTAAGGCCTCGCAAAGTTGAAACGCCGCTTCACCTATCGATGTGGCACTGCTCAGGTCAACCGAAGTTAAGGCGTCGTTTCCCCCACCCAAATCCCCGGCAAATGCATAATCACCTATGGTTTGAACGTGTTGCAGATCAATATTTGCTAAATCAGAAGTTTCGGCAAACGCAGTAATTCCAATAGTCTTAACACTGCTCGGGAGATTGACCGTATGCAATTTATAACATTCCTTAAAAACGTTCTGAGCTATAATATCTATGCCATCCGGAATGGTGACTTCAGTTAAACTTCTGCACAACTGGAAAGCACCCCCATTTATAACTGTGACACTGCTCGGGATGGTAATTTCGGTTAAATTGATACAGCTTTGGAAGGCATAAATCTCTATGGTTGTGACACCCTCCGGAATGGTAAAATTGGTTAAACCATTGCAATTACTGAAAGCATAATCCCCTATGGTGGTGACGCCGCTCTGGATGGTGACATTGGTTAAGGGTTTGCATGAATAAAAAGCATAATCCCCTATAGCTGTGACGTTATAGGTATTGCCGGCAGCGTCGGTGAGCGAGACGGGTATGACAATCGCCCCTGCCGTTGTGTTATCTATCGACGGAATAGCCATAGCCCCGTTGCCCACCTGCACCGTGCCCGGAGTGCTTCCGGACGGGTCGGAGAGGATTTTGAAGGTCATGGGAATTTTAGTGGTTGTTCCACCGGCGTCAGTTACGTCTACTTGCGCAGTCAGCAAATCCCCCACCGCCGCATGTGCCGTCAGAGTCGGCAGGAACACCGCAAAAACCATAGCCATAAAGAACAATGTCATCACGGCAAAGGATATCTTAAAAACAGTTTTTTTCATATTTTGTACCCCTTTAATATTCATCCGTTATATTTTATCATAAAATGCGTCATGTTGCAAGTGTTTTTATTTTGAATAATTGAGCAAAACTTGTAAAAAATACTTGCAATGTGTTTTGTTATATGTTATAATGTTTGAGCAATGTTTAAAAACAGGTGATATCGGCGACGATATGAGCCTTTTGAAGAAAGGAATGGTCACAAGATGAGAGAGGGAATTCACCCAAAATACGAGGAGGCGGACGTAGTCTGCGCATGTGGCGAGAAGTTCAAGACTCGCTCCACCAAAAAGGAGATACACGTCGAGATTTGCTCCAAGTGTCATCCTTTTTATACCGGTAAGCAAAAACTTGTCGACACCGGCGGACGCGTCGACCGCTTTAAAAAGCGTTTCGGGCTGTAAAGATCATTTTTGTTACGGTTAAGATCGTAGGGTAAGATTTTTTTCTTACCCTACAATTTTGTTTTTTTAAATAAATACATGGTGGTTGAGGTGCAGGGCAAGGGCTATGCTCTTGCCGTCGTTGTTGGGTAATTACAATCCCGTAAAAAACAATCATGTGGCGGACAGAGCAGAGCCCTTGCCCTACACACATTATCATATAATCATGATAACAATACATAACACGAGGTTGTTTTAAAAATAAAAAAAAGGAATTTAGTGCTTTTTGCAGTATAATATATATAGAACAACTTATAACGAGGTGACAGCATGGTTGTAACGACAGCGAGAGAGTGCCGCGAAAATCTTGAAAAGAAGATATTGTCCCCCTGCGCGACCCTTTCAACCGACAGCGTCGGCAGAAAGGTTGCGGAGCCGCCCTGTGACCTACGCACCGATTTTTGTCGCGATCGGGATAGGATAGTCCATTGCAAGGCGTTTCGGCGGCTTAAAACCAAGACGCAGGTGTTCCTCGCACCCAAGGGTGATCACATCCGCACTCGCCTAACCCACACGCTGGAGGTCGCCCAGATAGCGCGCACCATTGCAAGAGCACTGCGGCTTAACGAGGATTTGACCGAGGCGATAGCGATGGGTCACGACCTCGGTCACACACCGTTCGGTCATGCCGGTGAGCGCGCACTGCGAGAGCTCAATCCAAACGGGTTTGCACACTATCGACAGAGTGTGCGAGTGGTCTCGGTGCTGGAAAAATACCCGAGTGGTCTTAACCTGACGGATGAGGTGTTGGACGGCATACTCAACCACACCACCGGCAATCAGGCGCGCACCCTTGAGGGGCAGTTGGTGCGAATATGCGACCGTGTGGCATATCTCAACCACGACATTGAGGACAGCATCGATGCCGGTCTTTTGAGAGAGGATATGTTGCCACAGCAGATAACCGACATACTCGGGCATGGCAAATCGGAGCGGATTACAACCCTTTTAAACGACCTGTTTAAAAACAGTGATAGTGAGTTGTGTTTTAGCGAGTCGGTGCAAAAGGCGTTTAGTGACCTACATAAATTTATGTTTGATACCGTCTATATCGGTTCCGCCGCTAAGGTGGAGGAGGAAAAGGTTTTCGGGTTCATCTCAAAACTATATCTACATTATCGTGAAAATCCGAACACCATGCCGCAAATGTACCGAGATATAGCTGAAAATGAGGGGATAGACACGGCGGTCACCGATTATATCTCCGGCATGAGTGACAGCTTTGCGGTGCTCGAATTCGAAAAAATATATGTCCCACGGGGGTGGGATTTACTAAGAGATAGGGAAAAGGTGTGATAGACAGAGGGTATATTGAGGAGTTGATAGCGCGCAACGACATCGTTGATATTATCGGCGGTTATGTCACGCTTAAACGCTCCGGGCGTGGGTATGTGGGTCTTTGCCCTTTTCATAACGAGCGCACCCCCTCCTTTTCGGTCAACGGTGAGCACCAATATTACCACTGTTTCGGTTGCGGCGCAGGGGGAGGTGTCATCAATTTTGTCATGATGCATAACAACCTCGGCTATGTTGAGGCGGTCAAGTTTTTGGCACAGCGCGTCGGCATGAAGATGCCGGACGAGGACGATGAGTATGCGCGGCGACGAAGTCGATTGTTTAAGATTAACAAGCTCGCCGCACGGTATTTCCATGAAAATCTGCTGGGCGAGAACGGCGCAAAAGCTCGGGATTATCTGCACGGTAGGGGGTTGTCCTCCGCGATGGTGACACGGTTTGGTATCGGCTATGCGCCCGAGGGGTTTAACAATCTTACACGCTATATGCGCGCCGAGAATATCGGCGAGGAGGAACTGGTCGCGGTCGGGCTTATCCGCAAGGGCAACCACGGATATTATGATTTTTTTCGTGATCGTATAATGTTCCCTATTATCGATCTGCAAGGCAACGTCATAGCGTTCGGCGGTCGATTGATTGAGGGGGACGGTCCGAAGTATCTCAATACCTCCGACACACCGATTTTTAATAAGGGGAACAACCTTTTTGCGCTCAATCTCTCCAAAAAGGAGCGGGAGCGCCGATATCTGCTCTGCGAGGGGTATATGGATGTCGTTGCACTGCACGGTGCAGGATTTAAGACGGCGGTGGCAACGCTCGGCACGGCACTCACCGCCGAGCAGGCAAAACTCCTATCCAACTATGCCGACCGCGTGGTGCTCTGCTATGACAGTGACGACGCAGGGCAAAGGGCGACCGCCAAGGCGACCGGGATATTTGCGAAACTCCCCACCGAAATTTCGGTGCTGGAGATGGAGGGAGCAAAAGATCCGGATGAATATATAAAGCGTTTTGGCAAAGAATACTTTTCAGCACTTATCGACAAGAGCAACAACACGGTGGAGTATGCTCTTCGACGCGCAAAGCAGGGGATACCGCTTGAGACGGACGAGGGTCGGGTGCGATATGTTCGGCAGGCGGTGGACGTTCTCGCCGATATGACGGTGAGTGCCACCGAGAGGGAGATATACGCCGGCAGGATTGAGGGCGAAATAGGCGTCAGCAAAGCCTCGATACTTGCACAACTCGAAAGTGTGCTCGCCACACGGCGACGGCGGCAGAAAAAGCAAAACTTCGCCGACACCCACAGCCCTTATGCAGGTGGTGATCGACGTGCGGTGTCCACCATTACATTGCAGTTGACAACGAGGGAACAGCAGCTCATTGCGGCGGTGCTGATAAAGCCGGATTTGATGGGCTCGATCGAGGGCAAACTCTCGGGGTACACCTTCTGCGAGCCGGCACTGGGTGAGGCATTTGCCATCGCAAAGCGGTATTATGATGCCGGTGAGCCGGCGGAGTATGCCGTCATTTCAGGGGAGTTGGGCGGCGATTCTGTGAGGGCGCTCACCGCCACCATGGCAAAATTCGGGGAGGTTGTACCGAGTGAAAAGGATGTGCAACTCTATATAGACAGTCTGATAGAATTATCCGGTTCTCAGTCGATGAAAGGCGACGTTAAGATAGACGAACTCAGCGCATATCTCGAAAAGTTGAAAGAAAAGAAAAAGTAAATACATATTTGGAGGATGTTAATGACACCGGTTGAAAAAAAGTTGACACTTAATGACCTGATTGAAGCGGGCAAGCGCACCGGCAAGGTCTTGGCAAAGGATATCAACGATCTTATGGAGGATAATAACTTTGACTGTGATCAGGTCGAAAAGTTGTATGAACAGTTGGAGAGCAACAGCGTCGAGATAGTGGACGAGACCAAAGAAGAGGTTGAGGAGGTGCCGCTGACCGAGGAATCGCTGGATTTTTATGAGTCCATGCTCACGGCGGAGGGTGTCGCTATCGACGACCCTGTCAAGGTGTATCTCAAAGAAATAGGTCGTGTGCCGCTCCTATCCACCGAGGAAGAGGTGGAGCTCGCCATAAAAATATTGGAGGACGACGATGAGGCGCGCAAAAGGTTGTCCGAGGCAAACCTTCGTCTGGTGGTCAGCATTGCAAAGCGGTATGTCGGGCGCGGTATGCAGTTCCTCGACCTTATTCAGGAGGGCAATCTCGGGCTTATCAAGGCGGTGGAAAAGTTCGACCACACAAAGGGCTTTAAATTCTCCACCTATGCCACATGGTGGATACGTCAGGCGATAACGCGCGCTATTGCGGATCAGGCGAGAACGATCCGTATACCGGTCCATATGGTGGAGACTATAAATAAGGTGAAAAAAGCCGGCAGTCTGCTGTTGCACCAAAACGGGCATGAGCCGACCGCCGATGAAATTGCAAAAGAGCTGGATATGCCGGTGGATAAGGTGCGCGAAATAATGCGCGTCGCACAGGAACCGGTATCGCTTGAGACCCCGATAGGCGAGGAGGAGGACAGCCATCTCGGTGACTTTATCCCGGACGAGGACGCGCCGGTGCCTGCCGACGCCGCTTCTCACACGTTGCTTAAGGAACAGCTTGCGACGGTACTAAAATCGCTCACCATACGTGAGGAGAAGGTGCTCCGCCTGCGCTTCGGTCTGGAGGACGGTCGCCCGAGGACGCTGGAGGAGGTCGGCAAGGAGTTCAACGTCACCCGTGAGCGCATACGTCAGATAGAGGCAAAAGCCCTGCGCAAACTCCGCCACCCCAGCCGCAGTAAAAAGCTTAAAGACTTTTTGGAGTAGAGGCTATTTGGGCTAACGACTAATGACTAATGGTGAATGGCTGTTTTGGGTGTGCGCTCGACCGTAGGCTCGGGGGGCGCGTCTGCGAACTCGTTCGCAGCCACCGAAAGGGGCAAGAGCCGAGGAGCCTCCCTCATATCAATAGGTACGCCGGGGCGGCTCTTGCCCCTTTCGGTGGGTTTGAAGGCTTTCAAACACGCGCCCCCCCCCCCGCGGGGGGGCGCCCCGCCCGCGGGCGGGCCCCCGCCAGGGGGGGCCCGCCCCCGGGAACGGCCCCCCCGCCCCCCCAAT
>CAYJGF010000019.1:10461-18049 GCA_964369965.1 uncultured Oscillospiraceae bacterium
GGTTTCACGGCTTAAAAACCCGCGCCCCCCCCCACGAGGCGCCGCGCCCATCCATCTGTCGGACAACCGCAAGGGTTGTCCCTACACCGTTAACTCAACCCCCTCCCCAACAATTACAAAAAATCAAAATCCCCCACGAACCTAAAATTCGTGGGGCTTATTTTTTTGCGCTTTAGGACTTGACATTTATCAAAAAAAAGTCTATAATAATCTATGTAGTGGTGAAAAGTGGGTAAAAGTGGGTAGTTTTTACCGAACAGACTTTTATTCCGCAATATAAAGGGGAAAAAGAAAAATTTGCTGAGTGGAACCTACAATAATCAGCTGGACGACAAGGGTCGTCTAAATTTCCCTGCCAAGATGCGCGCCGAGATGGGGGACAGTTTTGTCATCACAAGATGGCTTGATAACTGCATCGTTGCATTTCCTGCAAAAAAATGGGAACATATAAGTGAGATGCTCGCCGACCTGCCGATGGTAAAGTCGCGAGAGGTTCGGCGCTTTCTCTTAGCCAAGGCGGAGGAGGTCACCACCGACAAACAGGGGCGAATACTCATCCCCCCCACCCTGCGTGACCATGCAGGTCTTGAAAAGGAGGCGGTCATCATCGGAGTCGGCACCCACGCCGAGATATGGAGCGCCGCCGCATACGAGGCGATGAACAACAACGTAGACGTCGAAAAACTCGAAGAAATCATGGAAAATTTGGATTTTTAACAATATAAAGGGGGAAACATGGAACAGTATTTTGAGCCGACATTGCTCGCCGATGTCATCGCCAACATGCAAAAACAGGGTGACACTGCGATGTTCGAGGCACCCGGTGACAACTTTATGGATGACAACTATATAATGGAGTTTTAAAGGTGGACTTCTGCCACACTCCGGTGTTGTTAAACGAGGTTATGGAACATCTGTGCCTCAAACAGGACGGGTTATATCTCGACGGCACCGCCGGTGGGGGTGGGCATTCCTTTGAGATTGCCTCACGGTTAACCGAGGGGATGCTCTACTCCTTTGACCGTGATGCCGAGGCGGTCGCCGCCGCGAGTGAGCGACTTTTTGGTCTGCGCGCCCTTGTCATCAACAAAAACTACCGCGACGCCGCGCAGGAACTCGGGCGGCAGGGGATAGACGGCATCGACGGCGCACTGCTGGACCTCGGTGTATCCTCCCATCAACTGGACAGCGGTGAGCGCGGTTTTTCCTACCGATACGACGCACCGCTCGACATGAGGATGGGGGAGGATGCAACCTCGGCAAAAGAATTGGTCAACACCCTTTCAAAACAGGAGCTATCACAGATAATTTACCGCTATGCCGATGAAAAAAATGCCGGCTTTATAGCGGCGAAGATAGTCAAAGCGCGCGAGATATCGCCGATACTCACAACAAAACAGCTCGCCGACATTATCATTTCCGCACTGCCCCCCAAAGTTCGGCGCAAGGATAAAAATCCGGCAAAAAAAACCTTTCAAGCACTGCGTATAGCGGCGAACGACGAACTCGGCGCGTTGGAGGAGGGGCTATCCGAGATTTTCAACCTGCTCAAACCGGGCGGTCGCTTTTGTGTCATCACCTTTCATTCCATCGAGGACAGAGTGGTTAAAAACTACTTTAAATCTCTGTGTGAGGGGTGCATTTGCCCAAAAGATCTACCGAAATGTGTTTGCAACAACAAACCAAAGGGTTTTATGCCGATTAAGTACATAGCGGCGGGAGAAAAGGAGTTGGAGCAAAACAGGCGAGCCGCACCTGCAAAGCTACGGGTGCTGGAAAAACTTTAGATATAAGGAAGATATTATGCAACAGGTAATGACGGGAAACGTGGCTGTAGACCGCTCCTTTAACGGGGGGCGTTCGTTTGGCAAGCCAAACGCGTCAAATACGTCGAGTGCTGTCCACGACAATCCGCGCCCAACACCTGAGGCAACCTATGAAAAAAATACGAACTCCGCAGTACGATACAAAAAGGTAACAAAGACAAAGAGTGAAAGCAAAGGCTTAAAACGTTTTAAATTGACCATGCTTGTCATACTGTTTGCACTGCTTATCATGGCACTTCTCTACAGCAATGCCGAGCTGACGGAGCAACAGGGTGAATTGGAAAAACTCGGCGATGAACTGGTTCAGCTCACCGGTGAATACGATTATCTGAGTTTTGAGGTGGAGAGTAAAGCATCACTGAAAAATGTTGAGGAGTTTGCGACGAGAGAACTCGGTCTCGTTAAGGGGGACAGCTCCAAGATAGAGTACATACACCTCAACAGTGAGAACAAGATGGAGGTAAACGAGGAACCGCTCACCGAGTGGCAGAAGATGTTAACTCAAAACTTCCTGTCCATTGTGGAATACTTAAACCCCTAATCAAATAAAATGTATAAAGGGAGGGGGTGAGATGATATGAACAAAGATAATAATGAACAGATACCATATTCAAATGAGACTATATTAAAACGCCTGCCGGTGCTGGGCGTTTTAGTGCTTGTTGCAACCGGAATTATCGTCTATAACCTATTCGGTCTACAGATATTGCGCCATGAGGAACTTCGCCAAACTGCGGAGGAGCAACAGCTGCGCGACACCGTCATTACCCCCAACCGTGGCACAATATATGACACCAATATGAAAGTTCTTGCCACCAGTGCCACCGTCTGGACCGTTTCCGCCGCGCCCAACGTGATTGAGGCGGACTATGTCGAGGACATTGCCGAGGGTCTCGCCGAGATTTTAGAGCTGAATGTGGAGGAGCTCGTCGAGGACCTTTCCGACAGTGCGAGCGGATACAAACTGCTAAAAAGCAAGGTGGACAAGCCGATAGCGGATGCCGTGCGTGAATTTATATCGGAAAATGAGTATTATGGCATATATCTGCATGAGGACAGCAAACGGTACTACCCCTACGGCGACTTTTTGTCCACCGTCATCGGCTTTACCGGCACCGACAATCAAGGTCTTGCCGGCATTGAGGCGTATTATGACGAGGAGTTGACCGGTGTCCCAGGGCGCGTGGTGGCGGCGAAGAACTCGGTCGGCGGCACACTGCCCTACGACTATGAGGAGCGATACGAGCCGCAGGACGGCAACAGCTTAGTGCTCACCATAGACGAGACCATTCAACACTTTTTGGAGAAAAACCTCGAGTACGCAGTCATAGAGCACAATGTCGAGGCGAGGGGTGTCGGCATCGTCATGGACGTCAACACCGGTGCGGTGCTCGCCATGGCTACCAAAAACGACTACGACCCGAACGAGCCGTTTGTCGTCCACGACCCTGCAATGCTCGAGCTGATAGAGGAACTACCCGAGGAGGAGCAGGAGGCGGCATACTCCGCGGCACTCAATGAACAGTGGCGCAACAAGGCGGTGTCGGATTTATATGAGCCGGGTTCCGTCTTTAAATTGGTCACCGCGGCGGCGGCACTCGATTCCGGCGCGTCGTCACTGGAGCACACATATTATTGCCCCGGCTCGATGGAGGTAGGTCCCTTTACCATGCGCTGTGCCGACACCGGCGGTCACATCGGCACAACCCAGACCTTTGACCAGTCGCTGATAAACTCCTGCAACCCTGCCTTTATCCAGATGGGATATCAGCTCGGAGTAAACACATTTTATCACTACGCCGAGGCGTTCGGCATGACGGAACCGACCGGCATAGACATCGCAGGTGAGGCGGACAGCATCTTCCATGAGCAGGAGGATATGGGTGAAATAGAGCTTGCAAGCACCAGCTTCGGTCAGTCGGTCAAGGTCACCCCGATACAGATGATAACCATGATTTCCACCATCGCGAACGGCGGCAACCTCGTGCAACCCCACATGGTGGAGAAGGTACTGGATCCTGCCGGAAATATTGTCGAAACCTATGACTATGACGTCAAACGTCAGATAATATCGGAGGATGTATCACAGGCGATACTTGAAATGTTGGAAATAGCGGTCGCAGGTGCAGAGGGGTATAATAGCCCCGGTTCCAACGCGTACGTGATGGGCTACC
Source organism: uncultured Oscillospiraceae bacterium (assembly GCA_964369965.1). Taxonomy (GTDB): domain Bacteria; phylum Bacillota; class Clostridia; order Oscillospirales; family Ruminococcaceae; genus CAYJBH01. The sequence goes on from CAYJGF010000019.1 coordinate 14,462, forward strand.
AGGTCGGTGGCAAGAGCGGCACCTCGCAAAAGCTGGACGAGGACGGCGGTGAGAGCCTCCGCATAGCCTCTTTCGGGGCGGTCGCGCCGGTCGATGATCCGCAGATTGCGGTGCTTATTGTTCTGGACGAGCCGCACAGCTCCGCCTCGATATACGGTTACGGCGGTATCCTTGCCGCACCGGTGGTCGGGCTTGTGATGGGTGAGACGTTGCCATATCTCGGCATCGAGCCGGTCTACAGCGAGGAGGAGCAGGCGATAGTGGAGCTGATGCTGCGCAGTGTCGAGGGGCTGTCGCTGACCGACGCACAGGTCGACCTGCAACGGGACGGCTTTGACTATGAGGTGCACGGCGACGGCGATACCATCATCAGCCAATTTCCGGTAGCAGGCACAATCCTTGCGCGCGGCTCCACCATAATACTCAACACCGAGGACACGACCGAGCCACAGACGGTCAGCGTGCCGAACATAGTGGGCTACACCGAAAGTCAGGCGACAAGAACGCTGGAGGCAACAGGGCTTAATGTCAAACGCACCGGCGCAACCAACGGGGTGAGCGTCTTTGTCTCGGCACAGAATATAGAGCCGGGCGAGGAGGTGCCACTCGGCACACCGATAACCATAACATTGCAAGATAATGCTATAGTAGACTAATATGAAAGGAGCGTGCGATGAGGCTGTTTGCACTGCTTAACAATGCCGGCATAGAGATAAAGCCGCAGATAAATGATGTCGAAATAACCTCAATATTGCAGGACACGAGGGCGGTCAAATCCGGTTCGCTCTTTGTCTGTATCAAGGGGGCGCGCTCCGACGGGCACCGTTTTGCCAAAGAGGCGGTGGATAAAGGTGCCGTAGCGGTTTTGGTAGAGCGAGCTACCGGAGTCGAAAATGAGATAGTGGTTGAGGATACAAGAAAGGCATATTCCCTGCTTTGTAAAGCGTTTTTCGGGTGTCCGGATGAAAAACTCACCCTCATTGCGGTGACCGGCACCAACGGCAAGACGACCATAACCAGTCTGATTAAGCAGGTTTGTGAGGCGAACGGTTATGAGACGGCGTTGATTGGCACGATACAAAACGAGATATCGGCGATAAATATACCGGCGCGGTACACCACCCCCGACCCGTTTGAGCTTTTTGCACTGCTCTCGCGTGCGGTTAAAGCGAGTTGTCGCTATGTTGTGATGGAGGCAAGTTCACAGGCGCTGGATCAGTTGCGACTTTATGGATTGACGTTTGAGGTGGCGGTTTTTTCCAATCTAACGCAGGACCATCTTGACTATCACGGCACATTTGACAACTATTTTTTGGCAAAGTCAATGCTTTTTGAGATGACCGATAAAGCGATTTTAAATTTAGATGATGAGTATGCCCTGCGCATAGCCGATAATTTTGACGGTGAGGTTTTTGGCTATGCCATCGATAACAAGTCGGCGCAATACAGCGCAAAAAATATTGAGTTGAGCGCTAAAGGGGTGACCTTTGATTACAGCACCTCACAAAAGACAAAAAGATGTTTTGTGCCTATGCTCGGGCGATTTTCGGTATACAATGCACTTGCGGTATTGACCACCGCGGAGCTTTTGGGATTTGATATGGACTTGAGCCTCAAAGCACTTGCGGCGACAAAGGGCGTTAGGGGGCGCAGTGAGTTGCTTTATGCGAAAGAATATAGTATAATATGTGATTATGCACATACCGACGACGGATTGAAAAGTTTTCTTGCCAGTATCAAGCCGTTTGTGACGTCACGATTGATTGTGTTGTTTGGTTGCGCAGGGGAGCGCGATGCTAAAAAACGACCCGGCATGGCAAAGGCGGTCACGCAGTATGCCGACCTTGCGTTTATAACCTCCGATAATCCGCGCGGTGAGGATGCGGATGCAATCATAAGCGATATAGTACCCTATTTTGCAGAGCAGAATAAAGATTATATCGCCCTCGCCGACCGACGATATGCCATCACCCGTGCACTCGCGGAACTCAAGGAGGGGGATGTGCTCGCACTGTGTGGCAAGGGTCATGAGGATTATCAGGTGATAGACGGGGTAACACTGTATCTTGACGAACACAAGATAGTGGCGGACTTTGTTAACAATAAGGATATGAAAGGGGGAGCTGTAAAGGGATGCAACAGATAAAATTAAGAGAACTTATCACAGGGCTTGGGGAGCTTACCCCCGACATTGCAAACGAAACGGTCAGCGTCATATCTTCCGACTCACGAGAGATAATCGGCGGTGAGGTGTTTGTCGCCGTAAAGGGAGAAAATGACGACGGACACGACTATGTTGCAAACGCTCTTTCACAGGGCGCAGTGCTCGCGGTGGTGGAAAATGCTGTGGAAAATGCACCACAGGAGCGTGTGCTTGTGGTGGAAAACACCCTCGATGCCATGATATCGATGGGCGCGAACTATCGCAACCTATATAATACCGAGATAATCGCCGTGACCGGCAGTGTCGGCAAGACGACGACAAAGGAGTTTTTGCACGCCGTCCTGTCCGCCTTTGATAAAACGCTCAAAAATGAGGGCAATCAAAACAATGAGCTTGGACTGCCGAGGACTATATTCAACCTTGATGATAGCTATCGATACGCGGTGTTAGAGATGGGTATGGACGCCCTTGGCGACATATCAAAACTATCACTTGCGGCAAAACCAAAGGTGGCGGTTATAACAAACGTCGGTGTTGCACATATCGAAAACCTCGGGTCTCGTGAGAATATTTTAGCGGCGAAGTTGGAGGTATGTGACGGTCTTGCCGAGGGCGGCACGCTGATTATAAACGCCGACAACGACCTATTATCAAAGGTCGAGGGGATCAAAGGTCGGCAGGACATAAAGATAATAACATTCGGCATTGACAACGAGAATGCGATGATAAAGGCAAAAAAAGCCGGCGGAGTGGACCTTGACACCGAATTTATTATCGAGAACAGCATAACGGGGGTGGAATACTCGGCGCAGATACCGGCACTCGGCAAACACAACATCTACAACGCCCTCGCCGCATATACAGTGGCTTTTGCCCTCGGTCTAAAGGATGAAACGGCGGTGTCGGCTCTGAAAAATTACGAGAGTTGCGGTATGCGACAACGAATTATATCGCAGGAAGATTTTGTGGTTATCGAGGACTGTTATAACGCCAACCCCGACTCGGTGAAAGCGGCAATATCAACCCTTGCCGAACTGCCGAACGCCGGTTATTGTATCGCGGTGTTAGGCGACATGTTGGAGCTGGGGGAGCACAGCGAGAGCGCACACCGTGAGATTGGGGACGAGTTGATAAAACACCGTATCGATGCGGTGGTATGCTATGGAGAGCAGGCAAAGTATATAGCCGAAAACGCAAAAAAATCCATCGAAAATGTCGCATACACCGACGACATGCTAACCGCAATGGATCACCTGAACGAATTCTTCCAAGACGGCGCAGCGGTGCTGTTCAAAGCGAGCAGAGGGATGAAGTTAGAGGAGATGATGGAGCTTTTTTATCGGCAGAAAGGGGTTTGAGGTGTAGGGGCGACCTTGGGTCGTCCGACCTGTGGGTTTGTTGCAAACATGCGGACGACCCAAGGT
>CAYJGF010000019.1:18059-56808 GCA_964369965.1 uncultured Oscillospiraceae bacterium
GGTGGTGGGGGGGGGGGCGGTGGGGGGGGCCGCCGGGGGGGGGTGGGGCCCCAACCCGCCCCCCCCCCCCCCCCCCGCCCCTACAGACACAACCAAAAGTAACACAACACACCGGAGAAAACCAATGATAATCCGCTACCTTTTGCTTGTCACCGCGATACTGTCACTTGCCGTGACGGCATTGTCCGGATATTTCTTTATCCCTTTTTTAAAAAAGGTGAAATACGGGCAGACTATAAAGGAGATAGGGCCGACATGGCACAGCGGCAAACAGGGGACGCCGACCATGGGTGGGCTGATGTTTGTGCTCGGGGTGATAGTCTCGGTGATTGTCGCCTATATCACCATTCACTACGGCGCAAACAGTCTGTTTGTGGAGCTGTCAATGCCCAATATGATCAATGTCGGCATCTCGATAGTCGCGACGCTGTGTTTTGGCGCTATCGGCTTTATCGATGATTATATCAAGGTCGCACTTAAGCGCAACCTCGGTCTGGTCGCAGGGGTGAAGATAATATTGCAGTTCACCGTCGCCGGCGTTTATATGTACTGTCTGCACCTCAACAACAGCCTACACACCGAGATTATGATACCCTATGTCGGGGTTATCGACCTATCCTATTTTTTCTATATCTTTGCATTTTTGCTTATTATCGGCATTGTCAATGCGGTCAACCTCACCGACGGCATAGACGGGCTTGCCTCGGCGGTGACCTTTATTACCATGATAGGCTATGTCGCGATATCAATACTGGTCTCCCAGTTTGCGAGCGGTATCTTCGCCGCCTCGATAGCGGGTGCGATGGTTGGCTTTTTATTCTGGAACTTTTATCCGGCTAAGGTGTTCATGGGCGACACCGGCAGTATGTTCCTTGGCGGTGCGGTGGCGACACTTGCCTTTTGCATCGGTCGCCCTGAAATTCTCTTTTTAATAGGGCTTTTGTATATGATTGAGGCGGCATCGGTCATCTTCCAGACCGGCTATTTTAAGATAACAAAACGTATCTATGGCGAGGGTCGGCGCATATTTCGCATGTCGCCCATCCATCACCATTTTGAGATGATGGGGCTGTCGGAAATAAAAATAGTTGTTCTTTTTTGTTTTGTGGCATTGACCGGCACTCTTGCGGCAATACTATATGTTGTAATTTATTGATTGTAGGTGTAAATTTTGGAAAAAACACTCAAATCCGAAACAAAACCGGTCAAAAAACAAAGGGTTAAACTCAGTGAGATTGACCTGCCGTTTTTGGCACTGGTGCTGATAATCTTGACTTTTGGGCTTATCATGCTCTACTCTGCGAGCTATGCGGTGGGCTATTATCGTATGGACGACAGCAGTTTTTATATCCGTGACCAACTGATATTTGCGGCGGTGGGTGTCGGGGTCATGCTGTTCGCGACACGTTTTAACTATCAGCTGTTGCGCAGGTTTGCCGCACCGCTCATGTATGTCACCCTCGCACTTTTGATGGTGGTGTTGTTCATGGCACCCATCAACAACGCTCGGCGATGGATTGTGATACCGTACGTCGCGACCTTTCAGCCCAGTGAGATTGCAAAGTTTGCGGTGATATTATTATTTGCGCACCTTATCGCAATCAATCAACATCGCATAAAGACCTTTCGCTTCGGCGTTGTGCCTTTTGTGGTGGTGCTCGGCGCTATAGCGGCGCTGATGTTGCAACAACCACATCTTTCCGGCACACTTATCATATTGATGATAGGCGGTGTTATGATGTTCGTCGGCGGCACTCGCCTAGTTTGGTTTGGGGTTGCCATTGCAGGTGCCGTTACCGCGGTGTTGTTCGCGGTGCTCTTTGTGGATGATCTTGTGCCGTATGCCATGACACGTATCGAAATATGGCAAAATCCGTTCCTCGACCCACAGGGGACGTCCTATCAGACTATACAGAGTATGCTCACCATCGGCTCGGGGGGGCTTTTCGGTCTCGGTCTTGGCAACTCTCGGCAAAAACATCTATATCTGCCGGAGCCGCAAAATGACTTTATCTTCTCGGTCATATGTGAGGAGCTCGGGTTCGTCGGTGCGCTGGTCGTCATACTTCTCTTTCTTTTTCTCTTTATCCGTGGTATAATGATAGCGGTGAACGCACGGGATAAGTTTGGCGCTATGCTCGTTGTCGGTATCATGACACAGGTGGTGGGGCAGGCACTGCTCAATATAGCGGTGGCGACCAACACCATACCGAACACCGGCATCAGTCTGCCGTTTTTCTCGTCGGGCGGCACGTCGCTCCTCATGCTCCTTGCCGAGATGGGGGTCGTGCTCAGTGTTTCGCGACAGTCCAAGATAACAAAGAACTGAATTTGAGGTTATATCGGTGAAAGATGATGCGCGCATACTGATAGCGGCAGGTGGCACGGCAGGGCATGTCAATCCGGCACTCGCCATCGCAAATTATATCTTGAGTGAAAAGCCGTCGGCGGTCGTTCAATTTGTCGGTCGCAGTGACGGCATGGAACGGCGACTTGTGATGGGAGCGGGCTTTCCTTTTGTGTCCATTGAGGTTCACGGCTTTCAGCGCAAACCGTCGCTGAATAATCTTAAACGCAACATAAATGCCGCCTATCTGCTCGCGCGCTCCATGCCACGGGCAAAAAAGATACTCACCGAATTCAAACCGGATTTAGTTATCGGCACAGGTGGGTATATATGCGGACCCATAATGAAGGTGGCACAGCGCATGGGGATAAGGACGGCAATTCATGAGTCCAATTCCTACCCCGGTGTGACCAACAAACTGCTTGCAAAGGGTGCGGACATTGTCTTTGCGGTTAATGAAAGGGCAAAGGAGGCTCTCGGCGTGCCGGATAAAACGGTGATAACCGGCAATCCGGTTCGAGTGGAGATATTGCTCGCCGATAGAATGGAGTGCCGCGCCAAGCATGGCATCGATCGCAACACCCTCGTCATTCTCTCTCTTGGCGGCTCGCTCGGCGCCTCGGCAATAAACCGCGCAGTTGCCGGGTTTATGAACGAGATGAGCGAAAAGGGGAGCGGGTATATGCATTATCACTCCACCGGACGGATATCGAGTGGCGAGTTCGCCGACCTTGCGAGGGAGTACAACCTCAAACGCAATCCGAGGTTGCATATTTCGGAGTATATCGACAATATGCCGCAGATGCTCGCCGTAGCCGATATAGTAATCTGCCGAGCAGGCTCCATGACCATGGCGGAGCTGGCGGCGGCAGGCAGGGCGGCGGTGCTTATCCCCTCACCCAACGTCGCGGAAAATCATCAGTATCACAACGCCATGAGCATGGTCGAGGCAGGCGCTGCGGTGCTGATACCGGAAAAGGATCTAACCCCAAAATGTTTGATGGAAACTATAGAAAGCCTGACCCCCGAAAAAATCATCGATATGTCGATAAAAGCAAAAACTCTGCACGTAGCAGATAGTTTGGAGAGGATTTATCAGCAGTTGTGTAATAGTGAAGAGTGAAGAAGTGATAGTGAAGAGGTAAGGAAAACGCCTGCGGCGTCCTTTTATTAAAATAAAAAAGGCGAAGCCGTTTCCACACTTCTTCACTCTTCACTATTACCTCTTCACTAACCCCAGTCACCCAAACCTTTTTCCCTGCATATTATAGAACAAAACGGGGAAAAAGAGGTGTTGTTTTGGAAAAAATTGCGGTGAACGGGTCAAAACCGTTGAACGGACGTGTGGCGGTGCAGGGGGCGAAAAACAGTATTCTGCCTATACTTGCCGCCTCACTTATGATTGATGGGGGGTGCACCCTGTCAAATGCACCACAACTTTTGGATGTATCCAGTTGTGCGACGATAATGCGACGGCTAAATGTCGAGATAACGTCGGAGGGGGATGTTCTACGTGTAAAAAAGCTCAGACGGATGGAGAGCAGTATCAGCAAGGAGCTGATGAACTCCATGCGCTCGTCGGTGTTCTTTTTAGCGCCGCTCCTCGCCACCACCGGCATAGCGGCTATCTATCAGCCGGGCGGTTGCAACCTCGGGGGCAGGCCCATCGACCTGCATCTCGACGGACTTTCCAAGATGGGTGTCACGGTTCGCAAGGTGGGGGAAAAACTTCTGTGTTATGCTGAAAACGGTTTGTACGGCGCGGATATACTACTGCGTTTCCCGAGTGTCGGCGCGACGGAAAATCTCATGATGGCGGCGGCGACGGCGGTCGGTGTCACCACCATAAGAAATGCCGCAAGAGAGCCGGAGGTGAGTGATCTCGCCGGATTTTTGCGCTCGGCAGGTGCAAATATCGAGGGGGACGGCACCGACACCATAACAGTTGTCGGGGTGGAGTCGCTGAGTGAAACCAAGTATAAAATTATCCCCGACAGGATAGAGACGGCGACCTACCTTTGCGCGGCGGCGGTGACCGGTGGCGATATCGAGATAGACAATACAAGACCGGATGATGTAAAGCCGCTTATCGAACTTTTGCGCTCGGCAGGTGCCGACATCTCTTGCAAAGGGTCGCTGATAAAGATAGGCTGTCACGAGCGACTTAGCGGTGTTGGATATGTCGAGACAAGCGTTTTCCCCGGGTTTGCAACCGATTCAGCGCCACTTCTTGCGGCGGCAATGCTCAAATCACGCGGCAAAACGGTTATAAACGACACCATCTTCACCAATCGATTTGCCTGCGCCGACGAGTTTTCCAAGTTCGGTGCGCGCACCGATCGACGTAATAACAGCGTTTACATCGAGGGGATATCGGACATATATGCCGCCTCGGTCAAGGCGCCGGATCTGCGAGGTGGGGCGGCACTGCTCATAGCGGCACTCGGCGCCGATGGGGAGAGCCTTGTGGACGGCATCGACTTTATACGTCGCGGATATCAAAATATAGTTAGCTCCTACCGCAATTTAGGTGCTGATATAAAATATTGTTAAAGGAATATATAAAAAATGAAAAAGAAAAGGCGTGTCGGTGCCATGGGGGGCAAGCAGGCACATGAGGCGCTTATCAAGCTACATAATCAAAAGGAGCACCCCCCCACGACCGACGGTGAAATACAAAGTCGCCCGACAAAGGGCAAACTGACCAAAACGGCGGCGAGGCGTCGCCGCTCGCGCCAAAAAACAGTTATGACGATTCTTGCGGTTATATTAATAATTGTAGGGTTGATAGCCTCATTTGTTTTGATATTTCGCTTTAAAGAGGTGCAGATAGAGGGGGATAGCATTTATTCCGATACCGAGCTTAAAAAGATGATACCGCTCGAGGTGGACGACAATATATTTGGCTTTGACACCGCCGAGGCAGAGGCAAAAATCTTGCAGGAGTTTATATATATAGAACAGGTAGAGGTGCGTCGCGCCCTCCCCTCCGATGTCGTTATAAAGGTTGAGCCGGCGATAGAAAAATATATGATAGAGGTCGACACCGAGCGATACGTGCTATCCAAAACGCTCAAAACACTCCGCACCGCAGAGGATGGGGAGGCTTTCACGGGAATTGTAGGGTTAGAGCCGAGTACACCGAGCATAGGTTTTTATGTAACTTCACAGGATGAAAACCGACAAAATATGCTCAACCTTATAATCAGCGAAATGCAAAAAGCCGGCATAGACGAACAGGTCACCGAAATAAATATCATAGACACGCTAAACATGGTCATAGTATATGACGGCAGGATAGATATACAGCTCGGCAGTGACCTTTCCATGGAGTACAAGATGCAGATGGTCGCCAAGGTGTTGAGCGAGAGCATACAGCAAAGCGAGAGCGGCAGTATCGACGCGAGTGTGCCGGGGACGGCGGTTTTTAAAAGCTCGTGATTTTGGGTGTCACCCAAAAGTCGGATTTATCGTCTAAAACACCATGAAATGGGTTGAAAAATTAACTTTTTTAAAAAAAGCATAAAAAAGGTTTGAAAAAGTATTGAAAAAGTATAATAAATCTGTTATTATTTATAAAGATATATTATTATAATAATGTGATAAGGATTTCTAAGGAGGAATTATAGTGGCTTTCCACCTCGATGAAGAGTTAATGAATATTACCAATATTAAGGTAATCGGCGTCGGCGGCGGCGGCGGAAATGCTGTCAACCGTATGATTTTGTCCGGTCTTCGCGGCGTTGAATTCGTAGCGATGAACACCGACCAACAGGCGCTTTACAACTCTAAAGCGACCCACAAGGTGCAGATCGGCTCCAAACTTACAAAGGGTAGGGGCGCAGGTGCCGACCCTGAGATAGGTCAGCGCAGTGCCGAGGAGAGTCGTGATGAGATCGCCGCATCACTAAAAGGTACCCAGATGGCGTTTATCACCGCCGGCATGGGTGGCGGCACCGGCACAGGTGCGGCACCGGTCGTTGCCGAGGTTGCAAAAGAGCTCGGTGTGTTAACGGTCGGAATAGTCACAAAACCTTTTGCTTTTGAGGGTAAACGCAAGATGCTCATAGCAGAGCAGGGCATACAGGGTCTTTTAGAGCGTGTAGACTCCCTTATAGTCATACCCAACGAGCGTTTAAAGCTCATCAGCAACGAGAAGATAACATTGCAAAATGCCTTTGAGTCGGCGGACAATGTCCTGCGACAGGGTGTCGAGAGCATTGCGGAACTTATCAATCTGCCGGCATTTATCAACCTTGACTTTGCGGACGTTCGTTCCATCATGAAGGATGCCGGTTTCGCCCACATGGGTGTCGGTCGTTCCAGCGGCAAGAACAAAGCGGAGGAGGCGGCGCACCTTGCCATCTCCAGCCCACTTTTGGAGACCTCTATTGCCGGCGCACATGGCGTTATCATCAACATCACCTCCTCACCCGATATCGGTCTTGAAGATGTTGAGCTTGCCGCCTCACAGATCACCAACTCCACCCATCCCGATGCCAACATTATCTGGGGTGCGAGCTTTGATGAGAGTATCACCGACGAGATGCGTATTACCGTGGTTGCAACAGGATTTGAGAGTGTCTCCAGTTCGGTGGAACAAGCACCGCAACAAAAGGCACCGAGTATAGATATACCGCTTGAATTTTCAAACGCCGCGACTGCCGCCGTACCGGAGGTTTCGCCTGCACCTGCCGCTGCTGCTGTGCCTACACCGGCACCTGCCGCTGTAGAGCCGGCACCGGAGCTTGACAAACAGGTTGAATTCGAACTTAAAAAGGTCGAGGAGGAAAAGGAAGACACCGATTATTTCGAGGACATTATCGCACTGCTCAACAATAGATAACTCTCTTTTATACTTTACAAAGGTGGATATTGTGTCCGCCTTTGCTTAATTAATACGTGTCATGGGGGCGAAATGGGGCTAAATTCCGAGAGAATGTATCATATAGATCTTACTGCCGAGGATGTCATGGGTGCGAAGTATGCCATAATCCCCGGTGACCCCGACAGAGTAAAATCGATAGCAAAATACCTCGACAATCCAAAAAAACTTAGGCAAAAAAGGGAGTATAACACTTATATTGGCTCTCTTTTCGGTAATAATATATTGGTGACCTCCACCGGCATCGGCGGTCCGTCCGCGGCAATAGCGGTGGAGGAGCTTGCGATGCTCGGCGTTGAGAATTTTATTCGTGTCGGCACCTCGGGTGGTATGCAACAATCGGTTATACCGGGGGATTTAGTCATAGCAAACGCCTCCATTAGGATGGACGGCACCTCGCGCGAGTATCTTCCGATAGAGTTTCCCGCAGTGTCTGATTTTGAGCTGACAAGCGCGTTGGTTGAGGCGTCGAAAGAAAGCGGCAACCGATACCATGTCGGTGTCGTGCAGTGTAAAGACAGCTTTTACGGTCAACATTCTCCGTCAAGAATGCCGATATCAAGCGAGCTTTTAGAAAAATGGGACGCATGGATCAAGGGCGGTGCGCTCGCTTCTGAAATGGAGTCCGCAACGCTATATACCGTCGCAAGTTCACTGGGGGTCAGGGCGAGCTGTATACTCGTATGTGTATGGAATCAACAACGTCGTGACGCCGGCATAACCGACCCGGATGTGCATGACACAGACAAAGCGATAAAAACCGCCATTGAGGCGATAAGGATATTATTGAAAAATAATTAGAAAAGGAGCGTTGGTTGGAACCATTTTCCGGAACCGATAATTCACTGGACATGCTACAGACCGAGGGCGGATTTAAAACCGCTCTGTTTGGGTTTTCTCGCAGTGCGGTTTTGGAATATATCGACGGACTGATGTTAACCAACGCAACGCGCAATAAACACCTCAACAATTCGCTGGTCGAGATGGAAAATCGCCTTGCCGACCTCGAGGACGAGAATGAGTCTCTGCTCGAAAAATCAAGGGTTCTGGTCGATCAACTGTCTGAGGCAAAAGCACAGGGCGACCAGAGTGAAAAGGTCAACGAGCTTAACATAATCATCGGTGAGCTAAATGTTCAAAACGAGGATTTTCGCTATCGAATTGAGCAACAACAGATTACTATTGAAGATTTGAATCGTCAACTCTATAATAAAGAGAATGAAATCCCCATCGTCTTTGCCGAAGAACAACAGGGCAGGATAGACGAGCTCAACCACATTATCATGTCCAAGGATCAGGAGGCAAGGATAATCCTAGCCGAAAATGAGATGCTAAAGTCGCAGGTGCAAAAGTTAGAGGAGCGTTTAGAGCTTGCAAACGAGTCTGCGCGCTATGCCGACGAGACTATAGTTGCCGCCCAACGAGCCGCCTCCAAGATAATGAATGATGCGGCGCGCAGCGTGCCACAGCCTACCATAGTGCACCCGACCATCGATCTGACGCTGTTGCGTGACAACATTATTTCGCTTGAAAAACAAATTCACAACATGGTTGAAACGGTGGAGTTTGCCGTCTCCGGCGAGATCGAGCCTCAATCGGAGCAGGTTGAAACACAGGGGTACTATCAAGACGATCTGCCAAAATCGCAGACTTCGCCCACCGAAAGTGGGTGGATTACGGCGAGTGCCCCACAATCGGTATGGAACTCAAAACCGGTGAGCAGTTATTGGCACCCAGCCGAGCGTCCCAGTGCGCCGACCGGTTGGCAACAACCGCCGCAGTATGTCGCACAGGAGGCACAGGTGCCGCTTGCACTGCAAAAACAAAAAGAGCAAGAGCAAAGCGCCCCGGTCTACCACCATCGTAAAGAAACGGTCTCAAAAGAGACGGTTCAGCTTGTCCGCCCGACCCGTGTGAATTCCGCAGAAAAAACACGCCCTGTCAAGGCGGTTGCAAGGCGGCTTCGGTAGAGATATTTTTAATGAATAATGAATAGTGAATAGTGAATAGTGAATAGTGAATAGTGAATAGTGAATAGTTGTGGAAACGGCTTCGCCTTTTTTTATTTTGATGTTTTAGGAGACCCAAGGCAGTAGGGGCGGATTTCATATCCGCCCGAAATATATGACGTAGGGCAGGGGTGGGCGAATATGAAATTCGCCCCTACTTCATATTCCTCTGAATTACCTTGTCTATTGCGGTGACAAGACCCGCTATCTCCGGCTTGGACAGCTGTTCGTCCGCACCTATTTCCACACCTTTGCGATACATCTCCTTAGTGATAAGGGAGGAGAAGATAATGACCGGTATCGCTTTGAGTACAGGGTGGTCTTTAATCTTTTTGGTGAGGTGATGACCGTCCATCGCCGGCATCTCGATATCGGTGACAACACAGGCGACCTTCTCGGTTATATTTTCATCATTCTCCATCGTTTCAAGGTAGTCCCAACACGCTTTGCCGTTGTCGAACTTGGTGACATTGTTAAACCCTGCTTTTTCCAGTGAATCGGAGATAAGTTTTGAGAGCAGTATAGAGTCCTCCGCGACGACAAGGGGAAGTTCGCTTAAGTTGCGCTCACCCAACGACTCGATATCGGATATCTGTATAGATGTAACCGGTGCAATCTCGGCGACAATCTTCTCAAAGTCGAGAATGGTGATAAGCCGACCGTCAAACTCTACAAGTCCGGTAGCAACGCCGTCGTGTGAGCCGTATATTGTCTTATCCGGTTTTTGAATGGAACTCCAGGAGACACGGTCGATACCCACAACCTCGTTCACGCGAAACGCAATGTTAAGTTTGTTGAAGCTGGTGACGATGAACAGGTCGCGACCCCCCTGATTTTCCGAGGTCATGAGGTTCAGATACTCCGGCAGGTTTACGACGGTGAGCACCACCTCACGCGGTTTATAGACCCCCTCAATTGCAGGGTGAGAATGTGGCATAGCCTTGACCGGCGCAGACATCATAATCTCGGTAACCTTTGCAACGTTTATTCCAAAGACGTTTTTGCCTATCTTGAACTCCATCAATTCAATCTCATTCGTACCGCTTTCAAGCAATATCTCCTGACGATAGTTATTATCAGCCATAGTGTCGGACCATCCCTTTCTACATGTGCATTTCTCTATATAATATAGCATACCAAATTTTCATCATAATTTCAATAGTAAAAGATAAACTTTGACAAATTAACACAACATTTTTTGAAAGGAGCTATAAGTTATGGCTACAAATGAATTTATTGCCATTGCTGTAGGGCGAAAAATTGAAAAGATGGAGGCAAAACAACCACTTTATAACGAGGGGGAGCCGGCAGAGGAATTTTTTGCACTTGTCAACGGGTCGGTTTTGCTCAAATCTACGGAATCGGTCTGTCATGCACCCGCTACCCTCGCCATCGAAGATATACTTCACAGCCGTAACTATACCGATAATGCAATCTCTGCTGAACCCATTTCGATAATTCGAATTAAAAAGAGTGAACTTTTGAACTTTGTCAAGCTATGCCCCACACAGGCGTTGGCGGTGATGGAGCGTCTTGCCGGTGTAAAAAAACAGGCACCGATACATAAAGTGAGCGATGAGGGGTATACAAACGCGAAAAAAATAGAGATAGCGAAAAGGGCGTTTGACCTGCCGGACAGTATAGCCGAACAGGGCAAAAGTTTAGACATACCCACCGAGGCGAAGCATCTGCACCCCGCAAAATACACCTGCCCCGTGTGTGGCACGGAGTTTATGGAAAAGTCGATACTATATTCACTGCTGCGCACCGTCAAGACCGGGTTTGATCTGCGTATAGAATTTAAGGATTTTGACCCCATGTGGTATAATATCCTCGTCTGCCCCTCCTGCAAGTATTCCAATCAGGAAAAAGATTTTGCAAATGTCGGCAGGGGAGAGGGTGTGAAAATTAAACAAAAATTGATAGATAACGGCATTGCGGAGATAACCGAAATATATAGCAATAATCGCACCGTCGATGAGGTTATAATCGCACATTACATCGCGGCAAGCTGTGTCGAGGAGTTGAGTGACAACGAGGTAAGCCTTGCAAAACTTTGGCTGAACATCGTCTGGCTGTATGAGGATGTCGGGGACGACGAGATGGTTCGATTTGCCTCACAAAAAGCACTGGAGAAATATAATCATATCTATCAGTTCACAAGAAAATTGGAGAGCCCCGAGGCGGAACAACAGATATTTATGATAATGGCAGAGCTTTGCCTGCGCCTTTCAAATAAAGAGCAGGCGATGCAGTTTTTATCACTAGCCTTTAAAAGCGAGAGTTCCAACCGTGTGTATAAAGAGAAATGCCGGCGCAAGTATGAGGACCTTAAATATGAGGGCAGGGAATAGTGATAATTAGTGAATAGTGAATAGTGAATAGTGAATAGTTGTTGAAACGGCTTTTCCTTAACTATTCACTTTTCACAAAAAAAAACGCTCCGTCAGGATAAAATAACATGAAAAAAATAATATTTAACTCCCCTGTTATAATCGCGTTCACGGCGATATCCCTTTTTGCGACTTTGCTCGGTATCCTCACCGGTGGGGTGACCGACGCGTTGCTTTTCAGCGTCTATCGAGCGCCGCTATCCGACCCGTTCACCTATTTTCGTTTTATCGGGCATGTTTTCGGACACGCCGACCTTGACCACCTTCTCGGCAATGTCATGTTAATACTTTTGACAGGACCGCTGCTGGAGGAAAAATACGGCTCGACAGATACCGCGTTTATCATCTTCTGCACCGCCGTCATCACCGGGATATTGCAATTTATATTTTTTGACACCGCCCTACTCGGTGCGAGCGGTGTGGTGTTTGCATTTATTCTGCTCTCCTCCATAACCGGATTTAAGGGGGATGGTGTGCCGATAACTTTTATATTGGTCGCGGTTTTATATCTCGGACAGGAGGTGTACAGCGCCATTTTTTCGCTGGACAACATCTCTCAATTCGCGCATATCATCGGGGGCATAGTCGGTGCTGTCATCGGGTTTGGATACGCTAAGTTGAAAAACAATAAAACGATTTACCCCACCAACGTGGGGGAGTAGTATGGATTTGAGCCGACACAATACTTTTTTATCCCAAAGCAAGGATATAAACGAGACACTCGCCGCCTACAGTGCCGAGCGCGCTGTCTATGACAGCATCGACACAGTGTTGGAGGAGGGCACACAAAAGATAGAACAACTGCTCGAAAAGATACAGACCGCCGATGATAAAAGGCGAATTATTGCGGACATCAGCATTATCGCTTGTAGTATGAAAAGGGAGTGTATGCTCCTTATCAACTCGTTTTATCAAAGGAGCCCAACGGTAAATATTATGTTAAGCGCACTCTGTGAGATGAGGGAGTATGCGCACTCGGCCGGCATCGAGCTGACAATAGGGTGCACCCTGTCCGGCGATATGCCTAAAGGGAGCTTGGTCACGATATACCGCATGTTTTGTGAAATGGTCTACAAGGCGGCGCGCATGGACTGCCCGTCACTCGTTGTCCAACTGTATGATAGGGGCGGTGAAATAGTATTCTCCACAATCTCCCAGCGATCTCTTTTTAATGATGAGGAAAAAGGGCGACTTATCAAACGCTTTACCACCTCAAATTGCACCGCAGTGATAAAACCATGGGATGAGACACATGCGCACCTGCTCAATATAAAAGGTGACATACTGCTCTCGGGTGAAGGGGATAGACCGACCCATCAAGGTGAGGGGAATGTAAAACTCAGTGAAATGATGAGCTCACTGCGCCGAGAGCAGGAATATTCTCGTATCCGCTCACAGGTGCACGATGTTATGAGTCAGCGGTTAACAGCCCTGCAAAGGCTAAGCAAAGATGATAATCTAAATGATTATTCCGTCCTTTTTTCCCTAACACGGGACGTTATAAATCAAATAAAGGCAAAACGGGGCGGGGACCCGGGTGAATTGTTCGGCGAGACATATTTTTATTTCCGAAAGATTGGTCTTTCCATAGAACTGTTGGACGAACTCCCCAAAGAGCATAGCATAGCTTTCATGTTCATCGCCGTCCTGCGTGAGGCGTGCACCAATGCGGTCAAGCACGCCGGTGCAACCAAGGTATATGCTCGAATTGAGCGACAAAAAGACGGTTATCGTATCGAGATAACCAACAACGGCACAAGACCGAAAAAAGGTCTTGTGGAGGGGGGCGGACTTTTCGGCATAAGAAATCGCGTGGAAAACCTCGGTGGGACGCTCAAGGTGGAGGTTATACCTCAGTTTTCGTTAATTATCACCATCAAAGGGGAAGAGGATTGATAAAGGTTCTAATTGTAGACGACCATAAATCGGTTTTGGATGCGTTCAGCAATATAATTGAGTCGGAGCAGGACATGCGATTTGTCGGCAGTTCGGTCGGGTGTGAGGGGGTTGAGAGGTTGTGCGAGGACCTTTTGCCGGATGTTATCCTCACCGACATCTCGATGGAGGAGAATGACAGCGGTATAATGCTCACCGAGCGGATAAAGGGTAAATTTCCACAGATAAAGGTGGTCGTCATGTCCGGCTTTGACGAGATATCCTATATTCCGAACGCAAAAAAAGCAGGCGCCGATGCATTTTTATCAAAATCGGAGCCGATACATAAGTTTTTAGATACCATCCGCGCCGTCATGGTGGGGGAGAGGCGTTTCCCCGAGCCGATACATATCCCGACGGCGAGCGGTGAGGCGCCGTTCACCGAGCGCGAGCTGGAGATATTGCGCCTGCTCTGCCATTCCTACACAAGGCAGGAGATAGCAGACGAGCTGGGCATAGCCCCCGGCACCGTCAAACGCCATATGGAGAATATGCTGTTAAAATCCGGATGCAAAACCGCAATGGAGCTGGTGGTGTATGTCATTGGAAACGGGTGGATGAAGTAAATTATAGCAACTAAAACTTATATTTGTCCAAAGAATAGCATAAAAAACATTGATATGTGGTTTTTTGTGCGTATGATTTGCCGACAAATAAAGTTTTAGTTGCTATACTCCTGCGGAACAACCAATATTTCATAGTATAAACGATAGTATTCTTGCCCGAAATCCCCACCGCTGTTGTTATAATTATAACAGGTAAACGCGTTGGAAACACTCTCGTCATAAAGCGGGACCTCGACACTTTCTTCGCCGTTTGCGATGGCGGTTGCAATCAACTCCTCTCGCTCTACGGTGGTAGCTTTTAAATCACCGAGCCAAAGATAATTAGCATTAATAAACAGCAACACAAATATAACGGTGGCAATAATATTGAATGTCACAGCAATATTTGTTTTTGTTTTTTTGGATAAAAAGGATAGGTTTAACTCATCAACAGTCGCTAAATTTTTAAATATTAATATTAAAACGATCATCAGATATAAAAGCAAACCATAGTTCGGGACATAAGGGGAAAAAGACCACATGAATAGCGAGGCAACCGCGCCGGATATCAACCCCATATTGCATTTGATGACATAAAAAATATTCTGTTTTCTTATAAATATAATAGTGATTAATGCAAGCGTGATTAAAACTATCATAAGGATATGCCCGAACAATGAGTTGGTCGTCAGGGTGTCGATGTGGAGATAAAAACTATACTCAAAACGCTCCAAAAGGCTATTTTCATATCCGGCAGAATGTGACTGCGCCATGCGAACAAATGTACCCGGCGATAAAACGCTGGCAACTATACCTATTAACAAACCTATGTTGCACAATAAGGCTCTTTTAATATGTGCAAATTTTATTTGATAGTTAAATATCGATTGAAAGAAAATCATGAGGCAGAGTATTGCGCCGAACATTTCATGTTGCATACCGGTGAAAAAACCGAAAAGGTTAACAAGGATACATATTTTAAAGCTCAACTCGGCAGAAAAGTCAATTTTTTTAGTTATCACATAAAAATACAGCATGATTAACGCACATGCAAGAACGTACATAGTTGTAAAAATATATCGATAATAAAACCAAACCGCCTCGGTAAGATAGAACAGCACTAAAAAAAGAACAATGACCTGTGTGGGTTTTATTTTTTTTATCTTATCATTGATATTGACTAAACAGGTGAAGATTGAAAACAGAAAAATCACACCGGAAAACACGCCCACAAAAGTATCGCTAAATACAGAGCGCAGGGAGGTCAGCATCTGCCCGAAAACTCTCCCGCTCCAGTTGGTATAGTACAACACGCTACTTTCAATTATATGTTGTATATCGGTTATTTTTTCACCATAATCGCCGTCATAGTCATCAAGATAATGCAAAGCGGTGTCCGTGACGGTGAAGAGCACATCATCGCCTATAGCCGGAGTGTACCTTGTAACGGTGAAAATAAATGCGAATATGATGAAAATTACAAGTATGTATAATATTAGGTTTATTTTTACTTTCATTCTACTACTTTCCGTTAAATTATATTTATGATGATTATAGTATTATATTAAACGGGTTCTAAGTTTTTTAAAACTATAAATATTATTATTACTGTCATATGCTTTGATTATTTTCAACAATCCACTACCACAAACAACAACCGGCATACCATCGGTAATTGACCATATTTTACCGGGTTGTCTTATTTCAAATGTTAGATCCTCAACGACTTCAGCTTCTGATATTATTATTTTTTCATCGTCGATTAATGTAAATGCTCCTTGGTATGGTTCGCCTAAAGCCCTAATGGTGTTGAATATTTTTTTTGCTGTCCACTGCCAATCAATCTTATAATCTTCCAAATCTCTCCAGATGCTGTATGTAGCCTCACTATTATCTTGACTTTGTGCTGTAAGTCGGTTTTTGCTAATTTTATCTATAAGTTCTAAAGTCATCTCCGCGTAGATATCAGCCTGTCGTTTTATAATTTCTTTAATGTATTCATTCGGTTCAATTTGCATTTTCCTTTGCAACAAAATATCACCGTTATCGGCACTTTCGCCTGCGAACAAGGCGGTAATTCCTATAAATTCATCACCGTTTATCACTGCGGTAGGAGTGGGCGCAAACCCCCTGTATTTTGGGAGCATAGAATCATGAAATACTATTAGTTTTGTACGCAAAATATCATTAATTGATAATGGCAGTAAGTATTTCCACGATATTGCTATTGCAGAGTCAGCTCTTGTATCAATTAGCAATTTTGTTAAATCTGTTCTGACATCAAACCAGTCACGAAAAGGAATATCGGCATCCTGACATAATTTTACAATGTCGGTATACCATTCTTTTTTTACATCAATTTCCTTGAAACTTACAACGCAAGCTATGTTTTCGATTAAATTATTGTGCAATAAATATTGCAACGAGGTGTAACCTTTTTCTGTTGCAAGAAATAATATGAATTTTGTTTTCATGCGCATTTTATCCTTAAAAGCATTTGATGGTTTTTATTACATATTTGATATCGTTTAACCCTCCGTAATACATAGGCAGTCGCAACAACCTATCACTCTCCTGTGTAGTGTGTACATCATCGCCGAAAAACACACCGCATTTTTCACCAAAAGGGGAGCTGTGCAACGGGACATAGTGAAATACACTCAAAATATCATTTTGCTTTAGATGGTTTATTAATAAGGTTCGCTCTTGGAGTGAGCGCAGTTTAATGTAGAACATGTGCGCATTGTGCACGCAATCTTGTGGGATGGTGGGCAGTATAAACCGCTCCGCTGCAAAGCTTTTTAGTTCTTCATTGTACAAATTCCAGGTTTTGAGACGGTCATCATTGATTTCATCCGCCTTTATAAGCTGAGCATAGAGATATGCCGCGTTAATCTCACTCGGGAGATATGATGAGCCTTTGTCCACCCATGTGTATTTATCAACCTCACCGCGCCAAAATTTACTGCGGTCTGTCCCTTTTTCGCGGATAATCTCCGCACGTTCGATGAAACGCTCATCATTTATAAGTAGAGCACCGCCCTCACCCATTGAGTAGTTTTTAGTCTCGTGGAAAGAAAAACAACCAAAATGCCCTATCGAGCCGAGCGCACGCCCTTTATATGTCGACATAACGCCCTGTGCCGCGTCCTCAACGACAAATAGATCATGACGGTTTGCAATATCCATAATTGTGTCCATCTCGCAGGCTACACCGGCATAGTGAACAGGGACAATGGCCTTTGTTTTGTCGGTGATTGCACCCTCAATCAGTTTTTCGTCGATATTCATGGTGTCCGGTCTGATGTCCACAAAAACAATTTTCGCGCCATATAATACAAAGGCGTTTGCCGTCGAAACGAATGTGTAGGACGGCATGATTACCTCGTCCCCGGGCTTAATATCACACAAAAGTGCCGCCATTTCAAGTGCATGGGTGCAACTTGTTGTGAGCAGTGCTTTTTTGCAGCCGGTCTTGTTTTCAATCCACTCGTTGCAAAGTTTAGTAAACTCACCGTCACCGCAAATTTTGTTGTTTCGGATTGCTTTTTCGATGTATTTCAGCTCGGTGCCGACATGGGGAGGGATGTTAAATAAAATCATTGTATTGTCCTATCAATGTAATCGTTTTACAGTATTATCTCTTCTAAAGTGTCGCCGGTAAAATAATAAATGTAATTGTAACCGTCATCTTTTACGTTTGTTTTTACTTCTTCTATTGTCAACTCATTTTCGTGTACATTTATTCTATTTAACCCATATCCCATCCCGTAACGTATTGAACGTTCTTTATTATGATAAGCAGGCAGATCGTCCTCATTATATACTAACATGTTGTAGGATTCGATTCCGGTATACCCTGAAATTGTAAATAACAGAGCATCACCATCGTTATAATTATCCCATATAACACTATCGCTGTCAATAAAAATAACCGACTCCCTTTTTTGCTCGGCAGGTAACGAATCAAGACGAATAAGCTCCTGCACAAACGTGCCGTTCATGTATTTGTTGGGTGCAAGATGTGTCTCTACTATACCGCCGATACCGCTGAAAATGTCGCCGGACATAATTTGATTTTTGTAGGTAGTGTAGTTCTCCTCACTATATTTTTCCGTGTGTTTCATCTGATTGTTCATGTTGACAACAAGATCTATAAGGTTAATGTTAACTACGAATGTGACAACAATGCAAACAAAAAGAATTTTAACAGCTTTTTTCAGCAAAAAGGTTCCACACAGTTTATCGTATATCTTATAGGGTAGTTCGTTTGCAACAAAGAAAGCCAAGCCTACTATGGTGGGAACCATGAAAAAGTAACCGGCACTACCGCCGTAAAAGTGAAAAAACATACCCGGCAGGAATGAGGTGACGGTCATTACAATTAATGCCTCCTCAAGGAAAAATTTATCGGTAAAAACAATCTGTTTTAAACCGTTAATCTTTCGCGTTGCATATAGGGCAACAGATAGTGAAAATATTGAGAAAAACAACAAATAAAAGAGCGAGTTGCCATTTTCGATATAATAATATTCAAATGCAAGTATTTTAAAGAAAGGGTCGCCGCCGTATGAGCCGCCGCTGCTGACGCTGTAAGAGCCGAAGTAATAGATGAAAAATGAGGCTGCGTACCATGCATTTAAAATCCAATGTTTGATATTGCGCATATTTTTTCGGAAAATAATATACATTACACCGCTTAAAACTATAGCGCCGGTCGAAATTTTTGCAAAGGATATTAAAACAATGAAAGCAGGGATTGCGATAGTATACCATAATGTTCCGATGATTTTGTGATTGAAATAAGATTTACGGTACAATAAGACAAACAGATTAATAAACAATAACATTAATGCATTTGCAATTAAAAAAGACTCGCTCACAAAATAATTATTTAAAAATATACCGGCATTATGATACGACGCGTAGCTAAGAAGCGGTATAAATGCCATCATAACAAAAAGCAGGTCGATGTTTTTAACTATCGTGTTCTTACCCATATAAAATTTAATGTTAACTATAAGTTGTTGCAACAGATAAAAGAATAACGGTATAAAAACAACGGGATAGATGTAGTTGTATACAAAGACAATATTTATGATAAAAACAAAGGAGATTATCGCTAATATTAAATGACTCCCGGTATGATAGTTGATGCCATGTATTCCGTCAGCGAGGATGGAGGGGGCGCCGACCTCAAAAATAGTCCTTGCTAACGTGGTGTGAAACATGGTGTCAACATGGACACCGCCGAGATAAATATTGGTAAAAACATCTAAATTTAACGTATTCGAATTCCATACAACATTGACAAGATAGACAGATAAAACCGACAACAAGACAATCGATATGAGAAAATCTTTGAGATTGATTTTTGCCTTTCGTGCATTAAAAATAAAGCCGACAAGCCAAAAAACAACAATACAGAGACTTATCAGTATAATTTTTATGTCATAAAACGACCCGTAGCCAAAGAGACTAAAGATAATACAGCCACTGAACACGAGCGATATTATCAGCCCTGTCAAGGTGGGCAGATAAGTTTTATTAGTTGATGGTGTCATGTTTTTCATTTTCCCTCATCTAACGCAATTTGATACTTCATCTCCGCTAGTCTCCAGTCCGTTTCGTTGTCTATATCCTGCACCTTTAACTCATCGACAATTATGGGCACTGTTTTACTTAAAACCAATCCTTTTTCCGCTAAAAAGGTTGCCGTTCTCAAAAAATAAAACTGCCCTGCATCGTGATAATGCTTATCTAAATCTTGACTTCTTGTAAATTCGTATTCCTTGTTTAGAAACTTCAGATAATTATTGTCGTCAATGACTACCGCTCTTTGAGGTGGGTATGAAAAGGCGGTTATCGGAAAGACGCTGTTCGCATCGGTTGAGCGAAGTATGTCGAACGCTTCTTTCAATATCGCCGCATTTACAAAGGGCGCGGTCGGATAGATGCAACAGACAAAGTCAAAATTTTTACCGAGGTTGCGCATTTTGTCCACAACCTCTAAGATGACATCTGTAGTGGTGGCAAAGTCGTCGGAGTTGCGCTCACTCCTCAAAAACGGAACTTTGGCACCGTAGTCGTCGGCGATGCTCGCTATCTCCTTTGAATCGGTTGAAACAACTATTTCATCAAAGATACCGCTTTTTTGGGCGGCGAGTATGGAGTAGGAAATAATAGGTTTATCTAAAAACAACTTTATGTTTTTATTTGCTATTCTTTTGCTACCGCCCCTTGCCGGTATAATGGCTAATATCTTCATAGCTATATCTTTTCACCCTTGTCGGCAAAAAAGTCTTTTGCCAGTATTGACATTATACGTGAATTGTGGAATTTCCCACCGTGAAAATAATTCTCTCTCAAAAGCCCGTCCTGAACCATGCCTATTTTTGAATACAGCTCATATTTCGGGGTGTCAAACTCATAAATTTCGGTCCATATCTTATTAAGACCAAGCTCGCCAAAACCGTAGCCAAACAGCATCTCACACGCCTCTTTTGCATATCCTTTGTTGTCGATATATGCATTATTCTCGCCGATATACAAGCTGAGATCGGCATTTCTGTTGACCCAGTTGATATAGCAAAGGCCGGCGCAACCTATCGGGGTGTTATCGTTATCATTTTTAATAATCATAAACATCAAGGTGTCGTTCCTTTTAATGACATATTCATTAAACCAAAACTCTTGATTATCATTGCTCAACTCACGATATTCGCGAAAAAACTTGCGGAAATCCTCATTGTTCCTCCACTCTTTCAACAGCGGTAAATCGCACCGCTCGAGTGCTCTAAAGGAAACTAAATTACCCTTAATCATCAATCAACATCCTCTCTTTTTAACATAACCCCGTCCGACAAATCTTTGTTGAGGGTTTTACCGATTAAACTATCAATTTCATATGGCTCATAGCCAACATCACTTCTGGGTCGCAGCGGTTGCAGGTCCTCCTTTGTCAAAACAGAGCCTGCCAAAAGCCCTTTTGTCAAATACAAGCCCCTTTTTTGAACTATGACGGTCTGCTTTTCATTATCCTCAACCCTTTTAATCCCATCGCCTAAACAGAGCCACAGATCATAGGACGCGTCCACCATCTCACGCCACTCTTCGGGCGTTGTGCTGAATTTATGGTCGGGGCCGGTTCTTGTTTTGTCGTCGGTGAAGTGCTTTTCAATCACTCTTGCCCCAAGGGCTATTGCGCCCAAAACGGCAACGTGACCTAAGGTGTGATCCGATAAGCCGAAAATGACATCGGGGTATTTTTCTTTATAAGTATTCAGCACATTTAGGTTGATGTATCTAAAATTGTTCTTGTCCGCAGTGTAATTGGTGTTGCACTGCATTAACACAACGTTTTTATTTATCTTCATAATCCGATTGATAGCATTGTCAACCTCATTGAGGTCGGCGGCGCCGCTTGCCAATATTACCGGTTTATTTTTTTCGGCGATATACTCCAGCATTTCATGCCATGTGATATCGCCGGAGCCTATTTTATAGGCATTAACATATCTGTCGGCAAGGTCAACAGATGCAAAGTCGTAGGGGCTTGTCATATACTCAATCCCGACCTCATCGCATTTGGCTTTTAACAGTGGCGTCCAATCATCGCTGATGCTTGCCTCAAGATAGACATCAAAAACCGATTTGCTCCAATTTTTTTGATGGGAGAGTTGCCCACCCATGTTTTTAAAGCCGATATCGCTAACTATCTTGTCCGCCTTGAAATTTTGGAATTTTGCGGCGTCGGCACCCGCTTGTTTTGCAAGTTTTATAAGCTCATAAGCTCTATCGATATCACCATCATGATTTGCCGCTATATCGGCTATGAAATACGGTCTTGCACCCTCACTTATAACCGCCTCACCGATTTTAATCTCCGTACCCATGCTATTCCCCCGATTTTAGTTTAGCTGCATAATTTTCATCCGATAATTTTTTGTACTGTGCCAAATCCTCTTCAACGGTATTTAAAACAATCCCCAAATCCTTTTGGATTTTATCACAATTAAGCCCCATGTTTTTTGTTCTGGGCGCTGAAAAATTAAAATTATCCACGCTTATTGAGTTGATTACACCCGGGATTTGAAACAAATCCTGTATTTTTTTGCCTATTGTATATTTATCAATTCGGTTTTTACTGCCTATATTATATATCCCTTTAAGATTATTTGTTATTGCAAGCTCGATTATCTTGACCAGGTTGTTGACCAAAATGGGGGAGAAATAAACATCGTTAAACATATTTAACGTCTCATCTGAAATTAGTGCTTGAATAATCCACTCACTGAACGAATTTTTATTACGGTAGTTATAGCCGTACATATTGGTCCTGATTATCAGGGCGTTTTCATCCTCCAAGACCTTTTCCTCCGCCATTAATTTGGTTTTTGCATATACGTTGACGGGGGCGACCTCGTCGGTCTCACTGCTTAAATCGACCTTGGTGCCCTTATAGACCGCGTCGGTGGAGATGAATACAAATTTCACCCCCTGTTTTTTGCATATCTTGCGCAGATTATCCACCATCTGGAAATTCACTATTTCGGCATAGTCCGGTTTTGTCTCGCACAAATCCACATTCACCAGTGCCGCACAGTGAATAAAGGTATCGATTTTGTTTTCCGATAAAATATTTTCGACATCTAATGTATCCAGCGCAGAGCCGATACTACAAGATACATTGTTAATATTGACCGGATTTTTATCGATGCCGAAGATGCTGTATTTATCCCGCAACAGATAGGATAAATTTGACCCCAACATGCCGGCGGTGCCGGTTATAAAAACATTTTTCATTATGACCGTCCTTTTTCTATTGCAGTTAAATATGCGTTGGCGATTGCCTCGGTGCGCTCCTGCTCTATGTGCTCTTCCCCGAGGACCTTATGCCGATGGATTGCACCTTTGAACGAGACTTTGCTCAACGCAAGCAGGAATATTCTCAGGTTTTTGAGTGGTATGTTTGTATCGATTGCGGGGTCAACGATTTCATTTATCGCCTTTTCACAATCCACGGTATTTCTTATCTTGTATACACCCGGTGCGTGCTGTGTTGTAAAGTACCCAAAAATCAAGCCCGGTTTATTTTTCCAAACGCCCTCCCATAGAGCGGTCCCGGTGACGCTTGCCACCGCAATGCAGTTATCAATGAGCCGGTAAGTATCAAAATCTCGCGGCACTAAAATAACATTTTTATACTTAGCTAAGGTGTCGACAAAGCCGTTTGTCCTATGCCATGTGACCTGTTTTGGATTTTCTTTAATATAGATATAAACATCGTCGGGGACGCAGTGCGAAAGCATCTGTGCCACAAGCTCCTGATTTTTATATATTCCGCCCATCGGGCAGCTTGTTGCCTCCGGTTGAAGATGCAGCGGCAGATAGATGTATTTTTTGTCAAGGTCGGGGATTTTGCACAGCGAGTCCCATTTTGCATAATAATCGCTTGTCAGCTCGTCCTCCCTTTTCACACCGGAGAAGTTATAGCGCAACCAATAGACAACGTTTTTGCGAATACCGGTCTTAAAGCAAACCCTCGCAAACTCAAAAAGTCGAATTATGATATTTTTCTTTTTAGTGGGTGCGGCATTTTTTTCGGAATAAAAAGTCTGCATATAATGCGGTGTTAAATCCTTATTTTCAAAGGTGGTAAATTTTTCAAAATCTTTTTCAAAATCCTCCGGTAAAACGATATCCGCAATATCTATATCTTTATAGATTAACAACTCCTTATCATAGGTCGTTTTAATCTCGTCGCAAAAGGATTCTATGTCGGTTGCAATAATGCTATAACCGTAAATCGGTGTCGGATACATAAAATAAACGGGAATATCATATATTTTGCACAGTGCATAGATTACATATTCGAATGCGCAGTGTGGGACATCATGACAGAGGAAAACGTCAATTTGAAATCTTTTAATTATGGTGTTCCAGTAGGAAAGTGCATCCAACATGTCTTCAACGGCATTAATGTATCTATAATCCCTATTTCCATAGGACAACCTGTTGTAAATATTGGTTGCGTTGGAAAAATAGCGACCGAACTTTTCCATTAAGTCATTATCTATCGGAATTCTGTCGTTGTCTGATGTTTTGCCCTCACTGCATAACAATCGATTTTCGATAGTTATTTCATAGCTTTCAACGTGGCAACTCAACTGCCTTAAAATATCTCGGTTTATGTCGCTTGTTATGGAGAACAGGGTTTTGGTGTCGAGTTTTTCTATGACTTTTTTCATTGCCAGCTGGGCATAATGATCCCCTAAACTCAAAGCAATTACATTCATTTTGCACCTCTTGCAAATAGATCCTCATATTTTTTACGCTCAAGTGACCTTAAAATACCGCCGTTGGTGGCGTTATATAACTTCACACCGATTTTTTTGCAGTGGCCATCTAACACCTTGTAGCCATCAAGTATATGTGCCCACCCTCTCAATGAATCTTGAAAGGTAATATTATTTTCATATTCATACAACAACTTTTCCTGTTGTTTTTTATCAAACTCATAGCTGTAACCGCTTATCTCTTCTTTTTCTTGCAACGTTTCAACGTCGGTCACAATCCCTGTGCAATCGCACCCTAAAAGGTATATCTCACCGATCCCCATATATATTGCGGCGACAATTGCCGTGTGGATAACCGTCCAGTAGCCCGATATCGGCGCATCCAAATTTGTCGGTGTAACTCCGAGTTCCATCGGCACCTGTGATGAGATAAAATGAATGTTTAACTTTTCATCGATTTTAGTTTTTTTCACATAATCAAAGGCGGTTTCATACGGTAAAAACAAGACCGGTTTGACACCGTTTTTTTCTATATTTAAAAACGTTTCGGGATTGCTTTTATCTAAATTAAAACAAAACGGGTCGGTGAAAAAGTGATAGTTGGAGTTTAAATCCTCATACTGCTCACTCTTATAAATATAGTTTACCGTAAAAACTATTTCATCCTTTAAAAGTGACAGGTCCTGCGTTTTTATGGAGGGGGCATTGCCGACGATAAAGCATCTTTTTCCTTTGTGAATGTTAAAGAATTTTTTGTTTTTTTCTAAAATTTTTTTATCAATATTAAATTCTTTGCAGATTTTCCCGGCGTTTTTGTATGAATATTTACTGCGCATCAATGGTTTTATCATTCTAACATCGATAGCCTGATAAATTTTAATGAGAAGTTTTATAATAAAATCTAAAATAATACTCACTGTGCAAAACTCCTCAATTTTTCAACATCATCAAAAAGATCAACATGCATTTTCAACCACTCGACATCCTTTTCCCACCATTTAAATTCACGCAAAAAGTCAATATCGCCGTCATTGAACCTTTTTTTTATAACCCGTGCCGGCACACCGCCGACAATTGAATACGGCTCTACATCTTTGGTGATGACCGCACCGGCTCGAACAATAGCGCCATCGCCTATTTTAACGCCGCAGACTATTTTAACATCGGCATTTATCAGCACATCGTTGCCAATCAAAACATAAATATTATCTTTGAAATATTTAACCTCTTCAAACCTTGTTTTGGGGTTAAAGCACATATCGGCAAATTTTCTCGGCGAAAAAAAGGCAGGGTGTGTCGAGACGAAATTTGTCGGATGCTCCCCGACAAGGATCTCCACATCCCAAGAAATTGAGCAAAAAGCCCCTATTTCACAGTGTGATAGATTGCTGTTGTTGCCGATATAGCTAAATCGCCCAATCTCACTGCCGCATATGTTTGCGTTATCGCCTATGCAGTTATACCCCTTTAGCTTTGTTGCATCATCAAAAACAGTGTTCGGTGAGACATCGACGTTTTCACCAAACCTCTTTTTAATCCTGTTTTTTCTAATAGTATTTATTATCTTTCTGTGAAACAATAAACTACTCCTTATATAACCTGCAAGTTATTACAGACTTCTCAACTCACCGAGATTTGTATAGCCCATCAGCGTCTTTGGCCAACTGCGCCCCTCGGCACTACTGCCTTTTGTAAATAAAATATTCTGCTGTGGCATGTCAAAGATTAGCGGTTGCCCGTGTTCGTTGTTCCTCATAATCCTTATCAAAAAATAATATTTTCCCGGCGGCAAATTTTTCAAATCGAATTCATAAAAAGCTGTCGCCTCCTCGTCGGTGACATAGTTTGTTATCGGTGCGCTGTTCACAGCCCCCACCGCAGTCTCGTCGACATTTTTGACCAAAAGTGAGAGATAAGAATTGTCAACCTTTTCATGGAAGATATACTTTATTTTAAGGCGCATGAGTTCATCTTCACTAAACACAACGTCGACTTTATCGACAAACTCAAGATCGGTTATTTTGCAGGAGGTGTATGCCCTGTCTCGTGGTGTGGCTCTCAAATCGTATACTAAATTTTCACTGTTATGCTTATCGAGGTATAGTTCAATCGCTTCATCCACATCGCCGTCGAAAATTTTTTCACCCTTTTCCAAAACGATACATCTTGAACAAAACTGCTTTATAAACTGCATGTTATGGCTGACAAATAAAACGCATTTACCGCCTTCTTGCGCAATTTGTGTCATCTTTGCAATACATTTTTGTTGAAACGCGGCATCACCGACCGCTAAAACCTCGTCCATAATAACAATCTTGTTATTTAGGTGTGAGGCTACCGAAAATGCAAGTTTCACAAACATCCCACTGGAAAAGCGTTTAACGGGAGTGTCTATAAACTCGCGACACTCGCTGAAATCGATAATCTCCTCTAATCTTTCATCGATTTCCGGCACACTCATCCCTAAAATCGTGCCGTTGAGATAGATGTTCTCACGGCCGGTGAGCTCCACGTTAAAGCCGGTCCCGACCTCCAGCATACTCGATATCTTCCCGTTGTGCTTTATACTGCCCTCGGTCGGTGTTGTAATTCGGCACAGCAGTTTGAGCAACGTGCTTTTGCCGGCGCCGTTGTGCCCGATAATGCCTATCTTTTCGCCCTCATAACACTCAAAGGATAAGTTTTTCACCGCCCAAAATTGTTCATTGCCGGTGAATTTTTTTCGCCCGATTATATGATGAGGGTCCTCTTTTTTTCTCACCTTAGCCCACCATGCCTGCAGATCCTCCGTCAAGGTGCCGCGACCGAATTGACCTAAAACATATTTTTTGCTTAAGTTTTCAACCTTTATTATTAATTCATTACTCATTATATTACGTCCACAAAACTTTTTTCTCTCTTATGAAAAGCAATAAGGCCGATTATAAACAAAATTACCGTTGTAATCCACGATATCAGCCAGTACCCCCAGTTAACCACCCCCACGCTGAGCAGGGCATATCGGAACACCTCCACGGCAGGGGATACGGGGTTTAAAAGGACGATAACCCTTGTTATTCCACCGAGTGAGGAGGAGGGGTAAACTATCGGTGTGACATACATCAACACCTGAATTAAAACAGGGAAGACAAAGGTTAAATCGCGGTATTTCGCCGTGATGGAGGTAATTGTCAACCCCACGCCCATCGAAATCATCATTATCTGCACTATAACGAGCGGAACTAATAAAATTAGCGGCGAAATGCTTATATCCGACCCTGTTATTACATAAAAAAGGAAAAACACAAAATAAAACACAACCTGAAGAATAAAACTGATAAGACCGGTGAAGGTGGTTGCTATCGGCACGGAAAGTCTTGCAAAATAGACCTTGCCATACATCCCCATATTCGCCAAAAATGTCCCGGAGAGATTGTTTGTTGTGGTAGAGAAAAATGCCCACAGGATATTACCCGACATATAAAACAAAAATTGCGGCGCGCCATCGGTCGAAATACCGGCAAGCTCCCCGAAAATAAAGGTGAATACAACCGATGTGATAAAGGGGTTTAAAATTATCCAGATAGGACCTAAGATGGTTTGTTTGTATAGTGAGGTGAAATTTCGCTTTACAAACATTTTAACAAGGTCACGGTATCGCCAAAGCTCGGCTACCCCAATGTTAAGTTTGTTGTCCTGCGCATATATTTCGGTGTCGAATTTATCGGTGCTTTTTTGTGTCATCTTGTTATTCACTTCTGTTTTCTTTTAATTATATCACGCGGTATCAACATCGTCAAGTTGAAGCAATTCGCTCGGCGCACCAACTCACATCACGCTTTACAATTTTTGCCGGAACACCGGCGATTATAACGTTTTGCTCTTCAAATTTTTTTGTGATTACCGCCCCGGTACCGACTATGCTGTTACTGTTTATTTTAGCACCCTTGTTAAGTTTAACATCATAGCCGATCCAAACCTTATTTGCAATGCTAATATCCTGCGAATAATTAATCCTCTTGTTATTATTTAAAATAGAGTGGCTGTCACCTGTTCTAAAAATAACATTTGATGAAAAAAGACAATCGTTACCTATGTTTATCCTTGTACCCTCAATAACAGCAAGATGAGTTTTTGTGTTTAAAACCGTGTTTTTTCCGATGGTTATTTCACCGCCGTCGTCCTCGATATAAAATTCAACTCCGTTACAAAAGGCTCCGCTGTTTATCTCGATTTTATTATTGTTGCCGCAGATATAAAAGGATGAATTTTTAATATTGCAATCGGCAGCAATGTTGATGACATTCCCTTTTCCCATTACATATATCTTGTTTTTCTTGATTTTGCATTTTATTCGTATATCATTATTCTTTTTTATTGTTATCCAATTAATAAAAGGGATTTTTAGTATCAATTTATAGATTTCATACAAAATATTTTTCATAATATCGGTCCCGATCAAATCGTGTTCAAGATAATTTTTGCGGCATATTCAGGGGTCGCTGTATAAAAGATTTTTTCTATGCTGTGAAAATCAAGGGATTTATTTTTGCTGTATAAAACAAACTGCTCAAACCGGTTTTGCCGCGGAGTATCAAAGGGTTCAAACTCCTTTAATGTGAGATGCAAAGGGTGCTTTTCTATATACTGTGCGGCCGGGCAGTCCGGGATTTTCGCGATGTTTAAAATCGGCTTGCCGGTGGAGAAATAATCAAAAATTTTGCTCGGAACCATATTGGGGATGTTGTTGCCGATGTTCACCAAAATATCGGCGCTCATCATAGTGGAATTTGCAAACTCGATAGGGACCGACCCGTGAATTTCGATGTGGTTGTTTTGACACAGCGGCTCTTTGTCCATCACCTCACTGTTGACATCGCCCAAAAAATACAGCCTCATATTAGGGATGTTTTTCAACGATTTTTTAAAAACGTTCAGCAAAAATTCCGGGCTTCGATACTCGTCCGAGATTTTCCCGCAAAAAAGGATGTTGATATTATCGTCGTCAAAATCGAAAGCACCGCGTGCGCTTAAATTTTCTTTTGCGACAATCAGTGGGAAGTCCACCGCGGTGTATTTATGTTTGTATTTTTGATAAAGTCGGTCTTTTTGGTATTCATCATATAAAGCCGCGGTGGTTATCACCATGTCTGATTTTTTTATCAGTTTTATCTCTTTGCTTGTTCTTTTTTTGGTGTTCACATCCTCGCCGTGGTACAACCCGTACGGATCCAATTGATAGTATACTTTTTTTATTTTACTGCTGTTTAAAATTGAGGCATATGCCGTCTCAAACGGTAAAGTGAATGCTACTATTAAATCGATATTATTTTTTTTAATGAATTTTTCTATATTGTTTTTGTAATTTAAGGCGCCCATAAAAAAAGATGATTTTAATATAAATAAACTGCAAATAGGGTGTTTAAATGCAAATTCTAAATATTTTTTAACACCTGCCTTGTTTTTCCCTTTAGCAAATCGGAGCCATGTTTTTTCCTCCTTGCATTTGTAAATATAACAAAACTCAATATTATTAACCACCTTGGTTTTTATGCTCTCACTGTTCGCATCACCCAATAAATAAACCTTGTGCCCCATAAGTTTTAATTGGTTTGCAAGATTATAAACGATGTTAAAATTCGCATTAAATTCCAACGACAAGGAACCCAGTGATAGTAAAATATTCATCCATTCTCCAGTTGGTTTTAGGCTGTGCAACTCATGACATTTTCAGTAATTTTTTTAAAAGTGCTTTACATGTAACGATGACTGCGACTGATGCAAAAAAATTATTTTTCAATAAAAATAAGACGAATTTATATTCTGCTGATTTGTAATTATCTTCAAGGTGCGAGCACAACATTTTTTTTTGTTCAATATCGGTGCATATGTTCTTAATTATTGCACTTCGCTGACTGAAATTCAATTTGGTTGTAGTTAAATAAGCCTGAAAAAATTGATTTATAACCGCCCTTGCGAGCTCCTCTTTTAGGTATAAATCCGCCTCCTCGTTAGAATACCCTATCTTGCAAAACAGGACTTTAAACATCTTTATTCGCAGATAACACGCTTTAATAATATCGTCTCGCCCTTTTCTTGAAGCCGAGTTTGCATCATCCAAACAATAATTATAAAAGGCGTTTTTTATATTAACTATCCTATTTACATTTAGATAGTAGTCAATGTTAAAACAGACGTCCTCCGATATTTCCATCTCCTCATTGAACAGAATATTATTTTTTTTAATTATTGTGTTTTTATAAATTTTATTCCAGGGCGATGAGAAAATACATTTTATATACTCATTCATGTGTGGCCTCATCTCGCTGATATGTGCTGTTCTGAAATCCTCCATAGCCCATATTTCGCTAACTTCACCTTTTTTTATGATGTTCACACCAAAGCTGATGACATCAACGCCCCCTTGCTCCATTATCTCGGTCGCAACGCCGAGGACATCATTTTGCAAAGTATCATCAGCATCGACGAACATGATATAATCGCCTTTAGTATGTGCAATACCGGTATTTCTTGCAGAGGAAACGCCGGCGTTTTTTTTATGAAAAACCGAGATTCTTGTGTCGAGCTTTGCGAGTTCATCACATATTTTGGGGGAGTTATCGACGCTGCCGTCATCAATCAACAATATTTCAAAATCGCTGTATGTTTGAGCTAAAATTGAACTCACACACTTTTCAATGTAGCTTTGTGCGTTATATATCGGAATTATTAAGGAGAATTTCATACCCCTCCCGTTGCTCTACTGCACGGCCCGAACTCTATAGGGTTCTCATCGTGCTTTTGCAGAGCTTTATCAAGTTTAAAAATATTTTCTGCGGCAACCTTAGCGCACCAAACACCGTCAATTCTCGCCTTGGCATTTTTGGCGATTGCCTCACGTTTTTGCCTGTTTGTCACAAGCTCTTCGACCGATTTCTTTGCCGTTTCGATGTCATTTTCTTTATAAATCTTGCCGCTTTTATCGTTTTCAATCAAATACGGCACACTGCCCATACCCTCACAGCCGACCACCGCACACGCCGCCGACATTGCCTCGTTGACGACTGCGCCCCAGCCCTCGTTGGAGTCGCTTGTCGCAAGGAAAATATCCGCCTTTTCCATATATTCTATAGTTTTTTTGTTCGATAAACTGCCGACGAACTCGACACGGTCCTGCAAATCGAAGCTCTCGCTAAGTTGCTCCCATCTGTCTTTTTTTTCGCCGGAGCCTATCATTTTAAGTTTGAAATTCAGCCCTTTATCCTTTAAATATTTTGCGATTTCAACTGCGATTTCGCCGTGTTTCCATTCAATCATCCTTGCCGCCCAAAGTATCACCGGTGTGTCGTTTTTATAAGACATTAGCTCCTCGATACTTTTGTCACTGCCTTTGGGGAAGTACCCCCATTTGTATGTTTTGCCTTTATACGCGCCGATACTCTCATAATCCCCTGCGGCATAAGCGCTCGCACATAGCATATAAACCCTGCTCTTGGCATATATGGAGTTATTTATAAGCACCTGCAAAAACTTGACGGGGCTTTGTTTTATTTTATTTATCGGCTTGAACTCCCTCTCGCTGTATTTATATAAATTTTTCCCTGTCAAAACCCTCATCCGAGCAAACTTTTCCGGTGCGGCACCGAGTATGACCATGTCGCTATTTTTTGCAAGGTCTTTAGCTTTTTTATAACTCTCAGTATCCTCATATGATTTTAGACAAAAGCTATAGTTCGAATTCAAATCACTAAAACCCTGTGTCACATTTTCGCTGTAAAAAGGCATTGTCGCAACAAAGGTAAAGCCGTCACCGACAAGATTAACCATCTCTTCACAAAATTGAAGTTGGTGCGGCACGAGGAAGTTTGAAAAAAATGTCACCGTCATCTCTTTTTTGTCAGCTCCTTATAAACTTTCAGCAAATCATCTATGTTTTTGTCTTTATCGTGCGTAATAAAGGCATGTTTTTTTGCATCCTCACCCAACTGCCCCGCTAAATTCTCATCGTCAAAAATCGCACAGATATTTTTAAACATTTGTTTTTCATTATAAAAGTCATACAGCAACCCCTCGATTTTATCGTGTAGCATAGTTGATGTCCCACCGACATCACTCGCGACAACAGGCACGCCCAACATCATAGCCTCCCCGACCGAATTCGGGCTGTTTTCGATGGTTGAGCAGGATAAAAAAAGGTTTGATTTTAAATACCGCTCTTTCATCTGCACCGCCGAAAGGGAACCGAGATATTTTATATGCTTTTGTATTTTCCCCTTGCGTATAAGCCTGTTTAGATATGCTTGATAGTCAAAAAACAGCTCTATAACTCTATCTAACAATTTATTGTTTGTTGTGATAGGCTCTTTCCCGGCGATATAGATTTTTATGTTTGGATATAACAAAACGAGCCGGGGGAGAATTTTCAACAGTTGATGCAACCCTTTTATCGGATAGCTTGCCTGAGTAATAAAGATGCTGTGCTTTTCGCAAGCGATATAATTCCATCTTTCCTCGGTGTAAAATTCATCCCGAAGATTTTCATTGACCGCAAAATACCTCGTTTTTTCATTCAACTGTTCTGTGTACTTTTTGTCCCAGTGGGTTCTGCCTATCACATTATTTGTTAATAACAGCGTCTGCCTTTCCAAAGCGGCCGCCTTTTCAAACTTCTGCTTTTCAAGTATCATATAGTAGGGATAGAGTTTGAAAATACCGAAAAATTTAGAAACTATTCTTTTGGGTATAACAAACCTCGTATAGCTTTTCGGTATCCCGTCCATAAAGTGAACAGAACATCTGTTTAATAATCCTTGAATAGACGCAACGCAAGGGGTGTTGCCGACCGCGTGTGCCATCTCGTTTGAGTGGGCAAGCTCTGTCCCGTGTATATGGATAACATCGGGTTTATGCTCATCAATCATACTTTTAAACTCGGCAGTTACCATTTTTTCTTTAGGCATAATATAATAGAGTGTGTTTTCCTCCTGCGTCTGCTCAATCTCCGATACGGCATCGCAGGGGCACAAAACTATAAAATTGTTTTGGGTTTTATTAAGCTCCTTTAGGTAGCCGTACAACCAACCGCCTATGTTGGAGTTTTGCAAGCCAATCTTTTTTGCGGCAGGCGGTAGCATGATGTTTACAACCCAAAGTATTTTCATCATATCAACGATCTCCAGTGTTTAAACAGCACACCAAGTCTGATTATAAATCTGCCGAGGGGATTTTTTTCAAGCGGTCTTTTGGGTATATCCTGCGGTTTTAGCACCTTGACATCGTCAAACCCTCTTATGTTTAGGTCAATGTGAAAGTGACTGTTTTTAATAAGCTCAACGGCGCTTTTTGTCCATTTTCCCCTGTGCACCGCACCGCCGTTAAACCAGTCGTAGACAAAAACCTGTTTTTCAGCATTTTTTGCAACGTAATACTTCCCTTTGCGCAGTCGTGAGCGAATACTGGCATAAACCTCAAAATCCCAAGGTGATTCGTGCTCTCTTATAAGTGCGTTAAGCTCCGATTTTCTCCAAAGCCCTGCCTGCGTGTTGACCCGAAAAGGGGAGTTTTTTTTTCGAAGCTCAAAACCCGAGTATCTGTTGTCATCAATATTTTCCCACAGTGTCGGCACAAAGCCGAAATGCACGATATCTTTGTCTTTTTCCATCTCCTCAAGACAGAGGTTGATTTTGTCGTCCAAAACCTCACTTTCCATAAAAAAATCATCCAACAAAACAAGGACATATTTTGTGTCAATCAATTTTAGGTGGGCTTTTAAACGTTTTGACCATGTGACTTCATCTTTGTTTTTATACAAACCGTACGTCTTTATTTTAAGCCCGTCAAAAGCAAATGTAGCACTTTCGGTGTTTAGTACTATGTTTTTGTTTTCAAGCCCTGCCCAGTTTTTTTTAAGCAGGGAAAAGAAAGGCGCCCATAAATCGGAATAGGCATCACAGGAGGAGACCAATATTGTGTATCGATTATCGTGCATCTTTATCCCTGAATTTTGTTGTTAAAATCGAAATAAGTGTGACTGTTTTAAACATCTTTAACCCGATTAAAGACAAAACTACCCTTGCGGAAAAAGGTCTGTTT
Source organism: uncultured Oscillospiraceae bacterium (assembly GCA_964369965.1). Classification (GTDB taxonomy): domain Bacteria; phylum Bacillota; class Clostridia; order Oscillospirales; family Ruminococcaceae; genus CAYJBH01. The sequence goes on from CAYJGF010000019.1 coordinate 52,543, forward strand.
TTTGCGTATTCTTTAATGTGTTCTTTGTTTTGCAGAGTATTATAAAGATGTCTTAAATTTTTCTCTTTTTCATTGAAAGTAAAATCACTTAGCAAGGTGTCCAACATTAAGGAGCAGATCCCGTCCTTTTCGGCATACTCGACCGCAATGCCGGAGTATCCGAACCGGTCTGCAAGCTTTTTCAGCTCCTCAAACATTTTTAAAAAAGAGTTTTGTTTTTTACAGGTGTGTTTTCTGGAGATAGACTCGCCGTGACAACGATAATTATAGTTGTTTTCATCCTTTAAAACCACGGCTTTTTTGCAGGAATACAGATATTTTAAATTCAGCGTCAAATCCTCACCTATAAAAAAGTCGGTATTCAGCTCATCGATAATTTCAGCAAGCAATTTTCTTTTGTAGATTTTGTTCCACCGTGCATTTGTGATGGGATATAGGGTTGCTTTTTCTTCAAAAAAGGGTTTAATGATTTCCTGTTTTATATCATTAAAAACGCACTCCTTCCGGCTTGTAAAATCATCGGTTATATCTGTTCCGTTTACAAGAGCACCACATTGCACCATGTCGGCGCCCTGTTTTTGCAGGTTTTGCAACAACACCTCAAACATGTTATCGCTGATCCAATCATCACTGTCCACAAACCCTATATAATCACCGTTTGAGTTTTTAATGCCGTTAATAACAGCGCGAGCGGGTCCCAGATTTTCTTGATTTATAACAACGACTCGCTCGTCTTTTTTTAGAGCGTTCAAGATATTTAAAGTTTCGTCAACACTCCCGTCGTTTACAAAAATCACCTCGATGTCTTTAACTGTCTGGTTTAGGATAGACAGTGCACATTTTTCTAAATATTTTTGGGCATTATAACACGGCACGATAATGGAAAGTAATGCCATTTCAATTCTCCAACAAACTTAATAAATTTTTTTTATAAACATCAACATCATATTCTTGTGCTTTTAAAAAGCCGTTTTGAGCATATCTTTGCAGGAGTTCTTTATCATTATATAGCATTTTTATTGCAGTTGCAAGTAACTGCGCTTTTTTGTGCCGCTCACCCTGCGTGTCACTTGCAAAACTCGGCGGTATCAATACGCCAAACTCCCCCATCTCGATACCGTTTGACACCTTATTGATATCGGTGTTTGGGGCTAATGCCTCTCGAAATCCTGTTTTGCAGTCCGCTGCAATTATCGGGGTGTTGCATGCCATTGCTTCCACAATGGTGTAGCTGAACCCCTCGCTATAGGACGAGGTGATATATATATCGGATTTTGATAGGTATTTATACGGGTTGTTGGTGGCGTTTATAAATCTAACACTGTTTTCGACCTTTAATGAGATCGCCATATTTTTCAAATAATCCTTGTGTTCGCCATCTCCGATTATGTTTAAGACTGCGTTTTTATTATCTCTGTGCAATTCTTTTAGTGCCAAAATCCCGAGCTCATAGTTTTTGCCTGCGACCATTCTCCCGTACATGATCAGTGATGGGGCACCTTTTAAATGCAGGGTCGCCTCACGACTTTTTGTGATTATTTCTTTAACATCAAATGGATTGTACACCACTTCGAGCTTGTTTTCCCGAACCTTAGTCGCTTTATAAAATTCGTTTTTAAGAGCTTTGCACACACAAATTATTTTATCGGATTTACTGAACAAAACCTTATCAACAAATCCTGTTATTTTATTTTTCGGGATATCGGTATACCCGTGGACAGAGGTGAAACATCTTTCTTTACTTTTGGTCAATAGATTGGTATAGCTTGCCGTTTTGCCAACAGAAAGACAATAATCAAAGCCATTCTCACGTTTGTATTTTTTTATGATAAGGTGCCTTTTTATAAAGGTTATAAGCTGGGATAGAGTGTTTTTCCCGTGAGGTGTGTTGGTGCACAGGCTTTTTATACCGCTCGGTATTGTTTGTTCTTTATCCGCTTTATAAAAATAAACCAAATGTATATTCAGCTCTTTTTTTAATATATCGGCCGTTGTGATTGCGACATTTTCAAGTCCGCCAAAAGATATGCACGGCACTAAAATAAGCAATTTTTTCATCTGTTTTTCCACCTTTTTATTTTAAAGGCAAAAGCCATAAGTTTTGAAGTAATTCGCACACCGAAAACATCATTTGCAAACTTAATGGCTCTAATCAATGTCGAGCTGTTATGTTTTAAAAGATAGGACAGTTTTTTCATCTCCTTTAAAATATTATCGTCCGCCTTTTTATCGGATAGATTTATATTGATTAAAAGCGTTGCATATTGAAAGGCGGCATAACAGAGCACATTTTTGTTGCTTGATTTTTCCAAGGTGTTTATAATGTTGATTATATCGGTTATATGCTTTGTATTTATTGAGTTTGTAATGGACCCCTCGCGTTGCCGGTAAAAATACAGTATCTCGTTTAAAAAGGCAACCTTAACATTGACAGTGCCAAGCAATTTCGCGCAAAACAAAATGTCCTCCGATAAAGTACCCTCCTCGAAAAACACCTTATTTTCGATCAAAATACTCTTTCTGATCAGCTTTGTGCACGCGCTGGATGTGTATATATTGTTTTGCACTAAAAAATCGGCGTTGGAGGTTATACCTTTGGGGGCTTTTCTTTCGGGGGAGTGATCGTTTTTTCGGGTGTAGTTAAAGCATAATACATCGGCATTTGTTTGCCTTGCGGTTTTTAAAAGCAGTTTTATCGCGTTTTCACCGCCCTGATTTAAAAGATAATCATCGCTGTCCAAGAACATAATGTACTCACCGGTTGCGGCTTGTATCCCGCTGTTTCTTGCCGCTGCAAGACCGGCGTTATCCTTGTCTATAACAGTGATATTTTTATGTTTGTTTTTGTATTCTTGCAACACGTTAAAACTGTTATCGGTTGAGCCATCGTTAATAAAAACAATTTCGGTATTATCTTCATCACTCGCACTGATAACCGAGTTTATGCATTCATATAAATATTTCTCCGTGTTGTAAACCGGAATTATTATAGATATTTCAGGCCGCATTTTATTGATCCTTATTAGGGTAAGAATTATTTGACTATTTAATAATATCATAAATTTTACTGCAATACAAGGCAAAATGACCACAGATAATCATGCTCGAGATATACAAAAACACCGGCAAAATTAACAACGACAAAAACAATGTCCTTTGATTGACAAAAACGATAATATAAAGTATGATTAAATCGGTTAGAAAACATGTTTTACACCATCTTAAACAATAATTTATGAGGATGAATTATGCTATCATTCGTTATCCCGTGTTACGGCTCACAGGACAGTATTGCAGGTGTGGTTGACGAGATCAAGACTCTCATGACCAAAATCACGCATCACACCTATGAGATAATCATTGTCAATGACTTCTCGCCGGACGATGTATATACCGTTTTAAAGGATTTGGCCGAGGATAGGAACATAAAGGTGGTTAACCTTGCAAAAAATTTCGGTCAACATCCGGCGCTTATGGCAGGTTATTCTTATGCACAGGGGGATATAATCGTGTCGGTCGACGACGACGGGCAGATACCGGTAGAGGACACGGTCAAATTAATTGCAAAAATTGAAGAGGGCTATGATGTCGTCTATGCGAATTATCCCGACAGCGAAAGAGGGTTGTTCCGAAATTTTGGCAGTAAGGTGAACGACATAATGGCGGCCTATCTTTTGAATAAACCTAAAAATATACAGATCACGAGTTTTTTTGCTATGAAAAAATTCATCTTAAAGGAGATGTTGCGGTATAAAAACCCATATCCGTATCTCGGCGGTCTTGTGTTTCGCTCCACCAAAAGTGTTGCTAACGTACCGGTGGTGCTACGCCGAAGAACTGTGGGTAAGTCGGGCTATAACCTGAAAAAATTATTATCGCTTTGGTTAAACGGATTTACGGCTTTTTCCATAAAACCACTTAGGATTGCGACAATATTTGGTTTAGCCGTTGCGGTTTTCGGTGCAATCTACGGGGTGTATATCCTTGTCAACAGGTTTGTAAATCCGGCTGTGCCTATGGGCTACAGCTCCACCATGGCGGCACTGTTGCTGATAGGCGGGGTTATAATGCTCATGTTGGGGCTGATTGGAGAGTATTTAGGGCGCATATATATCAGTATCAACAACTCACCACAGTATGTTGTCCGAGAGACGATAAATATTGAGAAATAAATTTTCATTCACAAAAAGTTAAGTGTGCCATCCGGCACATCAGGCTGTCGAAAAAGTTCGACAGCCCCGAGAGGGGATGCATCCCCTCCCGGTA
>CAYJGF010000020.1:0-47140 GCA_964369965.1 uncultured Oscillospiraceae bacterium
CTGCTTTTACCATAGATGTGAGAGTTCAAACCCTGTAATATTCTCGATGACAACCAAAAAACGGACATGAAAAAAGAGGGGTAAAATCTTGTGATTTTACCCCTCTAAAGCCTGTAAATACGGGCTTTTTTCTGTGTGACAACCTTATTGGTCACACTATTTGGTGCACCCGAGAGGACTTGAACCTCCACCGAGTTGCCCCGACTAGAACCTGAATCTAGCGCGTCTGCCAGTTCCGCCACGAGTGCACATTGGTTATTGCGCCGAACGCAAGGCACGTCCGGCGAGAGCTTTTATATCGCCCTTGTCACCTTGCCGCTACGAAGACAGCGTGTGCAGGCATGGATATACTTGTTTGAGCCGTTAACGACCGCTTTGACCCTCTTCACGTTGGGTTTCCATGTTCTGTTGGAGCGACGATGAGAGTGAGAAACCTTTATTCCAAAGGTTACGCCCTTTCCGCAACAATCACATTTAGCCATTATGTTCTCTCCTTTCAACTTAAGATTTATATAGACATCGTGGTCTCCCTCGAAATGTCAGCCCTTATATTTTAACAGACTTTAACAAAAAATGCAAGTCTTTTTTACCATTTTCTATTATTTTCTTTTTGAAGTAAATCCCCAAAGTAAGTTTTACAGTGGAATTTATCGTTGGAAGAAAATCGTTCGATAGACTTGAGCATTTAAGTAGTAGGCTCGGCGCCCTCGGCGAGCTGAAAAAGCGCCCTCTTCAAATGACATTATGATTTTGTGTTATCGGCTGTAAACACCGGTTAGCGGTGAGATTGTCGGGTCGGTTGGGGTTGGGGTTGGCGTTGGTGCAGGTGGTGCGACTATTGTAAACTGTGTTCTTGCTGCGCCGCTGCCGCTGTGTATGGTAATGGTGTGGGTGCCAAGTGGCATTGTGGCGGTGTAACTGCCGTTTATTGTGGCAATTATACTGCCGCCTTTAATGTTTGCATTTGCGTTGGAGGTCTCTGTCTTTGTAAGCCCTAAATCTACAGACTGTGCTTGCCCTTGCAATGTTATATCAACGGCTTCAAAAGTTTCGAAATTGTCGTTAGAAGTGACACTGAAGCCTTGCCCCTGAGTTACTGTTTGGCCGCTGCCGTCTGTTATTTTTAACTGCTCTGACTGTGCGGTGATAACTATATTGCGTGTTATGTTTGCCCTTGGTATGGTTAATGCGCCTGTGGCTTGTGTGTAGGTATATTGAGAACTTGTAAGCGTTGCACCGTCTACTGTTACCGTGATAGCCTGCGGCAACATATAACCTGTGTCTGGTATGAGGGTGGCGGTGTAGTCGTTTGCTGTATTATGTATTGTGGCGGTATTGCTACTTGTAATATTTGCCAAGTTGGTTGTAACATCCGCCGATATCGTCACCGTAAACTCTTTAAAAGCACTCGAATAGTCGGTTTTGTTGTCGCCGTTTGCCTGCTCGTTGAAGATTTTTAGGTTTACCGTATCGCCGACGCTGAATGTGCTTGGCAATATAAAACTTGCCGAGCCGTCTGCTGTGGTGCTTAAATCCTCCACTTTTGCATAGTGGGTTATGTTGTTGCTACTGTCCACTATCATCACCGAGATGTATTCATTTGCGCCTGTGGTTGCGCCTGTGTAGTCAAAAGTTATTTCATTACCGCTTACGGCAGGAGTGCCATCTAAAGCAAAAGTTCTTGCACTGTCTAAAAGTGTCATCTTCCATGTGGTGGGGGCTGTGCCGGAAGTTGCGCCCAAAGTTGGGGATGTTGCTGTTCTATCAAATACCGATTTGCCATTTTCTGCGGCGGAGGTAAAGAGGACAGAGGACGTATTTAAATTAAAAGCGGGGCGAACGCCGTGGGTGTTTTCGACCCCTTCACTATGGAAAGCAATTCCAGCATCTGAAACTTTGAAGCCGGCGCCGGCGGAACCACCGTTAGACGTACGCATCCACCAGATTGAAAAGGACGCTCCGTCTTCGATTGGTTTTGGTTTTGCTAATTCACTGCCATGCCCTACATAAGTCCAATACTCACCAGTGCCACCCCCAAAACCCGACAATGGGAAAAAGCGTTGCCCTGGTAGTGCGGTCGAGGATGCTGTGTCGATTTTGTCCACGCTTTCTTTTGTAAGTGTAGTTTCACTTATCAGTGCTTTTTCTGCGGCACTCAAAGCTAAGTCACCGGTGCCGTCATAAAAGGCTTTCATTGCCGCTTGCAAAGCACTGTCACCATCGGAATAATATGCATCAACAATGCTTGAATCTTTTGAAAAAGTGCTTGTTCCTAAAACATACTCGCTCAACATCAGTTGTCCGTCGTTTGTTCCGTCGTGGTCGCCGTCGTAATCGCCGAGGTTCACCCATGTCACGGTGTATTCTGTTCCGCCGGATGTATATATGCCCATCACAATTTTGTCACCCTCGGTGTTTACGGTGGCGGCGTCTGTCCAATCGGATGTAATGTCACGAGATTTCACACCGCTCATACCCATCGTCATCGGCTGTGAACTTGTTGCCGTATCCGCCGCAAATGCCGTGGTGCCGCCCATCGGCAACAGCCCTGCCATAAGGCAAAGCGTTAGTGCACCCGATATTATTTTGTTTTTGTAATGCTGCTTTTTCATAAACGCTCCTAAACATTTTGTTATTCTTTGTATGCGGTGATATTGTAGGGGCGGGGCTCTGCTCCTCCCATTTGTTCAGTTATCCGCAATGTCGGGAGGGGTGCCCCCTCCCCTATAACGTATTTTGATACAACTATACAAAGTAAACTATAGCATACCGACCTATGAAATGTCAACCGTAAATATTGTGTAGGAAAGAATAAACATATGATTTTATTGACATTGCGACGGATTGAGGATATAATTTTTATACCCGTGCCAAAACAAAAAGGTGATCGCTATGATAATAAGTGCAACAAGGCGCACCGATATCCCCTCTTTTTATGGTGAGTGGTTTGTAAATCGCCTTAAAGAGGGTCATGTGCTAATTCAAAATCCGTATAATAACAACCGATATTCAAAAGCATATCTCACCCCGAACGATGTCGACATCATCGTATTTTGGACGAAAAACCCCATCCCTTTTTTAAAACACTTACCCACTATAGACGATATGGGTTACAGCTACTATTTTGAGTTCACCCTCACACCCTACGGCAAAGAGACAGAGCGATTTTTGCCGGACAAAGAGGTGTTGCTCGATACCTTTATGAACCTTGCGGACAAAATCGGTCGTCACCGCATGGTGTGGCGGTACGACCCGATAATCATTGATGAAACATATACGATAAACTACCATAGCGAGCGTTTTTCCTATATGGCAAATCGGCTGAAATACAGCACCGAGCGCTGTGTTATCAGCTTTGTGGACAGCTACAAAAATGTTATGTCGAGAATGGGCAAAGATCCGTCATACCTAATGACCGAGCATAATATTGAGAGGATTGCGGAAGTTTTTTCCGGCATTGCAGAAAAAAACGGGCTTGATATCTATACCTGTGCCGAGAAATTCGACCTTGATAAGCACGGCATAAAACACGGCGCTTGCATTGATAAAGGCATAATTCAAAAGGTTTTAGGGTTCGATATCACCGACAGCAGGGACAAAAACCAACGCCCCGAGTGCCTTTGCCTCGAGAGCATCGACATTGGGACGTACAATTGCTGTTCAAACGGTTGCAACTATTGTTATGCACTGCAAAACGAGAAAGTCGCGCTTGCCAATATGGGTAGACACTCCCCTCTATCCCCTGTTTTAATCGGAGATGTCAACCTCCACGCCATCATTACCGAGCGTAAAAGAGATAGTGTCATAGTCGATCAACTGTCCATGTTTTAAAAATCCTCCCTCATCTTTGCCAAAATCTTCCTCTCCATCCTTGATATCTGCACCTGAGTTGTGCCTAAAACTTTTGCAGTCTCACTCTGTGTTTTCCCCTCATAATATCGCAAAACTATCAACTCCCTTTGCTCCGGCGTCACACGCGAGAGCGCCTCCTGTACCGCAATCCTGTCCTCTATGACCGCCTCCTCATTTTGCACCGGGATATCAAACTCCTTCCCATCCTTTTCGTCATCATAAATCGGCGAGAGCGATAACGTTGGCTGGGACGCACATATTGCCTGTGCAATTGATTGAGGTGTGCAGTTTAGCTCCTGCGCTAACGTCGTTATGGTCGGGTCTGCCCCTGTCTTTTTAATTATTTCGGCGCGTTTGTGGTTTATCTTTATTGAGAGTTCTTTGAGCGATCTACTCACCTTGACCGTGCCACCGTCCCGAAATATCTTTTTTATCTCCCCGAGAATTACCGGCACTGCGTAGGTTGAAAAACAAAGCCCCCTGTCCTCATCAAATCGGTCGTATGCCTTTATCAAACCGAGCGAGCCGGCAGAATATAACTCCTCATACTCCACTCCCCGACCCCGAAATCGTCCGGCGAGAGAATGTACAAGCCCGAGATTTGCCTCGATAAATTCATCTCTTTTCTTTTTATCCCCCTTCATTTTATATGTTCTCGATGCGTTTTCTCATGGTCACTCTCGTCCCTTTGCCAACCCGCGAGGTCACGCGCACCGTGTCCATAAACGTCTCCATCACCGCGAAACCGAGACCTACACGCTCCTCAACATTGCCGGTGGTGAACATCGGCTGCATCGCCTGCTTTATGTCCTCTATCCCTACCCCCTTATCCACCACCGATATGCGCAATATGTCCGGCTCTATGATATCCATCGTCATATTTATTCTGCCTATCTCGTTTGGGTACCCATGTATTATAGAGTTTGTCACCGCCTCACTGACCGCGGTCTTTATGTCGCCGAGCTGTTCCATTGTAGGGTCAAGTTGTAGGGCGAGGGCCCCTGCGACACTGCGTGCAAATGCCTCGTTACAACTTTTACTTAAAAATGAAAATCTGACCGTGTTCCTTATCTTCATGATAGATAACCTCCTTTAAATTCCGACGAGCTTGTAATCCCTGCGATCTGCAATATCTTTTCCACCTGACTTGACACTCCCGCAACAGACATTGTTACATTTTCCGAGTGTAGCAGCCTATGCCTCCCCAAAATTAGCCCTATTCCGGACGAGTCCATAAACCCCACCGACGAGAAGTCCAGCACGCACCTTTTTGGTGTACTGCATATTATCTCCGCGTCGATATTGCGACTTAGCGTTTTGGCGCTGTGATGGTCTATCTCACCTTTCAACAACACCTTTAACGTCCCCTCAAAGCGTTCAAATTCTATTTCACACATTCTTTCTCCCTATATAAAACCGCTACTATGACAATCATAATAGCGGTTTATCTTTAAATATAATAGTAAATATTGTCGAACAAGAATAATTTTATTTTCTGTGTTTAAATCTCGCCATTCTCTCCTTTAACATTATACCGCAATATCCCCCGAGCGCGCCGGAAAGTGTGAGCAGAATGAATTTGACAACCCCTGTGCCGGTAAAGGATGTTAAACCATAAATCAGGGCTATGACAAAAATCAGCGCAAACGTCCCTACACCGATAGCGGCACCGATCAAAAGCCCGTTTTTGCCAAAAAGACCGGCGAATATCATGGCGCTCACAAAGGTTGCGATAGCCATCGACGTCGTTGCGAGCGGCGTTATCACCGTCGGCGCAAGATCCACCGAAATTGCGATAAAGGAACAAAGCGAGAGCATCAAAAGCAGTACCACCGCCGAGCCTGCCGTCGATACCGCGATGGGTATCAACAAACCTTGTGACGTCCTGTTGCAACTCCCTTTAAACATAAAAACCCCCATAAGATGAAGTAAACTACACTACATCTTATGGGGATTTTGGTTTTAATATAACTATTCGGTGATAAGTTTTTCCACCTCGTTGATTGCCCACTTTTTAAAACGAAGTTTCGCCTTGTCCGCGCCGGTCTCGATAAGCACGGTGTCGTCTTTGATGCTGACAATAATGCCGACTATGCCGCCGATGGTGGTGATGGTGTCACCCACCTGCACCTCACTGCGCATTTTTTGAGTCTCTTTCTCCTTTTTGCGCTGAGGTCTTATCATGACAAAATACATGACACCGATGACCGCAACAAACGGCAAAAAGGACAAGATCATGCTGAGTGGGTCCATCTCACCGGTGGTGCCGGCGGCTGTGCTTAAAAATAAGTAATCCATCTTATTAATGCTCCTTTAAATCCTAAATTCTCTGGTCGAAACGCCGGACATTCTCGGCGGCATAGGTCATAAACCTACCCTCCCCTATCGCCTCGCGTATTTCACCTAATAGATTATTATAATACCACAAATTGTGTTGAGTTGCAAGCCTTAAGCCCAAAATTTCTTTCGCGCGCAAAAGATGACGGATAAAACCCCTTGAATGTCGGCGGCAGGCAGGGCAGGCGCAACCTTTTTCTATCGGGTTGTCATCGGTCTTATATTTTGCGTTGTTGAGGTTGATAACCCCGTCGTGAGTGAAAAGATGTCCGTGGCGCGCATTACGCGAGGGCATGACGCAGTCAAAAAGGTCGACCCCTCTTGCCACCGCCTCGATAATATTGCCGGGAGTGCCCACCCCCATGAGATATCTTATCTTATCGCTCGGTAGTATCGGCGTGACCGTCTCCAGCGTCTCATACATGACCTCTTTCGGCTCGCCGACCGCAAGCCCACCGACCGCAAAGCCGTCAAAATCAAGTTCAATCAACCGCTTTGCATTTTCACTGCGCAAATCCTGAAATGTCGCGCCCTGATTTATCCCGAACAAAAGCTGTCTTTGAGACGGTTCGGTATCGCAAAAGATGCGGCGATGGTGGTCAAGACTGCGTGCAAGCCAGCGCAGAGTCCTCGCCGACGACGCCTTTGCATAGTCATAGCCTGCCGGATTTTCCACACACTCATCAAAGCCCATCGCGATGGTCGCGCCGAGGTTTTTTTGGATGTTCATGCTCTCCTCCGGCCCCATGAATATCCGCTTGCCATCTACATGTGAGGCAAAGGTGACCCCCTGCTCCGTAATCTTGCGCAGTGAGGATAGCGAAAAGACCTGAAATCCACCGCTGTCGGTGAGCGTCACACCATTCCAACCGGTGAAGTCTTTTAGTCCGCCCATCTCGGCGACGACATCGTCCCCCGGTCTTATGTGCAGGTGATATGTGTTGGAGAGCATGACCTGACAACGAACTTCCAAAAGGTCGTCGGCGGATAGCCCACCCTTGATTGCCGCCGCCGTCGCGACGTTCATAAATGCCGGAGTCTGAATTTCACCGTCGCGTGTTTTAAAACTGCCAAGTCGCGCCGCGCCGTCCACTTTTTTTAAACTGTACATTATACCCTCTATAAAATTATCATCGCATCACCAAAGCTATAAAACCGATATCGCTCCTCTATCGCATGTCGGTACGCCCTGTCGATAAACTCCTTATCTGCAAACGCCGAGACCAACATCAAAAGGGTGCTTTGCGGTAGATGAAAGTTGGTTATCAGCGCATCGACAACATTGAATTTGTAGCCGGGGGTGATAAAAATATCGGTTGTGCCGGTATGGGCGATCATTTCACCTCTTTGTGCAAAAAGACCTTCCATTGTTCTGGCGGCGGTCGTTCCCACCGCCACCACTCGCCCACCCCGAGCTTTTATCTTGTTGATCTGCCTTGCGGTGCTGTCGTCCACCTCGTACCATTCGCTGTGCATGACGTGGTCCTCTATGCGCTCGACATCGACCGGTTTAAACGTCCCGACACCGACATGCAAGGTCACCTGTGCAATCTCTACCCCTTTTTCCTTTATCCTGTTTAGCAGCTCGGTGGTGAAATGCAGTCCTGCTGTGGGCGCCGCCGACGAGCCGAGAGATTTTGCATAGACGGTCTGATATCGCCCCTCCTCACTTTTGCTGTCCTTTATGTAGGGTGGCAATGGCATACGCCCGTATCGATAGAACATCTCCATAACATCGGCGGTTGATGAGAATTTCACTAGTCGATTGCCGTCCGACAAAACTTCACATACCTCGGCAAAAAGCTCACCGCCAAAATCCGCCTTAGCCCCGAGGCGCAACTTCCTCCCCGGTCGCACCATGCATTCCCATACATCGTCGCCACGGTCGTTTAACAGCAGCATTTCAAACTCACCGCCGGTTTTAAAGTTGCCGAGCAATCGTGCCGGCAAAACCTTAGAGTTGTTGAGCACCAGCAGGTCACCCTTGTCAAGGTAATCAATAACATCGCCGAAAAAGCGGTCATGCAACTCTTTTTTATCGCGATCAAGCACCAAAAGCCGAGAGGAGTCCCTCGGTTCGGCGGCAGTATTAGCGATAAGCTCCGATGGAAGATGATAGTCAAAATCTTTGGTTTTCAAAATTCTTTTTTCCTATTGCAAAAAACACAAACTATTGGTATAATAATTAATATATATTATTAATCCAATTATAATACATCACACTAAAATTTGCAATATAATAACATACATATGAAAGGGGAAAATTCTATGAGCATTAAAATCGCAGTGGTCGGCGCTACCGGCATGGTTGGACGTACATTTTTAAAGGTTTTGGCAGAGCAAAATATCGCAGGGGGCGAGTATACCCTCTTCTCCTCCGCTAAAAGTGCCGGCAAGGTTATAGAATTTCTCGGCAAAGAATATACCGTCAAGGAGCTGTGTGAGACCTCCTTTGATGAGGGGTTTGACTATGCCCTCTTCTCGGCAGGTGGCTCCACCAGTGCAAAATTTGCGCCCATCGCCGCCAAGGCAGGTTGTGTCGTTATCGATAACAGCTCCCACTGGCGTATGGACAAAGATGTGCCGCTTGTTGTACCGCAGGTCAACCCGGATGCCGCATTTAAGCACAACGGCATCATTGCAAATCCCAACTGCTCCACCATTCAAGCGATGTTGCCTCTTTGTGTATTGCACAAAAAATACGGCATAAAACGCGTCGTATACTCCACCTATCAGGCGGTCTCCGGTGCCGGTGTGAACGGTGTCGCCGATCTTAAAAACGGTCGTGAGGCGGCTGTTAACGGCACAGAATTTACACCCGCAAAATTCCCCTATCCCATAGTAGATAACTGTATACCGCACATCGATGTGTTCCTCGACAACGGCTACACCAAGGAGGAGCAAAAGATGGTGGAGGAGACTCGCAAGATTTTGGAGGATCAATCCCTTGCAGTAACCGCAACCTGTGTGCGCGTGCCGGTCGCGAGTGGTCACAGCGAATCCATCAATGTCGAGCTTAAAAAGCCTTATGAGCTCGCCGATGTCAAGGAGTTGATGGGCACGGTGGACGGGCTTGTGCTCCGTGATGATGTTGCAAATAACATCTACCCTCTCGCCCTCGATGCCGACGATAAAAACGAGGTCTTTGTCGGGCGTTTACGTCGGGACGACAGCGCGCCCAACTGCCTTAACATGTGGGTGGTTGCCGACAACATCCGAAAAGGTGCGGCGACAAATGCTGTTGAAATCATGATGTTGCTGATAAATAACAAATAGAACGCTTAAATCATATTATGTTGTAAATATTTTTTAGAAAGGGCAAAATTTATGAAAAAAGAGGTTTTTCGTGGCAGTGGTGTTGCAATAGTCACACCTTTTAACCCCGACTTTAGCATAAACTTTGAGGAGTTTGCGCGGCTTATCGACTTCCAAATCGAGAATAAAACCGACGCTATAATCGTCTGCGGCACAACCGGTGAGGCCTCTGCAATGGACGACAAAGAGCATCTGTCCTGCATTGAATTTTGCTACAAACATGTCGCCGGCAGAGTGCCGGTCGTTGCCGGTGTCGGCTCTAACGATACCCGTCACGCTGTCGAGCTGACAAAATCCGCCGCCGCGATAGGGGTCGATGCGCTGTTGCATGTCACCCCCTACTACAACAAGACAAACCAATCGGGGTTGATAAAGCACTTTGAGACGGTCGCCGAGGTTGTCCCAAATACACCTATTATACTCTATAATGTGCCGTCTCGCACCGGCATGACCATCAAACCCGATTCCTACAAAGAGCTTTGCAAACTTGACAACATTGTCGCCACCAAGGAGGCGTCGGGTGATATCAGCTCCATAGCAAAGACTAAGGCTCTGTGCGGTGATAATCTTGCCCTTTATTCCGGCAACGACGACCAGATAGTACCGCTCATGTCGCTCGGCGGTCTCGGTGTAATCTCCGTCATTGCCAACGTAGCACCGGCTAAAACTCATGAACTATGCGCACAATATTTTGCCGGCAAAACCAAAGAGGCGGCGGCAATTCAGCTTGAGTTGATAGGGTTGTGCGATGCAATGTTCTGTGATGTCAATCCGATACCGGTCAAAGCGGCAGTTAATATGCTCGGCTACAAGGTCGGCGAATGTCGACTGCCCCTCGGCACATTGAGCGAAAAAAACATTGGATTTATAAACGAGGAAATAAAGAAGTATATATGATTAAAATATTAATCTCGGGTTATAGCGGATTTATGGGCACCGCAGTGCGCAACATTGCGGCACAAAACCAAATTTTCGAGGTAGTCGCAGGGGTGGACAAGGTCTCACATGGCTCCTCCTGCCCTGTGTATGCCTCCTTTGACGATGTCACCTGCGAGGTGGACGTAATCATAGATTTTGGTGCACCAACCCTGACCGACAGCCTTTTAAACTATTGTGAGCGCACCAAAACCGCCGCTGTTATCTGCACCACCGGTCTGCCACCCGAGGTGGGGGCGCGCATACCGGAGATTGCCAAAACCGTCCCCATGTTCTACAGCGCGAATATGTCGCTCGGTGCGAACCTACTCGCGAAGCTCTGTCGCAATGCGGCAAAGCTCCTCGCCGACGACTTTGATATCGAGGTTATTGAGGCACACCATCGCCGTAAGATAGACGCGCCGAGTGGCACTGCCTTGATGCTCGCGGACGAAATACGCGATGCCGTCTCCAAAGAGTTTGACGGTCGCAAGCTGGACTATTGTTTTGAGCGCTCCGACCGCAGGGTGGCTCGACCCAAGGACGAAATAGGCATACACGCGGTGCGCGGCGGCAACATTGTCGGCGACCACGAGGTGCTCTTTGTGTCCGATTCGGAGTCGCTGACCCTGTCTCACCGCGCCTTTTCGCGCGAGGTTTTTGCCGCCGGCGCACTCAAAGCGGCTCGCTTTTTGGCGGACAAACCGGCAGGACTATACAGCATGGATGACGTCATAGTAATTTAAGGAATATACAGGAATGAAAAAAATCACAGCGATACTGTTATCACTTATGTTAACGGTAATGTTTTTTGGGTGCGAGCGACGTGAGGTGAGCATCGAGCCGGTAGTTGATGAGACTTCTGATAGTTCAGTATCACAGCCGGAACCGGAAAGCGAGCCGGAATCGGAACCGGAGCCTATTGTCAACACCGCCACGGTAATAACGGCAGGCGATAATTTGATACACGCTGCTTTATACATGGACGCGGCGCGAAAAGCGCAGGAGAACGACACCGGTGAATATGATTTCGCCCCCTGCTATGCCGAGATTTCGCCGCTCATTCAATCCTATGACCTCGCCTTTATCAATCAGGAGAGTCTTGTCACCGACACGCTCACACCGTCCCACTACCCGATGTTTGCCTCCCCACCCGAGGTGGCAAACGCGGCATACGACGCCGGCTTTCGCTTTTTTAATCTTTCAAACAACCACAGCTATGACAAGGGCGCTGTCGGGGTCGCCGACACCCTCGATTTCTGGAGCAGAATGCCGGACGATGTTGCAATTACAGGCTTTTATAACGATGAAATGACCGGTTACACCCCTTACACCGTCAACGATATCGAGTTTGGGTTTTTGGGCTATACCCAGCACACCAACGGTCTGCCGACCCCGACGGAGGCGATAGCAACGGTCATATACACCGACGAGCTGGAGCGAATGGAGGAGCAGATTGCCAAGGCACGAGCCGAGGTGGATGTCGTCGCGGTCTCACTCCATTGGGGGGACGAGAACTCCCATAACGTGGCGCAGTATCAACGCGACCTCGCACAGTGGCTTTGTGATCGTGGTGTCGACGTGCTGATAGGGCACCACCCCCATGTACTGCAACCTATCGAATGGTACAGCTCGTCAGACGGGCATGAAATGCTCTGCATCTACTCCCTTGCAAACTTCTTATCGGGGCAGGACGAACCGCCGAACTCCACCGGCAGTGTGGTCTCGTTCACCGTGACACAGGAGGAGGGCGAGAGCGTCGAAATCTCGGAGGTGGTAGCTCACCCCACCATCGTCCACTCCGAGGCAGGCTTCACCGACTACACCGTCTATCATCTGGGCGATTATACCGAGGAATTGATGTCGGTCAACAATATAGCACGCTCCTATTCAAGCTTCACCGTAGACTGGGCGTGGGAGAGTTACGAGGCAAACACGCCGGAGGAATTTCGGGTGAAAAGGGAGGGTTAGTTCTGGTTTTCTCCCTTAATCTTCCGAGCTAATACAATATTATACATAACCACCGACCCTATCACTATAACAAAACCTATAATAGAATACACACTCAACACCTCACCGTAAAAAATCGCGACCCAAACAGGGTTTAAAACCGTCTCTGTCGTACCGACAAGGTTCGCGGTGACCGAGGGGAGACCGCGTGTGAGTGCAACACCGATAAGTACATATCCCGCACCAAGGCTTAGCCCGAGCAGGGCGGCACCACCCAGCGCCCAAAAGGTGAAGTCGCTCTCACCGACGAGGAACGGCAATCCGATAAAAAAGCTCAACACCTGCCCCACCAAAAATGCAGATATTGCATCGCCACTCGGCATAAGATTTATTAAAAATACAAATGCATAGGCAATGCCACTCACCAGTGACAGCGCATCACCAAGGTAGTTGCCGGTGGAAAGGCTGTCCATAAAAAAGAAAAAAATACCGCCAAAGATCGCAAGGCAGACGGATATGTCCAGCCTACGCGGTCTTTGTTTGTATATAAGATAGCTGAGTATAATGATGAAAATAGGGCTTGTGTATTGCAAAAGAATTGCATTGGCGGAACTGGTCAGCCGAGTGGTGACGCAAAAAAGCGTGGTGTTGCACGCAAGGCACCCCCCTGCGAGCAGGATATATCTATTGATACGGAATTTGTGTTTTATTGCAACTATATAGGCAACCGTTATCAGCAATGCCACTAGGTTGCGCATGGAGTTCAGGCTTATGGGATGCCATGGCACGACCTTTACAAGTAGCCCCCCAAAGCTGAATATCACAGCTCCGAAAAAGACGAGCAGTGCAGGTGATATATGATGCTTTTTTGTCATTACAACTTTTCTATACCCTCTTTAATTCCCTTTAACCGTTGCTCGGCGGTGGCGAGTTTTTCCCTTTGTTGCTCCACAAGGTGTGCCGGAGCTTTATCTACAAAACTTTTATTTTCCAGCTTTGAGGATAAAAAGTCCACCTCTTTTTTAGCGGCTAAAAGCTCTTTTTCCAGTCGCTCACGCTCCTTTTCTACATCAACAAAGCCGGAGAGCGGCAGTATAACCTTGGCATCGGTGACAACGAGTGTCACAACCTCACCATCATATGAATTCAATAGCTCGATATTACAAAAACGTTCTATAAAGCTCATACAACCGCTAAGATCGACAGAGGTCTCAAAAAACGCGCCTATCGGCTGTTTCGGCGGTATGTTACGCTCACTTCGCAGGTTGCGAACCGCACGAACAATCTCGATAGCAACCTCCACCTCATGCACATCGCCAAGGTCGAGACTCTCGTCATACTTCGGATACTCCTGTAACATTATGCTGTCCTCAGCGCAGGGTAGCGAGCGATAAATCTCCTCCGTTACAAAAGGTATAAACGGATGCAGTGCCTTTAAAACACCGGTTAAAATATATAGCAGGAACGACTGTTGTGACTGTATTTCCATCTCGTTGCCGTTTTTGAGCACCAGCTTTGAAAACTCGATGGTGAAATCACAAAAGACATCCCACAAAAACTCCTCTATCTTAGAGGCGGCGAGCGCTACATCCAGTTTTTGCATGTGATCGTCCACGCTCTTTACCATCGCGCTATAATGGTGTAGCGTCCAACGGTCGGTCGCGGATAAATTCTCTATCGGCGGCAGGACTGGCTTTGTCCCCTCGTCGATGTTCATCATTAGATAGCGCGAGGCATTCCACAGCTTGTTGGCAAAGTTTCGGCAGTATTTAATCTTGTCGTAGGAAACGCGCATGTCGGTGCCGGGGGTTGTGCCGAGTATCATGGAAAGGCGCAGTGCATCGGCACCGTATTCCCCTATTATCTCCAGCGGATCGATGCCGTTGTCCAGCGATTTAGACATCTTGCGACCCTGCTCGTCTCGAACTATACCGGTAAAGAGCACACGCTCAAACGGTATCTTGTCGGTATATTTAAGCGACGAGAAGACCATCCTCGCCACCCAGAAAAAGATAATGTCATAACCGGTAACAAGTGTATCGGTCGGGAAATATTTCTCAAGGTCGGCTGTTTCATCCGGCCAACCGAGGGTGGAAAACGGCCAGAGTGCCGAGGAAAACCATGTGTCCAGCGTGCTCTCGTCCTGTGTGACGTTTGCGCCGCATTTATTACAACTATCTACCGGATTGCGAGAGACCACCGTCTCACCACAAGGGCAGTGGTACGCCGGTATGCGGTGTCCCCACCAAAGTTTACGGCTGATGCACCAGTCCTTAATATTCTCCATCCAGTGGAAATAGGTCTTTTCAAATCGTGGGGGGACCAGCTTTATCTCGCCGTTTTTAACTACTTCTATCGCCGGTTTAGCAAGCGGCTCCATCCTAACAAACCATTCCATCGACAACATCGGTTCCACCACATTGTGACAGCGGGAACAGACACCGACATTGTGAGAATGTGGTTTTATCTTGACTAAAAGTCCCGCTGACTCCATGTCCGCTACAATCTTCTTGCGCGCCTCATATCGCGATAAACCGGCATAATCGCCGTAATTCTCGGTGATGATGCCGTTTTCGTCCATCATCATCTCCTGCGCTAAGTTGTGGCGCAGTCCCACCTCATAATCGTTCGGGTCGTGCGCCGGAGTGATTTTGACCGCACCGGTTCCAAACTCACTGTCGACATATTCGTCGGCTATGATTGGGATTTTTCGCCCCACCAGAGGGAGTATCAAATTTTTGCCTACCATTGAGGAATAACGCTCGTCGTTCGGGTTGACGGCGACCGCCGTGTCACCGAGCATCGTCTCGGGTCGGGTGGTCGCAATCTCGATATGACCGGTGCCATCCTCCAACGGATAGAGGAAGTGCCAGAAGTTGCCGTCCCGCTCGTCATGGTCCACCTCGGCGTCGGACAGGGCGGTCACGCAGACAGGACACCAGTTGACAAGACGCTTTGCACGGTAGATAAGCCCCTCTTCAAAAAGGCGGCAGAAAACTTCATTGACGGCACGATTGCAACCCTCGTCTAAGGTGAAACGCTCCCGCTCCCAGTCCAGCGATGCACCGAGCTCACGCAGTTGCAGATTAATACGGTTGCCGTAGGTGTTGCGCCAATCCCAGGCGCGCTCCAAAAAGCCCTCTCGCCCGAGATCCTCCTTGTCGATTCCCTCCTCACGTAGGGCGGCGACTATACGAGCCTCGGTCGCAATAGCGGCGTGGTCGGTGCCGGGCATCCACATTGCGCTGTAGCCCTGCATCCTCTTGTGTCTGATAAGTATGTCCTGTATCGTTACCATCAACGCATGACCCATGTGCAGTTGACCGGTTATGTTGGGGGGAGGTATCGCGATGGAGTATTTCGGTTTACCGTCGTTCGTGTCGGCATGAAAATATCCGCCCTCTAACCAGTGGTCATAAAGGCGTTTTTCAAACTCTTTCGGGTCGTAATTTTTAGGTAGCTCCTTGCGCATATGTTTTTTCCTTTACTCTATTATATCCCCTGAAAATGTCACGGTGACCGCAACACCAACCTCGCAGTCCACCAAGCGAAAATCGGTGTCGTTGGTGCTTATGCTATTCTCGTTGGTGCCGTACTTATGATATAAAAGTATCTCCTCACCGGGCATGATTTCGGTCGGGTTATCTAGCCAACCCTGAACTGTCATACTCATGTCGGAAAAGTCCACCTCCACACTCGGGTAGTAAACAGAGGTGTGACCGTTCTCGTCTATGCTGAAAAGCTCAAAACTGTCATCCTGCATGTTGAGTGCTATCATCTCGGCGGTATCGGACATATCGCCGTAACTCCCACCGAAGTCCTCCCACACCTCGCCGTTAAATACCCAAAGGCTATAATCTACCGATTGCACGCTCTCGTTTACCGCAAAATCAAAAAACTCCATTTCGCTGTCGATGAGTGAGAGCACCGCCGTAGTCTCGGACGAGAACGCGGTCGGCACTATCTGCATATTTTCGGCACTGTAGAGACCGGAGAGGGCACTGATCTCACTGCCGGTCGACGGTTCACCGGAACAGCCGACCAACAGTAAAAACGATAATACTGTAACTATTTTTTTCATCCGAGACTAATTCCTATTCTGCGCGCTACACTTATCATGTCGTCATTCTCCGGCACTAACTTTTTACGACCGGCGATGGTGGTCAATAGATTTGCAGTGACTACGTTGTTGACCATCGCAACCGTCGTGCCGTACTGCTCCAACTCGACAAGTTTCGCGGCGAAAGTTCCAAACTGGGTGGCGAGCACGCGGTCATATGGTGAGGGCGAGCCTCCGCGCTGTATATGACCCGGCACGGCGACACGCGTCTCAAATCCGGTCTCATCCTCAATCGCGGTGGCTATGGTCTGGGTCGCAGTGATTATACCTTTTTCGCGGCGAAGTTCCTCCCGCTCCTTGCGCTTTAACTTGGACTCCTCCTTGCTGTACACACCCTCGGCTACGGCGATGATGGAGAAGGATTTCCCCTCCTTATACCTGCGCTCGATCGCCTTGATAATGTTGTTAAGATTATATGGCATCTCCGGCAGTAGTATAATATCCGCGCCGCCTGCTATGCCGGCATATAGGGTCAGCCAACCCGCCTTATTGCCCATCAGCTCTATGACCATAACGCGTCGATGACTTGTCGCGGTGGTGTGAATACGGTCTATTACATCGGTGGCGATATCGACGGCGGAGTGAAAGCCGAATGTCACATCGGTGCCGAAGATATCGTTATCGATGGTCTTGGGCAGACCGATGATGTTGAGTCCATTCTCCGACAGAAGATTGGCGGATTTGTGGGTGCCGTTACCGCCGAGGCATAAAAGACAGTCCAACTTCATCTTCTTGTAGTTCTTCTTCATCTCGTCCACCTTGTCGACATTATCCTTGCCGACCACCTCCATCTCGCTGAATGGGGTGCGTTTAGTGCCGAGGATGGTGCCGCCACGGGTGAGAATACCGGAGAAGTCCATCGGGTGCATCTCCTTATAATCGCCGTGGATAAGACCATAATAACCGTTTTGTATGCCGATTATCTCGACATCGTCCTTGAAGCGATGATAAAGTCCCTTTGCCGCACCACGGATGGTGGCGTTGAGCCCCGGGCAATCTCCCCCGGCGGTTAGAATACCGATACGCTTTTTCATGGTTTTATCCTTTCTGAATTATAATAGGTTTATTGTATAATCTATTTAAAGCGTCAACTGTTCCGTCGCGTCTCTGCTCGCAATTACCGCACCGGCAGACGGGAGTGAGCGCACTCGATAGCGGTGTGCGTCCGGCATATCCCCCTCTTTAAAGAGCGAGACCTCCTTTATCCTTATCCCTTTGCGGAGCTTCACCACCTGCACACCCTGTGTGTTCTTGGTGGTCTTTATGGTGAGTTGAGCGGAATTGATAATCAAAAGTCGTCCTGCGGTGGTCTCGACAGCGATGTCCGCCTCCTCTTTAAGATAAAAGAACTTGACCGCTTCGGTTTTATCGGAAAATGCGTTTAGCAACTTTTTGCGGTTTTGTTTTGTCTGGTAGGATGATATGTCCACCTTCGCTATCCTGCCATCTTCAAACACAAAGAGCATAAATCCGATATACTCCTCCACCACCGCCATAAATCGACAGAGCTCCTGCTCCTCGAAACCGAGTGACGCCGGCAGATATTCGCCGATAACGCTCGCCTTGGTGTCCTCAAACTGTGCCGCAAAACACTTGTAAACCTGTGCTTTGTTGGTGAAGAATAACAGTTCGGCGTTATTTTTAGTCTCCTCACTGTGGCGAATATTATCCCCCTCCTTGAGTTTTTGCTCGCCACTCATGCGCAGTGACTGGGCGGTGATCTTTTTAATATAATTCTCCTCGGTGAAAAACACCGTGACCGGATAGTCGGGCAGTTCCTGCACTTCATCCTTGATACTGGACGGCTGTTGACCGTACAAAATCTCACTCTTTCGATCGATGCCGTATTTATCGCTGACCTCTTTGAGCTCACCGCATATAACCTTGTTTAAAAGACGTTTGCTCGCAAGCAGTTCCTCTAAGCTGTCTATCTCGTCACGAAGTTTATCTATCTCGTCGGTGCGACGCAGTATATAGTTTCGATTGAGCTGTCGCAGGCGAATTTCCGCGACATACTCCGCCTGAGTTTTGTCTATCCCAAACCCTATCATAAGGTTCGGCACGACCTCCTCCTCCTGCTCCGTCTCGCGGACAATACGGACCGCCTTGTCGATGTCCAGCAGTATCGCTTTAAGACCGAGTAGCAGATGAAGTCGTTTTTGGTGCTCCTGCATCTGATAGTGGGCACGTCGTTTGACCGCGCCGAGACGAAACGCTATCCACTCCTGCAAAAGTTCGCGCACGCCGAGAGTTCTCGGTGTACCGGCAATGATGACGTTAAAATTACAGGAAAAAGTGTCCTCTAAAGGGGTCATGGCGAAAAGTCGAGACATCAACCTTTCCGGATCGACGCCACGCTTGAGGTCGAGGGTCAACATTAGACCGCCGAGGTCCGTCTCGTCACGCATGTCGGCAATCTCTTTGACCTTGCCGGTCTTGACGAGGTCCGCTATCTTATCCATGATAGCCTCGATGGTGGTAGTATAGGGTATCTCCACAATCTCTATACGGTTGCCGTCCTTGACATATCTAAAACGGCTGCGCACGCGAACACCTCCACGGCCGTTGTCGATGATGTTTTGCATCTCGCTCGGGTTGTGTAGGATTAGTCCGCCGCCCGAGAAGTCGGGGGCGTGCAACGTTGTCTCGATGGGGTGATTTTCATCCTTTATCAGCGCGATGGTGGTATCGCATACCTCGCGCAGGTTAAAGCTACATATACTGCTCGCCATGCTGACCGCAATACCGATGGTGCAGTTGGTGAGTATGGTCGGATAACATACCGGCAGCAATGTCGGCTCGGTGCGGGTGTTGTCATAGTTCGGCACAAAATCGACGGTGTCACGGTCGATATCGCGAAAGAGCAGTTCCGTCACCGGCGCGAGCTTTGCCTCGGTGTATCTGCTGGCGGCATACGCCATATCACGGGAATAGAACTTGCCGAAGTTACCCTTGGAGTCCACAAACGGGTTGAGCAGTGCCTCGTTGCCAGTGGATAGACGCACCATCGTCTCATAGATTGCACCGTCACCGTGTGGGTTGAGGCGCATGGTGGTGCCCACGATGTTAGCGCTCTTAGTCCTTGCACCTCTTAACAGCCCCATGTCATACATGGTGTAGAGCAGTTTTCGGTGAGAGGGTTTGAGCCCGTCAATCTCCGGCAGGGCGCGGCTGATAATTACGCTCATCGCGTAGGGCATGTAGTTTTTTTCTAATGTCTCGGTCACCCTATTTTGTAGGACAATACCGGCGTCGGCAATCTCAATACGATCGTCCAGCGCCGTTACTCTTTTTCTTTTATTTTCAACTTCTTTCTTTTTTGCCATATCGTCCCTATTCTTATGATACATCGAGGTTGTCGAGGTACTCGTATCCGTGGTTTGCTATAAACTCCTTTCGACCTGCAAGGTTGTCACCCAGCCACAGGTCAAAGACATACGCCGTGTGCTCCGCTGTGTCCTTTTCCACCTTGATAAGCCGTCTTGACTCCGGATTCATGGTGGTCATCCACATCATGTCCGGCTCATTCTCACCGAGACCTTTACTGCGTTGCAGGGTGTAACTTTCACTCCCTATCTTCTCCATTATCTCCGCCTTTTCCTGTTCGGTATAGGCAAAGTAGGTCTTTTTCTTGGTGTTTATCTCATAGAGCGGCGATTCGGCGATGTATATATACCCCTCGTCGATAAGCTCCGGCATGAGGCGATAGAAGAGCGCTAAAATCAGGGTGCGGATTTGATAGCCGTCATAGTCCGCATCGGTACAGATTATTATCTTGTTCCACCGCAGTGAGTTGATATCAAAGCCGGCGATGCCGGTCTTTGCCTTGCCCGGCACGTCCACACCGCAACCGAGAACCTTAATAATATCGGTTATAATATCGTTTTTAAAGATTTTTGCATAGTCCGCCTTCAGACAGTTGAGTATCTTGCCACGCACCGGAATTATCGCCTGAAATTCGGCGTTTCTACTTGTCTTACATGCTCCGAGCGCCGAGTCACCCTCCACGATATACAGCTCACGCACCGAGAGATCCTTGGTGCGACAGTCCACAAATTTCTGCACGCGATTGGCAATATCTATGTCGCGACCGATGGTCTTTTTGAGGTTTTGCCTTGTCTTTTCCGCCTGTTCACGGCTCTGCTTGTTGATTAATATCTGGGAGGCGATCTTTTGTGCTTCCTCCGGTTTTTCGATAAAATAAACCTCTAACTGGTGCTTTAAAAAGTCGGTCATCGCCTGAGCAATAAACTTATTTGTTATCGCCTTTTTGGTCTGGTTTTCATACGATGTCTGGGTGGAAAAGCCGGAGGTGATGATACAAAGGCAGTCCTGCACATCGGCAAAAGTTATGCGGCTCTCCCCCTTTTTATAGAGGTTTTTTTGCTTTAAAAAGCTGTCTATCTGGTTGACAAAGGCAGTCTTGACCGCGCGCTCCGGCGAGCCGCCGTGCTCCAAATAGCTGGAGTTGTGGTAGTATTCCAGCAAAGTTTGCTTGTTGGAAAAACAAAAACTCGCGTTCATCTGCACCTTATATTCCGGCCTGTCCTCTCGGTCGCGACCGACCGCCGAGCTGGAACAGGTGAGGATGGGGGTCAAATAATCGTTCCCCACCACCTCGGCGAGGTAGTCCTCTATCCCCTTTTCATAGAGATATGTTGTCTCCTGCCGACCTTCCGGTGTCTCGATAACCAGCTCAAAGATGACACCGGCGTTGACCACCGCCTGTCTTTTTATGGTGTCGTGCAGATAGTCCGCACTGATATAAATATCGGTAAAAACATCGTCGTCCGGCAGATATTTTATCTTAGAGCCGGTCTTTTTGCGCGTCGTTTCCTCCTTTTGGAGTTCGCCGACCACCTCACCGCGCTCAAAGTCGAGGTGATAGTGAAAGCCGTCACGGTAGACGTCCACCGTCATGTTTTTGGACGCATATTGGGTGGCGCAAAGCCCGAGACCGTTGAGACCAAGCGAGTAGGCATAACTCTCGTCGTCGGCGTTATACTTACCTCCGGCATAGAGTTCACAAAACAGCAGTTCCCAGTTGAACCGCTGTTCGTTTTGGTTATAGTCCACCGGTATGCCGCGACCGAAATCCTCGATCTCGACACTGCCGTCCTTATAACGTTTTATATTAATCTTGTTGCCGTGACCGCCTCTCGCCTCGTCAATGGAGTTGGATAGAATTTCAAAAACGGTGTGTTGACAACCCTCAATGCCGTCACTACCAAAGATGACACCCGGGCGCTTTCGCACCCGGTCTGCACCTTTTAAGCTCTGTATGCTCTCGTTATCGTAGGTCTGGGTCTTTTTTGTCGGCATCTTCATTCCCTTGTGTTTCGGTTATTTCCTCTTTCGGCTCGTCTTTTATCTCGGTGCTCTGCGGTTCAAGTTCATCCTTTTGCGCAGATTTTTCGGCGAGCGATTCATCCAACTGACGTTTCGCCTCCTCAATTCCCTCCTGCGAAATCTCCACCTTTTCCTGCTCCGCGAGCGCTTTAAGGTCGATGGGCAATTTTTCCGCACGGGGCTCAAAGGGTGGCAATTCCTCGCCGTCCATCAGCTTTTTGAACTCGTCGCCGTCCAGTTTATCACGCTCAAGCAGCTCTGCCGAGACCTTATGAAGTTTTTCCATGTTTTCGAGCAGTATCTTCTCTGCCTTGTCATAGGAGGTATCCAAAAGGTGGCGGATTTCGGTGTCTATTTCGAGAGCAACCGCGTCACTATACTGTTTTTGTTGGTTAAAATCACGACCGAGGAACGTCTCGGACGGGTTACCGCCATAGACAACGGGACCGAGATTATCGCTAAACCCATACCGTGTGACCATGTTGCGAGCTATCGCTGTTGCGCGCTCCAGATCGTTGGACGCGCCGGTAGAAATGTCGTCTAACACAAGTTTTTCCGCCACACGACCGCCGAGCAGGGTGACAATCTCGTCCAACATCTGATTTTTGGTACGATAGTTGGTGTCCTCCTCCGGTAGGCTTAGGGTAAATCCACCTGCCATGCCACGCGGAATAATGGATATGGTATGCACCGGATGGGTATTTTCTAATAAAAAGGTGCTGATTGCGTGCCCTGCCTCGTGATAGGCGGTGAGGCGACGCTCCTTCTCGGTGATTATTCTGCTCTTTTTCTCGGGACCTGCCACAACCTTGACGGTGGATTCCTCAATATCAAACATCGTTATCGCCTTGCGACCGTGACGTGCGGCGAGCAATGCCGCCTCATTTACAAGGTTTTCAAGGTCCGCACCGGTAAAGCCGGGTGTGCCCTTGGCGATGGTGTTGAGGTCGACATCGGGGGCGAGCGGTTTTTTCTTGGTGTGCACCTTTAGTATCTCAAAACGACCTTTGATATCCGGCAGACCGACATATACCTGACGGTCAAAACGACCGGGGCGAAGCAATGCTTTGTCCAAAATGTCGGCACGGTTGGTAGCGGCGATGATGATAACACCGTCGTTCACACCGAAACCGTCCATCTCTACCAAAAGTTGGTTGAGAGTCTGCTCACGCTCGTCATGACCGCCGCCAAGACCGGCACCGCGCTGACGACCGACCGCATCAATCTCATCTATAAAGACTATTGCAGGGGAGCTTTTCTTGGCTTTATCGAACAAATCACGCACACGGGAGGCACCGACACCGACATACATCTCCACAAAGTCGGAACCGGATATGGAATAGAACGGCACTCCGGCCTCGCCTGCGCAAGCTCGTGCGAGCAAGGTTTTACCGGTACCGGGAGGGCCTACAAAAAGCACACCGCGCGGTATTCTCGCGCCCAGTTCGTTATATTTTTTGGGGTTTTTCAGGAACTCCACAATCTCGGTGAGTTCCTCCTTTTCCTCGTCTGCACCGGCTACATCGTCAAAGGTGTTTTTGCGACCCTCATCGCCGTTGCTCTTGACCTTTGCCTTGCCGACGTTCATCGCGCCACGCGCACCGGACTGGCTGTAGATCATAAAATACCAGATAGCACCGAGCCCGAGGAGCATTAACAGCGTCGGAATTAAGCTGAACCACCACGGTGTTTCCGATGCGGGCAGATAGTCATAGGAGGATATCGGGTCATCGCTCGCGAGCGATGCCTCAACATGTGGTGCTATGTCGTTGACAAAAAGACTGACATTAGGCACGCGATATGTCTCCGGTTCGGTCGCGGTGGAGGTTTTAAGGGTATACTCCAACACCCCGGAACCGAGGTCGAGGGAATAGGTATCGATATTATTGTCGGCAAAATGCCGCATAATTTCCGAGTATTTCGGGTTTATCGTCTCCTCCGGCATACGCAGGAACACCGCGAGCATTATTGCGGCGGCTATGACCAGAATGTAAATTATTATAGAGCCGTTATTTTTGTTGCGTTTAACCAAAATATAACT
Source organism: uncultured Oscillospiraceae bacterium (assembly GCA_964369965.1). GTDB lineage: Bacteria > Bacillota > Clostridia > Oscillospirales > Ruminococcaceae > CAYJBH01. The sequence goes on from CAYJGF010000020.1 coordinate 23,880, forward strand.
TTCCTTTCCTGTATAATTATTCGTAGACCTTGGGGTCGAGCGTGCCTATGTAAGGCAGGTTGCGATATTTTTCGGCATAGTCAAGACCATAACCTATTAAAAACTCATCCGGCACGACAAACCCGACATAATCGCTTTTTATATCCGCCTTGCGACGCTCCGGTTTGTCCAAAAGAGTGCATATCTTGATGGAATTGGGATTTCGTGAGTTGAGCAGGACGGTGAGGTGTTGCAATGTGACACCGCTGTCCAATATATCCTCGATAATAAGTATGTCCTTATCCGCGACATTTATATCAAGGTCTTTAATCACCTTGACGTTGCCGGTGGTTTTCGCCGCCATGCCGTACGATGCCACCACCATAAAATCAATCATAAGCGGCAGGTCGATGTGACGAATGAGGTCGGAGAAGAAAACAACACCGCCCTTTAACACCGAGACGAGGAGCAAATCTTTGCCCTTATAGTCCTGCGTAATCTGCTTGCCAAGCTCGGCGCACTTCGCCGCTATCTCATCAGCTGACAACAAAATCTCTTTTACATCTTTTTTCATAGTCAAAAAAATCCTCATGCAGTTATAAATATACCAGATATAGTATAACATTAAACTTGTGTTAAGATAAAGGTTTTTTTGTCGATTTGTAGAAATGCATAAAAACAAATGTAAATAAGGCTCACAAAATGACAGCTTTACCATCTTTTCTTTGCAATGTTTTGCCATCCTTAAAGCGTATCGACAATAATTCTTTGAGCATGACCAGCCTTGCCTTTTGCACAAGGTCATCGGTCGGCTCTTGATGAGGGGCAATAAACCGCGCCGCCACCTCCAATTGAACTGCCTTATGAAGATTTGCATAGCTTTTCAACTTAATATCGCCTGACAGATATTGCGCCGCCAAACTGCCGACAAGGTCGTGCGCCAGCTCGGTAGAGGTCGCCGAGCGGATTATCGCGCGCTCTGCGGCAGGGTTTATCTCGTTTAGTATCGGCAGGACGGTATTTCTTATTCTGTTGCGCGCATATATATCACTGTCGTTGCTCGCATCATGGCGATGATCTATGCCGTTATCCCGAGCAAACTCGCGTATTTCCTCGCGTGAGCAGTCAAAGAGAGGGCGGATGAAAAAGTCGCGTTTTGCCTTTATCCCGTGCATACCGCCGGAGCCGGTGCCGCGTGTCATTCGCATAATAACCGTCTCGGCTACATCGCCGGCGTTGTGACCGGTGGCAATGAGTGCGCCGTGTTTTTCATTAAGCTCGTGAAAAAAATCCTGTCGGGCATTCCTACCCCATGCCTCGGAGCCGACCGGATTGCCCTCTTTATCGCGCCGGTGTGGGATAATTTTTTCAAAAAACTCTATATTATATTGCTCTGCAACGGATCTGCAAAACTCTCGGTCATCGTCCGACGCCGCCCCTCGCAGACCGTGGTCGAGGTGGCAAAGCCCTAAAACATTGACCTTGAACATCCTCTCGTATCTTTTTAAAAGATACAAAAGCACCGCGCTGTCTGCACCGCCGGAAAAAGCGACGATAACCGACGAGCCCGGTGGCAGTAGTGAGCGACGGCGCACCGTCTGCAAAAATCTCTCGTTAATAATCATATTCTGGGTTTAAGAACCTCGTATGAGCACCGTCCCACATTAGTTCGGCGGTGCCGACCTCACCATGACGATTTTTAGCGATAATGCACTCGGCATGGGACTCGTCCGCCTCCTGATCATAGGTGAACTCGCGATACAAAAACAACACCGAGTCCGCGTCCTGCTCGATAGAGCCGGAGTCACGAAGATCGGCGAGCACCGGACGGTGTTCCTCCTTACTGCGTTTTTCCGTCGCACGGCTGAGCTGGGACAGCGTCATGACCGGCACCATCAGCTCTTTTGCCATAATTTTAAGATTTCTTGTAATCTCACTCACCTCGTTGACACGGCTGTCGGAGCGTTTGCCACTGGTCATAAGTTGCAGATAGTCGATGATGATAAAACCGACGTTCGGCATACGAGGGTCGGAGTTGATACGGCGGATTTTCGCCTTTATCTCCGGGACGGTTATGCCGGAGCTGTCATCAAGGTAGATGGGCAGTTTTGACATGCGCGACGAAGCGTCGGCAAGCTCTTTCCACAGCTCCATACGATCAATACCACTGCGAAAAACTGCGCTGTCGAGCAGTGCCTCACTGGATAAAAGTCGTGCCGTGAGCTGCTCTCTGCTCATTTCGAGCGAGAATATGGCGACCGCCTCCTGCATACGTTTTGCAACGTTGGTGGCTATGTTTAGCGCAAAACTGGTCTTGCCGACACCGGGGCGCGCCGCCAGTATCACAAGGTCCGATTTACCAAGACCGCCGAGCATCCTATCGAGATAGGTAAAACCGGTCGGTATGCCGAGATATTTATCACGGTCGGGACCGCTTATCTTTTGTATGTGACCGAGTGTTTCGGTGATGGGCGTCTCGATATGTAGCAGTGCCGAGCTGTCACGACCCTGACGCAGGTCGTAAATTTTTTGCTCTGCAAATTCCAGCAGAACCGCGGCATCACTCTCCTTTGAAGTTGCCTCCAATATGTCGGTCGCGGCCAACATAAGTTTGCGCACCGAGTATTTTTGCAACATTATGTTGGCATATGCCTTGATGTTGGAGAGCGAGGGCACCGTCTCGGCAAGGCTGGCTAGATACTGTTTTGCATCATTCTCACCGGCGATAATTCCGTTTTCAACGATATTGTTGACCAGTGTCACGATGTCAATAGTCTGACTTTGGGTAAAAAGCCCTATCATCTGGGCATAAATTTGCCCACGCTGCGGATTATAAAAGTGCTCCGGTGTTAGCATCTCGATAAGATCCGATAACAGCGACGAGTCTATTATGACCGCGCCGAGCACCGCCTGCTCCGCCTCATGGCTGAACGGCTCCTCTATACCGAGATTTTTAAGCTGTAAATTTAATTCCCCTGCCATTTTTTGTGTATTCCAACCCTTTCCGTTATAACGATACTACCGTCAATTTCATACTCCCACTGACCGCTGTATGGAGCTTTACGGTAAATTCATACTCACCGAGCTCCTTGATGTCAGCGACGGAAATTTTGCGCTTATCCACCTCGATTTTAAGCTCGGTTTTTATAGCGTCGGCAACATCCTTTGCGGTGACGGTGCCGTATATCTTGCCGTTCGGTGAGGTCTTGACCGCCACCTTGACCGATTTGCCGAAAAGGTTTTTGCCGTGGTTTTTCGCCTCCTCCAACTCCTCGTCGGCGCGGTGTTGTTTAGCAAGCTCCTTATTTTTAACGTCGTTGAGCGCGGCGGCGGACGCCTCCACCGCTATGCCTTTGGGGAATAAAAAGTTGCGCGCATATCCGTCCGATACGGTGACAACATCGTCCTTTTTGCCTGTCCCCTTTAAATCCTGTTTTAAAACTACCTTCATATAAACTTGATGCCTCCTTACACTTCCATTATCAGTGGTATCACAATCGGGCGGCGTTTAAGCCTGCGATACAATAACCCTTGAGTCTGCTCACTGAGTTTGGTCATGACCGATTGGCGGCTCGCCGTGCTGGATAGCTCATACTCATACAGCACATCCTGCGCAAACTGCATAACCTCCTCTAAAATAACCTGTGAGCCTTTGCCGTGGATAAAGCCCTTTGTCTCGATATCGGGGCCGGACAAAAGCTCCCTTGTCACCGCGTCAACCGAGGCGGCGATGACGATAAGCCCCTCCTCCGAGAGCATCTTGCGATCGCGAAGCACCGAGGTGCCGACATCGCCGATACCAAGCCCGTCCACCAAAACGTCCGCAACGCTGATAAGCTCCCCTTTGGTGATGCCTTTACGGTTAATACAGAGCGTTTGACCAACCTCCGGTATAAATATATTCTTGCGGTCGACACCGGTGGACTCGGCGAGTTTTGCGTGTTTTATCAGCTGGCGCATCTCACCGTGCACCGGCAGGAACATCTTGGGGCGCACAAGGGTCAACAGCAGTTTTAGCTCCTCGGCACAGGCGTGACCGGATACATGCACGTCGTACATGGATTCATAGATAACCTCCGCACCGAGACTGAGCAGACCGTTGATGACACGGCTGACCGTCACTTCGTTGCCGGGAATGGGGGTTGCCGAGATGATGATGAAGTCGCCGGGCACCACGCTGAGGTTGCGGTGGGTGCCGGACGCCATGCGAGAGAGCGCCGAGAGCGGCTCCCCCTGTGAACCGGTGGTGACCACAACCAGCTTTTCCGAGGTGAACTTTTTCATCTCCTCCATGTTTATAATGGTCTCACGTTTGGCGTTTAAAAAGCCGAGTTCCAGTGCCATCGCGACATTCTTCTCCATACTGCGACCGGAGAATACCACCTTGCGCTTGTGTTGTGTTGCAAGGTCGATAATCTGCTGTATACGGTAGATGTTGGAGGAAAAACTCGCGATGAAAATGCGGCGATCCTGCGCCTGAATAAATAGCTTTTTAAAGCTCTCGCAAACCTTTTGCTCACTTTCGGTAAAACCGGGGCGCTCGGCGTTGGTGCTGTCCGACAGCATACATAAAACGCCCTTTTTGCCGTATGACGCAAAGGTTTTAAGGTCGATACTCTTGCCGGAAATCGGGGTGAAATCCACCTTGAAGTCGCCGGTGTGCAGGACAATGCCGGCAGGGGTGTCGATGGCGAGCGCAACCGCGTCCGGAATGGAGTGGTTGACCCTTATCGCCTCGACCGTGAATGTGCCTATCTTAGTCTTTTCATTCGGCTCAATGACGTTGACGGTGGAGGTTTTGGCTATGCCGTGTTCCTCCAGCTTATTGCGGATAAATCCGGCGGTCAATTTTGTCGCAAACACCGGTATTTTGAGCTTTTTTAAAAGATACGGTATCGCACCGATATGATCCTCATGACCGTGGGTGACGACCAGCCCCCTTATCTTAGCGGCGTTGGTGACAAGGTAGCTAAAATCCGGTATGACAAGGTCGACACCGAACATATGATCGTCCGGAAAGGATATTCCACAGTCGATGATAAGAATATCGTTGTCACACTCTAAAAGCGTGATATTGCGACCTATCTCGCCGAGACCGCCGAGGGGTAAAATATTGACCGTCTTTTTATCACTGCCGGTCACACGGTTGGTGGCGGCACTGCGACGGGTCTGTTTGACATCATCTTTTGCCTTTTTGTCGGCGATTTGTGCCGCGGAAGTTCTCCTGCCGGCGCCGCTCGAGCCCATACCGGCTTTACCGCCACCGGCTGTGCCGCCACCGGCCATGCCGCCACCGGCCATGCCGCCACCGGCCATGCCGCCACCGGCCATGCCGGTGGTTCGTTTGTTTTGAGTCTTAGTCCTTGTTGAGGTTTGCTGTGTTTTTGTCGCCTGTTTTACATCCGGCACCGACATGACCTTTTCAAAGGTAAACATGGGCTTCGACTTTTTGTCGCCGGGAGGTTTTTTAGGCGCACCTTTTGTGTTGTTTTGTGCCATAAATTAATTTTTTTCCTTTCTGTTTGACAACAGCACGGCAGTGCAAAACATGCCCGAGAAAACACACAAACACCCCATCACTCCTACGGTGACAGGCGTTTTTGTTGTAACAATGCTATTATCAATATGTATATTATATTATATTGGCTTATCTGCCATGAATTACTGTATGCAGTATATTAAATCTATTTACAGTTTACTTCTTTTTAGGATGAATGTCAAGTGGTTCGTCAAAAAGTGGCAGTTATTATTAAAAATTTATTAATTTTTTATTAATTAGCTTGATTTTAATCTGAATTGTGGTAAAATATATCGAAAGTGATCGAGTGATGTTTTTTATGAAACCAAAAAAATCGAAAAAGGTTTTGAACCGCCTCTCCAGTCGTGTTGTGGTAACCGGCACCGTCATACTGATACAGCTTGTATGGGTGTTGCTTATCTCGCTCGGCGTATCCAACATTTCGGTTTTTGTTAATATAACGGTGAGACTAATCGGTCTTATTATGATAATATATATTATCGGCACCGACTCCAACTCCTCCGCCAAGATGACATGGATATTGGTTTTAGCGTTTGTGCCGGCGTTTGGCGCACCGCTTTTTATGCTTTTCGGCAACAAATACCCCGGGCGCTCCTTTCACAAAAGGATAACCGAGACGAACGACAGGCTGAAAAAGCACCTCATATTTCGCTCGGAATACCTTAATGAGATGGAGATATCCCATCCGCAGATAACCGGCAAGTTCCGATATCTCGAGCACCACTGCGGTTTCCCCGTCTATAAAAACACCGACATGAAATATTATCCGGTCGGTGAAAATCTGTTCGAGGACATGATGCGTGATTTGAAGTCCGCTGAAAAATACATTTTTTTAGAATACTTTATAATTGATGACGGCAAGATGTGGGATGAAATACTGAGTGTATTGTGCAAAAAAGCCGAGCAGGGCGTCGATGTTCGGATAATCTATGACGATGTCGGCTGTGTCAGCACACTGCCGTCCAACTTCCCGTTACAGATGCAAAAACACGGCATACAGGTCATTGCATTCAACCGTTTTATCCCGATTGTGTTTGCCGTCATGAACCACCGCGACCATCGCAAGATAACGGTGGTGGACGGTGTTATCGCCTATACCGGCGGTGTGAATATCGCGGATGAATATATAAACGAGCGCGAGCGATTCGGGCACTGGAAGGATAACGGCATACGTCTTTACGGTGACGGCGCTTTTGGCTTCACCATGATATTTATCGAGATGTGGGATACCTTGCGGCGCAAAAGTGAGGATATATCGCCCCTTATCCCACCGAAAATTACGACAAAGGGCGCGGGGTATGTCCAACCGTTCGGCGACTCCCCCCTCGACTATGAGGATGTGGCGGAGAACCTGTTTTTAGATATAATCGGGAGCTCTCGAAAATATCTGTATATCTACACCCCCTATCTAATAATCAACGCCTCCATGTCGGGGGCACTGCGCCGCGCGGCGAAACGCGATGTCGATGTGCGCATCATCACGCCGGCGATACCGGATAAAAAGTTTATCCACCGCATGACACGCTCCAACTATCTGCCGCTTTTATCGCAAGGGGTTAAGATTTATGAGTACACCCCCGGTTTTTTGCACGCAAAAAGTCTCATAGCGGATGACGAAATCGGTGTCATCGGCTCCATAAACATGGACTTTCGCAGTTTGAACCTACACTTTGAGTGTGGTGCGGTGGTGCATAACGATTGTTTTATTTCGTCGGTCAAACAGGATTTTTTTGACACGCTGTCTAAATCGCGTGAGATTTTTACAGAGGACTGCAAAACCTCATTTTTAGGGAAGATGTATGACGCTGTCATGCGGGTGTTTTCACCATTGTTATAGCGATTTAACTCTCTTTATCCACCTTTTTCATATTTTTAAGGTTGCCGAGTTTTTCGGCACGTCTTTTTAACTCCGCCTCGATATCGGCGAGCGGTATGTCCTTATATGCCACCAACACAAGCGAGTGGTAGAGCAGGTCACACAGTTCGTTCACAAGGTCGTTGTCGTCATTGTTTTTGGCGGCGATAATGCTCTCGGCGCACTCCTCCCCCATCTTTTTGAGGATTTTATCCTCCCCCTGCTCAAAGAGATAGGCGGTATAACTGCCGTCCTCCCTTGCATCTTTGCGCTGTAATATCGTGTTATAAAGCTCATTTATTATCATCTTTTATATCCTTAAAAAAACAGCTGTACTCGCCGGTGTGGCATGCAACACCGGTTTGGTTGACCTTTATTAAAAGTGTGTCGTCGTCGCAGTCCCCCTTGATGGAGACCACCTTTTGCAGGTGCCCCGAAGTTGCGCCCTTGTTCCACAGCTCATTCCTCGAACGGCTGTAAAACCACGTATAACCCGTCTCGAGGGTCTTTTGGAGTGACTCCTCATTCATATATGCGAGCATGAGCACCGCTCCGGTGTCCTCCGCCTGCACTATCGCGGGGATAAGTTCCCCCTTTTTAAAGTATTTTGATATATCCATGATATCAGTCATTCTCCGCAACCCTTACCGCCTCGGTGAGTTCTATATTGCCGTGGTAGAGCGATTTGCCACATATTGCACCGTCCACGCCAATGCTCTTTAGTGTCACGAGGTCGTCAATGGAATGTATGCCGCCGCTCGCAATCAGTGTGCAACCGACCGCCGCGCGCAGTGCTTTGGTCTGCTCTATGTTCGGTCCCGAAAGAGTGCCGTCTTTAGCTATGTCGGTGAAGATAAGTGTGCCGACACCCACCTGCTCGCACTGCTTTGCAAACTCGATATAACCGGTGGTGGAACTGCCGAGCCAGCCGTCGGTAGCGACAAATCCGTCCCTCGCATCGATGCTGACCGCTATCTTATCGCCAAAATTCACGGTGAGAGTCTTTAAAAACATCGGGTCTTTGAGCGCCGCCGTGCCGACTATGACACGATCTATCCCCTCATCTAAATACCCTTTCACGCTGTGCATGTTGCGGATACCGCCGCCGACCTGCACAAAGCCGTCGAACTTCCTCGCCGCCTCACAGATAAGCTCATCGTTGACCACCGAGCCAATCTTAGCGCCGTCAAGATCCACAAGGTGCAGTTGATTGCAGTGTTTTTTAAACTGCATCGCCACTTCGACAACATCCTTGCCCACCTGCTCTACCGCATTAAAATCCCCCTTATAAAGGCGAACCGGTAGACCGTTTTTAATATCAATAGCCGGAAAAATTAACATATCCTCTCCCTTTCTGCACATTTTGTGCGCTATAACGTACCCTTAGTGGAACGTATTTTATCATCCTTTATCTCTACAGCGCCACCCAGCGCACGACCAAACGATTTGAACATTGCCTCCACCATGTGGTGGGGGTTTTGACCGTATTCCATCTTAAGATGCAGTGTCAAACCTGCGTTGGTTGCTACGGCGTAGAAAAACTCCTCCACCATGGCAAGATCAAAGTTCGGCATGAGTGCACCGCCAAACATCGGCGCATGGAAAACGAGATAGGGTCTTGCGCTCACATCGATACAGCAAAAGGCGAGTGCCTCATCCATCGGGGTGAACATACTGCAAAATCTTGTTATCCCGACACGGTCGCCGAGTGCCTCTTTAATCGCCTGACCCAGTACTATGCCGACATCCTCCACCGTGTGGTGCATATCAACTTCAAGGTCGCCGTCAACCTCGACCGAAAGGGAAAAACCACCGTGAAATGCCATCGCATTTAACATATGGTCAAAAAAGCCTATACCGGTGCTCGTCGATATCTCGCCGGCGGTGTCGAGGCATAGCGAGAGAGAAATGTCCGTCTCTTTGGTAGTTCTTTTTATGGTTGATTTTCTCATTTAGACCCCTATTCCCTTATCATCAAACTCTCATAATGCGCTGTCAAACCCTCCACCTTGGCAATCTCACCTGCATCGCCGCGAAGTGACATAAACTCCTCCTTTGAAAGATGTATATAGGAGGATTTTTTGAGGTAGCTGTCCACCGAGAGCGGTGAGAAAAACCGCGCACTTCCGGAGGTGGGCAGGACATGATTGGGTCCTGCGATGTAGTCACCGATTGGCTCGGGAGAATATTCACCGAGAAAGACAGAACCTGCGTTCACAATGCTATCCAACAGCTCTGCCGGGCGCTCGGTCAAAATCTCAAGATGCTCCGGCGCAAACCGGTTGGAGACCTCAACCGCCTGTTTTAAGCTCCTGTATACATAAGCAAATCCGTAATTTTCAATGGACTGCTCGGCGATACCGCCTCTACTCAAACGACCTAACTGTTTTGTCAGCTCCCTGTCCACCTTTTTTGCAAAGGAGGCACTCGGGCACAGTAAAACGGAGGAGGCAAGCGGGTCATGCTCCGCCTGAGAGAGCATGTCGGCGGCAATATATGCCGGATTTGCCTTTTCATCCGCAATAATCAACACCTCGCTCGGACCTGCAATCATGTCAATATCGACAGCGCCGAACACCATCTGTTTTGCGGTAGCGACGTAGATATTACCGGGTCCGCAAATTTTGTCCACCTTTTTTATGCTCGCTGTGCCGTAGGCGAGCGCCGCGACAGCCTGCGCACCGCCGATGGTATATATTGCACTCGCGCCGGCTATGTGCGCCGCCGCCAGTATCGCGTCTTTTATGGCGGTATTCTCACCGTAAATCATGCTCGGTGGGACGACCATACAGATGTCCTTAACCCCTGCAATTCTCGCCGGAATAGCATTCATAAGCACCGAAGAGGGGTATGCCGCAGTGCCACCCGGGACATATATGCCCACCCGTTCAAGCGGTAAAATCCTTTGACCGATAACACTACCCCGCCTTGTCTCATAGCTGTACCCCTCGCGCAGTTGCAGTCGATGGTACTGCTCAATCCTCTCGGCGGCGAGCTTTAGCGCATCATAGAGGGTGGTATGCTTCAACTTTAACCGCTTTGAGGCGAGTGCTGCCTCCCCCATCGGGATTTCGAAGTCGATCAGTTTAACGCCGTCAAAACGCTCGGTATACTCGGCGAGTTTATCATCGCCACCCTCACGCACCGAGCGCAATATCTCGGTGACGGTGTCCTTTATCTCCTGTGGCACTTCACGGGTGCGGGAGATTGCCGCCTCTAAAAGCCACTCCGAGTTGCCGGAGTCGATAATCTTCAACATCTTATTGTCCGTCCTTATTGTTGTTTGTCAAGCAGTGTTATAAGCTCCTCTATCTCGTCCTTGCGCAGTTTCATGGAGGCTATGTTGGAGATTATCCGAGCCGAGATATCGGTTATATCCTCCACCACCGTAAGTCCGTTGGCGCGCAGTGTCTCCCCCGTCTCGACGATGTCCACAATGGCGTCGGCAAGCCCCAAGAGCGGTGCAAGCTCCACCGAGCCGTCTATCTTAATTATCTCGACATTCAAGCCTTTGCTCTCAAAAAATGCAGTCGCAACCTTGGGGTATTTGGTCGCTATGGTGAGCGAGCCATCTATGCCGTCATAGGAAAAACCACTCGGTGCCGCAACCGCAAAGCGACAACGACCAAAGCCGGTGTCCAGCAGTTCATAATAACTGCCACCCTGCTCACGCATGGTGTCCTTGCCGACAAGACCTATATCACAAACCCCGTGGGTGACATAGGTAATAACATCCGCCGCCTTGGCAAGCACCAGCTCATACCTTCCGTTTTGAATAGGGATAATCAACTTTCGGGTGTCGGAGCCAACCTCCCCCATGTCAAGACCTGCCGCCTCCATCAACTTGCAGGCATTTTTTTGCAGTCTGCCCTTTGTAAGGGCGAGGCGCAACGGCCGCTCGATATTTTTCTCACCCTCTTTTATGTCAAGGATGGAGTCGACGTTGACCGCGAAGCCTATCGCCGTCCTCTCCTCCCCAAATCTGCCGTAGAGTTTGTCATATCGACCACCCGAGAGAAGCGCCTCACCAAAGCCGGCACTATAGGCGGAAAAGACGATGCCGGTATAATATTCATATTGTTGCACCAAACCAAAATCAAAGCTGATATACTCACCACAGCCCTCCTCACAAAGGGTGTTGTACATCTTTTCAAGCGAGAGCAGTATCTGCTTTGCATCCTTAATATCGGCAAACAGTTCATTTGCTCGCAAAAACACATCTTTATCGCCGAAAAGCTGTGGCATGGCACAGAGCAGGCTCGAAATTTCGCTATATTCCTTGTCGACACCTTTGAGCAGTTCGACCAGTGCGGCGACGTTCTTGCTCTCCATATATCGGTGTGCACGCTCGCGCTCGTTCCTTTCGAGGGGCAATTTTTCCACCACTGTCTCGAACAGCGCGGCATGACCCAGCTCCACCTTAAAATCTTTAAGCCCCGAGGCTTTAAGCGCCTTTATCGCAAGGCGAATTATCTCAATATTGTCCGCAAACTCATCGGTGCCACCGATAAGTTCCACACCGCTTTGTGATATCTCGTGACGTTTGCCGCCGTAGCTCGCCTGGCGCTTAAACACCGATTGATTGTAGGAAATTTTAAGTGGAAAGGAGGAGTTTTTAAAGCTACTGCTAATCATTCTCGCTATAGGTGTTGAGCTGTCACAGCGAAGTGCCATCATGCGGCCCTCATCGTCGGAAAAACGATAGGCACTCTTGTCGGAATAATCTCCGGCAAGGTCAAACACGTCGGCATATTCAAAGGTCGGGGTGGCAATACTGCGATAGCCGTTGCTGTTGAAAATGTCAAGCAGAACCGTGTGCAACTCCTGCTTTTTTATATATCGATCGAATAGGGTGTCGGCTGTACCCTGCGGCAGTCCAATTCTATTATTACTCATAATCTCCTTTTATGGTATTTTTTTGTATTATCTCATATACTTTAAATAAAGTCAATCACAGGATATTGACAAAATGTATTGACCTTATGTATCTATGTAACTATAATATAAGTATATATCAAATATGAAAGGGAGCGTATCATGTCACTTAAAAACATACCACCGAGCGAATTTATTGTCAATCCTTTTGTTAAACTTAAAGACGAGTGGGCACTCCTCAGTGCCGGCACCGAAGAAAAATGCAACACCATGACCGTCTCGTGGGGTGGTCTCGGCGTAATTTGGGGCAAGAATGTCGCCACCGTCTATGTCCGCCCACCGCGCTACACCTATGAGTTTTGTGAGCGTGAGGAGTTTTTCTCACTGTCCTTCCCCGGTGAGGGGGCTAAAAAGGACCTCGGCGTCCTCGGCTCGCTCTCCGGTCGGGACTGCGACAAGCTGTCAAGAACGTCACTCTCCATGGCTTTCTCGGACGGTGTGCCCTATATAGCGGAGTCGGAGCTTGTGTTCCTCTGCAAAAAACTGTATCACAGCGACCTTGATCCCAAAAATTTTTATGACGAGAACATTGAGGAATGGTATCCCAAAAAGGATTATCACCGCCTTTATATCGGCGAGATTGTCAGTATTATGGGGCGGTAACTTCGCAAATTCCCACCGGACGTATCGAAAGTCGGTGGCAGTTGCCGGAGCCGAACACCGCCTCCATCGCCTTTTGATAGTCGTCGGCAATTTCGAGCGGCACAAACGCCTGTATCGTTCCGGCAAAACCGCCACCCTGCAGGCGCGATGCACCTCTGCCGGATAGGACATTTTGGCTTAATGCAAGTGCGAGCGGTATATTCTGCTCGCGTGAGTTCTCCGGTTTGTAGGCATTTTGCAGATACTCAAAGGAGGAGTGACCACAGCGGTTTAATACCTCCAAAAAGCCCTCCATGTCGCCGTCCTTTGCCGCACTGTATGCAAGGCCGACCCTCTCACACTCCATGTGAAAGTGAACGGCGCGCAACGCGCACCTGTCGCCGAGTTTTTCGCGCACCTCACCAAGGCGAGAGAGCAGGGCATCAAACGGCACCTCACGCAGGACCTCTTTGCCGAACATCGCGGCGACGCTCTTCATCTCTATCGGGATACTGGCATAGTCACCGGTGAGGTCCGCATGATTGCCGCCGGTGTCGGTTATGCACAGCTCATAGCCGTGTTTTGCGAGATTTAAATCCACCTGCTCCACCACCGGATTTTTTGTGTCCTCAAAGTCGATGCTGATTATGCCACCAACAGCGCAGGCGGTTTGGTCCATAAGTCCGCTCGGCTTGCCGAAGTATACGTTCTCGGCATACTGACCGAATATCGCTATCTCGACCGGAGTGAATCTTGCGTTATTATATAGTCCGTTCAAGATCATGCCAAGGCAGACCTCAAATGCCGCCGAAGATGACAGCCCCGAGCCGCGCAGGACATCGTTGGTGGTGTACGCCTTAAAACCGCCGACCGTGCCGCCGTTTTCGACAATCGCCTTGCATATGCCGCGTATCAGGGAGGAGGAGTGTTCCTTTTCCGCCTCGATGACATCCAGCTCGGTGACGTCTATCACGTCCTTTTTCTCAAAACCTTTGGACTTCAGCTCGATGATATTGTCATTCGTTGCCTTGACCACCGCAATCATGTCGAGGTTGACGGAGCCGGCGAGGACTATGCCATGATTATGGTCGGTGTGGTTGCCGGCAATTTCCGTCCTGCCGGGTGCCGAAAAAATTCGGATATCGCCGTCCCCGAACAAACCACAAAATTCCTCTATCGCCGATATGTAGCGCTCCGACATGCCATCCGCCCTACTGCCGTACAGCTCGGCAAAACTATTGCTGAGTTTTTCGTTTTGAAGTATCTCTAACCACTCTACCCTGTTCATAAATATAACACTCTCCGAAAATATGTTTTTTAAATTATATCACAAATGTAAGGATTTGCAAATAGAAATGTTAAAGAAAAATGAAATAATATCACTCACCATAACCGACATCAACAGCGAGGGGGTCGGGGTCGGACATTTTGACGGCAGGGCGGTGTTTGTGCCGTTCACAGTGACAGGTGAAACCGCAAAGGTTCGCGTGGAAAAAGTGCTCAAAAATCTTGCCCATGCAAGGGTGGTGGAGATGGAAAATCCGTCCGGTGATCGTTGTGCGCCGGACTGCGATGTGTTTTATCGGTGCGGTGGGTGCGCCTTTCGACATATGAGCTACGAGAGCGAACTTGCGGCAAAGCTCGGCACGGTGAACGCCGCCTTTAAAAGGATTGGGGGGCTTGATATAACCGCCGAAAAAATCCACCCCTCCCCATCGAGTGAGCGGTACCGCAACAAGGCGCAGTTTGTGGTGCGTCGGGTAGACGGCGTGGCAAAGACCGGCTTTTTTGCACCGCGCTCCCATCGATTTGTGCCGATAGAGGACTGCAAACTCCAACCGGAAATATTCAGTAGGATAGCAAAAAAGTGCTGTGAGTTTTTCGATGATAATAATATAAGCTGTTATGATGAGGTTAGTGGCAAGGGCGTTATACGTCATCTTTTGATAAGATGTTCCGACGACGAGCGGTCTGTCATGGTTTGCGTTGTCGTCACACGGCATGTCGAGCTTGCCCCACTCTATGAGCAACTATGCAACGACTATAACGAAAAGGTAACACTTGTCGAGAATCTAAACCCCGATAAAACCAACGTCATCCTCGGCAGAAAAAACACCGTCATCGGCGGTGATGGCTATATCACAACGCGACTTTTTGCGGACAGCGACTATGACGTGTGTTATGACATCGCCCCCCACTCCTTTTTTCAGGTGAACAACAAGGGTGCCGAGCAACTTTACAGCGTCGTGAGGGAGTTTGCGACGCTAAAGACGAGCGAGCGAGTTCTGGATTTGTACTGCGGTGTCGGCAGTATCGGCATGTCTATCTGCTCCAAGGAGCAACCGCTTGTCGGTGTGGATATAGTGGAGCCCGCGATAACCGCAGCAAAAAAAACGGCAAAAAAAGCCGGTTTTAAAAACGCCGAGTTTATCTGCGCAGATGCCCATGTCGGGCTGTCAAAGGGGGAACATTTTGACCTTGTCATAGTCGACCCACCGAGAAAGGGCCTCGACGCGCGCACCTGTGAGCTGTTGCTGGAATGTCGCCCCGAGCGCATAGTGATGGTCAGCTGCAACCCCTCCACCGCCGCCCGGGACGCGGCACTGCTGTCGGTCGGCTACAAGGTCGAGCGGCTAAAAGCGGTGGACATGTTCCCACGGTGCGCGCATGTGGAGACGGTAGTACTTTTATCCCACAAAGACCCACGAAATTGCTATTAATATAATATGGATATAAATAAGACAGGCTAAAAATGGAATTTAACACCGACATATTCGAACAGGCTAAACTCACCGTCATGTCGTCACCGCACTATCGGGACGGCATCGGCACGCTGTCGGAAAAAAGCGTGCACAGCGTCCTCAAAGAGTGTTTTGCGCCAAACGAGGATTGCAAAGAGGTCAAAATCGCCGGCATGTACGCCGATATCTTCACCGGTGAGAGCATTGTCGAGATTCAGTCTGCCTCCTTTGACAAACTGCGGCGAAAGCTCGCGGTTTTTTTGCCGCTCTATCCGGTGCACATCGTCTATCCCGTCATCAGAACACGGCAGATAATTTTGATGGACGAGGTAAGCGGTGAGGTGATACACAAACGCCGTTCCCCTTTAAAAGGCGCGGCGTTCGATATTTTTTTTGAGTTGACAAAAATCCGCTCACTGCTATCGGACGAGCGGTTGTCTGTAACGGCGGTGGTGATGGACGCCGTCGACTACCGCTATCGCCCGACGAAAAAGACCTACCGACAAAAACACAAAAAGCACGACCTTGTGCCGTGCCTTTATGTTCATTCACTTCATCTGTGCGGTATTGAGAGCTACCGCGCTCTACTGCCCGACGCACTGCCACAGCGCTTTTGCTCCAAGGATTTTGCGCGGATTATGAGTGTCAAGATAGCCACCGCGCGCGCCATGCTCAATGTCCTGCACCACCTCGGCATCTCAAGACGCGTCGGTCGGGATAAACAAGGTTATATATATACTGTTAACGCGGAAAATGCAGAATAAAGCAGGTGCCCTCCCCCTCTCGGTCTTTGACCTCGACACTCGCGCCGTGTAGCTGTGCACCGTGCTTGACTATAGAGAGACCGAGACCGGTGCCGACGCTGTTGCGCGACTGGTCAACACGATAAAACCGCTCAAAGATGCGCTCACGCTCGGCGTGAGGTATGCCTGCACCGGTGTCGCAGACCGAGAGTTTCACCTCGTTATCGTCGCCGACGAGCGTCACGAACACCCTGCCGCCCTCACGGTTGTATCTTATCGCATTGTCGCAGATGTTGTATATCATCTCATGTATAACCTGCTCCACACCGAAGATACTTGCAGGAGTTAACTCTATTTCAAAGGATACATTCTTCTCCTCCTTAATCGGCTCCAGCCTTTTGAGCACCGATTTGACAGTGTCGGCGAGGTTGATATCCTCCTTTTCAAAGTCGGTGCGTTTTTCGTCCAGCTCCGACAGTTTTATGGTATCACGCACAAGGGCGATAAGACGCTGAGCCTCATCATAGATATTGCCGGCAAACTTCTTTATATCGGAATCCTTGACCATGCCGTTTTTTATTATCTCGGCAAAGCCGGAGATGGAGGTGAGCGGTGTTTTCAGCTCATGTGACACATTGGCGGTAAACTCACGGCGGATTTTCTCGTGTTTTTCACTCTCGGTGGTGTCGAAGATCAATAGAATTATCCCGACAAGGTCACCCTCTCTCAAAACCGGATTTGCAAAAATTCTACAAACCCTATCCCCAAAGTGTACCACACCCTCTCGGTGCTTGCCCTCTATCGCATTATCGACACAGTCATAAAACTGCTCGCTGCGGTTGAGGGTATAAACGCTCTGCAATTTTTCCGGTGCTTTGATACCCATCAGGGTGAGCGCACCCTCGTTATGGGTTATCACATGCCCTTTGCTGTCCAGCACCAAAAGACCCTCTTTCATGTTGGCGGTGATGGTCTCAAACTCACTGCGGCGATACTCAATCTCCGCCATGCGGCGCTCCAACTGCTCACGCTGTTTTATAATCCTTGTCAAAAGTGGGGCGAGCTCGTCATAGAGCACCACCTCCTCCGGTCGCTCAAGGTCGATCTCATTTATCGGCGCGACTATCCGCTTTGCACCGAGCCACGCTACCGCAATTGATAGAATAATCGCCGTTACGAGCGCCACCAACACCGGTCGCACAAGGTCAAGTAGTAGCGTTATAATGCTGTCGGTCATGGAGGATAACCTCATAACACTCCCGTCCGATAGCCGCTTTGCAAAATAGATGGTGGTGGTGGATAGTGTGTCGGAAAAGCGTTCACTGCTACCGTGCCCCGACTGCAACGCCTCGACAACCTCCTCACGGTCACCGTGGTTATCCATCTCAGCCGGCGTCGCCTCATTATCATACAGCACAACACCGTCGGCGGCAATCAGTGTCATTCGATACTGCACCACCGGCTCGATAAGATGAAGGTAGTCTATCCCCTGCTCCTCAACACCTGCCGCTACCCTATCCGTCTCGGTACGCACCTCGTCCTGCGCTTCATTATAAAAATAGTTGTAGAGCATACCGAAAACGAGCAGTGATGATATTATAATCATGACCACGGTCACGAACAATGTCGAGCCGAATATTCGCCTTGTCATGGAATTTATACCCTCCTTATTACATATCCAACACCACGTATCGTGGTTATATAATCTCCACACTCGCCGAGCTTTTGACGCAGTGTCCTGATGTGGACGTCCACCGTCCTGCTCTCACCGTCAAAGTCGTATCCCCAGACTATGTCCAGCAGTCGATCCCGTGTCATCGCGTTGCCCATATTCTCCAAAAGGCAACAGAGCAGTTCAAATTCTTTGAGGGTCAGCTCGACGCTCGCGCCCCCTGCCTTGACCTCATGCCTTGCCCTGCTTACGGTGAGTTCGCCGAGCGAAAATTCATCCTGTTGCTGTGTTTTTTCACCGGTGTTTCGAAGCCGAGCCTTAACGCGTGCGAGCAGTTCCATCATGCCGAATGGTTTGGTGACATAGTCGTCTGCACCGCTGTCCAGCCCGACCACCTTGTCATACTCGGTGCCAAGGGCGGTGAGCATAATAACCGGTATCGAAGATGTCCTTTTGTTCTCTTTTAACTTTTTGAGCACCGACAGCCCGTCCTCGTCCGGCAACATTATATCGAGCAGTATTAAATTTGGCAGTTCCTTTTCCATCGCCGTCCAGAACTCACTCGGCTCACAAAAGCCACAGGTCTGCAAACCGGCACCGTTTAAGGTGTAGGCAACCAGCTCACGTATACTGTTGTCATCCTCCACAAGATAGATCAATGCTATTCATCCCCTATAATGCTTGAAAGTTGGTCGGCGGTTAGCTCATCGTCGTGCGCGCCGATTATGGAATACTCCACCCACTCCGCGATGTTGGTCGCGTGGTCACCGATACGTTCTAAGTATTTTGTTATCATCAACAAATCGATACAAAACTCACTTTGCTCAGTGTTGCGTGAGATCATCCCAATAAGCTCTTCCTTTAACTTATCAAAAAGATCATCCATGATATCATCATATTCTATGACCTCATGTGCGAGTTTCAGATCCCCCTTTACAAAGGAGTCGACACTCTGGGTGACCATCTTTATCGCCGTTTCCGACATCTCACGCAGATGGCAATCACAGGTGGTATCGCTATAATGCACATGCTTTGCAATCTCGGCAATGTCCGCCGCCTGATCGCCGATTCGCTCCATGTCGGAGATCATCTTAAGTGCCGATGAGATAAAGCGGAGATCCTTTGCAACCGGCTGTTGTTGAATAAAAAGCCTCATGCAAAGACCCTCTATCTCACGCTCTGACTTGTCTATCGCCTTATCCTTTTCGATGGCGAGACCTGCCGAGGTGTCGTCGTCCTCTAAAAGTGCTTTAAGTGCATATTTTATCGCATCCTCGCACAGACTGCCGAGCTTTATCATTTCGACATTGAGCTGTTCCAGCTGTGCGTCAAATCTTTGTCTTGACATTTTAGTGTTTCTCCTATCTATATTATCCAAATCGTCCGGTTATATATGCCTCGGTGCGCTCGTCGTTCGGTTTTGAGAAGATAACCTCGGTGTCGTCAAACTCCACCACCTCGCCGAGCAGGAAGAACGCGGTGCTGTCCGATATTCTCGCCGCCTGTTGCATGTTGTGGGTGACGATAACGATAGTGTAGTCCTTTTTCAGCTCTATTGCAAGCTCCTCAATCCTCGAGGTGGAGATGGGGTCCAGCGCACTGGTCGGCTCGTCCATCAACAACACCTCCGGCTCGACGGCGAGTGCCCTCGCTATACATAGACGTTGCTGTTGACCGCCGCTCATGCCAAGGGCATTTTTTTTGAGCCTGTCCTTAACCTCATCCCAAATAGCCGCGTCGCGCAGTGCCTTTTCTACTATGTTGTCAAGGGTCACCTTGGAGCGTACACCGTGGGTGCGCGGACCGTATGCCACATTGTCATAGATGCTCATCGGGAACGGATTGGGCTTTTGAAAGACCATCCCAACCTTTTTGCGCAGGTCATTCGGGTCCATATCCTTATATATATTGACCCCGTCCAGTAAAAACTCACCACTCACCTTACAGCCGGCGACAAGGTCGTTCATGCGGTTAAGGCTCTTTAAAAGCGTAGTTTTGCCACAACCGGACGGTCCGATAAAGGCGGTGATATCCTTCTCCTTTATCTGCATGTCTATCCCTTTGAGCGCTTGAAAGTCACCATAAAAGAGATTGGCATCGGTTACACTGAATTTCATTGACATTCCTTTCGTATCTAATCGAATTTCATCAATTTTTTGCCTATCGCGGTGGATATGCCGTTGAGTGCTAATATTATGATAAGCAGTATGGCGGCGGTGGCGTAGGTCTGATTGATGTGAAGCCCCTCACCCGAGAGCATATACATGTGAACCGACAGGGTTCGCCCACCGGTGGTGAAGATATTTCCGGCGAGGTTGGAGGTGGAGCCGGAGGTATAGATAAGCGCCGCCGTCTCACCGACCACGCGCCCTATAGCGAGGATAACGCCGGCTATAATGCCGTTTGCGGCACTGGGGAGCACCACACGAAAGACGGTGCGCAGTTTCGATGCACCGAGGCAAAAACTCGCCTCACGGTAGCTGTCCGGCACCGCTTTTAATGCCTCCTCGGTGGAGCGAATGATAAGCGGCAGTATCATAATCGATATAGTCAGTATACCTGATATCAGGCTGAAACTCAACCCCAAAAATGTTACAAAAAATATACTTCCGAAAAGACCGTATATAATAGAAGGTATGCCGGAGAGCGTTTCGGAGGTGACACGTATAATCTCCACCAACTTGTTGCCGGGCTTTGCGTACTCCACAAGATACACCGCCGTGAGCACCCCGAAAAAGGAGGAGAGTGCGAGCGATAGAACAACCATCACGATGGTATTATAGACGGAAAAGACAAGCGAGACATTGTCGGAATTGTATTCAAGGTTAAACAGCGAGGGTTGTCCGGAAAAGAGTTTGCCTATCTCCACCACAATCTGCGGTACACCCATACCGAGAATATAAATTATAAGAATCGATATGACACCGATAGTCAAAAATGCCGACAGATAGACCAGCCATTTAATGGGGTTTAATTTTTTTCTCATAGACTGTTCGCCTTTCTCTTGATGATGGAAAAGCATAGATTGATGATAAGGATAAAGACAAACAGCACCACACCGGTTGCGACGAGGGCGTCCTCATGCAAACCTGCGGCGTATCGCATCTCCATGACGACATTGGCGGTCATGGTTCTGATACCCTCGAGGATATTGGCGGTGAGTCGCGGTTGATTGCCGGCAATCATGATAACCGCCATCGTCTCACCGATAGCGCGCCCGATACCGAGCACTACCGAGGCAAGTATACCGGATCGAGCCGCCGGCAGAATGACCTTGAATATGCTCTGTTCATGCGTCGCGCCAAGGGCACGTGCACCCTCTTCATACGGTGCAGGCACGGCGCGGATAGCCGCCTCACTTAGGTTGATGATGGTCGGCAGTATCATGATGGCGAGCAGGACACTCGCGGTCAAAATACTATTGCCGTCGCCACCGATATTCTCACGGATAAAGGGGACGAGCACCGTCATGCCGAAAAAGCCATAGATGATGGAGGGGATACCTGCCATAAGATTTATCGCCGGTTTGAGATATACATATACCTTTGCGTTGCAATACTTAGTCACAAAGACGGCTGTCAGTATACCAATCGGCACACCGAGCACGATGGCGCCTGCGGTTATGTAGATACTGCCGACTATCATGGGCAGTATGCCAAACAGTTCGTTGGAGGGTGCCCATTTTGTGCCAAAGAGGAAGTCTGCAAGCCCGATCTCCGCCATGGCAGGCACACCGCTTATCAGCAAAAAACCGCAGATAACCACCACCGAGATGATGGATATGGTCGCAGTTATAAGGAATAATATTTCAAAAAACTTTTCCCGCATGGATGTGATTTCCTTTTGTATTTATATCGGTAAACATGTTGTAGGGACGATCTTACAGTATTGTTCGACCTCACGCGAGTGAGGCCGAACCTATTTGCATGGTCATTTTATATATGATTTAGCCTGCAAGCCCTGTATAGCTTGTGATCCCTTCGGTGTAGACACTTTTAATCTCGTCCATGGTGATGTTTGCGAGGGGGTTTGCGTTGTTGACCACCATTGCGATGCCGTCCTGTGCGATAACAAGCCCGTCCAGTGCCTCCATTTCCGAGTCTTTGAGCTCACGGCTCGCCATACCGATGTCGAATGTGCCCTCCATCGCGCCGGTCATGCCGCCGGTGGAACCGATACCCTCGATGTTGATGGTAGCGTTGGGGTTGAGCACGAGGTATGCCTCTTTAAGTTTTTCCATTAACGGGGTGACCGAGGTGGAGCCGCCTATCATTATTTCGCCCTCCATCTGCTCGGAGGTGATGGACTCCCCTGCCTCTACAGCGATAAAGCCGTTTTCTTCCGCTATTGCCTGACCCTCCGGGCTCATAATGTAGTTGATGAATTCCTGTGCAAGGGGGCTTAGCTCTGCGCCTTTAAGGGTTGCGATGTTAAAGGGTCTTGCAAGTTTATAATCGCCGGAGGCTACGTTTGCACCGGTTGCCTCAACTCCGTCTACACTTAGTGCTTTGACGGTGTCGTTGAGCGAGCCGAGTGAGATATAACCCATTGCGGCAGGGTCGTTAGCAACGGCGGTCATCACCTTGCCGGTGCCGTCATGTACTATAGCGTTGACTGTTGTGTTGTCGACGTCGTCCTCCATGATGCCGGTTATTTCGACGAATGCGCCGCGTGTGCCGGAGCCGTCCTCACGGGTGATAACGGAGATTTTGTCCAGTGCCGGGGTTTCTTCTACCGGGGTTTCCTCTGTTGCTGCCGGCTCTGCGTCCGGTGCCGCCTCACTTGCCGGTGCGGCGGTGGTGCAACCTGCAAGCAACATTGCAAAGGTAAGCGCGAATGCAATTAAAAAGTTAAATTTCTTGTCCATCTTTTCTCCTCATGATTTTTTATCTCATGTGTCAAATTATACGGATGATATGTTAAATCGAAAAGATGAGGAATGTTAAATGCATGTAAAATCGAAAAAGTATGTCTAAAACAACATTTTTCAAAAATTGTATTTCAACTATTGACAAATCTCTTTGATTGTGTTATTATATTCAAGCGTCATAAACGGCCCGTTGGTCAAGCGGTCAAGACGGCGGCCTCTCACGCCGCAAACACGAGTTCGATTCTCGTACGGGTCACCACGCATTTAGCGGGCCTTTAGCTCAGTTGGTTAGAGCAACCGGCTCATAACCGGTCGGTCCTGGGTTCAAGTCCCCGAAGGCCCACC
>CAYJGF010000021.1:0-44729 GCA_964369965.1 uncultured Oscillospiraceae bacterium
TGAGTGATTGAGGTAATAATAGGGTTTAACCTTTCCTTAAAAGTATATTACCTTTGCTAACTTTAGAAACAAAATACCATATCAGCCAAAAGCATAATATGGTATTTTACCTGTATTCAGCTGATTTTTACCCGTAGGTCACTTCGTGTCTTTATTGGTGTAAACATGCTGTTTTACAGGGTTTTTTTAAAACGTTTTTAATAATATATTAAATAGTATATCGTTAATAAATTCAAATGTTTTCACAAAGTTGTAATGATAAATAACTATATCCAAATTTGCAATTTTAAGCCTTCACACTAAGAGCCGATTTGAAATGAAAGGAAAATATATATAGGGTGTTTGTTTGATTACATAAACAAATGAGCTAAACTTTGCCTTTCGTTCCCAGTTCAATACAGGGTAATTCGCAAACGACTCTCGGGTGTCATTGTATCTGTCTTTTTCGATGATTTTCTCATCTTGTGCGAACTGGTTGCCATTATTTGCCACTGCCTTGCTAATCATATCTTCCAAGCGTTAGACCTTTTTGCAAAAAGTATCGATATGTGTCGTATGTTACGGTTTTGGGTATCGAGTGGTCGCTGTGGATTATGTAGTTATAACCTTTTTTGACACAAGGGATTTTCGACTCCAACTCGGCATCTATCAACGCCCTGTCGTTGGTGTACATACAGCGCACATCGATACCGCCCATGAATACAATCCTGTCGCCGTACAGCTCATGCAGTTTCAGCAAATCCATGCCGGCTTTTACCTCGATAACCTGAAGACAGTCGATACCGGTTTTAATTATGTCGGGCAAGAGTGGCTCGATAAATCCGCAGGAGTGCATGATAATCGGCAGACCTAGCGATTTTGCAAAGTCGTTATACTTTTGATGTGCCGGCATAACGATGTCACGATACATCTGCGGCGACATGAAAGGGCTACCTTTATAGCCGAGATCTTCATAGTACCAAACGCAGTCGGGCAAACCCTCTTCTTGAAACAACACCTTATGATGCTCAATCAGCAAATCCACGTAGGTCATCATCATCTCAGCGACCCAGTCGGGATCCCACACCATGTTCATCAGCATGTTTTCATGCCCGCAGACGGCATGGGTTAGCTCAAAACAGCTTATAAAGGTCAGGGCGAAGAATTTTTCATGCTCGGCGGCGGTTTTTCTCGCCTTTCGGTAGCTTTCAAAGTCAATCCTCGCCCTGTCAAAACCTAAATACGGAGTGATTTCTCGCTCCCAGTCGGAGCGATCTTTTACTTTGAAATCGATATGTTCCGGAGTGGTGTCGTGGTATTTGTGTCGCTTTAAGGTCGCACCGTTGCCATCAAAATAGGTAATGGTATCCTCGGTCTGCGCCACTACCTGCGGTTCAAAATCGTACTTCGCAACCATATTCAGGCATCCGCAGGCGGTGATGTCGTGGTCGAAGTGCAGGTTGAAGCTCTCGTTTGCTCCGATATGTCCCTGCTCGCGCCACTCCTTATAGGTGTCGTCCCAAAAATGCTCATAGGCGCCGATGCGATCCACCGGCTGATGTTTTAAGATTGCCGCGATGCGTTCTTTCCCGGTCATATTATCTACCTTTCCTCTCTATTTAAAATACTCTATAGTGTCGCTACCCTCTACCACAAAGACAGGAATAATCTCTCTTGGGGTTGGGACGGTTACCGTCTGTCCACCCTCGAACAGTTCCTTTGTCCATGCGTAGACCCAATTTTTGCCACTCGGCAGAACCACGGTGCGCTCACCCATACCTGCCTCCATGACAGGGGCTACCAGCATCTCGCTACCAAACATGTACTGATCTTTGAGGTCAAACATAACCGCCTCGCTCGGGAATTCATAAAACATGGGACGGATAACGGGGTCGCCGGTCTCGCTCGCGTTCCTCATCAGCTTTTTTATATACGGTTTCATCGTTTGGCGCAGTAGGCTGTATTTTTTGCAGATATCATAGGTCTCCTCACCGTAGCTCCAGATCTCGTTGTCCGCACCGCCACCGAACACATTTGGGTCACCGTTAAAAATCGGCTCTACCGGCTCACGCACCGCGTGCATCCTCATGACAGGTGAAAACGCGCCAAACGCCACCCAGCGTTGCATTAGCTCACGGAATGCCTCATCGTCACCGCGAGCACCGTAAAAACCACCGATATCGGTTGTCCACCACGGTATACCGGCTATCGCGGTATTAAGCCCTGCACAGAGTTGACGTCGAAAAACCTCAAAGGTGCTTGCAATATCGCCCGACCAGAGCAGTGCGCCATAGCGTTGAGCTCCACACCACGCACTGCGCGTCAAAAGCACCGGCATCTCCTGCCCTACCTCACGCAGTCCCTCATAAAAGCCTTTGACATGCTCCACCGGATAGTAGTTGACGATGTGTGAGGCGCGCCCTTTTTGAAAGCGATAGATATCAAAATGATACTGTGGGCAGTCACATTCCGATTGATCCAACCAAAAATGGTGTATTCCTTTATCATAGTAGTTGTTTTTTAATATATCAAAGACATATTTCTTCGCCTCATCATTAAAGGCATCATAGTAGACCGCGTCACACATGTAGCTGATGCTTGTCCTCGGACCTCTGTCCATCTGCATGAGATAGCCTTTCTCCTCCATCTCGGCATAGCGATGGCACTTTTTATCCACCGTCTGCCAGTAGGAGACCATCACCTCAACCCCCATCTCGGCGAGTTCACGGCACATACCCTCGGGGTCCGGCCAGTATTTTGGGTCCAGTTCCCAGTCACCTTGAAGTACAAAGTGGAAAAAGTCTATAACTATGACATCGAGTGGCAGACCACGCCTTTTGTACTCCCTTGCGACGCTCATCAATTCTTCTTGAGTGCGATAACGGCATTTGGATTGCCAAAAACCCATCGCAAAGTCCGGCATCATCGGTGTTTTGCCGGTGACGTCGCTATACCCCCTCACTATATCGCGAGGTGTGTCGCCGACTATAACCCAATAATCGATGCAACGTGTTGTCGGGCAGTGCCACGTGGTATAGTTCTTGCCGAAAAAAGCATGTCCTATCGACGGATTATTGAAAAGAAAACCGTATCCGAGTGAAGAATAGTAAAAAGGCACACTCTCCTGCGAATTGCGATGGGCAAGCTCAATATCACATCCTTTGAGGTTCAAAAACTCCTGTTGATACTGCCCCATCCCGTATATCTTCTCGTCCGGATCGCTGTCAAAGCGCAGATTCAGCTCAAAGTCACCCTTGGGTGAGGAGTTAAGGTCACGTGATTTTATGTTAAGGTAGCCGGGGCAGTGGAATTCATCCAACATGGTGCGCCCGTCGGTGTGTTTTATGGTCAGGTGACCGTTTTTTGAGACCTCGGCAACAATTTTGCCGTTTTGCAGTGTCGAGACATCCTCTTTTATGTCGAGTTTTCCAACCGTATCTATCGGTAGTGAGAGCGCCCAGTCATCACTCGGCTGATCGGACTGCAACCAACAGGTTACGCGAAGGGCATTTTTACCCCATGCACGCACCAGCAAGGTCTCGGCGTCATATTTATAATAGAGATTGCCGTTTTTTTCAAATAACACAATATCTTCCTTTCTTTGTTAAGATTACAGCCGAGATTCCAATCTGAAATCTCGGCTGTAGAGTATTGCACGATATTAGAGGTTTGAGAGATATCTGTCGTACTGTGCCTGCTTTACAGCAAGAACGTCGTTGATACCCATTGCCTCCAGCTCTGCTACATATGCATCAAAGCCGTCCAGGCTCTCGGAGCCGGTGATGAATGCGAGGATTTTTTCTTCGGCGAATACCTGCATTTCGGTTGAGAAGTCGCTGAGAATGTCGGTCTCGTCCGCGGTGCCGTATACAAACGGGAAGGACGGTGCGAAGTACTGTTGCAGTTCTTCGTCGATAGCAATGTGCCAATCAGATATAAGTGCATAGGTTGTTGCGCTGTCCTGCCATACGATAGGACCATGACCACGTCCCGATACACGGTCGACCTCCGGGTCGGTTAGGTGTGCTTCGGTAGCTTGTTTTTCACCGTCTACCATCTCCCAGTTGACGCCCTCAACACCCCAGTTGTTGGTGTC
The DNA here is from genome assembly GCA_964369965.1 of uncultured Oscillospiraceae bacterium. Classification (GTDB taxonomy): domain Bacteria; phylum Bacillota; class Clostridia; order Oscillospirales; family Ruminococcaceae; genus CAYJBH01. The sequence goes on from CAYJGF010000021.1 coordinate 4,076, forward strand.
AATTCTGTCCTGGTTGTAGAAGTAGTCAAGAACTTGGTATGCAACCTCCGGTTGCTCCGACTCGGCGGTGATACCAAACTGACTGCCCAGTTCCGGGCGGGTGTAGAGTTGTTTGAAGCCATCAGGACCTTCCAGAGGCATTATGCCTCTCCAACGGCCGGGATCGTCGTCCGCAAGGACATAGCCCTCAACCATCTGGCTGAATGTCATCATGTGCCAACTCCAGGACATGACTGCACCGGTCTTATCGGCGGCAACATTGGACTCGATAAGCTCCATTGTCTTGGTCGGGAGCTCTTGGTCAAGAAGTTTCTCGCTATAGAGCATATTCATATACTCAAGGTAGCCAAGGAGTTTCGGGTCGGTATAGGAGGAGGATATTGTACCGTCCTCACCAACTGTAAATCCACTCTCAAGGTCAAGGTCGAATGCCGGAGCCATAACACCGTGAATATTGTCCATGGTGGTGGTCAACGGTATTTCGTCCGCCTCACCGTTGCCGTTCGGATCCTCGTCGCGGAAGCGCACGAGGAGGTCATAAAACTCATCGGTGGTGGTCGGAACCTCTGCGTCCAATGCCTCTAACCAGTCGTAGTTCAGGATGATGTGACGTTGAACGGTGGTCGGCATATAACGGTCGGAAATGAAGTAAACTTCACCGTCGCCGTTGGTCAGCTGAGCTTTGATGTCGGGACGCTCCTCAAAAACGCGAGGAATCTCAACACCGTACTGTGCCATCAGGTCATTGAGCGGTATGAACAGACCGGACTCTTGATATCTCGAGTCAATATCCATTTCCGGCAACATAGCTATATCGCCAAGGTCGGTGCCTGCGGAGAGACGAACAGCGCCAACCTGCGGATAGTCGGTGGCGACGATAAGGTCCCACTCGATGGTGACATTGGTCTGCTCTTCAAAGTCCTGCCAAACGCCGGTCTCGGGGAGGGAGGCGCCTGAATAGCTCTCTGCGGTTAAAATTTTGATGGTTTGTGGTTCTGCGAAAGGCATGGTGTAACCCATGGAAGTAGCCTCGCCCTCGGCGGCATCACCCTCGGCGGCATCGCTCGCCTCGGCAGTATCGGCGGGTGCTGTGCTGTCCGCCGGTGCGTCGGATGTGCAGGACACGAGCAGTGTCAACATCATCAACGCAGCGATTGTTAATGCTAAAAATCTTTTCATTTTTTCCTCCTGTGTGTTTTTTTGTATATAACGCAAAGACGGTTTGTCTTTGACCGTTAACCTTTGATGGCGCCAATCATAACGCCCTTGACGAGATATCTTTGTATGAAGGGGTAGATAAGCAGGATAGGTCCGATACCGACGATAACCACCGCGTATTTCATCTGCAACGACATCATATATCGGTCTGCGTCGGCGGATAAGTTGTCAAGACCCATCTTTAAGAGAATTTCCGGCGAGGACTGGATAAGTATACGGCGCAGGAAAAGCTGAATGGGTTGCAGTGCGTTGCCGGATATGAACAGCAGTGCATTGAAAAACGAGTTCCAGTTGGCGACGGCATAGTAGAGAACCAGAACCGAGATAATTGCCTTTTGAAGTGGCAAAACCATCTTGAAGAAGATACCGACATCGGTGCAACCGTCAATCTTTGCACTCTCATAAATCTCCTCCGGCATACCCTCAAACGAGGTTTTGCAGATAATGAGGTTGAAAACGTTGAGTGCGGTCGGTATGACCAATGCCCAGCGTGTGTTGTACATGCCGAGGTTGTTGACCACCATATAAAAGGGGATAAGTCCACCGCTGAAATACATGGTGAATGCGAATACAAGCATAATCTTGCGACGTGGTGCAAAGGATTTGCGGGAGAGAGGGTAGGCGGCACAGGTGGTGACAATTATGCTGATAAATGTGCCGACAACGGTGTACCATATAGTATTATAGTATGAGGTCCAAACCTCATCAAGACGAAATATCTCTTCATATGAAGTGGTATCAAATCCCACCGGCCAAAGAAAAACTTCATTTTGGAGCAGCGCACGTATCTCACTGAATGAGGCGCTGAATACATGTATAAAGGGGAAAAGTGTCACGGCAAAAGCCATTATACAGATTATAGCGATTATAAAATAGAATATGTTATCCCCTGCACTGCGACGAACTGCATTTTTATTTATCATGATTTTATCATCCTTTCGTATTTATGAAACCGATTACCAGAGTGATATACCGAGGAATTTTTTGCTTATCTGGTTAAAGGTGACAAGCAACGCAAAGGATATGACCGAGTTAAACAGCCCGATAGCGGTCGCATAGGATACCTCGCCGGTTTCGATACCGATACGGTAGACAAAGGTGGTGATAACATCGGCAGTCTCATACACCGCCTCGTTATATAAAAGAAAGATCTCCTCAAACCCTGTCCTCATAAGGTTGCCAAGACCGAGCAACAACATGATAACAACGGTGGGTTGAATACATGGGAATGTGATAAATCGCACCTCCTGCCATTTGTTTGCGCCGTCAATCTTTGCCGCCTCATACAGGGATGGGTCGACCGAGGATAGCGCCGCTAAATAAAGGATAGAGTTAAAACCAAACGTTTTCCACACCATCATTGCGGTGAACACCCATGGGAAGTATGCCGGCACAGCTAAAAAGTTGACCGCCTCTCCTCCGAACATTTTAATGAAAGAGTTAATTATACCCTCGTTGGGCGATAAAAAGGTGACGACCATACCGGCGGTGACGACGATGGAGATAAAGTAGGGAAGATAGCTTGCAAACTGCACCACTTTTTTGAGCCACAGACGACGAACCTCATTGAGTGCAAGCGCAAATATGATTGCGGTAGGAAAGCCGAATAATAAAGGTAAGAAAGATAATACAAAGGTGTTGCGGATAATACGCTCGAAGTTGTAGCTGGTGAAAAACTCGATAAAATGCTCAAATCCGACGAATTCACTGCCAAATATGCCCTTGCCCGGTTTGAAATCTTGGAATGCCATGACAATTCCGGTCATGGGTACATAATTAAAGGTAATTATCAGCACAAGTGCAGGGATTAAAAATATCCACATCTGCCAGTCAGTCTTTATTGATAAAAGTATTGACGGCACACCCTTTTTTATCTTCTTTTTATCTGTCACCTGTACCTCCTCATGTAATATGTATAAAAGTTTCTTTTGTTTATGTTTTAATTTTATGTTTATTCCCCCTTTTCTTCAAGGGACAAAAATTAATTCCGCAGACAATTCTTTGGATTTCAGGGTATTTTACGGGTGGCAATATTGAGTTTCACACACTTTAAATGTATATGTTACAAAAAATTGATGTGATTTTATTGCAATTGTCACAAAAATTTGATAAAATTGTATCACAGTAAAAACTTAGGAGAAGAATGCGTTTTTATCGAAATTTAATTAAAATGTTACTCCCCTATATTACCATGATGCTCGCCGCACTTCTCATAGGCGGTGCGAGCTATCTCGGTGCGCAGGAGACAATAGAAAATAGCGTTTTTGAACTCAACACCCTTGTTGCGGAGCAAAACGCTATTTATATTGATGATAAAATAATAGGTATGCGAGAGTTGTCGCTCAACATCTCACTCAACTCTAACATACAACTGCTTGCGAGTGTCAAGGATGTCTATGCCTCGTTCAACAGCATGTATCTGCGTGATGCCGCTAAAACTCTTAACGGATATATTATCGAGGGCGGCAACATCATCGCCACCAACTTTATAATTCTTGATAAAAATGCAACTATTTTAAGCCCCATAACCGCAACGGCGGCAGAGGATTTTTTTAACAGCCACTATTCGGAACATAGCACCGATTTTGAAGAATGGTATGACGAAATAATGTCGAGCGAAAATGAGGAGACATATCTTCAAAAACGCACGGTGCAATATGACACAAATGTGTTTGAATGTGTCCCTTATATATATCGCCCCTCCGATTATGACTACACTGCGGTATACCTGTTAAATGTAGATGAGATTGAAGAGGCTTTTTTACAGGGCATGAGTTATGACGGCACCCTTGCTGTCATAACCGACAGCCACGGCAACGAGGTTACAACCCTTTCTAAGGGGACGGCGGTTGACCCTGCCGACGCTCAAACCATTGAATATGTGTCGGAATTAACCGGCTGGACCTACACCACCTATGTACCCTATGAGGCTATCTTCGCCGACATCACCACCGTGCGAACATTGCTTTTGATATCACTTTTTGTATTCTTTGTGGGCGGTGCAATACTCGCTTTATATATTAACTTTAAAATCTCCGCCCCTCTTGCCGAGGCGTTTAATCTTTTAAAACACGGTAATAACAATAAACTCGGGAAGGTAGGCATATTTAATAATATCAGGATGATGGTGGATGTCGCCTCCTATCAAAGCGAACTCCTGGATATGTCGGTACAGCAACAAACCATGATTCGCAGTGCATTTTTAAATCGTCTGATACTCGGAAAGATAGTAGATCAGAGCGAACTCGACGACTTTTTGCGGCTTATGAACATACGTGATGAATTTAAAAAGTATCAAATCATCTGTGCCTCCTACGACATAACAACGGTTGCAACACACTCCGAGATCAGCAACAACATCCGTGCCATCATCACCCGAACCATACAGCAATCCTTTGACCAAGATATCGAGCTAATCATCTGCTTTCACGACATCGACAAGATGATAATACTGCTCTGTTATCCCGATGATACCGAGTTGCAGCAGGTCATTTCCGAGAGGATGGAGGTCATCGTCGGCGAAACTTTGAAAGATTTTAACATGCCGTTCAGCTTTTCGCTGGGCAACACCTACGACAGCCTGTTGGATATGCCACAATCTTATCTTGAGGCATACCAGATGCTCAGTGTGCTCAGCTCCGGCGATGCAACCGGCAATTGGGGTTGGGCAGGCGATCACAACAAAGGTCTTTCCAAAATTCAGTACACGGCGCAGTTTGAAAATCGTATTGTACAGTTAATACGTCAGACTGATGCCGACCAATGCGAGCTGTTAATCGACAATCTCTACCATCGGCACACCGACGAGAAGATATCACTTATCACCTACAAACACCTAAGTCATTGCATCCAAAGTTTTATCTGTCAACTGCTACAAGATGAGGTGCCAATCGACTATCATGGCGACGAGATGGAACGCTGGCGAGAGATGATAACTATCGAGCGCAACATGCCAATCGTCGAACTTTTTAGCATGTTCAAAGGGGTGGTGAGAACGCTATGTGGGATAAACCGCCAACAACAGACGAAAAATCCACACTCTGAGATTATGGCACGTGCAGTATCGATTATTGAGCAGGAATTTAGTCTCCCCGAGATGTCGCTATCCTACATGGCTGAACGCCTCGATATTTCGGAGGCATACTTTTCCCAGCTGTTCAAAAAACATCACGGCACCAACTTTTTAACCTTTTTAGAAAATCAGCGTCTGACCCACGCAACAAAGCTATTAAAGAACGGTATGCAGATACAACATATCGCCACAGCCTGCGGTTACACCAACGCAAAGTCGTTTAGCAGGGCGTTTAAAAGAGCATACAGCATCAACCCGACAGAGTATAGCTAAACAATCATCAAAATTTAAATTTCCCATGCACAGAGACGAAACTGTCAAACCAGCTGAGTCCGGTGGCTACAAAAATAGTCTCGGGTACTGCCTGTTTAATCTCTTTTGTAGCTTTGAGTAGCAAGGCTGTGCTTTCATAAGGGTTTTAAACGGCTTCCCCCTCCCTTGCATCCTGATATCCGATGTCTTTAGTACAAAAAAACAGGCTACAAAACAAAGTTTGATAGCCTGTTTTTATCTTTTATATCAACCGTATTAGGCGTCTTTAAGTTCTTCCGTAGCAGTTTCAACAGCAGGCTTGCCTGCAGGCTCGCCTGTAGGCTCGACTGTAGTCTCAACAACCGGTGCGGTCTCGACAGCCGGTGTTTCGTCAGCCGCCGGGGTTTCATTTACCTCGGGGAGCGGCAACAGCGCCTTGATGGAAAGGCTGATGCGCTTTTTAACGGAATCCAACTCGGTGATAACGACGTTCACCATCTCGCCTATCTGAAGTGCGTCAGCAACACGGTCAACACGCTCGTGAGATATCTCGGAGATGTGAACAAGACCATCGATACCGGGCAGAACCTGAACGAATGCACCAAATTTGGTGAGTGAAACAACCGGTCCTGTGAATTTGTCGCCAAGGTTGAAAGAACCTGCAAGGCGTGTCCATGGGTTGTCCTCCTCCTTGCGGTAGCCGAGGCTTATCTTTTTGGACAGCGGATCCAACTCCTTGACATAGACCTCAATCTTTTCGTCCACCTTGAGCACATCACTCGGGTGTTTAATACGGCTCCAAGACAGCTCGGAAATGTGTACAAGACCATCCACGCCGCCGATGTCTACGAATGCGCCGTAGCTTGCAAGACTTTTGACGGTGCCTTGGCAGACGTCGCCGACCTTTGCTTTGCTCCAGAATTCGTCACGTGCCTTGTTGGCAATTTCGGCGAGAACCGCACGGATAGAACCGATAACACGGTTGCCGTTCGCCTCTAAAATCTTAAGTTTAACGGTTGACTTAACCAGACTTGCGAAGTCTTCACCGCGGCGAAGCGTTGCCTGCGATGCCGGTATAAATACCTTTGTGCCTTTGACCATAGCAACAAGACCGCCCTTGACGACCTCACTGATATAAGCCTCGACTGCGGAACCGTCCTCCGCCGCCTGAAGCAGCAGGCTGTTGCCCTCACGCGCCTCTAAACGCTTTTTGGAGAGAAGTGCGATACCCTCGAGATCGTTGACCTGAATTACCATCAGCTCAATCTCATCGCCCTTTTGTACGATGTCGTGCGGTTTTAGCGTAATATCGTCAGTCAATTCGTCAAGCGGAACAAAACCTGTGTGTTTGGTGCCTATATCGACGGTAATCTCTGTCGGGGCTATACCGGTGACCACTCCTTTCAGTACTTTGCCGCGGAAGATCGGATTAAAGGATGCTTCCAGCATCTCCTCAAAAGTCATTCCGTCCTCGATGATGGTTTGTTGCTTTTCTTGTTGATCGTTCATGTGTTTGATAACCTCCATTATTATATGCGACGGCGTAGACGCGCCGGCCGAAATCCCAACCCGTTCATAGTGACCGAGTTTCAACTCCGAGAGCTCCTGCACCGTCTGCACACCTATAGAATTTGTGTAGCGTCCGGCAACATCGACCAGTTTTTTTGTGTTGGAGGAATTCTTCCCCCCGACCACGATAAAAAGGTCGCACTGTTTTGCAAGCTCCGTTACCTCCGACTGTCGTTGACAAGTCGCATTACATATTGTATCAAAAATTAAGGCGTTTGTATAGTGTTTTTTAATAAACTCTCGCATAACTAACCAATTTTCTTGCAAATAGGTAGTTTGAGCCACACAAAGTAGGGGTGTTTTCGTCGAAATGCCTAATAATTGGTGTCGAAATTGTGCAAAATCGAAAAAGATTTTAGCCTCTTTTCCATAGTGACTGACAATTCCCTGCACTTCCGGATGATTTTTGTCCCCCGCAATAAGAAATTCTCGCCCCTCATTTTTCGCCTGCTCTGCCAAAAGTGCAATGCGTCGGACATACTTGCAGGTTGCATCGTGATACAGGATATCGCGGCGCAGTATTTCGTCGTAGGTCTGTTTTGTGATACCGTGACTGCGTATGACCAGCTCGTACCCGTTTGGTAGGTCGTCGAGGTTTTCAATCTCGATAAGACCACGCTTTATCATCGAATCCACCCACTGTGGGTTGTGGATAAGCGGACCGAGCGTCGCCACCCGTCTCCCCTCACTCACCAGTCGTTCGGTAAGGGTCACAGCGTTGGCTACACCGAAGCAAAACCCGGCGCTCTTCGCCACCTTAACGCTCATTCGCAAGCTCCTCTAAACTCTGTCGCAACAGCTGTTTTGCCGCGCGGAACGAGCGTTTATCCTCCACATTCATTCCGAGTTTTTCGGGGGTGAGCGGCTCACCGTATCTTATATTAACCCTGCCGAAAAGGCGCAGTTTGTTGTTATCCCCATATGATATGTGGCAGGGAAGTATGGTCGCGTCTGCCGCCGCCGCTATAAATAGCGCACCCGATTTGAGCGGTTGCAGGTTGCCGTCCTTACTGCGCGTCCCCTCGGGGAAAAGCAGGAGGGGGCTACCGTTTTTAAGGCGATCCTGTAGAATACCCAGTGTATCGGAATCCCCCTTGCCACGTTCGATGGGAATGACCTGCAGTTTGCCCAAAAACCATTTTGTAAAGAAGTTTTTCATCAACTCCGCCTTTGCCATGATATAAAGGCGTTTTTTGGCAAATCGTTGCACCGCGACAAACACCGGGTCCAGCAGGTGGACGTGGTTCGGGCAAATAATAAACCTGGTCCCCTCGCATTTTTGTAGGTTCTCCCTTCCGAACTGCTTAACCCGGAAAAATATTTTTGTTATCCACATTGCAAGGGTGAAAATTATCCAGTAAAACATGCTTTTTATCTGTTCCCCCCTTTAATTAAATCGCTGATTATCTTCACCGTCTCGTCAAATGTATAGTCGGTGCTGTTGACGCTCACCGCGTCGTCGGCAGGTTTTAACGGCGCAATATCACGACCCGAGTCCTGTGCATCACGCGCGAGGACATCGCGATAGACGGTATCAAAATCCGCTTTCTCTCCCTTTTCTTCAAGTTGTAGAACACGTCGTCTTGCACGCTCGTCGGCATCTGCGGTTAGAAATATTTTAAGCTCGGCATCGGGGAGAATGACAGTGCCGATGTCGCGACCGTCCATTATCACGTTGTTTTTGTTCGCTATGTCGCGCTGTGTGTTCAATAAAAACTGTCGCACCTTTGCATATTTTGACACATCGGACGCCGCCATCGACATCTGTTCTGTCCGCAGAAAGGGTGTACAGTCCTCACCGTTCGCGAGCACCAGCTGTGCGCCGTCACGGTAGGCAAGCTCTATCTTCAATCCGTCAAGCAGTGCACAAACACCGCCCTCGTCCTTGGGGTCAACCCCTTTTGTAATTGCATAATGACCGATGGCACGGTAGAGCGCACCGGTGTCGACATATATGTACCCGAATTCAGCGGCAAGGCTTTTTGCTATACTGCTCTTGCCTGCGCCGGACGGTCCGTCTATTGCTATCTGCATTAAAGCTCCTTATCTGTGTTATGTATATATCGCATTCGCCGCCGCATTTGCGGTGCAAAAGGCTATGTGTAGGTTAAAACCTCCGGTCACCGCCGAGACATCGAGCAGTTCGCCGACAATGTAAAGATTTTTGACCAGCTTTGACTCCATCGTCTTGGGGTTAACCTCATCAAGGCTCACTCCCCCCTCGGTGATGACCGCGTGTTTCATGCCGTCGGTGCCGTCTATCTCAACTCGAAAATCCTTTAACAGCGTGATCAGCTCCTGCCGTTTGGCTCGGGTTATTCCGTTCGCCTGCATCGTGATGTCTATCCCCCACCGCGAGAGCATTATCGGTATCAGTTTTTTGGGGAGGAGTGCATCGAGCGCTTTGCCTGCTGATTTTGCTCCGAGTTTTATTATATCCTCGTCTATCCTCGCCGAGAGTGTCTGCTCGTCCAACGCCGGTTTGAAGTCTATCGAGACATATGCGTGGCGGTATTTTTGGGGCAGTTCACAGCTCGCCGAGAGTATCAGCGGTCCCGACACGCCGAAGTGGGTGAAAAGCATTTCCCCCTGCTCCTTAAAAACCTGTTTGTCATTTACAAAAAGCGTTGCCGAGACATTTTTGAGCGACAGACCCATCAGCTCGGCGCAAGTTTTATCCGGTGAGCGCAGTCCGACAAGCGAGGGTCGGGTCGGCTGTATCCTATGCCCGAGTGATTTGAGCAGTCGATGCCCATCGCCGGTACTGCCGGTGCCGGGGTAGGAAAGACCGCCGGTGGCGATAATCACGGCGTCGGCGGATATCTTCTCGCCGGTTTTAAGCTCTACACCCCGCGCACCTGCGTTTTCTACAATCAATTTTGAAACGTCGCACCCACAGCGTATATTCACGCCCTCACACATCTTCAACAGTGTGGCAAGCACGTCCTTTGAGCGATCGGATTGGGGGAAAACCCTATTGCCACGTTCCGTCTTTAAGGCAAGACCCTCCTGCTCGAACATCTCCATAAGCTCGGTGGGCGGCAGACGATAGAGGGAGGAATAGAGGAACTTAGCACCGCATTTAACATGGTTTAAAAACTCCTCCGATGTACAGTTGTTGGTGAGGTTGCACCGCCCTTTACCGGTTATAAGCAGTTTGCGACCGACCGAGGGCATCTTTTCAAGCAGGGTGACATCGTGCCCCTCTCGACAGGCGGACGCGGCGGCAAAAAGCCCTGCCGCGCCACCGCCGATTATAATTATATCAGCCATCCTGCACCATATCTGTCGGCAAATCTGCCTCTTTATCAAAATATTGCCTTGATTTTATGAGCACCGCAACCGCGGCAACCGTGAAGAGGAGCACAAACAACTCAATAAAGATTACACTCACCCCGTTTTGAGAGAGGATGACCGAAACGGTGTCGAGCAGGGTGTGTGCAAGCACCGCGACAACAACCGCCGTGATAAGTCTACCTTTATAAAAGCCGATACAGATGATGGTGGACAGCGCCATGTGGATAGGCACGACCATCACCCTTTCAAGACCTGCTATTAAAAACAGATACGGCTCGGTGACAGCAAAGGTGGTTATTATGCTCTCGGCAGTCTGTTCGTCGCCGAGCAGGGTAGTGAGTGCACCCACACCCCCTATATTATACATTACAACAATTATCAGGTTGTTAATATAAGCAAGCCCCGTGATATAGATTGCCTCAAACGCGCCGTGACCGTATCCTGCGCCGAGTGCTATGTTATAACTCAGCCGCTTTTTGAGCAGTAGGAACACAAGCACGCGCCCTGCCGTCTCAAACAGGGCGGCGGTGGTGCCGAGTGTCAGTGCATAGACCGTGGGGTTATTCTCGGCAAAGGTGATAAACCACCCCTGTGTGCTGAGCAGTTGCAGTGCCGGTATTCTTATTATCACTTGTGGCAGATAAAACCCGAGCATACCCACGATAATTGGCATGGATATCCCCTTGACCTTTAATGCCCAGACCAACCAGATGATTAGCGGCAGGATAACGGTGACAAACAGGGTGATGACCACAAATATGACCGTAATGATTGGCATTATCACCTCAATCTTGACATGAATTTATCTGCGTTTACCGCGACACGGACATGCTCGCCCTCGCCTATCACCTGTTCGCCCACGAACGCCTTGACCACAAAACAAAACTGCCTGCCGTCGCGATGTTTTAATTCGGCGCTCGCCGTGACGCTCACACCCATAGGGGTAGGCGCAAGATGCTTGATGTTCAGCTCACAGCCGACCGTCGTCTCCCCCTCGTTTAAAAGAGGTTTCGCGCACTCCATCGCCGCGCGTTCCATCAGCGCCGCCATGGACGGGGTGGAGTAGACCGCGAGGTCACCGCTGCCGAGTGCTATCGCCGTGTTTTGCTCGGTAACTGTCTGTGATACCTCTTTGTAGTGCCTCGTCATACCGCCATCTCCCGACCGGCGTTAAATGCGGCGAGGTTCATCTCCACAAAACGTGGCGGCACCATGGAGGATACAACACTCTCCCAGTCGACACTATCCAGCCCGAGCACCTTTATCAGCGCGCCGAGCAGGACTATGTTTTGCGCCTTGATATTGCCGAGCTCGGTCGCCTTTTTTGCCGCCTCTACTATCTTAATGCTGTCGACAAGCCCCTTAACCTCGTCCAAAACCTCGCTCGGGTACTCGCTAAATCCGCACAGCACCGACATGGGCAGAATTTCACGGGAGTCGGTGATTATCTTGCCCCCCTTTTTCAAAAAGGGCAGTGCACGCGCCGTCTCGGATTTTTCAAACGATATTATAATGTCCGCTTCACCGGCGGCGATGTTGGGGGAGGCTACCTTTTCGCCGTATTTTATCTGGGTGGTGACACTGCCGCCGCGTTGGCTCATGCCGTGGATTTCACTCATCTTAACATCGTGACCCATCTCGATAAGCCCTGCCGCGAGCACCTTGCTGATGAGAATAATTCCCTGACCGCCGACACCCACCAGTAGTATTGAGTTTGTCATGTAGACACTTCCTTTCTATATTATCCGTTAACCTTTTCTATAGCGCCGAATTTACACAGCTCCATACAAAGACCGCACTGTGTGCAGGAGGCAGGGTCTTGCACGGTCGCTTTGCCGTCCACAAACGCCATAGCAGGACATGCCATGCGCATACAGATCTTACAGCCGGTGCATTTCTCCGAGTTTATCTTGCAGGATTTGCCGGCGTTCTCACGCGCAATCTCCTTGATAAGTATACAGGGACGTTTTGTCACTATTACAAACGGTCCGTCCGCGTCGATGCCGTCCTTGAGTGCATTTGTCATGGCTTTTATGTCGAGAGGGTCGACGACGCGCAGGCTATCCTCCTTGATGCCTATCGCCTTTATCATGCCGACAATGTCTATCGCCGGTTTTTCCTCACCCATGACGTTCCTGCCGTTTGCCGGATTGAGTTGGTGACCGGTCATGGCGGTGATGGAGTTATCAAGCACAACCGCTATGACATTCGCCTTTGCGCAGACGATATCGACAAGCCCCGTCAAACCGGAGTGGAAGAAGGTGGAGTCGCCGAGCGTGCCGATGACCTTGCGTGCATCGCCTTGCGCCTTTAAAGCCTCGGCCATGCCGATGGTCATGCTAAAGCCACCGCCCATACAAACGCAGGTGTCAAGACCGCCGAGAGGTGGCGCGGCGCCGAGGGTGTAACAGCCGATGTCCGCGACCGAGACAAGTTTGTCCCTCATGCGTGACATGGCATAATAATATCCACGGTGGGGGCAACCGGCGCAAAGGACAGGGGGGCGGGCCGGCATCTCTTTTTCGGTGGTGACAAAGGGGGTAGTCTCACCCAAAAGCGCAGTACGGATTATGTTGGCATTAAGCTCCCCTTGTATTGTTATCTTCTCCTTGCCAATGCAATTCGCAAAGCCGAGCGAGCGCACAGCATTTTCAAGATACGGGTCATTCTCTTCTATAATATATAGGGTATCATAATTCTTTGCAAAGTCGGCGATGAGTTTTTTCGGCAGTGGGTATGTAAGACCGAGTTTGAGGTAGTCCGCAGTGTCGCCAAAAACCTCCTTTGAGTGCTGATAGCATATGCCGGAGGTGATGACGCCTATCTTCGCGCCGTTTTTCTCCACCCGATTTATCGGACATGAGTTGCCGTACTCCTCCATCTCGAGCAGCATCTTTTCACGAAAGACGTGGCGAACGCGTGCATTTGCCGGCAACATAACGTTTTTCGAAGGATTTTTCTCATACGGCTTTATCGGCACATTCTCACGCTCTGTTAGCTCCACTAAACTTTTGCTGTGGCAAATCCTCGTGGTCATTCTTATCATGACAGGGGTGTCATATTTTTCCGACAGTTCGAATGCGAGCTTGGTGAAGTCCTTTGTCTCCTGCGAGTCGGACGGCTCTAACATCGCAATTTTGGAGTGGGGGGCATAGTTGCGGTTGTCCTGCTCGTTTTGGGAGCTGTGACAGCCGGGGTCGTCGGCACTGACAAAGACAAGACCACCGCCCACACCGATATAAGCCATGCTGAAAATGGGGTCGGCGGCGACGTTCATGCCGACGTGTTTAAAGGCACAAAAGGAGCGCGCACCACCGATACTCGCGCCGGAGGCAATCTCAAACGCAACCTTTTCGTTACATGCCCATTGAGAATAGATATCCTCACTGTATTTGTCCGCTATGTTTTCCAAAATTTCGGTGCTGGGTGTGCCGGGGTAGGCGGCGGCGACGGTGCACCCTGCCTCATAAACCGCTCTCGCCACCGCCTCATCACCGGTGAGGAGCTGTTTTTTAACTTCACTCATTTTCAACATCCTTTCACTGTGGTTGTGTTCAAACTATTCTACACGTATGCTTTTCATAATCATCGGAGTTTTCGGTCGATCACCGCGGTCGGTGGATACGCTCGCAATCTCATCCACCGTCTCTATCCCCTCGGTCACCTTACCGAAAGCCGCATAGTCGCCGTCAAGGTGCGGTGAATCCTCATGCATGATAAAAAATTGACTGCCGGCGGAGTCGGGGTGCCCACTTCGCGCCATGCTTATAACACCGCGAGTGTGTTTTATCGGATTTTTAATGCCGTTGGAGGCAAACTCCCCCTTGATTTTATAGCCCGGTCCACCCATGCCGGTGCCGTCGGGACAACCGCCCTGTATCATAAATCCGGGTATCACACGGTGAAAGCAAAGACCATCATAGTAGCCGTCGTTCGCAAGTTTTTCGAAGTTTTGGGTCGAGATGGGCGCGACGCTGTCGTCCAAAGACAGTTTTATAACTCCTCCGTTTTCCATGGTGATTGTGGCTGTTTTCATAAGTTAAATCCTTTCGAGTTTATTTTTTTATCTTTTCATCTGTGTTGCAACAGTAGGGCAACGACTCCGGTCGATGGTGGGCGATACATTCACAGCAAACGCCGTTCCTCGGACAGGTTTTATAAGGGCAGGGACATATATTCTTGTTTTTATCACACGGCATATCGTAACCTCGTTTTTCATCTATTTTTTAATAATATCACATAATTTGATGTATATCAATATATTTTCATATAACTGTTGCTGGAAATGTGGTTTTTTTAACAGTTTACCGAGCACCCCATATAACGGAATGCTCGGTAAACAAATTTATTGTTTCGCGCTTAGTTCAGGATAACCTTTTCTGTTTCGGTGTCGAACAGGTGGAGTTTTTCCATGTTAAAGCCGATTTTGATGGTGTCGCCGGTGTGGCTGGTGGTGTGCGGCTCAACTCTGGCAATCATCTTCTTGCCACTGTAATCGAGGTACAGATAAACCTCACTACCCATCAGCTCGCTAACCTCAACCTTTGCGGAAAGAGTGTTGCCAAACTTCGCAATCTGGTCTGCGTTGTCGGTGATGTCCTCGGGACGGATGCCGAGTTTGAGAGTCTTGCCAACCCATGCGTCGAGCGAGGCGTCCGCTTTGCTTGCCGGCACGTTGACCTTGTCACCGTCGATGGTAAGGGTGTAGGTAGAGCCGTCTTTGCCGAGTGTAGCATCGACAAAGTTCATCTGCGGGCTACCGATAAATCCGGCAACGAACATGTTGCAGGGATTGTCGTACAGATTTTGAGGTGTGTCAACCTGTTGGATAAGACCGTCTTTCATAACAACGATACGATCGCCCATGGTCATAGCCTCGGTCTGGTCATGGGTAACATATACGAATGTTGTGCCGAGACGTTGGTGCAGTTTGATAATCTCGGTTCTCATAGCGGTACGCAGTTTTGCGTCGAGGTTGGACAGCGGCTCATCAAGTAGGAAGACCGCAGGGTTACGAACCATAGCACGTCCGAGAGCAACACGCTGACGCTGACCGCCGGACAGAGCCTTCGGTTTACGATCGAGAAGATGCTCGATGTCAAGAATTTTAGCCGCCTCACGAACACGTTGCTCAATCTCCGCTTTGGGAGTTTTGCGCAGTTCAAGACCGAATGCCATGTTCTTGTAAACGGTCATGTGCGGATAAAGTGCATAGTTCTGGAAAACCATCGCGATATCTCTGTCTTTGGGAGCTACGTCGTTGACTAAACGGTCGCCGATGTACAGCTCGCCGGAGGAAATCTCCTCAAGACCTGCTATCATACGAAGAGTTGTGGATTTACCGCAACCGGAGGGTCCAACCAGAATAATAAATTCTTTATCGGCGATCTCCATGCAAAAGTCGGAAACGGCGGTGACGTTGCCGGCATATACCTTTTGAATGTTTTTTAGGGAAATACTTGCCATAATCTTCTCCTTTTTAACTTTTAATCAGCTTTTGCTGTTAATCTAATAATACTACGATAAAAATAAATTTCAATGGTAAATTATTGACATTTGACCGGAAAGTATGGTAAAATATTGACATGAATAATGAATTGATGGAAATAGCTCGACAGGAAATAGAGGAAAACTACGCCACCGTGTTCGGTGTGGCGGAGCTTTGCGAGCTTGTCGGCGTGTCGAAAGAGCACCTTGTGCGTAGCTTTAAACAGTGTTTTGGGGTGACACCCGGCATCTATATTACCGAGGTGCGCCTTAACAAGGCAAGGGAGCTTTTGCGTGAGAGCGACTACCCTTTAAAGGTCATAGCCGCCATGTGCGGATATTCGGCGCAGGGCTATTTTGGCAAGGCGTATCGCAAACACTTCGGCATATCCCCCGGTGAGGAGAGAAAAAACATCACAAAACCCGAGCAAGATGATAATAACGAATACGCGGAGATGTTTTATCTTTAAGGTTAGGTTTTGCGATGTGTAGTACACAACCGTATATTATCAATAAAACCCATTTTATTATATAGAAAGGATTTATTTTGAAACCCGATTTTTATTTCACCTCTTTCAACAAACTCACCCCGAAATTCTTGACCGACAACGGTATAAAAGGGTTGCTTATCGACATTGACAACACCCTTTGTTTGCACGGCGACCCGAAACCGCTAAAAGGGGTCACCGAGACACTCTCCATGTTACAGCGCGCCGGCGTGCCCTGCTGTGTCGTCTCCAATAACGGCAAAAAAAGGGTTAAGACTTTTGCCGACAGTATGGGGCTTAAATATATCCACAACAGCGGCAAACCCTCCGCCACCGGCATAAGGCGCGCCGCGAAGATGATAGGCTTTAATCCCTACGACTGTGCGGTGGTGGGTGATCAGATTTTCACCGACATTATGGCAGGGAAAAACGCAAACGCAAAGACCATTTTAGTTGTGCCGGCGTCAACTGATGAGCCGTTTTGGATCAAGATAAAGCGCATGTTTGAAAAGAGTGTCATCTCCTCGTTAGATGACCCACAGTAGAAAGGATAATATATGTCAGCAATATTCGGACCTGCCGGCAGAGCTGTGAGCTTTGAGGCTATGGGATACAAAAAGTCGGAGCAGATACCGCAATACCTCGAAAAATTCGATCTCAAAGCCTTTGAGTACCAGTGCGGTCAGGGCGTGCGCGTGTCGGAGAAATCGGCGGCACCGCTTTGCAAGGCGGCAAAGGAATTTGGGATAACCATGTCGGTGCACGCGCCTTACTATATATCCATGAGCGGCATGGAGGAGGAAAAGCGGCTCGGTAGCCTGCGCTACTTCGCCGAGAGTGTGCGCGCCGTCAAACTCCTCGGAGGTGAGCGTGTCATCTTCCACAGCGGCAGTTGCGGCAAACAGACGAGGGAGCGCGCTTTAGAGCTTGCCCTCGACACCATGGGGCGTGTCCTCGAGATGCTGGACAGTGAGAAACTCGGCGATGTCATTCTCTGCCCCGAGACGATGGGCAAGATAGGTCAGCTCGGCGACCTTGAGGAGGTTCTCGCCATCTGCAAACTCGATAAGCGACTTTATCCCTGTATCGACTTCGGTCATCTCAACGCTCGAACCGTCGGTGGGATAAAGACAAAGGACGACTACCGTGCAATTCTCGAGCGCATGAACGAGGTTTTACAGGACGAGCGCGCTAAGAAATTTCACGTGCATTTTTCCAAGATAGAATATACCGCCGGCGGTGAAAAAAAGCACCTCACCTTTGAGGACGAGGTTTTCGGTCCTGCTTATGAGCCACTTATGGAGTTGTTTTGTGAGTATTCCCTCTCTCCCACCGTCATCTGTGAGAGTGACGGCACCCAAACGGAGGACGCCGCCACCATGCAACAATATTATGAGGGCTTAATCCGATGACATCAAGGATAGATAACCTAAAAAAGCGACTGCCCGATACCGTTGCGGTGGTGCTAAACGCGCACAACCGATACTACCTCACCGACTTTCGCTCCAGTGCCGGCGCACTGATAATATTGCCGGATAAAAGCTACTTTTTGACCGACTCACGCTATATCGAGATGGCAAAAAAGACTGTGTTAAACTGCGAGGTATGTGAAGCGGTCGACCTTGTCAAAGAGATTGGCAAACTGTTTGATAAAAATGGCATAACTCGGTGCATGATGGAGGATATCATCACGGTAAGGCAGGCGTCGAAATTCAAACTTGCACTAGAAAAAGTTGAAATTGACACATCCTCGACGCTGAACGATGCCATACTCGCTTGCCGTGAGATAAAGGACGACGTCGAGATAAGCTATATTGAAATGGCGCAGGATATAACCGACACAGCCTTTGAGCTGACCTTGAAAGAGTTAAAAATCGGCATGAGCGAGTGGGAGGTCAAGCTCGTTTTAGAGGGGCATATGCGCCGCCTCGGGGCCGAGGACATAGCCTTTGACACCATCGCCGTCTCGGGTGAAAACTCCTCGTTGCCACACGGTGTGCCGGGGGAGCGACTGTTGCAAAACGGTGACTTCTTGACACTGGACTTCGGCGCAAAATACCGTGGCTACTGCACCGACATCACACGGACGGTGGCAATTGGGGCGGTTGACGAAGAACATATAAAGGTATATAATATAGTAAAGCGCGCACAAAGCGAAGCATTAAGAGCGCTCGCGCCCGGTAAACTTTGCAACACGGTGGACGCGGTGGCGCGTGACATCATAAAAAATGAGGGCTACGGCGATTATTTCGGTCATGGTCTCGGTCACAGCCTCGGCATTGAAATCCATGAGGAGCCACGCCTGTCGCCCCTGTGCAAAAAAGAGGTTGTAAAGGGCATGATCTTGACGGTGGAGCCGGGGATATATCTGCCCGGCAAATTCGGCGTTCGCATCGAGGACAGCTGTGTCGTGACCGACGACGGAGCGCGCCCTCTCTCACGTATAACCAAAGAATTAATAGTAGTATAAAGGAGCAACGGCATGAAAAACACCGACAAGTCAATGGAGACGATTATCGCCCTGTGCAAGGGACGCGGATTTGTTTTTTCCGGCAGTGAGATCTATGGCGGTCTTGCAAACACATGGGACTACGGTCCACTCGGCGCGGAGTTCAAAAGCAACGTCAAAAAGGCGTGGCACAAGAAATTCGTGCAACAAAACCCCTATAATGTGGGTTTGGATGCCGCAATATTGATGAACCCGAGGGTGTGGGTCGCCTCGGGGCACGTCGGCGGTTTTTCCGATCCGCTCATGGACTGCCGCCAGTGCAAAACACGTCACCGCGCCGACCAACTTATCGAGGCGACAGGTGAGAACCCTGCCGGCTGGGAAAACGCCAAGATGCAAGAGTTTATAACTCGGGAAAATATCGCCTGCCCCGACTGCGGAGCTCATGACTTCACCGACATCCGCCAGTTTAATTTGATGTTCAAGACTTTTCAGGGCGTGACGGAGGACTCTAAAAACGAAATTTATCTGCGCCCCGAGACTGCACAGGGCATCTTTGTCAACTTTTCAAATGTACAGCGCACCACGCGCAAAAAACTTCCGTTTGGTGTTTGCCAGATAGGCAAGAGCTTTAGAAATGAGATAACTCCCGGCAACTTCACCTTTAGAACCCGTGAGTTTGAGCAGATGGAGCTGGAGTTTTTCATCAAGCCGGGCACCAACACGCAGTGGTTTTTGTACTGGAAAGAGTTCTGCCACAAATTCCTCCTCGACTGCGGTCTTAAAGAGGAGAATGTGAAACTACGCGACCACAGCGCGGAGGAGCTGTCCCACTACTCCACCGCGACGACCGACTTTGAGTTTTTGTTCCCGTTTGGTTGGGGCGAGCTTTGGGGCGTTGCCGACCGCGGTGACTACGACCTGCGCTGTCACGGTGAGACCAGCGGCAAGCCCATCGAATACTTCGATGAGGAGACAAAGGAGCATTATATCCCCCACTGCATTGAACCGTCACTCGGTGTCGACCGCTTTGCCCTCGCCCTGCTATGTGATGCCTACGACGAGGAAAAGGTCGGCGAGAATGACAGCCGTGTCGTCCTGCGATTACATCCTTTCTTAGCGCCGTTTAAGGCGGCGGTGCTTCCCCTTTCTAAAAAGCTGTCGGAGAGTGCACGCGAGATTTTCGAGGGATTGAGCGCTGACTTTATGGTGGACTATGACGAGGCAGGCAGTATCGGCAAGCGCTACCGCCGTCAGGACGAGATAGGCACACCGGTCTGCATCACCGTTGATTTTGACACCGCCGAGGACGGCTGTGTGACGGTGCGCGACCGTGACAGCATGGAGCAAAAGAGGGTAAAGGTCGAGGACTTGACAGGCTATCTTAACGATATGATAAAATTATAGGAGGGGATGTCATGCAGGTGTATTTTTTCACTCGTACCGGTCGGTGTAAGATCATCGCCGAAAGTATCGCCAAATCACACGGCGTAGAGGCAAACAGCATCGACGACTCAAAGGATTGGAGCGGCAAACTTAACTTTGTAAAAGCAGGCGCAGCGGCGGCTAAAAAGGATAGCATAAAATCGAGCTATGCCGAGGTAACGGACGAGGAAATAGTGCTGATATTCCCCATATGGGCGGGCACCATGCCCCCCGGCGTGCGCTATTTCACGGAAAATGTCGACACCAAAAAGATAAAGGCGGTGGCGGTGAGCGCCGCGTCCAGCCTTAAAGAGAACGAGCAGGCTATGTTCGGCGAATTTTATGAGGTCAAGGGCAAGGTGATAGAACCGCCATCGGAATTAATAGAGGATAGATAATACAAATGGCACTATGTGAATTTGAAAACGAATACGAGGTTGTCATAGATTTCTCCCACTTTGACGCCGCCGGATACCTCACCCCGACGGGATACCAGTATATAGTCAATGCGGTTGCAGACAAACATCTTTTTAAATATGACGTCGCATATGAGACGCTGATAAAACTTGGGGTGTCGTGGGTTATCCTCTCGCTTACCATCGACGTTATTAATCCGGTTCGGGATAGAAAGAAGCGCCTTGTCGGCAAGACCTGGTATTCCCAACGCAAGGGGGTTTTCTTCCGCCGTGAGATGAGTGTGCAGGACGAGGACGGCAGACATATACTCAACTGCACCATGTATTCCACACTTTTAAACCTCGAGACGCGCAGTATCTTCCGCTCACGGGAACTGCCGTTCAAGCTGATGGAGCCGACCGAGAAATTTTTGGTGGAGGCGAAACCTACTTTCAAGGAAAAATACGAGTATACCCTGCGTGAAAAACGCACCGTCAAGCGCAGTTATCTCGACATGCTCGGTCATGTCAACAACGGTCGATACAGCGAGTTTTGTTATGACGTGCTGACCGACGAGGAGGCAAACCTCGCACAGATGTCACGCTTTGAGATATATTTTGTGTCGGAGCTAAAGCTGGGCGAGGAGTTCAGCATACACAAGTGTGTCGAGGGGGATAGGATAACGGTGATGGGGTATAACGAGAGTTCCGATAAGCCATCGTTTTATGGGGTGTTTTATTATGGTTGGACTAATAGCTAATGGTGAAAGGTGAAAGGCTTTTTAGGGGAACAGTTATGGAAACGATTTTGCCGTTTTTATTTAAAAGCTTTTGGTCGGGTTTGTAGGGGACGGCGTCCTCGACGTCCCGACATTGCGGTCGTCCAAACAAACGGGTTTAGGGACGGGCAACCCGTCCCCTACAACCCGAGCGGAATGTCTCGTCGGACGGGCTCGGGAGTAGCAGAGCCCATGCCCTGCAACAAAACGACTTGTATCGTCATAAATTAACATTCAGAAAGGCAGAGCAACAATGAACTGTTTTTTATGCAAAGGAATTCTCGGTGACGGTCTAACAACCCACACCGTCAACCTCGACAGATGTATTATTATAATTAAGCATGTCCTCTGCATAATATGTGAACAATGTGGCGAGACCTACTTTGATGACGAAACCACCGCAAGGCTGGATAAAATTATTGGGAAGGTCAAAAACGTCGTCAGCGATGTGGCGATACTTGAATTTGAAAAAACCGCCTCATAAAACAACAAACATACACGGAGAAAAAACTTGAAAGCAGAGATTATAGCGGTCGGCACTGAGCTTTTGCTCGGCGACATTGTCAACACAAATGCACAGTTCCTTTCAAAGGAGCTTGCCAAGATGGGCTTTGAGGTCTACCATCAGGCGGTGGTGGGCGATAACTCGGCGCGCCTTGCCGAGGTGGTGCGACAGGCGATGACACGCAGTGGACTTATCGTCCTCACCGGCGGTCTTGGTCCCACCGCCGACGACCTCACAAAGGAGACGGTCTGCGAGGTGTTTAAAGACCGCCTTGAGATGGACGCGGATGAGCTCAAAAAAATACAGGGGTTTTTCGCCTCCATCGGCAAGACCATGACACGCAACAACCAAAAACAGGCGATGTGCCCCGTCTTTGGTGAAAAGATGATAAACGACGTCGGCACCGCCACCGGTGCTATGTTCTTCGACAAGGTCACCGATGTTATGGCGGCGGTTTTGCCGGGACCTCCGAAAGAGATGGAATGGATGTTTATCAACCAACTTCGCCCACGTCTTGAAAAGTTTCAAAGCGGCTGTCTTGTCTCCAGAATGTTGAGGGTCTACGGCATCGGCGAGTCGGAGTTGGAGCCCAAGATACAAAACTATCTAAGTAGCACAAACCCGACCGTCGCCCTCTACGCCAAGGAGCAGGAGGTCGCAATAAGAATTACCGCGCGCGCCGACACACCGGTCGCGGCTACAACTCTCGTCACGGCGGCGGAGAGCAGAATACGCCTTGTCTTGCAGGAGCATGTCTATGCGATAGGTGAAACCTCTCTCGAGCGCGTTGTGGTCGGGCTGTTGCACGATAAACTCAAGACCATATCCACCGCCGAGAGTTGCACCGGCGGTATGCTGTCCGAAATGTTGACCTCGGTGGAGGGTGCATCGGAGGTGTTTTTAAGCGGACTTTGCACCTACTCCAACGACAGCAAGAGCGCCCTGCTCGGGGTGAAGAAAAAGACTATAGATAAACACGGCGCGGTGTCGTCACAGGTCGCAGGGGAGATGTCCCGTGCGGCATGTGCAAGGAGCGGCGCGGATATCGGCGTCGGCATAACCGGCATAGCAGGACCCGGCGGCGGCACGGCGGAAAAACCGGTCGGTCTCGTCTACATTTCCGTTACATATGAAAAATTGACCTTTGTCAAACGCCTTGACCTCGGCAAGGGTAGGGGACGAGATTCGGTGCGCCTCTCGGCGGTCAAAAACACGCTCGACCTTCTTCGCCGTATTCTTTGCGACATGGAGCTCGGCGATGTTCGTGTCTTTGAGGATAAAGAGATCACCGATTATGAAAAGATCGGCAGTTTGCGCCGAGGTGGGTTAATCGGCAAGATAATCAAGTTTGCAGTTGCTATACTGATCGCCGCAGGCGTCGGTGTCGGGGCATTTTTCGGGATAAACTATCTGCGAAATGCCGAACTTCATCTGCCACAGGCGACCCCCGACTTTATAATGAGTTTCATAGGCGGTGACGACATGGCCGAAATGGGCTACCCTGCCTTTGTCGGCAAGCCGTCCACCGGTTCGGATGAATACGTCACTTCGGTGCAACAACATCTTAATGTTTTAAAGGCTCAAAACCCCGATACGGTGGGTTGGCTATATGTGCCTAACACCGACATAGAACTGCCGATAGTCAAAGGTGTCGACAATGTCGGCTATACCACCGTGGGGTTTAACAATGAACCCTTGAGCGGTGGTATTGCTTTTATGGACGCACGCCCCGTATCGGACGATAACAAGGGCGTTAACACCAACATATACAGCACATCGCAACTGAACGACCTTGCCAGACTGGAAAATATCGAGAGGGCAAATCAGGTGCAGAGCTTTAGCTTTGTAAATGAGGAGGAGGTCACCCACTATCAAATCATATCACTCTATCTCGACGACACCACCGAGGAGGTCGGCACCGACACCGCGTCGGTCTACTCGTTCGAGACACTGCGCTCCAAGATGGAGTTTGTGGTGGGTGTCAAGGCTCGCTCCATCAACAACTACCCTGTGCCCACCGGTGAGAACGACAACTATATGAGCCTTGTCCTGCCGAGCGATGTATCCGCCACAACCAACCTCGTGGTGGTCGGCAAAGAGTTGCCTGTGGGTGAATTGCCGCAAAACTATGCGGTGACGACCAACACCTCGGCGCTGATGCCCAGTGTCTACTACAATCAAAACGGCGGCGCCTCACCCGACCCGGAACAGACCTTTTTAACCCTCGCCACCGAACTCGGTTCCCTGACCGCAGTCGGCAGTTTTGTCGGTCCGATGGATACCGATATACCGATGCTCGGCGACATACCGCTTGGTTTAATAGACACCGGCGACGATCAGCCCCCCTCGCAATCGCAGAGTGAGGACACCGATATTAGTGACAGCGATGACAGTAGCAGTGACAGCTCGCCCGATGATGATAGTTCTTCCGACTCCTCGTCGAGTTCCGGCAGTTCCGAGAGTACTTCAACCGACAGCTCTACCTCTACATCTTCGAGTGAAACAACCGCACCGACACCGGAGCCGACACCGGAACCAACACCGGAACCAACTCCAACACCGACCCCCGATTCGGGTGGCACCTTGACCGTCACCATGAATGGGGCGGTAACCACCGGTTCAACACTCGACATACTCTCCCGAATAGTGGGGGCGGAGATGACCACAACATGGCCGGCCGAGGCATTAAAAGCACAGGCGGTGGCGGCATACACATGGATTTTATACGAACAGGCACGCGGTGTCAGTGCACCGTCGGTGGCAGGGAGCGCCGCGCCGAACAGCACGGTATCGGCGGCAATTCAGCCGGTGATAGGTCAGACGATAAAATATGGCGGCGCGCTTGCATTCACCCCCTATTTTGCCTCGTCGGCAGGGCGGACAAACGGCTCACATGAGGTGTGGGGTGGCTCACTGCCCTATCTTGTCTCGGTGGACAGCGAGGTGGATAAAGGTGCAAACAACTACATGGTCACACGGACGTTAGCAGAGGACGCGGTGAGGGCACTGATTCTCGCCAACGCCGGCATAGATGTCGGTGCCACCGACCCAAATGAATGGTTCAAGGTCGTCAACCACACCTCGGGTGGCTACAACAACGAGATGACCATCGCAGGGCAGACCCACTATAACGGCAAGGTAATCACCGGACGTGCCATGCGTGACTCCATAATAGGCAGTAGCACACTGCGCAGTGCCGCCTTTGATGTCACCTATGCAAACGGTGTGTTCACCTTTACCAGTTACGGCTACGGTCACGGCGTCGGAATGAGCCAATGGGGAGCATATTTTTATGCTCAACAGGGTTGGAACTACTCCCAAATTTTAACGCACTACTACACCGGAGTGACGGTAGGGTGAAATTTATCTCAATAGAAAGGATAGCATGAAGATAATTAACGCAAATGTATATGACAACGGACGTTTTATCAAAAAGGATTTAAACATCGACGGCGAGGTTTTTGCGCAGAGCGCGGGCGGCGACACGGTGGACATGTCGGGGAAATACATTATCCCGGGGCTTATCGACTGCCATCTACACCTTTTTTCCGACCCGTTCACCTGGGACAGACTGGGCATGTTAAAGCGTCCTAAGGAGCAGATGATATCGGCGGCATATGACAAACTAAATATTATGGCGAGCAGTGGCGTCACCTTTTTCCGCGATTGCGGCGGGTATATGGAGTATGAATTTGAGCTGAAGCCCAATGAAAACCAACCGGAGTTCTCCCTCGCCGGCTCGGCACTTTGCATAACCGGTGGGCATTGTTACTGGTCCAACTGCGAGTGTGACGGCGCGGACGGTTTTGTCAAGGGCGCGCGGTTGCAGATAAGAAGTGGCGCGGATTTTGTCAAGGTGATGCTCACCGGCGGCTTTGCGCGCAAGAGCATGGGTGTCAACCACCGCGCAGTCGGTTGCCCTGTGCAGGTATCACGCGGTGAGATGATGGCAGTGACCGAGGAGTGCCACCGACGTGGATACAAAATATCCGCCCACTGCGTCGGCATTGAGGGGATAAAGCTCGCCGTCGAGGTCGGCATTGACTCAATAGAACACGGTCAGTTTTTTAATACAAACGACCCCGGAATACCGCCCCTGCTCGCCGAGATGAGGCGCAAGGGCATGAGCGTCGTGCCCACCATGGCGGCATACTATAAAAACTATGATAAAAGTGCCGTGCGAGAGGAATACAAATATGTCGACGATTCTCTCAAACGCTACCTCGAGGCAGGCGTAAAGGTGGCGATGGGCACCGACGCCGGTTGTCCGCAGGTCGGCTACAACATGGCAGGGGATGAGATTATCCACATGGTAGAGGCAGGTATGTCACCGCGTGACGCAATAGACAGCGCGACAAAAAACAGCGCCGAACTGCTCGGTATCGATAGCGCTTACGGCAGTATTAAGGACGGATATTTTGCCGACTTTTTAATCCTGTCCGACAATCCGTTAAACGACATAGGCAACATTAAAAAAATTGAGACTGTATATAAAAAAGGTCATTTAGTCGACCGCAAGGAGGATGTATGAGCGAACTTAAAAACTTAGCAATCACCGCAAAAGCCGATGCTGCTGTGCTCGCCGGCTCACACAAACTGCGCTGTGATGTGATAAATTCTATAGCCGAACTTTTGATAGAGCGGCAGGATTTTATCCTCACGGAGAATGAAAAGGACATCACCGCCGCGATAAAAGCAGAGCGCCCCGACGCGATGGTGGACAGGTTGCGCCTGACTCCACAGCGGATAGACGCCCTTGCAAACTCACTTCAAAAGGTCGCCGCCCTCCCTGACCCACTCGGAAAGAGCACGGGGCATATCCACCCGAACGGCATGAGCATAAATAAAACGACGGTGCCTATCGGTGTCATCGCCGTGATATTCGAGAGCCGACCCAACGTCACCGCCGACATTGCGGCACTTGCGATAAAGACCGGCAACGCCGCTATACTGCGCGGCGGCAGTGAGGCGATAAACAGCAACATCGCGATACACAGCGTTATAGAACAAGCGCTTATCTTGCACGGTGTCGGTGCCGGTGCGGTAGCGGTAGTTAAGGACACCTCGCGCTTGACCGCCGACGAGTTGATGACCCTGCGCGGCTATATCGACCTGCTAATTCCTCGCGGTGGTGCAAAACTGATACAGCATGTTGTGAGCAACTCTAAAGTCCCTGTTATCGAGACCGGCGCAGGTATCTGCCATGTGTATATCGACGCCTCCGCCGACCTGTCGGTGGCGGTTGAAATACTAAACAACGCAAAAACACACCGCCCCTCGGTTTGCAATGCCGCCGAGACGGTGCTCTGCCACGCCGATATTGCGGCTAAATTTTTACCTCTAGCCAAAAATAGACTGGACGAGAGTGGTGTGACATGGTATGGGTGTGAAAAAACGAACGAGATTTTGCCGGGCATAAATCCTGCGAGCGAGACGAGCTATGCCACCGAGTACAATGATTTGATGATAAACTGCAAGGTGGTTGCGAGCCTTGATGAAGCGGTAAAGCATATCGCAGACTACGGCACACTGCACAGCGAGGCGATTGTCACACGCGATATGAGTTCCTCGAGTGAATTCACAAGCAGGGTCGATGCCGCGGTGGTCTATGTCAACGCGTCGACACGATTCACCGACGGCGAGGAGTTCGGTCTCGGTGCCGAAATAGGCATATCTACGCAAAAATTGCCTCCGCGCGGACCGATGGGGCCCGAGGCGCTGACCACCATAAAATATATAGTAAACGGCAACGGGCAGATACGATAGAAAGGACATGTTGTGAACATTTTATTTGTAGACGGGTGTGTACGCGGGGAAATCTCGCGGACTTTAAAACTGACACAGACTTTTTTAGATAGGTTTTGCGAGCGGAACACCTCCGCGACGGTTACGCGGCTAAACCTCGGTGAGATGAACCTGCAATACATGGTAGGCGAGGTATTTGAGCGCCGTGAGGAGTTGATAAAGTCCGGCAATCTTGACCACGAGATGTTTCGACTTGCAAAACAGTTTGCGGCGGCGGACATGATAGTCATCGCCGCGCCGTTTTGGGACCTCGGTCTGCCTGCCGTCGTCAAGGTTTTTATCGAGAACGTGACGGTGCTCGGCATAACCTTTTGTATGGGTGAGCGCGGTATGCAGGGGCTGTGTAAAGCGCGCGACCTTGTCTTTGTTACCACACGCGGTGGTGTTTATAACGGCAACGAGCTGGACGTCGCAACCCACTATATTGAGGCTTTGTCCAAAATATACGGCATAGAAAACCTGCACTGCCTCGACGCGGAGGGGATAGACATAATCCCTTATGACGAGAGGATTATGGAAAAGTCGATGAAAAAGGCGAAAGAGCTTGCTGTTAGTCTATAAAACAACTTTTCATTACCTTTTACAAGTTGTTAATAACTTGATTGCAATTTAATAAAAAATACCTGCTATAGTTACATTATGACAAAACAAAAATGTAACGAAAGGCAGGTTTTTTATGGAAATACTTTCAAAAAACAGATACAACGAATATGAACAATTTGTAAGAAATCATCTGCGCGGTGAGTTCACCCAGTCGGTGATGTGGGAGCAGGTCAAAAGCGACTGGCAGTTCGAGGCCGTGGTCTCCCGAGACACACAGGGCAACATAGACGGCGCGTGCGGTGTTTATATAAAAAAACTCCCCCTCGTCAGCACAACATTTTTGTACAGCCCGAGAGGGTTTGTCTGTGATGTGCACGATGAGAGGGTGATGGATAACCTCAAACTCGGTCTTGACCTGCTCGCAAAAAAGCACAAAGCACATGCGATAAAAATCGACCCCGACATACCGATGGATGACGCTTCTTTTATAGAATACATGAGGTCGCGAAACTATCGTCAGGTCTACGGTCGGTACGGTTTTGAGACGGTGCAACCGCGCTTTAACTACCGTCTGCCAATCGAGGGTAGGAGCGAGGAGGAGACTTTTAAGAACTTCACCTCAAAGACAAGGTACAAAATAAGATACGCCGAACGAAAGGGCGTAAAAATACATGTCAAAGGCATAGAGGGTCTTGACGATTTTATGGAACTTTACAATGTAACCGGTGAGCGGGACGGCTTTAAAACAAGACCGAAAGAGTATTTTGTGCGTATGCTCTGCGCATTGGGCGATGACGCACGGCTATATATAGGATATTATAACGATCTGCCGGTCTGCGGTGCTATCGCTACCAATTATGCCGGCAAATGCAGTTATGTCTACGGTGCCTCGGCAAATGTTCACCGCAACGTCATGCCGAACTACCTCATGCAATGGGAGATGATAAGGTGGGCGCACTCCACAGGGTGCAGGGTATACGACTTCCTCGGCATATCCGGCGACCTTGAACATGAGGACAGCCCCATGTTCGGTTTGTATCGTTTTAAACGCGGTTTCGGCGGCAGGGTGGACGAGCTGGTCGGCGAGTTTGACTATGTCTATCGACCGATTATCAATCTGCTGCACAGGATAGCCCTTGCTTTTCGCGAGGGGTTCTGTGAGGTCTATATGATCAATAGGACTTGACCTCAAAAGATCGTTTGACCATCTCACGAGCGGCACTCAAGTCCGCAACATCACCTTGACCGAGCATCTGTCCGAGCAGGTTGCCGATAGCGGTCGCCTCGACGGGACCCGCCTTGACCTTTTTGCCGGTCGTCTTTGCGGTGAGTTTATTTAAATATTCATCCTGCGAGCCACCGCCGACGATGTTAATGTATTCATATGTCTTGCCGGTCATCTCCTCTATCTGTTTTATCGTCTTGGCGTAGTAGATTGAAAGGGAACTGTAGACCACACGTGCAATCTCCCCCGGGGTATTAGGTATGTCAAGGTTGTGCTCTTTACAGTAGTCCTGAATAGCCTTTATCATGGATTTCGGGGCGGTGAAACGGTCGTCGTTGCAGTCCACCACGCTGTCGATACTCGCCTGTTCAGCAAGATTGCATAGCTCGTTAAATCCGTATTTGTCGTCATACTCCCTCTTGACGCTCTGAATCATCCACAATCCCATGATGTTCTTTAAAAAGCGATATCGACGGTCGTATCCGCCCTCGTTGGTGAAGTTGTTCGCCTGCGCCTCACTCGTGCAATTCGGCTCGGTTAGCTCGATACCCATCAGCGACCATGTGCCACTGCTGAGATACACCGTGTCTTTCATGGTCGGCACCGCAACGACTGCCGAGGCTGTGTCATGCCCCATGGTGGCGTACACCTTGCAGTTATAGCCGACCCTCTGCGCAATCTCGGTCGAGAGTGTGCCTATTTCACTGCCCGGCATCACTATCGGGAGGAATATCTCACGCGGCAGACCAAAGCGGTCGATAAGCTCATAGTCCCAATCGCAACTCTTTGCGTTAATGAGGTTGCCGGTGGAGGCTATGGTATATTCGCAACTTTTCACACCACTCAAACGATAGTGAAAATAATCGGGTGTGAAGAGAAGTGCCTTTGCACGCTCGAGCTGCTCCGGGCATTCTTTTTTTTGTGCTATGAGCTGATAGACGGTATTAAACCTCGCCCATTGTATACCGGCGTGGCTATACAGCTCCTTTTCTGACACCAGTTTGTATGCCTCTTTCTCGATGTGCTCGGTGCGGTCATCTCGGTAGCAGACGGTGTCGCCTATCTGGTTGTCATTCTCGTCCAGCAGGACATAGTCGACACCCCATGTGTCCACCGCGACCGAGACCGGTGCTTTGCCGAGCTCGCCACAGCGGCGCATCCCCTCGACAATGTTGTCAAAGAGATTTTCGTGGTTCCAACAGTTGTGCCCATTTTGCATGGAGTAGGAGTTTTTAAAGCGGTGCACCTCCTGCGTTTTGAGTATGCCATCTTCAACCCAGCCGAGGATATGTCGACCGCTTGAGGCCCCGATATCCACCGCCAAATAGTATTTATTCCCCATCTTTTACTCCAATCTCTTTAAATTGCTCTACCACCTCATCGAGATTTGCAAAATCACACCCTGCCATGCCGAGTGAGCCGTCCTTTGCCGCCTTTTCATGCCCTATCAGTGCATAGGTAGCGTCCACAAGGTGGGAGAATTGCTCGCTTGTGAGCTTTTCACAGATGAAACTTTGGCTCGGCATGTTGATGTCCTCACCCGATATTTCAAACATTCTGTTTTTACGGCACAGCTCCTGGACGCGCGCGAGCTGCTGTGAAGTGTTCCTTGCCGGCATGTAGGTCACCGCACGTACACCGAAGTTGACAAGCTCGTCGAACAGCATATCTAAAAAGTCATCCTCGAACTTCTGTGCTTTTTTGTCGCCGGTCACACTCTCGGCAATGTCACCGAGATATGGATAGGCAAGAATGATTCCACACTCACGGCAAAGCGTGACAAGCTCGGTGATGTGGGGTAACTCGTCGGTGGCATCAATATAGATATTCTCGACAAGGCTCGCTTTAAAGACACCGAGCAGTTTATATAGAATATCGTCCGGATCTTCCGCAATGCTTTTTGCGAGGGAATCGGCAACGGTACAGCCTATCAATTTTGCAAAATCGATAGAGCCTTTAGCGCCAAACTTATCGTACACCGCGCTCGCAAGCGCAAAGAGCAGGTGACGCTCCGTCACAGAGCCGCCGACACTCGCCTCGGACAACGGCAGAACATTGATATTATAGTCAAGGGTGATGCCGTGCGGTGTGGTGAGTGCGTTGATGTTGTTCAGCATAGCGCGGTTGCGCCGCCCTCTCGCCTCGTTGATAGGCTTGAAAAAAGCGTCCACCTTAGGCAGTGCCCACTGCGGTATGCCGTGCAGTGCCATGTAGAGGACATTTTGTTGGTCGGGGTTGTTGATAAATCTACCCTCTAAAGCGGTGCCCTTGACCGAGACACGGCACTCCGCGCCAACCGTCGTGCCAAGTCCGGCAATTTCACCTGCCGCCACAAACTCCATCGCACCGCCGACACTGTCATGGTCCATTATGCCGACCGTATTCAGACCGGCGAGCCATGCCATATATACCGCCTCGGTCGGGGAATAGGGGGAAAAGGAGTAGATGGTGTGCACATGGTTGTTGCAGTATTCGGGACGTTTCTCTGGCGCGGTTTTCTCGGCGAGCAGCACTTTAAAAGCGTCAAGCCGTTCGCCCGCGGTGCCGGAATGGATGTTCATGGTTTGTCCTTTCTTATGATTATTTCAACATAATCTGTCCGCCGCTCACCGGCAGTGCCTGCCCTGTCTCGTACCTTTGCTCCACAAGATAAAACAGCGCCTTTGCCACGTCCTCGGGATAGCAACCTCTGCCGAGCGGCACCTGTTTTTCGTAGTGACGTCGCACCTCTTCTATCGAGGTAGCGCCCGGCACCTTGCCTGCGTTAAGATACTGCACAAAAAGTCCTTTTTCCGGATCGCACCACAGCGGTCCGTCCAGATAGTTGCCGGGGCATATCGAATTAACCTTGATGCCGTACGGCGCGAGCTCCATCGCAAAACTCTGGGTTAAACCTATGCCGCCGAACTTAGAGCCGGCGTAGGCGAAGTTCTTCTTACTGCCGGCAAGACCGGACTTTGAGTTTATCTGGATTATGTCGCCCATGTAGCTGTTATCCGCCTCGAACTGCGCCCTCATGATTGCGCCGACGTACTTGACGGTCAAAAAATACGCGTTGTAGTTCACCCTTGTGACGAATTCAAAGCGGTCGTACTCCAGCTCGTCTATGCCACCGGCGACCAGCACACCTGCGTTGCTGACAAAGATGTCTATGCCGCCGAACTGCTCCACCACCGCTCTTGTCATGTCGGCGACGCTCTGCTCATTCGCGACGTCCACCGCGACCGCAAACGCACGCTCACCGAGTTTGTCGGCGACCGATTTTGCCATGTCATAGTTGAGGTCCGCAATGGCGACGCTTGCCCCCTCGGCAATCATACACTCTGCAATGCCAAGACCAAAACCCTGTGCACTGCCGGTGACAATAGCGAGTTTGCCACCGAGGCGCCCCTTTGTGTCGGGGCGGTTGTTTACGTTCTGTGCCGCCTTTTGGACGGCTTTCGATATATCAATCATAATTACACTCCCAGTTTCGCCTTGCGCATCATCTCAACGTCGGTGTAATCCTTTGTGGGGGTGTAACCGTCGATCGGTGCTAAGCGGCTGTGATATGCATCGAGGAACCACTGCGGCTGTGGGAAGAACATGTGTTCAAACTCAAACGCCGGTGTAATCCAGTTCTCGGCGCCCAGTACAAAGGGCGGTGCATCAAGATAGTCAAAGCAGAGCTGTGTGATGTTGCTCGCAAAGTCGTTTAGGATGTTGCCGCGTGCACAGGCGTCACTCGCAAGGATTATGCGACCGGTTTTCTTGACCGACTGCACCACCTTGTCGTAGTTGAACGGCACAATACTGCGTGCATCAATAACCTCGACCGAGATACCACGCTCCTCAAACAGCTTTGCCGCATCGAGGGCGGAATAGAGTGTCGCGCCTATTGTCAGTATAGTCAGGTCGGTGCCGACGCGTTTTATGTCCGGCTCGCCGAGCGGAATTTCGTAGTATTCCTCCGGCACGCCGCCGTCATGGAACTGCTCACCGATGTCATAAAACTTCTGGCTCTCGAAGAACACCACCGGATCAACTCCCGACAGTGCGGAGTTCATAAGTCCCTTAGCGTCATACGGTGTGACGGGGTAGACCACTTTCAGCCCCGGCATGTGTGCGGTGAGCGCCGACCAGTCCTGTGAGTGCTGTGCGCCGTACTTACTGCCGACCGACACGCGCAGAACCACCGGCATGTTGAGCAGACCTGCCGACATGGACTGCCATTTCGCAAGCTGATTGAACACCTCGTCGCCGGCACGTCCGAGGAAGTCACAGTACATAAGCTCCGCTATAACGCGACCGCCTGCCATGCCGTAACCGACCGCCGAACCTGCGATAGCCGCCTCACTAATCGGGGCGTTGAAAAGGCGATGGTAGGGTATGGAGTCCATCATGCCGCGGGTGACGGCGAACGCACCGCCCCAGTCACGCACGTCCTCGCCGTACAGCACCAGTGTCGGGTCGTCATAGAACTTGTCGAAAATCGCCTCAAACAGGGCATCACGCAGGGCGTAAATTCTGTTTTTGCTTATCGCCTTGCCGTTCTCATCAAAGGCATAGCGCGCTTTTTTGGCAAGACCGGCATAGCGTGCATTGTCCTCCTTCTTGGTGAGCACATCGGGCGCACGCTCCTCCATCCTTGTCATGGTGGTGTTTTTGTACATGAGCTCGGCGATGATATTACGGTTTTTATCTAAATCCATATAGGGGGAAATTTCGGTGTTTTGCGCTATGCCGAACACCTCGCGGTTGCGACGCTGTGCTATCTCTATTGCGAGGTCGCACTCCTCCTCGGTGCATATGCCGGACAGGACAAGCTCGTTTTTAAACCAGACAATGCTGTCCGCCTCACGCCACATCTCAATCTCCTCGGCACTGCGGTAGGCGGAGGCATCGGAGGTGGAGTGACCGGAAATGCGGTAGGTTATAACGTCCAACAGGACAGGTCCATCACCGTTTTTAATAACCTCTTTTTTACGACGGAACGCATCGATAACCGCGAGAGGGTTGTATCCGTCCACACGCTCGGCATGCATCTGGTTTTTGGCGATACCTGCACCCATGCGAGCGAGGAAGTCGTACGCCATAGTCTCACCGCGTGTCTGACCGCCCATGCCATAGGAGTTGTTGTTAAAGCAGAAAATTAGCGGCAGACCGCCCTTGACACCGTCATCCCAAAGGGTGCGGTACTGATCCATCGCGGCGAAGTTGAGGCTCTCCATAACAGGTCCGCAACCCATCGACGCATCGCCGATGTTGCAGACCACAATGCCGTCCTTTTTATTGACGCGCTGATAGAGCGCAACGCCGGTGGAGGTAGGTCCGCTGCCGCCGACAATCGCGTTGTTTGGGAAGATACCGAAAGGCGTGAAAAACGCGTGCATAGAACCGCCGAGACCGCGGTTAAAACCGGTGTCTCGGGCAAAAACCTCGGTCATTGCGCCGTAGATATAGAAATATTTCGCCTTGTCTTTGACGGTTTGCAGGTTGAAATTTTCCTCTATAATCTTGAGGTTGCGACCGTCGAAGAAGTTTTTCATAACATCCAGTAACTGCTCGTCCGACAGCTGTTCGATGGAGGAGAGACCTTTTGCGATAATCTCGCCGTGGGAGCGGTGAGAGCCGAGGGTGTAGTCCTCCACCCCGAGGACAAACGCCTGACCGACCGCCGCCGCCTCCTGCCCTGCCGAGAGGTGTGCAGGTCCCGCGTAGGTGAACGGGAAGTCGTTATACGAGCCTTTGACCTTGATTTCATTAAGCATATTCTCAAACTCGCGGATTGCCGCCATGTCGGAAAGTATGCGTAGAAATTCCTCTTTGGAGTAGCTCGCGCCCTCCTCCTTGACCGTCTTGTCGTATGCGTTGACCGGTATGTCGGTGAATTTTATTGCGGTACTTTGGCGAACCTCTTTCGGGTCGACCGTTAAAATCTTTGGCATTTATTTTTCCTTTCTATATATAGTCATTTATTCAATTTCAAACAGTGCTTCACGGATTATCTCACAGACGCTCGGGTGGGGGAAAACTAATTTCTTGACCCCCTCTATCGGCAGGCGATTGCCTATCATCAGCGCCGCGCCGTAGATGCTCTCGGAGCAGGAGTTGCCGACCATGGAAACGCCGAGTATGACCATGTTTTTTTTGTCATATACGAGCTTAATGAAGCCGTCTCCACCCTCGTTCTCGGCGAGGTAGCGTCCGCTGTACGCCATCGGGAGTTTGACGCAGACCGCGTCATAGCCCTTTTGCTTCGCTGATTGCTCCGTCTCACCGACCGCCGCAACCTCGGGATTGGTGTAGATAACGGACGGAATGATACCGTAGTCCATGCGGTCATTTTTGCCGAGTATATTATTGACGGCGACCTCCGCCTCACGATAAGCCGTATGCGCGAGCATTATTTTGCCGTTGACATCGCCGATAGCATAGACCCCTGCAGTATTGGTCAGCAGGTTATCGGCGGTGACTATTGCGCCACGCTCCGTGAGTATGTCGAGTGTTTCAAGACCTATGTCGGCGGTATTGGGGCGACGACCGATGGAAAGGAGCACCTTGTCGGCGGCAATCTCGACACTCTCGCCACCCTGCTCATACACGACACCGCCGTCTTTAATGGCGGTGACCTTACAGCCGAGCTTGAAGTTAACACCCTTTTTCTTGTAGTTATCAAGCAGATTTTGCGCTATATCACCGTCGATGGGTCCGCCTATTGTTTCCAACATTTCAACGACGGTGACCTCACTGCCGACCGAGTTATAGTAGGATGCCATCTCAAGCCCTATGACACCGCCACCGATGACGCAGAGCTTTTTCGGGATCTCGCCCAGCGATAAAATCTCACGGTTGGTCAACGCAAAGCCGCCCTCAACCGCCGCCGAAAGACCGTCGATGGGTGGCAGGAGCGGACTGCTTCCGGTGGCGATTATCAACTGTTTCGCGAAATATTCAGCACCATCGCAGACAACGGCAAACCCACCCTCGGTGCGACCTTTTATAACGGCATCGCCCGTAATCACCTCGACACCGTTCTTTTTCATCTTCATGCCGACACCGGCGACCAGCTTTTTGACAATCTTATCCTTGCGCGCGATGACCTTTTTCTGGTCGATAACCGCACCACTCACCGTGACACCGTACTGCTCGCCGTGGTTTGCGTAGTCAAAAATCTTCGCGCTGTGCAGTAGCGCCTTGGAGGGGATGCACCCCTCGTTAAGGCAGACACCGCCGAGCGAGCGTTTTTCAAAGAGGGTAACGGTGAGACCGGCCGCGCCGGCACGCTCGGCGGCACAATAACCGCCCGGACCGCCACCGATTACAATTATGTCTTTCAATTTATTTTCCTTTCGTTTTTTCTGATATAATTCGGTCGTCTGAATGCATCCGATATAGCTATCGGACGGGTGTAGGGGACGGGTTGCCCGTCCCGACCCAAATGTACCGATAATCATTATGTCGGGAGGGGTGACCCCTACCCTACATTAATATCCTCACACCAACAGCACGCTGAAATTTGCAAGACTTTCACACAATTCTTTGAGGAATCTCGCCGCCGGTGCGCCGTCTAACGCACGGTGGTCAAAGGTTAGCGACAGCCCCATCGCAGGGTAGGTGGTTATCTTGCTGTCTACCGTCTTGACCCTCTGGGTCATGTTGCAGACACCGAGTATACCGACCTCCGGTGGGTTGATAACAGGGGTGAAATTTTCGATGCCGAGGTTGCCGAGGTTGGTGACGGTGAATGTGCCACCGGCCAACAGATCGGGGCTGATGCGCCCATTTTGCGCCGCCGTCGCTATCGACTTGGCCTCGTTTGAGAGCTCGCTCAATGACAGTCTGTCCGCTCCCATCACCTTGGGAACCAACAATCCCTTTTCTGTATCCACCGCAACGCCGAGGTTGACGGTATCAAACACGCGCAGGACATCGTCGTAGTAGTTGGCGTTCATATTTTTGTATTTAGTCAGCGTTCTCGCGGTGGCGAAGAGCACCATGTCGTTGAGGGTGATACCTTTCAAACGCTCGTTTTCACTCTTTTTAAAGGAGGCGCGCAGACTTAGTATCTCGGTGGCATCGAACGAGCTTGACATGGTCAGCTGTGCCATGCCGGAAAGGGAGGCGTGCATCGCCTTTGCAATGACCTTGCGGACATTGGAGTGCGGTATGTCGACAAAGTCGCCGGTAGCGGTGGGTGCGCTTGATTTAGGCTGTTCTGCAGGTGCAGATGCCGTCGATATGCTCGCCGTCGATACAGCGGCAGGTGCTGTCACGCCGTTCGCCATGACATTCATTATGTCACGTTCTATAACACGACCATTGGGACCTGTGCCGGTCGCCTGGCAGGGGCAGATGCCATTTTTTTCGGCAAGGTTTTTTGCCCTCGGTGACACCGCGCCGGAGCACTCGCCCGATGTAGCCGATGTCGAGGTTGCCGCTACAGGGGCGCTCGGGGCAGAGGTTGTCGGGGTATTTGCCGCCGGAGTCGGTGCCGGGGTGGGTGCGGCACCATCCGGTGCAAAAGCCGAGACATCCTCCCCATTTTGGCCTATCACGCATATATTGCCGAGTGCAGGGACATCATCCCCCTCGGCATAAAAGACGGCGAGCAGTTCGCCCGTCTCCTCCGACGGCTCATCAAAGGATGCTTTGTCCGTCTCGTAGGAGAACAGCAGTTCCCCCTTTGCCACACTATCACCGACCGACTTGTGCCATTTGGAGAGTATGCACTCGTCCACCGTCATGCCGGGTTTGGGCATTACAATCGCTTTTGCCATTTATTCAATCCTTTCCTAATTATATCGCTTTTCCGTTTTCCATAATATACTGCTCTGCTGCGAGTGTCCATACCTTGTCGGGGCAAAGCTGTGCAAGTTTCGCAAAAAACGGGTCACTCTCACCGAGTTTTGCAAAGTCGTCAATAGCGGTGAGCGGCATGGATATCTGGGTATAGATAAGTTTTTTGCCGCCCGGTATTTTTGGCAGGTTGAGCGTTGTCTCCCCCACGCAGTCAAGACCGCCTACATGAGTTATCATGAACGAGGGGTTAATCTTGCGATCTTTTAAATAGCCCAAAACCTCAATAAGGTCGTCGTTGTTGCCGCCCGATGCCGCCGCGAGGTGACTTGCGTTATAGTGGACGTTGTAGAAGTTAATCGGTGCTTTAAATGCGGTGTCGGACGGACCTGCGAAGAAGTTGAGACAGCCGTCGCGAGCGAGAATAGCGTCACCCTGTTCGATAAGTACCGGTATCGGTGCCATGACAAACACATCGTCGTAGCCATAACCGTCGGTCAGTGACATTAGTGTTGCAAGTGCGTCGCAGTCGGCGGTGTTTTGATAGATAAGCTCCACGCCCTGCTTTTTTGCATACTCCGGCGAGAGGTATGTCTTTGCGCGTTCTATTCGGGCGGCGTCGATATCGGTGACAACCACCTTTGCCGGACGTTTTTCGGCGGCGAGCGCGTGCTGTATTGCACATATTCCCATCGGTCCGCAACCGGCAATGATGCACAGATTACCACCCTCTTTAATGCCCATCTTGTGAACATATTTGCCGTTTTCGGTGTGGTAGTTGGCGTTGAACGAGCCGACCACGCAGGAGACCGGCTCTGCGAGTGAGCCGAGGAAGAACGCCTCCCCCTCATAGGGCAATAGGCAGTCCATCTCCATGACCACCTCCGGGATTATTATGTAGGTCGCATTGCCGCCTATATATTCAAAGGAATATCCGGGGGAATCGAGCGAGCCTTTGTAGTTTATCGCAGGTTGAATTGCAAAGCGTTGCCCCACCTTGAATTTATCGGCATATTTTGCACCTACCTTAACCAATTCACCGCAGAACTCATGACCGAGGATAACCGGATTTGTCGCAATGTTTGACGGCACGCGTTTATGGTCTTCGCCCTGAATTGCCGCCTTGTAGGAGGACATGCAAAGAGTGTCGGTTATAACCTTTGCAAGTATCTCCCCATCTTTAATCTCGGGGAGGGTAAACTCCTCCAATCTCACGTCGCTCTTGCCATAAAGTCTCAGTGCCTTTGATTTCATTTCGTTGTCCTTTCATTTGAATTTATATTATAGTGCAGATTTGCGTTCTGTGTTTTAATATGCCGTCGATACTCACTCGGGAACTTTTTGCCGCTTACTATCACATCGACCTCGGCAGGGGTGCAAAAGGTATAGTGCAGTGATTTTGATACCTTGGTCTCGTCAATGAGCATTATCACCTTGGTGGATTTTGATATTACATACCGTTTTATCGCCGCCTCCTCCGCGTTGCCACAACTGAACTCGCTGCCGGGTGCATAGCCGGAGGGGGACATAAACGCAATGTCAAAGTTGACATTTTCAAGTGATGACAGCGCCTGTTCACCTGACAGTGACAGATTTTTCCCGTTCAATTTACCGCCGGTCAGATAGACATTTGCGAGCTGTTTTTGACACAGAATGTTGGCGATGTTGGTGCCGGTGGTATATACCGTTATCGGCATGTCGTGAATGAGCCGTGCAAAGCTGTCGGTGGTGGAGCCGCTGTCGATGAAGATAAGGCTGTTATTCTTAATATACTGTGTCGCTGCACCTGCCACCGCCAATTTAAGCTCGTGGTTCACAGCCGCACGTTTTGCAAAGGTGTCCTCCAAGAACATCTCGTTCATACGGCGTGCACCGCCTCTTATCTTGACGAGTAGCCCCTCGGCGGCAAGCGACTCTATATCCCGTCGCAATGTCATCTCAGAGGTGGTCGGAAAGAGTGGTGCGATATCCCTTAAATATATAAATGTATTGGAGTTGCAAAGAGCAAGTATCCGTTCCTGTCGCTCGTTCATGGCCGCCTTTTGTTAAAATATGAAACATTTTGTTAGGTTTATAACATGATTATATCACCGAAATGTAAACTTGTCAACATTTTTTTGTTCGAGTTCGTGTCATTAATTTTTTTGTAATTAATAAGTTTTTTGTATTGACTTTATGCATATATATGTGTTAAAATAGATACTGTTGTTAAGCGATATTGTTTTACAACCAATAAGCGAGGGTGGCGGAATGGCAGACGCGCACGTTTGAGGGGCGTGTGGGATAACCGTGAGGGTTCAAGTCCCTTTCCTCGCACCAGTGTGAGTGTTCTTATAGGATTTGAGTATCCTAATAAGAACACTCACT
>CAYJGF010000022.1:0-42852 GCA_964369965.1 uncultured Oscillospiraceae bacterium
GCAACATTGAGATGAGGTCTTTCGAAAAGTTGGCACGACTGTTGACCATCGTCATAAGAACGCCGTCTATCTTTAGTGACGGGTTTATCTGACGTTTCACCTTGGATATGGACTGCAACAGCAGTTCAAGCCCTTTGGCGGACAAAAAGTGTGGCTGTGCAGGTATGATAACGCTGTCGGCGGCGCAAAGGGCATTGACCGTCAACATACCGAGCGACGGCGCTGTGTCGATTATGATAGTGTCATAGTTTTTCTTCACCTCCTTTATATATTGCCGCAGGACAAGCTCACGGCTCATGGTGTTGACGAGTGCGACATCCAGTCCGGCAAGCTCGATGTTAGCCGGCATAAGGTCAACACCCTCGGCATGGGTAAAAATCCCCTCCGACAGATCAATGCGCTCGTCATTGATGACCTTTTGCATAACCGTGCTGAGGGTATACGGGATTTCGTCCGGACTTTTAACACCGAGCGCAAGGGTAAGGCTCGCCTGGGGATCTGCGTCGATAAGCAAAACCTTTCTGCCGGACTGCGCAAGTCCGATACCGAGGTTTAAAACGGTGGTTGATTTGCCGACTCCTCCTTTTTGGTTGGAAACTGTTAATACCTGTGCTTTTGACATTTTATTACCTCCTTAAATTTGTCAAAAAAATACACCCATTCCGATTGAATGAGTGTTGTGTGAATTATTTTTAGACACAAAAAAACTGACCGAATCATTGCTGAAACAGTCAGTTTTTTATGGCGTCCCCGAGACGATTCGAACGTCCGGCCTACTGCTTAGGAGGCAGTTGCTCTATCCTGCTGAGCTACGGAGACATGATTTTTGGTGATCTAAACAGATAACTAATGCCTTGGAATTGATTGGTTTGACTAACGCTTTTTCTTTTTATGCTCTTGCTAACTTTTTGCAAACAACTTGCTAACGGGACTGTGCGATATGGGGTGAAATTATACGATATTTGGCATCACGGGGTAACACTTGTATTCGTGAATTATGCAGTGTTTAACAGCATTTCTCGGCACTGTACATCACTGTAAAACAGCCTCAGGGCTTGATTAGGAGGCGATAGCTCTATCCAATATGTATTTTATCACAACTTGACAAATTTATCAACATAAATCGCACTATATTTTATCAAATTTTTTAGTTATATAAAAAATATTTAAGCCACTTTGAAATTTTGCATCAATTAGCGTCGCATAAATTCCAAAGCGGCTTAATATAACTCTATAAAACTTGCCGATGACCACAGCGTTGGTTGCTATAGTTTTGATAATGTTTCAAAACTTTCTTTTAGATTGCCATAAAGCCCTTTGTAAACATCATAAAAGCACTTATATTTCTCGGTGTTTTCCGCTATAGGTTCCTGGGTGGTTTTGGGTCTTATGAGTGCAGCGCATGCAGTCGGGATATCTTTGTAGCTTCCACATGCGACCAACGCTAAGATAGCAACGCCGAGCGCCGGTCCTTCCTCCGTCTCATTTATGACAACCTCGGTATCATATACATCCGCCATCATCTGACGCCAGATACCGCTCTTTGCGCCGCCACCGCAGGCATACATTTTATCTGGTTTTATCCCCATCTCGTTGATTACATCAAGGCAGTTGCGCTGTGAGAAGATAACCCCCTCCATGATTGCACGTGCAAGATGATATTTTGTATGAATACCGGACAATCCAAAAAATACACCGCGGGCATTTTCGTTTAGGATAGGACTGCGCTCGCCCATTAGATAGGGCAAAAACACCAGACGATCGGCGCCAATCTTGACAGCCTCGACTTTTGCGTCGATTTCCTTATAATTCTCGCCCTCAAAACTGCAAAGATTGTCACGAAACCATTTTAGCGACATGCCTGCCGAGAGGGTGCAACTCATGACAGTATAACCGCCCGGGACGGCACTGCAAAAGGTGTGCACGCGCCCGCCTTTGTCTATCTGCGGTGTATTAGAATGAGCAAAAATAACTCCGGAAGTGCCGATGGTGGTGAATGCATTGCCCTCACTCACGACGGCGGTGCCTACAGCAGCGGAGGCGTTGTCCCCTGCCCCATAGCAAACTATTGTATCGGTGCAAAGTCCGGTCAGTTCGGCGGCGGCAGCGTTAACCGTGCCGGCAACATCAACCGACTCTTTGCATGTTGGCATCAACGATGGGTCGATGTCAAGTTTTTCTAAAACCTCCTGTGACCAACAACGATTTTTCACATCATAGAGATTTGTTCCGGAGGCATCGCTCGCCTCCTGCCCGTACAGTCCGGTAAGTTTAAAACGGACATAGTCTTTAGGCAATAAGATTTGACGGCATTTTGCGTATATTTCCGGCTCGTTTTCACGAACCCAAAGAACTTTTCCCGCGGTGAAGCCGGTGAGTGCCGGATTTGCGGTAATTTCAATAAGTCGCTCAGCACCGATTTTTTCCGTTATTTCGCGGCATTGTTTAGAGGTTCTGCCGTCACACCACAATATTGCATTGCGAAGAACCTTGCCGTCCTCGTCCACCATTACAAGACCGTGCATCTGCCCCGAAATGCCAAGCCCTTTTATGTCTTTTGCGTTTACACCACTCTCTTTAATAACGTCCTGTATCGTTTTGACTGCGGCATCCCACCAAAGATCCGGCTCCTGTTCCGCCCAACCGTTTTGAGGTTGAATAAGGTCATACTCCACAGTACTGCTCGCCATTTTTTTGCCGACCTCATCAAAAAGCACCGTCTTGGTGCCGGAGGTACCAAGGTCAATACCTAAAACATAGTTCATCTTTATAATTATCCTTTCTTAAAGCAGATTTTTGAGAGGAGGGTCTCCCCTCCCCCTCTCAGATGCTATTTAAAGAAAATTGTGTTAACAATAGATTCGAGATTTTCCTGACGTCCCGAGCCGGGCAGTGCCGGTGCACCCATTTTTTCGGCGTAGTCCGACAGCTCCTCAAGAGTTGTATCGTCGGCAACAATCTTTGCACCGATACCGGAGTTATAGCTGCTGTAACGCTCCTTTACAAAGTTGTCAATGCGTCCGTCCTCGATAAGCTCCGCTGCTTTAATAAGTCCGAGCGCAAATGCATCCATACCGAGAATGTAGCCGTAGAACATGTCCTCAACCTCGTAGCTGGCGCGGCGGTTTTTGGAGTCAAAGTTTAGTCCGCCGTTTTCCAAACCACCGTATTTGAGTATCTCATACATAGCCATGGTGGTGTCATATATGTTAGAGGGGAACTGGTCGGTATCCCATCCGAGCAACATATCACCCGAGTTAGCGTCAACCGAGCCGAGCATACCATTCATAGCGGAAATACGAAGGTCGTGTTGGAATGTGTGTCCTGCAAGTGTTGCATGGTTTGCCTCGATATTCATCTTAAAGTCTTTGTCAAGACCATATTGACGAACAAATGCTATTGCGGTTGCAGCGTCAAAATCATACTGATGCTTCATCGGCTCTTTCGGCTTGGGCTCGATGAAAAAGTCACCGGTAAAGCCGTTTTTACGTGCATAATCCACCGACATCCTCATAAGACGAGCAATATTATCCTGTTCAAACTTCATGTCTGTGTTAAGCAGGGTCTCATAACCCTCACGTCCACCCCAGAAAACATATCCTTTACCGTCTAATTTGATTATAATATCCAGCACTTTTTTGACCTGTGCGGCGGCGGCGGCGAAAACGTCGGCGGAGTTGGAGGAGCCGGCACCGTTCATAAACCTCGGGTTGGAGAACATGTTAGCGGTACCCCAGAGCAGTTTAATGCCGGTCTCGTCCATCTTTGTTTTGATGTAGTCCGCCATCTCATCTAAGCGTGCGTTGGTCTCGGCAACGGTTTTACCCTCTGGCACAACGTCCACATCGTGAAAACAGAAATATGGTATACCGAGTTTTTGCATAAACTCAAAGCCAACATCAACCTTTGCCTTTGCGTGTTCCATAGTGCCTTTTTCGGCGCCGAATGTCTTGCTCGCGGTGCCGGGTCCGAACATATCGCTACCCTCGGCACAGAGGTTGTGCCACCAAGCCATCGCAAAAGAGAGTTGCTCCTTCATTGTCTTGCCCATGACAACCTTGCTTTCGTCATAGTATTTAAAGGATAGTGGATTCTTAGAGGTTGGTCCCTCGTATTTAATTTTGCCGATACTGCTAAAAAATTCTGCCATTGTTTTCACCTTTCTTTTTTTAAAAACTTTGTTTAATCTTAATTTCGTGCTGGG
Organism: uncultured Oscillospiraceae bacterium; assembly: GCA_964369965.1. Lineage (GTDB taxonomy): Bacteria > Bacillota > Clostridia > Oscillospirales > Ruminococcaceae > CAYJBH01. The sequence continues at coordinate 4,205 of CAYJGF010000022.1, forward strand.
GAATATATTCGCCGGACTCGGGAGCGTGCCCGAGCACCAGAAAATCCAACATGATAACCATCGACTTTTCACCCTGCAATTTTGGATTTTGGCAGATGGTGGCGGTCACCACACCGCTTTTTATTAGTTCTGTCGTCACGGTAGTCGCATCAAAACATATTATCGAGGGGCTTTTTTTCTGCGCTTTAATCGCCCTACATGCACCGTTCACACCACCTGCGGCAATGAAAAGCGTATCTATATCATGTGATTTAATGAGCTTGTTTGTGACCTCAAACGCTAATATATCGTCGTCTTCACAGTAGACGGTGTCGTAAATTTTATATCGTTTATCTTTAAGCTCCGACAAAAACCCTTCTTCACGCAGGCTGTGACCGTAGAGCTTTTTCGACCCCCCGACAATCCCAACTTTAGAGCCGCCCGGTTTTAAAATCTTAACCATCCCTCCGGCAAGTCGACCGCCGTGGTGATAATCCGTCCCGACATAGGCAATTCGGTTGGTCCCCTTTATGTCGGTATTCAGATTAACTATCGGTATACTTAATGAATTTAGAGATTTTATAACACTTGGATGATCGATGGGTGTGATGATAAGCCCTGTCATCTCCCCCCGCAAGTCCTCTATTGCACTACATTGTGCCTCGGCATTAAGGCTATCAAGCTGTTTTATCACCACCGAAATACCGTAGTGTCGAAACTCCTTCTCCATCTCTTTGATACCATTTAAGACCTCATCAAAAAAGGGATTTTGACCGGCACAGACTATTACAGCGACAAGATGGCTTTTTTTTCGGGTGGCGAGAGCCTTGGCAACACGATTAGGCTCGTAACCGAGTTCACGAGCACACAGCAAAACTTTATCCGCTGTCTCCCTGTTGACGCGACCACGGTTGTGTAGCACTCTATCCACCGTCCCACGCGACACGCCGCTCAGGTTTGCTATTTTTTTTATGGTTATAGACACAATATCTCCGTTCCCCGTTTGCGTGCTCCTGCACACAAATATATTTTAAAGCATATTTCCTCTTTTGTCAATTGTAAAATTCATAAAAAATTTATTGAATTTTTGTGCATTAATGCTAAAATACATTTATTGATTTTTCTTGAAAAAAAATATAGATGTGTTATAATAATATAATAAGATGTAAATATAAAGGGGTTATCTATGGCAAAGATTGGTGTTCAGTTAATTATATTTCGCGATCAAGTCAAGGAACTCGGTGTATACGAGATTATGAAAAGGGTTAAAAACATCGGTTACAACTGTGTTGAGATGTCCCAGATAGAGACAAGCAAAGAAAATATCGATGGATTAAAAAAGTCCTGCGCCGATTTTAATATGAGCGTTGCGGCAATGAGTGCGGCGGTAGAGCCGTCAACCCCTGGGCAGGAGGCACTTTCCACCGATTTTGATAAAATAGTTGCGGATTGCAAAACGCTCCGGTGCAATTTTTTAAGGGTCGGGATACTCCCCTTTTCCTACATGGATTCACTTGAAAAAGTGCTCGCTTTTTCAAAGGTCTGTGATGAGTATGCAAAAAAACTCGAAACACATGGTATAAATTTGTATTATCACAATCATCACATTGAATTTATGAAGTATGACGGTAAATACCTGCTCGATATTATGAAGGACAGCACAAAACACCTCGGTTTCGAGCTTGATGTGCACTGGATTCAGCGCGGCGGCGAAAATCCGGTGGAGTATATGAAGGGATACAACGGTCGTTTGGAACTGCTCCACCTGAAAGACTTCAAGGTAGTCGAACCGGATTTTACCGGGCTGTCTTCCGACGATAAAGAGGGTCGTTTTGCGGCATTCAACAATGTAGTTCGCTTTGCCGAGATTGGTGAAGGCAACCTCGATTTCCCCACAATTATTAAAACCGGCATAGATTGTGGTGCAAAATATATGTTTGTGGAGCAGGATGACACATACGGTGTCGACCCGTTTGAAAGCCTCGCTCTATCACAAAAAAATCTTGTTAAGATGGGTTTTTCCGATATAATGTAAAAAATATTATTACGGTGACGAAAATTAATTTCGTCACCGTAATTTTTGAGTTGAAAATCTATATTTTTACAGATTAAATCTGCTCACAAGATTGTGCAGTGTATCCGCCTGTGTTGCAAGCTCTTCACTTGCGGCGGCACTCTCCTCACTGGTGGCGGTGTTGGTCTGAACCACCTTGGAAATCTCCTCGATGCCCTGTGAGATGTCCTTGATTCCCTCTGTCTGCTCCTCGGTGGCCTTGGCAATTTCGTCGATGGTGACAACCATCTGTTGAACCTTGGAGGCAAGGTCCTCAAATGATTCGTTGGTCTTTTGTGCTATACCGACACCGACTTCAACCGCATTTATGGAATGATCGATAAGTTGAGTGGTGTTTTTAACCGCGTCGGAGGATTTTTGTGCAAGGTTGCGAACCTCATCCGCAACGACCGCAAATCCTTTGCCGGCGGCGCCTGCCCTCGCCGCCTCAACCGCGGCATTGAGTGCGAGAATGTTTGTCTGAAATGCGATATCGTCGATGACCTTGACCACCTTGACAATATCCTCTGATGTGCTTGATATGTCCCTCATCGCATCAAGCATACGTGACATATCCTCAAGAGTCGAGGTAGTAACCTGACCGGAAACAACCGCAATATCGTTAACTTTCTGTGTGTTTTGAGAGTTGACATCAACCTTACCGGTCAATTCACGAAGATTGTCGGACAGACGGTCGACACTGCTCGCCTGATCAATTGCACCCTCTGCGAGAGCTTGAGAGCCGCTTGACACAAGCTGAACACTCGCCGACATCTGTATTGCGGAGGAGGATACCTGTGACAGCGCCCCACGCACCGACTCGGTCATCTCATTGACGGAGCGATAAAGCTCGTTCCAGTCACCAACATATATTTCGGGGTTGGTTATATTGACATTCCAGTCCCCTTTTGATATGCGAGAGAGCAGTCCGACAAGCGCACCGTTCAAACTCGATAGATTGTACTTCATCTCATTAAAAGATTCCGCTAAAAGTCCTATCTCATTGTTGGTGGTAACATCAAGGTCAAACTTCATATTACCTTGAGAGATATTCGAGGCGGCTTCCATGACCGACGCAAGGGGTTTTGCCACGGTTTTATCTATCATAATTCTTGCAACAATACAAACAATGAGAATTAATGCAATGCCGACAAACATGGAGATGGTCAATGCAAGGCTTATGGAGTCATCATTGGAGTGACCGGAAATACCGGAGAAAAGCACACCGATGATGTCACCGTTTTCATTTTTATAGGGTATGTAGGAGGTGATGTGATCCTCACCTAAGATGATCGCATCGCCGACATAGGATTTACCCTCATTTAACACCGTGTTTGCGATGGTGGGGTCAAGTGTTGTGCCGGTAGCCCTCTGACCATCGATGAAAATGGTGGTGTACTCGCGCACATCGCCGTTGAATATGGTGAACTCACATCCGGTAATCTGTTTTAATCGCTCTAACATTTCGGTCTTATCTTCCAACTCGGAAACCTCATGCAGACTAAGCTCATATTCAAGCAAATTTGTGCCGATAATACACTGGTCGGTCAGCTCGGCATTAACATTGTTCGCTGTTGTAACACCGCTGATTAATATCATTACCGTGACAATGATAGTTGTCATTATCGCAATGAGTATATTGATTTGTGCAGATAACTTACCGAATTTTTTTTGTGGTTTGGATGGTGAATTCATGGCTTTTATCTTTCCTTTCGGGCGACTATATCTCAATACAATTATCTTACATTTTTACAAAAAAGTAAATGGTTTTTTAAAAATAATACCTAAAAAACAAATTTTATAATTTTTGTTCTATAATATAGTCAAATACTCTAAAAATAACGATTAATCACCTGTTTAAGAGCGCAATTCCGAGGTTAAGATATCCCGCAAAAAGGATCCACGCGAGATACGGCAACATTAAAACACCGGCGAAACGGTCGAGGGAATAGAACTGTTTAATGTTGATTATCACAAGAATATTTAATGTTAAAATAACAAAAAATGCCGGCCACAAAAGCCCGAATGTGAAAAAGAAAACCGGCCAGGAGAGATTGATAAGCAGTTGCAGTGCAAAAAGTATCAAGCCACCTGTACGTTTTTGCCCTTTTGGTGATTTATATATGCGGTATACAGCGATGCCCATCAAGGCATATAGGATAGGCCATACTATGCCGAACAAAACCGACGGAGGTGATAACGGCGGTTTTTGATACAGCTGATAGTCCACAGCCGAGTCACGCGATAGAAGACCGGCAAGACCGCCTATCAACTCAATGCCCACCACCGAGATTAAAAGACCCAGCCAGTTGTTTTTAAGATAGTTTTTCATACGAACCTCATGATTTATTGTCATGAGATATTATATGCTGTTAGTAGTCCGATATGCGGTTAAATTTCCATATCGCAAAATCCACGCTCCGATATAACGCTGTGGATATATTTTTGACATTCTTTATGTAGCGGATGCGTGCTGTAATAATCAAGCGCCGTGCGGTCGGTGTACTCGGAATATAGGCAAAGATCATAGCCGCCCTCCTTTATGTTCGGGGCCACCTCCATGCGTTGCAATCCCTCAATTTTACCTACCAATGCCTCCAGCATTTCTTTTATATTGCTCATCTGTTCTTTTTTCGTCTCGGGTTCGGTTGTGGTGAGCTTCCACATTACTACGTGTCTTATCATTTTCACTCCTTTAAAATTTTTTTTGATAATATTATGGATGTGTAGTACAACCACACCAATAAGGTTAATTACAAAAATTCGGGCGGTCACATAGAACCGCCCGAAAAGATAATTTAGTCTAAAATTTACCTGCTGTCGCCGCCTCTTCCAAGCTGACTGCGACTGCGACGGTCATGCCGACCATCGGGTTGTTGCCGGCGCCGATAAGTCCCATCATTTCGACGTGAGCCGGAACGGAGGAGGAGCCTGCAAACTGAGCATCGGAGTGCATACGACCCATGGTGTCGGTCATACCATAAGAGGCAGGACCTGCCGCCATGTTGTCGGGGTGCAGAGTACGACCGGTACCACCGCCCGAGGCAACCGAGAAGTATGCCTTGCCTTTTTCGTTGGTCTCCTTTTTATAAGTTCCTGCGACAGGATGCTGGAAACGGGTCGGGTTGGTGGAGTTGCCGGTAATGGAGACATCAACGCCCTCTTTCCACATGACCGCAACACCCTCCGTCACATCGTCGACGCCGTAGCAGTTGACCTTAGCGCGCAGACCGCTGGAATAGGATTTACGGAAAACCTCCTCTACCTTGCCGGTGGAGTAGTCCATCTTGGTCTCAACAAAGGTGAAACCGTTGATGCGTGAAATAACCTGTGCCGCATCCTTGCCAAGACCGTTGAGGATAACACGCAGCGGATTTTTGCGGACTTTATTTGCCTTTTCTGCGATGCCGATAGCACCCTCCGCCGCGGCAAAGGACTCATGACCTGCAAGGAAGCAGAAACACTCGGTGCTCTCTTCAAGTAACATTTTGCCGAGGTTACCGTGTCCTATGCCCACCATGCGCTGGTCGGCGACAGAGCCGGGGATACAAAACGCCTGCAGACCCTCACCGATAGCAGCGGCGGCATCGGCGGCACGCTTACATCCTTTTTTGATTGCAATTGCGGCACCGACTATATATGCCCACTTTGCATTCTCAAAGCAGATGGGTTGGATATTCTCCACCATTTTGTAAACATCAAGTCCTGCGTCCTTTGTAATCTTTTGAGCTTCCTCAATAGAGGCAATTCCGTAGGTGGCGAGTGTCTCGTTAATCTGCTTTATGCGTCTTTCATATGATTCAAATAATGCCATGATTATACGTCCTTTCCTTTAACTATTCATGTCTCGGGTCGATAATCTTCACGGCATCATCGACACGTCCGTATTGACCTTTTGCCTTTTCCCATGCGGTGGTGGGGTCGTCACCCTTTTTAATAAAGTCGGTCATCTTGCCGAGGCTGACGAACTGGTAGCCGATAATCATATCCTCCTCATCAAGGGCGATACCGGTGACATAACCCTCCGCCATTTCGAGGTATCTCGGACCTTTTTTAAGTGTACCGTACATGGTGCCGACCTGCGAGCGAAGTCCTTTGCCGAGATCCTCAAGACCTGCACCTATTGGCAGACCATCTTCGGAAAATGCACTCTGTGTCCTGCCGTAGGCAATCTGCAAAAACAACTCCCTCATGGCGGTGTTGATAGCATCACAGACGAGGTCGGTGTTGAGTGCCTCAAGCACGGTGAGTCCGGGCAAAATTTCCGACGCCATCGCGGCGGAGTGGGTCATGCCGGAACAACCGATAGTCTCGACGAGTGCCTCCTGAATAATACCCTCCTTGACGTTGAGGGTCAACTTACATGCACCCTGTTGCGGTGCACACCAGCCCACACCGTGGGTGAGACCGGAAATGTCGGTAATCTGTTGAGATTTAACCCATTTCGCCTCCTGTGGAATTGGTGCAGCGCCGTGCTTTACGCCCTGGGCAACTGTACACATGTTTTCAACTTCATGTGAATAGATCATACTAAAACTCCCTTCAAAATTGTATGAATTATAACGATGGAAACCTGCCATCATTATATTTGACTATATTTTAACATATAAAACCGATTTCGTCCAGTCATTTTATTAAAATTTGACCGTCAATGTGCTGTCTCCCTTTATGAGAACCTTTTTAAAACCGCAGAGGTTTTTGTGTGGTATATACTCATACTTTAACACGGTATAAAGAGTATCGACAGAACTGTTGTTTGTAATGACCGCCGTGTTCTCGTCTGTCCAGTTCTCATCAATGTCCGCATAGCTAAGTCCATGACCGAACGCATAAAGCGGTTCACCCTTAAAGAATTTATAGGTGCGATTTTCCATGCTGTAGTCATCAAAAGGTGGCAACTCGTCGGTGTTTTTATAGAAAGTCACCGGCAGACGACCGCTCGGACTAACATCGCCCAGCAAAATTTCGGCGAACGCTGTGCCTGCCTCGGCACCGGGATAAAAGCAATGCAAAACGGCATTGCACTCGGCATCCTGTTTTGTAAGGTTCATGCAACTGCCTGCAATGGAGGTGAAAATCATCGGTTTGCCGAGCTTTGCAACCTCGTTATAGAGATCCATCTGCGATTTCGGGAACTCAATATTCTTCTTATCACCGCCGTCGTCGCCGTTGAAGCCGTCGCCCTCTTCCCCTTCCATGGTGGCGTTGAGACCGAGACAGAATATGACCACATCGGCATTCTTCGCGGCGAGGATTGCCTCATTCATCGGTTTTTCTTCGTATGCGCCGAGCACATCTTTATAAAGGTGACAACCTGCGGCATACTGAATATTTTCAAAGCGTGATTTTAGCCCACGTAACAGTGTTGTATAGTCCGACGGCATACCGCTGTAGTTGGCGAGCAGGACAAGTTTATCGTCGGAAAGTGGACCGATAACAGCGATTTTTTCACTGCCTTTGAGCGGTAGAATACCGTCGTTTTTAAGCATCACAATGCCCTCACGCGCCATCTGTAAGCTCAAATCACGGTGTTTTTTGCACTCCACGACATCGTAGGGGATTTTATCATAGACGCAATCGTCGTCAAACATGCCAAGGCGATAACGAGCTGTGAATAGGCGCTCCACCGCCTCGGTGACCGTTTCCTCATCCAGCAGACCGGCGGCGACCGAGGTTTTCAGCCAGACATATGCCGAGCCACAGTTGAGTTGACAGCCGTTTTTGACCGCAATTGCGGAGCTTTCGGCGGCGTTGGCGGTTATCTTGTGGTGCTCGTTAATGTCACAGATGGCACCGCAATCGGAGACTACATAGCCGTCAAAGCCAAACTCGCCATATAAAATGCCTTTGAGATAGGTCTCACTTGCACAAGCCGCCTCACCGTTAATCCTGTTGTATGCGCCCATCACGGAGGAGGGGTCGGCGTTGTCGATGCAATATTTGAACGCCCACAGGTAAGTTTCATAAAGGTCTTTTTCACCCACAATAGCGTCAAAGGAGTGCCGATCCGCCTCGGGACCACTGTGGACGGCGTAGTGTTTTATGGTCGCATCCAGCTTGCGATATTTCGGGTCGTCCCCCTCCTGCAAACCTTTAATAAACGCGGTCCCCATCCTGCCGGTCAGATACGGGTCCTCGCCGTAGGTCTCATGTCCCCTGCCCCACCTTGGGTCGCGAAAGATATTTATGTTGGGTGACCAGTAGGTCAAACCTTGATATATGTCGGTGTACCCCATCTCACGGTAGCGGTTGTATTTAGCCCTTGCCTCATCTGAGATTGCACTGCCGACCTCGTTCATAAGCTCGGTATTAAAACTCGCCGCCATGCTGATAGCCTGCGGAAAAACCGTCGCCGCACCGGAGCGCGCAACACCGTGAAGGCATTCGTTCCACCAGTTGTAGGCAGGCACACCGAGGCGCTCAATTGCCGGCGCGTCATACTTCATCTGGGATAGTTTTTCCGCAAGGGTCATCTTCGCCACAAGTTCTTTTGCTCGCTGTTTGAATTCCGATTTAAAATTCATGACATTTCTCCTTTATCTATCCACCTAAATAGGCTTTTTTAATGCTATCACTCGCCAAAAGCTCCGCACCGGTGCCGCTGTCCACAATCTTCCCCGTCTCCAGCACATATGCCTTGTTCGCGATGGAAAGTGCCATCTGTGCGTTCTGCTCCACCAGAAGGATTGTCGTGCCGAGTTTGTTGAGGTTCGCCACAATGTCAAAAATTTGCTCCACCAATATCGGCGCAAGACCCATCGACGGCTCATCTAACATCAACACCTTGGGGTGGCTCATCATCGCGCGACCCATCGCGAGCATCTGTTGCTCACCGCCCGAAAGGGTGCCGGCTATCTGCTTGGTGCGCTCTTTCAGGCGAGGGAAAAGGTCGTACACCGTCTCTAAATCCTCATGAAGTGCACTCCCACCGTGTATATATGCGCCCATTTCAAGGTTTTCGAGCACCGTCATCTGTTGGAAAATCCGTCGTCCCTCCGGCACAAGTGCAAGCCCTTTTGACACAATCTTATGCGCCGGTGTCCGTGCGAGGTCGTCCCCTGAAAAGCTGACAGCGCCACTCTTTGTAGGGATTAATCGGGCTATAGTATTAAGTATAGTCGACTTGCCGGCACCGTTCGCACCGATTAGGGTGACTATCTCCCCCTGTGTGACCGAGAAAGAGACCCCTTTTATAGCGTGAATACTGCCGTAAAATACGTGAATATCGTCCACTTTTAAAATTTCAGACATGCTCACACCTCCTTTTGTTTGCCGAGGTATGCCTCGATAACGGTCGGGTTTGCCTGTATTTCCTCCGGCGTGCCCTTGGCTATCAACTTACCGTAGTTTAAAACGGCAATACCCTCACATATGTTCATGACAAGGCTCATGTCGTGCTCAATCAATAAAATGGCAATACCGAAATCATCTCGGATTTTGCGAATATTTGCCATAAGCTCCGCCGTCTCCGATGGGTTCATACCTGCCGCCGGCTCGTCTAAGAGTAGCAGTGACGGGTTGGTGGCAAGTGCACGCACAATCTCCAGTCGACGCTGTGCGCCGTAGGGTAGACTGGATGCCTCTTTTTTGCCGAGGTCCTGCATGTCAAATATGGAGAGCAGTTCATAGGCGCGTTCCTTTGCCGCCTTTTCCTCCTGCCAATATTTCCCTATGCGAAAAAGACCGCTCGCTAAATTGTACTTAATGCTCGCGTCCATCGCAACCTTGACGTTGTCGATAACGCTTAAATTATGAAAAAGCCGTATGTTTTGAAAGGTTCTCGCGATTCCGGCGCGGTTGACCTGCACCGTGGACATACCGTGGGTATCCTTGCCGTCGAGGAGGATTGTGCCTGCCGTCGGCTGATAAACCTTGGTCAAAAGGTTAAATACCGTCGTTTTGCCGGCACCGTTCGGACCGATAAGCCCCGATATTTCAGTTCTGCCGATGGTGAGATTGAGTGCGTCAACGGCGGCAAGTCCACCAAACGATATGCCGAGGTTAATGCACTCCAAAATAGGCATTTTATTAAGGTCACGTTCCGTGAGCAGTGCGGTCGATGGCTTAGGATATAGTTTTTCAGACATTTACCTTGCCCTCCTTAGCCGAGGAAAACCTCTTTTTTATCGTCTCAATTCTGTCATGGAACTTGGCGTTATTGGTCGCAATCATCACAAGGATAAGAATAGCGGCATATATTAACATGCGATATTCCGACAGCGAGCCGCGCAGCATCTCCGGCAAGATGGTGAGCAAAGTTGCGGCGATGATGGAACCGCGGATACTGCCAATACCGCCGAGAACAACAAACATCAGCACCAATATCGAGGTGTTAAAGTCAAATTTGCTTGCATTAACACTGGTGAAATTCATGGCAAACAGCGTCCCTGCCATGCCGGCGAGCATCGCCGAGATTATAAACGCCATGGATTTATATTTGCTCGGTGATATGCCGACCGACTCGGCGGCTATACGATTGTCACGAAGTGCCATGACGGCGCGACCGGCACGGCTATTTGTAAAGTTCAAAACGATAAAAAGGGCAAAAATGACCAGTAGAAATCCGGCAAAAAATGTGGAGGTGCTCTCATATCCGACAGCGCCGATAGCGCCGGAGAGGATCATAACGCCACCCTCGGCAAGCTCTATCGAGTCGTCGGAACCGGTTGCAAAGTGCAGACCGTTCTCATCGATGCCTATATAAAGAATGTCTATAATATTTTTGATAATCTGCCCGAATGCGAGCGTCACGATAGCGAGATAGTCACCGCGCAGTCGCAGGACGGGGAAGACGACAGCAATGCTGATAATACCTGCCGCAATCGCGCCGATAACCATGGATATAACAAGCCGTAAAAGGTCAAATGTCACCGCGCCCTCAAGCAGGGTCGAGGCGATAATGCCGGTGAATGCACCGATGCTCATAAATCCGGCGTGACCGAGCGAAAGCTCACCCATGATACCGACCGTTAGGTTGAGCGAAATTGCCATGACAACATAAGCGCATATCGGAATAAGCTGACCTTGAAGTGAGTTGGAGAGGAGACCTGCCGAATTAAGAATTGTCATGACCATAAACGCAATAACGACCATGGCGTAGGTTATGGTGTTCTTCCTCGTGGTTTTGCTCATATTTTTTATCTTCATACTCACCTACACCTTCTCGTGTATCGGTTTGCCCAAAAGTCCGGTGGGGCGAACCAGTAACACGATGATAAGCACCGCAAAGACAATAGCGTCGGAGAGTTGTGTCGAAATATAAGCCCTGCCGAAAATCTCGATAACGCCGAGCAATATCCCCCCAATCAGCGCACCCGGAATGGAGCCGATACCGCCAAAAACTGCGGCGGTGAACGCCTTAATGCCCGGCATGGAGCCGAGCGTCGGGGTCATGAGCGGATAGGCGGACAGTAGCAGGACACCGGCAACGGCGGCAAGCGCGGCACCGATAGCAAAGGTCACCGAAATGGTGAAGTTGACATCTATACCCATCAACTGTGCGGCGCTTTTATCCTCCGACACGGCGCGCATAGCCTTGCCGAGCTTGGTTTTGTTAATAAAAAAGCTCAACAAAATCATTATAATAACACAGCTTATAATGGTGACGATGGAGGCGGAGGATATAACCATCTGCCCATCAAACAGCGTCACCGGCGGTATCTCAATGATGGTGGGGTAGAATTTCGAGCTGGAACCCCATATAAGGAGTGCTAAATTCTGCAAAAGGTAGCTCACACCGATGGCGGTGATGAGCACCGCGAGCGAGGTAGCCTGCCGCAGTGGTTTATAGGCAAACCGCTCGATGACTATGCCGAGCGCGGTGCAGGCGAGCACCCCGAGCAGGATGGACGGAGCGGCACCGAGACCGAGCGTTGATATAGCTATAAAGCTGATATATCCCCCGACCATGATGACATCACCGTGCGCAAAGTTGAGCATCTTGGCAATGCCGTATACCATGGTATAGCCCAGTGCAATTATCGCATACACACTGCCCAGACTCAGTCCACTAATGAGATTGTTGAGTATTGATATCATTATTTCACCGCCCCTTATGTTGAAAAAAGGGGCGGTGACAGAGATGTTTATATTGTCACAGCCCCATAATATTCAGATGTTAAAGTTAGTTGCCAACATACACGCCGTTTTCGATGGTGATAGCCTGCGGAGCTTTTGAAACTTCGCCTATCTCATTCCATGTCATACCGGCACCGGTCAGACCGTCAAAGGTCATGGAGGTGAACTGCTCAATCATGATGTTGCAAACATCCTCCGAGGACATGTCGATGGTGACTCCACCGGCGGTGGCGGCATCATAGATTGCATAAATACAGTCGTATCCATCCGCCGCAAACTGGTTCGGTGTGTCGCCGTATTTTTCAACATATTTATTGACAAAGGATACCGTTGCCTCATCCTGAGCGTCGGCGGCAAACGGGGTGAGTAACATGGTGCCCTCGGCGAGTATGGTGTCAAAACCCTCAAGGGTCAATATGCCGTCAAGACCGTCACAGCCGAAGAATATGGGCATGAATCCCATCGCGTTCGCCTGGCTCATTATCAGTGAAGCCGGCTCTGCGTATATCGGCAGGAAGATAAGCTCTGCGCCGTTATCGCGTGCGTCGTTGAGCTGTACCGAAAAGTCGCTCGCAGAATCGTCTGTAAAGGTGGATGTACTTACAACCTCGATGGAAGTGCCCTCTACACCCTCCATAAAGCTCTCGTAGATACCGCTTGAGTAGGTGTCGGAGTTGTTGTAGATAACCGCAACCTTGGTAGCGACGCTGTTATCACTTATGTACTGTGCCGATGCCATGCCCTGATTCGGGTCGGTGAAGCAGATCTGAAAGACGTTGTCGTTGCCCTCAACCACAAGGCTGGACGAGGCAGACGGGGTGAGCATGAACATACGGTCCTCATAGGTCATCGGTGCGACCGCAAGTGCCGGCGCGGTTGTGACGGTGCCCATTAAAAGGTGCATGTTCCAGTCTTTGAGTGTATTATAGGCGTTGACAGCCTTTTCCGGATCGTGCTCATCATCCTGAAAGTTGAGCTCCAGTTGAAGACCGCCCATTGCGTTGATCTCCTCAACCGCAATTTCGGCGCCGTTTTTGACCGCGGTGCCATAGACAGCCGCCGCACCCGTTGTCGGGCCGATGCCGCCTATCCTAAGAGTGTCGCCGCCACCTGCGTCGGTGCAACCGGCGAGTGTTGACATCAGCAGTGCCCCTGCAAATATTAACCCCAATAATTTTTTCATTCTTACAACCATTCCTTTCTCGGTGTTTGAAAATATATTTTCAAACTTTCCTCCCATAAAAATATTTCTATACCATATTAAATTATAGTTTATTATAAATGAAATGTCAATCCTTTTTATTACAATAACTGCACAAGTGCCATATATATGACTGTCCCACCGGCGATGCTGAGCAACATATTCTTCTTCCATTTATGTAAAAGAACTACCGCCACAATGGAAAAAAGTTCAAAAACACCATGATTTTCGGTGAAAAATGCGTTCCTCACACAGTATACAATCAGCATACCCATCACCGCGTAGGGCAGTGACGTGCTTAAAACCTCGATAAATTTCGGCGGCTTTTTGTTGGACGGAAATATGATGAAAGGCAAAAACCTTGTCAGCATTGTGCCGAGCATTACGACGGCGATGGTGATAACCTGTTGTGTTATTGTCATGCGCGCTCACCGTTCCTTTTTATCGCTCTATTTAATGTAATAAACAGCGCAATTGCAATCATCGCCGGGATTAAAAAATTATCCGCACCGAAGATAAATAGCGACAGGACAGAGCAGGCAACACCGATTAATGCGGCGGTGTGATCCCTCGTTTTCTCCCACTGTTCCACAAATATGACCACAAAAAGCGCGGTCATGACAAACTCTATCCCCTCGGTATTGAGGTTGATGAGAGAGCCGAGCAACCCCCCGATTGTCGCGCCTGCCACCCAGTAAAGATGGTTTAATAGCGTGACAAAGAACATAAACCACCCCTTATCCACACCGTTTGGCGGCTCGGCCGAGCAGTTGATGGAAAAGGATTCATCGCACATGCCAAAGATAAGGTACAACTTTTTCAGCCCCACCCCTTTATAGATATTTAACATGGAAATGCCATAAAAAAGATGCCGTGCATTCACCATAAGGGTCAGCGCAAACGCCTGTATCGGGTCGAATGTACCGAGCAGGAGGTTACCGGTGACAAACTCCATCGACCCTGCGAAGATAAGTAGGCTCATGAGCATCGGGTAATAAAATTCAAACCCCAGCCCATCCATGAAAAGCCCGTATGACACGCCGAGGAATAAAAACCCGACGCAGATAGGCAGCGTTATCGGGAACGCCGCCTTTAAAGCCGTTAACTTCATCTACCTCCTCAAATGCTCTGCTCCGTGCGCTCGATAATGTCGTCCTGTGTGCGTTTGGACAGCACGTTGAAAAATGCGCTGTACCCTGCAACGCGGACGATTAAATCCTTATGATTTTCCGGATGTTTTTGTGCGTCGATGAGTGTCTCCCTCGAAACTACATTATACTGCACATGGTATCCTTTAAGCATGTCAAAAAATGTCCGCAGTAGAATTACAAGTTTTTGCTTGTTCTCCTCTTTTTCCAAAAGAGTCGGATTGACCTTTTGGTTTAGCAGGACGCCGCCTGTTATATCGATGGTGGGGAGCTTTGACACCGTTTTAAAAACCGCGGTGGGACCCTGTCTGTCCATATTATGTGCCGGCGAGCACCCCTCCGACAACGGCTCACCCGAGAGTCTGCCGTCCGGCGTTGCCGGTGTGGAGCTCCCCTGACCGACGTTTGCCGATATGGAGGAGGTGCCGGCATACCTCGTGCCGCCGATGGGTCCGCGACCGAAACGTGTGTTGGGGTACTTTTTAATCTCCTCGATATATATATTGTAAGCATCCACCACAAGTTTGTCAACACTGTCGTCGTCGTTGCCGTATTTTGGCGCACTATTTAGGATAATTTGCCGTATTCCCTCCCCTTTATCCCCCTCAAAATTTTCGCTAAGCGCCTGCCACAGTTCGTCATTGTCGATGACATTATCCTCAAAGACAAGTTTTTTCAGCGCAACGAGCGAGTCCGCAAGGTTTGCGATGCCCACCTGTAGACCGCTGATAAAATCGTATATCGCACCCCCCTCTTTCAGTGTCAAACCTCTGCCGATGCAATCATCACAAAGAGCGGAGCAAAGGATATCCGGCACCTCAACCTCCAAAACATGGTCGCAACAGTTTTCTAAAATAGCGCTATGCCGTGTCAATTCTTTTATAACGGCACTCCATGCCTTAAACAGGTCATCGTAACTGCTCATCTCAATAAAATGACCGACCCCTTCGGTCAGCTTTTTGCCCGATTTGGGGTCATTACCGTCGTTCATCGCTATCAGCAGTGCCTTGGGGAAGTTTATAAAACTCATTCCGGTGCAACGGTATCCCCACCTGCCCGGCACCGCAGTCTCAACACAACCTATCGCACTGTAATTATATGCATCCTCCTGCGTGACCCCTCTCTTAATAAAAGAAGGGATTATAATCTCATCGTTATTGAAAGCCGGCATACCAAACCCGAGCTTGACCACCTCCAGTGCCTTGTCCATAAAGTCCGAATTTAGCCCTTTGTGGTATCGCACCGTGAGGTTCGGTTGTGGCAACCTTGTTTGTGCCACACTCTTTAAAATTAAGTAGCTCAGACGATTGATAGCATCCTGCCCATCCTTTGTCT
Source organism: uncultured Oscillospiraceae bacterium (assembly GCA_964369965.1). Taxonomy (GTDB): domain Bacteria; phylum Bacillota; class Clostridia; order Oscillospirales; family Ruminococcaceae; genus CAYJBH01. The sequence continues at coordinate 19,998 of CAYJGF010000022.1, forward strand.
GCCCTGCGATCGTCACATTTTGATACAATGGTGAGCCGGCGCTGAACTGGGTGTGCGACCAGGAGCGAATTTTGTTGATGGTATAAGTTTTCATCCAAAGGTTGCAAAGCAACAAACATGCGGCATCATCATCAATGCTGTCCTCCTCTAAAAACGGCAAAAGGTATTGATCCATCCTGCCGTAGGAGAGGGAGTGACCGTTTGACTCTATCTGCAACACAAGATGGACCAGCCAGAGCGACTGCACCGCCTCAAAAAAATTCCTCGCAGGATTATAAGGGACCCGTTCAAGGGCATCTGCCATGCGCAAAAGCTCCGTTTTTCTATCCTCGTTTGCATCCTTCGCAAGGTTTCTTGCAAGGTCGCTATATCTCTTTGCGAACATTTTCATCGCATCGATAACAATTAAAATAGAGTTATAAAAGTGATATTTTTGCAGACTATGCGGTTGACCGAGATCCAGCGCGGACATTGCCTCTTTCGTCCTTTGTTCATAGTCTTTTAGACCACGTCGCAAGATGGTGTCGTAGTCCACAGCGACATGTGCATCGCCGGAGGTGAGGTTGCCCTCCACCTTGATAATTCCGAGGTCGTAGAAAACACGGCTGTCCTTTGGCATGTACGCAAGCCCTTTATCCAGCACCGTGCTGCCACTCCAAAAAGGATAAATTTCGCGCAATGCCTCCTTTTTATCCTCCGATATATAAAAGACATCGCCGTCCCGTTTTTCAAACTCGTCCAGCTCATCGATGACCCATTTTATAGCATATTCCGGAAAGATTGGCGCGGCACGGTTCTCGGAGGCATGATTTCCGGCAATCAGCGACTCCTCCTCGATAAATATGCTCATATTCTGCAATATATTTTGTAACATGTACGCCCTTTTGAGCTTTATCGGCTTGTCGGCATGTTCTTTATAACTTTCGGTCGCAAGTATTGCGCGCTCGACACAAATCTCGGAACGCTGATTTAAAAGTGTGTTGCGATATTGCGACATCCTGTCGGTCAATTTCCCGAATATAAAATGCTCTTTCATAGTCAATCCTTGAATTTTTTCCTTACAATATTATTATATAATATCCTTTCTGTCAAGTCAATACAAAACTTTCATATGAAAGTAAAAATATTTTTATTGAAATCATATCACTTTCTATTTACAACTGAAAAAATTGTGATATAATATAAAATATGAACGGATTAATCTTTAACATACAAAAATTTTGTCTGCATGACGGACCGGGTATCCGCACCGCTGTGTTTTTTTCCGGCTGTCCCTTACAGTGCGCTTGGTGCTCTAATCCGGAGTCGCAAAACAGATTCTCCGATAACGTGCAAAACTCAAAGGATTATAAAGGCAAACTTTACACGGTGGAAGAGGTCATGGACGAGATTTGCAAAGACAAAGTTTTTTATGAGAGCTCCGGCGGTGGGCTAACCCTCACCGGTGGCGAGGTGTTGCAACAACACAAGTTCGCATCAAAACTTGCACGGACGGCAAAAAGGCTGGGCATACATGTCGCCGCCGAGACGAGCGGATATGCAAAAAGTGATGTTTTTCTCGAGTTCATTAACGACATTGACCTTTTGCTCTTCGACTTAAAGCATTCAAACGATAATAAACACCGTGAATTCACCGGTGTCGGCAACGATTTAATCCTGCAAAATCTAAAGTTAGCAAAGGACAGTGGCAAGGCGTTGACGGTGAGGATACCGGTCGTCCCCCGTGTCAATTATTCGGTGGAAGATGCCGACAAAATGGCGACATTGCTCTTGAATATAGGTGTTGATGATGTGCACCTGCTCCCCTTTCATCAATTTGGGGAGAAAAAACAGGAGTTTTTAGATGATAAGTATCAATTCAAGGATATAAAACAACTTTATCCCGAAGACTTAAAGGATATGGAAGAGGTCTTTTGTTCAAACGGAATTAACTGTAGGGTAGTATAGATGAAAAATCGAGATTCTCGAATATTGAAGATATTAATAGAGCGACAAAAGGTGGAGATATCCGCCCTTGCAAAGGAACTCGGCGTGTCTATAGTGACCGCTCGCAAAGATTTGGACATGTTGGAACAGCGTGGAATAGTGCGCCGAGAACACGGCTTTGCTGTGTTAGGCAGTAGTGATGATATCAACAATCGGATTGCCTATCACTATAAACGCAAGCTCGCCATTGCGACACTTGCCGCCACGACGATCATGGACGGCGACACGGTCATGATAGAGAGTGGCAGTTGCTGTGCGCTTTTTGCCGAGGTGCTGGGTAGGGCGAACAGGAATGTATCGGTAATAACAAACAGCGCATTCATCGCCTCCTATATCAGGCAGTTCGAGTCAATTAGCGTCCTTTTGCTCGGCGGTGAGTTTCAAAAAAAATCACAGGTGATGGTGGGACCGTTGCTGAAAGTCTGCCTATCCCAACTCTATGTAGATCGCCTTTTTATCGGCGCGGACGGCTATTCAAGCGAGCTCGGTTTCACCGGCAGTAACCTACTGCGAACACAGGCGGCGCGCGACATGTCGGAACATGCAAAAAGTGTCACCATTTTAACGGAGAGCGAAAAATTTTACAAAAACAGCGTTGTGCCGATGCAAATCGAGGATAAAATTAAGACGGTATTCACCGACGCCGGAATACCGAGTGAAATAAGCAATGACTTTAAAGACAGTGGGATAGAACTTTTGACAATACAAGGGGGGCAGTTATGAAAAGTTATAAAATAGGGATTGATGTCGGCGGAACAAAGGTGGCGTATGGACTTTTTGACAGCGATAGTAACCTTGTCGCAAGACGGCGACACCCCTCCTCCGGCTCTATGTGCGGTGGGGAATTTTGCGATATAATTATCGAGAACGTGCGTGCTATCATCAGCGAAAACGATATAGACGTGCAGGAACTCGAGGGCGTCGGAATATGTATGCCGTCCTATGTGCTTTTTAACGAGGGGGCAATCTGCATGACCACTGCACTGCCGCTTTTAAACAACTTCCCACTGCGCGATTATATGCGGGAGCGACTTTCACTCAATGTGGTGCTTGATAACGATGCCAACTGCGCCGCGCTTTGTGAGCACCGTTTCGGCGCAGGCAAGGGGCACGAACATATGTTGTACATAACACTAAGCACCGGTCTTGGGAGTGGAATAATATTAAACAATCGTGTCTTTCGCGGGAGCAACGGTTTTGCCGGCGAGTGTGGTCACATGCTGATAACACCGGACGAGGGGATCGAGTGTGGCTGTGAGAACAAGGGGTGCTTTATGTCCTGGGGTTCGGGGCTTTTTATACCGCGACAGGTCAAAGCGCTTGCCGAAAAGACCGGCATGGAAACAAATATGAATCTCGATACCCTCGACAACCTCACCTTTGAAAAGGCGTGCAAAGAGGGCGATCCGCTCGCGCTTGTCGCGCTGGAACAGACCGCCCGATATATTGGTATCTGCATATTCAACGTGTATCAGATGCTCAATGTCGACACATTTGTGTTCGGTGGTGGGCTGGTGAACTTTGGCGATATGTTGCTGAACAGAATTTATGATACATTCAACAGGTATAACCACACCGGACAAAAGGTGCATTTTCTTCTCGCTGAGCACAGTAAGGATTTTGGAATTATCGGCGCGGCGGAGCTTTTATAGCAACTATAACTTTATTTGTCGGCAAATCATACGCACATAAAACCACATACCAAAGTTCTCATGCTATTCTTTGGACAAATACAAGTTAAGTTGCTATATCCCGTTAGCTCTGTTCGACCGTCTCGTCGCTCACCTCTTTTTCCTCTTTTTCTTTTTTATCGTTGAGCATACTGTTGAGTTTTTTGCCACCGACCACCCCGCCGACACCTGCCGCCGCACCTGCCACCGCTACGCCTGCGCCGAGCGCAACACCGCCGAGACCGGCAGATGCTCCCGCTTCAACTCCGCCCATGACCGCCGCCGCACCGGTTTCAACACCGGACACCGCTGCCGCCGCGCCGGATACCGCCGCGTCTGCACCTATTGCGGCACCTGCCGCTGTGGCGTTAGAGCCCATCTCGGCACCGGACATGACATAGTCACCGCTCGTAGCGCCGCCCATACCGGGGTTGATGCCGGAGCCGATGGTATCGCCCATACCCTCCGAAATGGAGACGGGGTTTTTATAAAAGTCACGACTGTGCGCCTTTGTGCCCTCCGCCTGTGTGACATTTTGTTTTTCGGTGCCGGTATACTGCTCTATAATCTCGCCGAGTGTTGCACTGGCGATGCTGAGCAGTTCTGCCGTCGCACCGATATTAAAGGTCGTCTGCGATATAGATTGCCGTGCCTGTGCGAGCAGTTCGTCCTGACCGAGGCTCGCCCCTGCAGTATTAGCACGCTCCGCAAGGGATTGCATTTGGGTAGCGACATTCTTCAGCTCGTCAATCTGCTGTTTTAATAGATTGAACGATATTTTAAATTCTGACATTTTTACCATTCCTTATTGATGTTTTTTTCGGTTTCGACACATGGTGGCGAAATTTTAGCGTTTTCCGCTGAAAAGAAACAAAACTCGAAAGTTTGAAAATTTATTTTCAAACTTAACTCCCCTTCCCTATCTCATGGTGTTGCCGGACAACTTTGGCAGTTCATCTGCGGCGGAGCGAACCTTTTCTATATTTCTCTCGTAGTTGTCTGCGGTCTCGTTCAATGCCGTTATGGTTGTCCGCAACGTTTCGATATACTCGGAGCAGGAGGTTTTAACCTTGGCAAAGCTCGACATATAGACCTCTGCCGCCTCACCTGTCCAGATGGGTTTTAACTTTTTAGTCTCGTCCTCCGCCTGACTGATAAGCGTCACATAGGTCTTTTGCACCCGTTCCATCTCGCTTGCATATTTTCTTAGCTGTGCGGGGCTGACCCGCAATTCCTCGTTTGCCATATACTTTTCCTTTCCCTTTCAACAAACTATCTTCCGAGAAGTGAGCGTATGGTGTCCGCCGCCTCACCCTCTGCCTTGGTATAGGACGCTTTTATTGTGTCAAGGCTCCTCGATGCCTCATCAATGATGCTCGCCATGCTCTCCAGCTCCGGCGAGTGCTTTTTGAATTCGGCAACATAGTTCTGTGCCGCCTGCCCCTGCCAACCGGCAGATATCTGCTCCATCAACTCGCTGAGTTTTGAATGGTTGGTGACCATCGCAACACTAATATTTTCAAGCTCGGTCGATGCCTGTTGGAACTTTTGTAGATTTGCTGTTGTGCTCGCCATCTGTCACTCCTTTTATCCGATAAAATACTCTAAATGCCTGCGCCCCTTTGTGCATTCTCCTCCTCCATCCTTTTGAGGGTCTCGGCAGAGGTGGCGATATACTGTGCTATGGTTTTAAGCTCTTTGGACTCCTTGTCTATTTCGTCGCGTTTTTTGTCAAGAAAGCTCCGGAACGCCTTTGCGGCGTCGCCCGTCCATGCCGCGCCGACCCCCTCCGAAATCTCGCCGAGGGCGGTTGCACATTTGGTGGACAGCTCGCTCGCCGTCGCCTCAATCTCCTTTTGTTGTGCAATGGTGTGCTGATAGTTAAAAGAATATGTAGCCATATCTCTCCTTTCTATATTGTATAGCAACTTAACTTATATTTGTCCAAAGAATAGCATAAAAAACTTTGGTATGTGGTTTTTTGTGCGTATGATTTGCCGACAAATAAAGTTCCAGTTGCTATATTATCTCATGGAGCCGCCGCTAAAACTCAAGGTTCGCCCCGACTCCACCGCCTGCTTTTCCGACTGTTCGTATATGCCGGCAAGCTCGTTTAGGGTTGTGCGGTAGTTATCCATGTTGGTGAGCAGTTGTTCGCCGCTCGTCTTTATGGATGCCGCCATCGCGCGCTCCCTATCGGAGGAGGAGCCCTGCCACGCACTGCGTAGGCTGTTTATCTCACGCAGATAGCTGTCGATGCTCGTTGCCATTTGCGTCCTTGCGGCGGCAATCTCCTCACTCGCCTGTAAAAACGCCTTGGTCTCTATCTTAATCTCTGAACCTGCCATATCCACTCCTTTTTATTATCTTAGCGATGATACCTTGCCGAGAATGTCCCCCTCGGTACTGTTGAATTTGTCCGCCATACTGCGCAAAAGGTCGCAATTTTCGTTTAACTGCTCCACCATCTCGTCCATTGCCTCACGGTCGGTCTGGTACGCCTGCATAAACGCCGCCTTGGCGTCGGACGTCCACTGACGGTCGAGGTTTGACACCGCGTCGGAGAATTTTTGCACCGCATTTTGGATATTTGACGCCTCGGTCTGCATCCGACCGACCGCCGCGGTTATCTTCTCGGAATTAACATTGCTTGTGTCCGCCATAATCTCTCCTTTACTAAATTAATATTATTGTGTCGCCGCTTTTTACATCCATCGCCGACAAAATTTCTTCATTGCCGAGTAGTCCGCCGAGGTTTTTGGAGCAAAACAGCACCTGTGAGATGTCAAAGAAAATTTCACGACCCTCCACCAATGAAATCTGCTTTACTATATCACCCTTGACTCTGCCGACACTCATGTTGCTGTCCAGCGAGAACTCGTAGGTCTTGGCACTGCCCGGCACCTGAACATCTAAAAATATCTTAGCCATATATTCACACTACCTTTCGATCAACGGTGTTACTATCTTTATCAGTTTTTTCTCACTGTCCGACACATCGCAGGTATAACCACTGCCGGGCGAGAGCTGACGAACCGAGTCCGATGCGCTCATCTCAAATTCGAGCGCCCCCTGTTGGTCGAACATACCGCCGAGGTGAGTGCCGGTATTATAATCCGCCCAACTGCGCATAAGCTCAAAGCGTGCGTTGTCAAAATAATCGTCCGGTGTCATAATCGCAAAAAGGTTAATCTTGTGCTGTGCGCCCTTTTGCACCGCTATCTCTAAAAACTCGTTCATGCTGACACGATTGCTGTAGACCGCCTGCATAAAGAGGCTCATGTCACCGATAAAGAGCATTATGCGCTCTTTTGACTTCATTGCCGCCCTGACATCACCGCCGGCGTCACGCGCATCACCCACAATAGCATTGCGACCGGTGAACTCACCGACGAGAGTCGTATCCATCAGCTCAAACAGCTCCTCGTCACTGTGGCAGACCTTGTCGAAAAATCCGAGTGCTTCAAGTTCACCGCCCGGTACGTCAAACAGATAAAGTCGTGCACCTTTGGCTTTGCCCTGCATTGCTATCGACTTCATTAAATCGCACCGTCCGGTATCGGCAAATCCACTGATACTGTAGCAGAAAATTTTATCAAGGTCGACATTAAAAACATCGTGTGTCTCACTGTCGATACCGATTGCGAGGGTATACTCATCGAGCAATTTGACATTTGTGCTGTTTACAAATTCTTCCGGACTCATACTCTTCGCCTTGACACCGAGTTTTTTCACCCCCTTATCGCTTTTAATTTCGGCAAAGCGTTTGCGCAGTGTCTGGGCGGAGCTTGTCCCCGGCTCCTCCTTGACACACACAGCAACCTGGAATTCAAGCGGCAACGGAGCTTTGATAAGGCCGCGACCGGGGGTGCGGTCGTCCGGCAGTATTTCACTGCGCGTGCCGAGCACCGACTCATACTCAAACTTATCCGACATCTGCAGTGCTATACCGCTTGTAAAGTTTTGCCGCATCTTGCCGCGGATATCGCCGATGTTGTTGATGGCAAGGACTATAAATATACCGTAACTCGCCGCCTCACGCGTGAGCTGAATAAGGGTGTCCTCATAGCGATCATAGCTGTCGGCAAACGCGACATAGTTGTCGATAAAAAACAGCATTGCAGGGCAATCATTTGATTGGGTGACATAGTCGCGATAGGAACCGATGCCAAGCTCGGAAAATTTGTTTTTGCGCTCCGACAGGGTGTCTTTGAGCAGGTCGAAAACCTGTCCTATCTTCTCATCCTCACCCTCCAACATGACACCGCCAACGTGTGGCAGGTCACCGAACACCGTCATGGTGCGTGATGAAAAGTCCGCAATATAGACGTTGACCTCCTCCGGTGTGTAGCGGGTGACGGCGCTGTAGATAAGGGTCTGCAAAAGTGTTGTCTTACCACTGCCGCCACTGCCGCAGACCAACAGATGACCGTCACGCATAAAGTCCACGCTGACTGCAAACTGGCTCTGTGTCTTGGGGCTGTCGGCATATCCGACCGGCAACAAAAGTGAAAATCCGTCCGATTTTGCCACCTCGCCTATCTGTTCGAGGTAGACATTTGTCGGCAGTGGTGCGAGCCATATCTGGCGAAGTGCCGCGACATTATTCTCACTCGCAACCGATGAAAGGTGTCGCACGACTGCGTCGAGTTGGGTGAGTTTTGCAATATTGTCGCTCTTTTTCTTGCTCTTTTTCTTCGGAACGGCGTTTTTGCCTATCAAATTGATGAGCTCTACCTTGGAGTTTTTATCGTCGGTAAACGGCACATCGGGGGTGTACTCCGCGCCGGACCAACCGCTTTGAAACTCGTCAAAAATTTCATCATTGCCGACCTGAAAATAACCGCGACCGGTACCGGTGATAAACGCCGCCTCGGGGCGCTTTAACATTTCGGTCGAGTCCTGTTTGTCCGCAACACGCAGACAAAGGCGAAAACGGGTGTTGGACCATATCTCATCGTCCACAACGCCGGAGGGTTTTTGGGTTGCAAGTATCAGATTGACACCGAGCGAGCGACCGACACGTGCGGCGGATACAAGTGCACGCACAAACTCCGGTTGCTCCTTTTTAAGCTCGGCGAACTCGTCCGCGATTATCAAAAGATGTGGCATCGGTTCCGAGGCTACACCGGAGCGATACAGCTCGATATAGGCATCGATATGCTTGACCTTAAAGTCGTTAAAGACCTTTTGACGATGTTTTATTTCGGCATTGATGGATAAGAGCGCACGGTCGGTGGCGTTACCGCCGAGGTTGGTGATAACGCCGGCGAGGTGTGGCAGACCGATAAAGCTCTGTGCCATGCCGCCACCCTTGTAGTCGATAAGGATAAAGGCGACCTCATGCGGGTGATAGTTGACGGCAAGCGAGAGAATGTAACTTTGCAGTGTCTCCGATTTACCGGAACCGGTGGTGCCGGCGACCAGTCCATGAGGGCCGTGATATTTCTCATGGATATCAAGGTAAAGCGGCATGTTGCCGGACTTGTAGCCGACCATCGCCTTCATGCTCTCATATGTGCGGTTCTCCAGCCACTTTTTCATAACTTCAAGGTCATCGACATTGGAGGTTTTGTACATGTCAAGGAATGTGAGCATCTCCGGTATTGCGGAGGATGACCCGAGCTCTCGCACCTTAAAGCCGGAAAGTTTTCGCGTGTATTTATTCAAACTCGCCACCGAAAGTGTGCCGAACGAGACACCGGCGCGCTCCTCAAAAGAGCCGTTTGTGCTGTAAAAACCGCGATAATCATCATCGTCACGCACAATTGCGGTGCACGCCGCCGGCAGTTTGTCGGTGGAGCTTGTCGGGAATATGACGGTTATGCCAAGCTCTGCACTTGGTGAGAGCAGATATTTCGCCATCGGCTCGTTCTCGATCAATGATATATCGCCGACAAAGATAACATAGTGGGGCAGAATTTTCTCCTCTATCTTTTTGCCCTTGTATTTTTCCAGCCTGTCACGAACCACGCCGGACAGGAAAAACAGCACGTCGCCGACACTCTTTTTGTCGTTGGCTATAAGGCGAACCGACGAGTCCGGTGACCAGCAGTGCGGTATATATCTTGAATTATCCCACAGATCAAGCTCGTTCATGGGGTAGATATAGGCACAGCGTAACTCGGTATAGGGATGAAGTGCGGTAAGCTGTGCGGTTATGATGCGCACTAAATTCAGTGCCTTTGTCCTATCTCTGCTCACCAGACCGACCATCATGTTGTCAAGCAACGACAGCTCCGACGGCACATCGGCTATCATGCTTGTCCTCGCCTTAATATCTTCGAGGTTGTCGTTGAGCGGATCATACGCCATCATGCCCTGTTCTTTTGCGATGTTGACGGTGTTGTAGGTCGGTATATTGCAGTTGCCGAGGGTCACATGTAAAAAGTCGGGGTGTGCACTGCTCTTTTCCCACAGTCTCGGGCTGTCGCTCATGATAAAACCGACCGCCTCCTCGGCATTCGGTAGCATGGCATAGAGCACACGGCGGTTATAGTCCACCTTTTGTGCTATCCTTGCGTTCATCTTGTCGAGGTACGCGTTATAGCTCGAAACACGAACGGACTCACTCTTGTGAGCCTCCTCACGGTTGTAGCGGATGTTCATAACCGCCCAACCACCGCCGATAACCGCCGCACCGAGCGACATGACCACCGCGCTCGCTATGTTAGAGCCGCCACTGCTGATCATGGTGCCGGCGAGCATGGGAATAACCATGGTGAAGGATGGACCGAGGGTCATAAAGAGCGGTTGCTGTTTTTGTGTGGATTTATTAGGCGCACGCTCGATGCTGAAGGACTCACTGTCTATCATCTCCACCTTGCGTGGGGTGCGCAGGAAATATTGTTCCTCGCCGGTGGTCTCCTCCACCCCCTCGCTATACTCGGTAGCCTCTATCTTAATTTTTTTGAGACGTTGCCCGTTGACGGCGCACTCCCCTTTTGGGTTATTGACCGCAACGACGTTGTCGAGGTAGACAATTTTCAAACCCACTATGTAGACGACATCGCCATAGACAAGCGGCTGTTTCGCGGTGAGAAGCCGCCCGTTGACAAAGGTGCCGTTGACGCTGTTTTTATCCTCGATATAGATGGTGTCACCCTCCCTTTTAATCTCGGCATGGGAGGGGGAGCAAAACTTGTTGGAATAGGTGATAACATTGGCGGAGGCGTTGCTGCCGACCGTCAACGCACCGATGGAGTTCATGTCGAGAAAATACTTGTCAAAAGAGGTATTGCCGGCGTCGGCGACACTCACCGTCAGCGAAAACACCACCTCAGTGCCCTTGACCGAGCAGTTGAGGAGCAACCCCTCGGTGAGCACGGTATCCCCAACAACCTCCTCGTCCACGGTGGTCTCAAAGTGGGGGGAGACTGCAAGCGTCCAGACACCGCTCCATACCTCGAGCGGGAGGACGATATCCTCCGATAATCCGCTGACTGACGGTCTTATCTCTATAAAATGCGATTTGTTATCTACTGCCGGAAGATATATCTCTTGAAAACCGTTTTCAAAAACGGCGGTCAGCAATAAACTGTTATTCAAAGCAACCAATCCTTTCTATATATATCGGACAACCGCAAGGGTTGTCTCTACAGTATTACTCGGCGTTAAAGACAAACTCACCCTCAAATCTTTCAAGATAGATGGTGTTATCGTCTATAATATAATAGTCGTCGGTGTAATTCTCGGAGTCGACATGTACAATGTTTCCCTCGACATACCAACCTCCTTCAAATTCTGTCATATCGGGGGTTACACCCTCCGCTGTGCCGTCCTCGTTTAAAACTATGTAGGAGTTTTCATCCATGTTATAGGTGAACACCGGTTTTGAACCGCCGGAGAATATTGCCACCATCACGATAATAAACAGTATCAGCACCGCCACAGAAGAGGCAATTATTATCAATAGTTGTTTGTTCGCAAACAGCCCACCCGATGTACTCACAGCGGCGTTGCCAAAGGTCGAGCCGGTCGCAACCTGTCCATACTGCGGATTGATGGGACCTGCCTGTGTCATATCTGCCTGACGGCGGCGCGCCTCATTCTCCTGCTCAATACGAAAAGCATCCTCCTGTGCGCGAAGTTTGCGCTGTTCTACATCCTGTTCAAGACGACGAACCTCCTCCTCCGCAGCTATTCGTGCCGCCTCCTTTTCAGCGGCTATACGCTCCTGCTCCTGCTGTGCGAGCTGTTTTTTTCTCGCTGAAACAAACAGCGCCGAGGTGTTGTCGCTGGACGGTGCACCCTGATTGTTTTGGTTTTCACTCATAATCTCTCCCGGTCCTTTCCGCACGAAAGTGCAAACATTGTCATATTACAACTACATTATAACACCCCCGATTTCTACATAATAGTAACCGAGGGTTAGATTTTTTGGACTAAAGACTAAAGGTGAATGCTGTTTTTGGTGAATGACTAAACAATCATTCACCAACCCCCAAGCTCCCTATCATAATACCTCAATGAATTACACAGCAGTGCGAAAATCTCGCCCATCTCCTCGCCCATGCTGTCGGAGCTGTCCTGCATTACCGTGATGGTGTATTTGGGATTATCCGCAGGATAGTAACCGATAAACCACGCAACCGTCTCGTCCACCGGCTCTCCCTCCTCATCTGTGACAACACCGTTCTCGTCGGTCATATATCGCCCTGTCTGTGCCGTGCCGGATTTGCCTGCGGCAACTCCCTCTATCGGTGCCGCCTCGTCGGCGGTGCCATCGGTTATGACCGTCTCTAACATATACCCAACCTCCTTTGCAACGTCCTGTGAAATAACCTCCCGTATTACAGGGGAATAAAAACTCTCGTCCACCGTGTCGGTAAACTGATTATAAATCCCTTCTACCATGGTCGGTGATATATATAACCCTTCATTCGCAAAAATATTAAACGCAGCTGTCATCTGTATCGGCGTTGCCATCAACATACCCTGCCCGAATGAAAAACTTGCCCTCTCACCGAGGTTTTCAAGCTGTTCGCCGGTCGGGAGCGTCCCTTTTTCGCTAAGTATATAACCGTCCTTTGTGACCCCTACACCGAGACCTATATCAATGCCGAGGCTCCGCAGCATCTCCGGCTCCATTGCAAGACCTTTCTCGATAAAATATCCGTTGCAAGATACAGCGAGAGCCTGCCTTAAATCCACCTCACCGTGTCCATAGTCGGTATAACAGTGATAGGCATGACCATTCACCTCGATTTTCCCATGGCACTCATAAACTTCATCGCTATCATAACCCTGCTCTAAAAGTTTGGCGGCGATGAACGGCTTTATGACAGAGCCGACATTGAACGCGACACTCGGGCGGTTGATGAATGCGGTGTTGTTATCCTCAATATTCTGCACAATGTTATTCGGGGTGAGGCTCGGGGTGCTGACCGACGCTTTTATCCGCCCTGTCTTGCTCTCCATTATAACCACCGCACCACGTGGCAGATACTGCGTGGCAATCCCCTCCGCTATACGCTGTATTGTGCTGTCTATGGTGAGGATAACACCCTGCCCACTGCCGTTTTCTTTTAAAAGCTCCGGCTCGCTGTACATCATAAGCTCACCTAATGCGTCCTTTGAATAGACGATATCCTGCGTCACCCCACTTCCACCGAGCAGTGTGTCGAATGCCTTTTCTATCCCCTGTGCACCGTTCGCATCGTTGTCGAGATATCCGATGACATTCGGTGCAATCTGGTTGTTTGAATATCGTATCGAGTCATAAAATTCAAACGGGCTGTCCTCCCCCGCACTGTTCAACTCGATAAGATAGGGAGTGGTTTGGTCGTACAGCTCATATGCCATCATCTGGTCATCACTGTCCAGTCGTCGAAAATACTCGGAATATGCCGCCTCACCGCTCACCGCTAAGGCATAAACGGTGGAGTTTAGCGAGGTCATCGGCATTAAATTGCAGTCAAATATATCCCCCCTACCCTTTGAGAGGTTGACAACCGCCTCACTCTGCTGTGAGGCAAGCTGTCGCAACTCTGCGTTTGAGGAAAGCAAAAAAAGGGATATTGAAACAACGCTGAACGCTATCATCATCACTATAATAAATGTTATTAATCGACGCTCACTCATCTTTTTGCCATCACCTCCTATATCTGCGACCTTATATTTTCTATAACATTCTTTTCAAGGCGGCTGACCTGCGCTTGGGATATGCCAATTTCTTTTGAAACTTCAATCTGCGTTTTGCCGGAGAGGAAGCGAAGTGACATTATCCTTTTTTCGCGTTCATCAAGACCGCGTATCGCATCTTTGAACGCGATGGAGGATATCCAACTCTCCTCACTGGAGTTGTCCCTTATCTTATCCATGACCAAAAGCGAGTCGCTCTCGGTGCCGGAGATAGGCTCATAGATGGATATCGGTTCGGTCATCGCCTCAAGTGCTTTTTGCACCACTCGTTCCTGTACATCCATCTCCTTTGCAATCTCGGCATTGGACGGCTCATAAGAACAATTTTGTTGCAATCGCTCCTTAGTTTGCATTGCACGGTAGGCGATATCTTTAAGCGAGCGTGATACCCGTATGCTGTTATTGTCACGCAAATACCGCTTTATCTCCCCCATTATCATCGGCACGGCATATGTCGAAAAACGCACATTGTGACCGGTGTCGAAATTGTCAATTGCCTTAATCAAACCGATACACCCTATCTGAAAAAGGTCGTCGGCGTTCTCCTTACTATTGCTAAACCGCCCGATTATACTCAATACCAACTTTAAATTTCCGTTAACCAGTTCATCCCGTGCCGACTTATCCCCCTCACGATACCGACGCAACAACTCCATTTTTTCTTTCTCTTTTAAAACTTTAAGCTCGTTTGTATTGATACCGCTGACCTCTACTCGATGAAATCGCATATATTTATTCCTTATCATTTATTGTTGTGTATAAGTATTGACCGAATTTTATTAATTACTCAATTTAAACACAAAGCATAATTATAACAACTACAACCAAAATACCGCAGTGCCGCGGACAATCGCAGAGGGTTGTCCCTACAACTCTCGCCATAAAGCCGAGAAAATAATTTTTTGTCAAGATTATTTCTTTAAAAAATGTGCTATTCGGCACATTTTACTGGCTGTCGAAAAAGTTCGACAGCCCCGAGAGGGGATGCATCCCCTCCCGGTACCCTCCCCCACAAATGGCTTTGCGAAGCCATTTGTCGAAGGTCAAATTCGCCGCGCATGTCACCGAATTTGACATTTTAAGGGATTTACAGGTTTTTTGACACTCTGAAAAATGTGCTATTCGGCACATTTTATTTTTTTTCAAAATATGTTATAATAAACTAAATAAATAACAACGAGAAAGGTTGACTGTATGGCGGAGAACACCACCAACTATCAATGTCCG
Organism: uncultured Oscillospiraceae bacterium; assembly: GCA_964369965.1. GTDB lineage: Bacteria > Bacillota > Clostridia > Oscillospirales > Ruminococcaceae > CAYJBH01. The sequence goes on from CAYJGF010000022.1 coordinate 35,024, forward strand.
TCCTGTACCGCACCACTTCGATTTGACGGCAAAACACAACTGTTACAGTGCGACCATTGCAACAGTTCTTTTAATGTTGCCGAAATTGAGGCCATATATAACTCGGATAGTCCGCACGACACCCCTGCAACCGCTCCCGATGTGTGGAGCACCGCAACCCTCAACTCCGACTGGGGCGAGGAGGGTGCGAACATGCATGTCTACAACTGCACCTCCTGCGGTGCCGAAATTATCTGCGATGCCACCACCGCCGCGACAAGCTGCCACTACTGCGGTAATAAGACTATTATCGAGGGGCAGTTTGCAGGAACACTTCGCCCCGACTATGTAATCCCCTTTAAACTCAGCAAGGAGGAGGCGAAAAACGCGCTCAAAAACCATTGCAAAGACAAAAAATTTCTCCCGAACGATTTTATTGCCGACACTCACATCGACGAGATAAAAGGTGTGTATGTGCCGTTTTGGCTTTTTGACACAACGGTAGCCGCCGACATATCCTTTGATTCAAAAAAATCAAGCAGTCATACTTCCGGCAACTATCGTATTACCGAGACCGCACACTATAAAGTTCGCCGCGCCGGCACCGTTAGCTTTCACGACATACCGGTAGACGGGTCCACCAAGATGCCGGACGATTATATGGAGTCCATCGAACCGTTTGAATACAGCGACATGGTGCCTTTCTCCGCCGCCTATATGCCCGGCTTTTTTGCTGATAAATTCGACGTGGACGCAAAGACATGCACACCGCGTGCCGAACAGCGTTCGACAAGTGCCACCCTCTCACTTTTCAACAGTAGTGTCGCCGAATACTCCTCCAACAGCATCACCTCAAAAAACGTCAATCTCACGCATGGTGAGGTTCGATACGCCATGGCTCCGGTCTGGCTGTTGACAACACGTTTTAGAGAAAAAGTTTACCTCTTCGCCATGAACGGACAGACCGGCAAGTTTGTCGGCGACCTCCCCTGTGATAAAGGCAAACGCGCACGCTTTATATTGACCGTCGGCTCGATAGCGACCGCCGTTGCCTATGTAGGCTTGCTTATAGTCGGACCCTATTTGGTATCTTGATATAATGAAAGGTAAAGCTGTGAAGATTACATATAAAATAGTCTGCCCGATATTATTGTTGTTAATTTTATCGTTGTTTACCCTGCCGGTATTTGGCAGTGATGTCACTGTGTCATCAAATATATTTGATGATGCCGACATGCTCACCGCCGATCAGGAGGAACTGCTGAACCAAAAATCAATAGAAATTGCAACCGATTTTAACGTCTCGGTCGGAATATACACCATTGAAAATATTTATGACGACCACGCCTCCTTTCAAAACGCCTGCAACATGCTGCTTGACTCCGGCAGATGGCAACTTCATAATCCGGAGGAAATGCTACTTTTGATCTGCGACAAGGAAAATTTCGATTATGAGGTGTTTCGAATTGGGACGGTCTATACCACCGACACGACCTTTAATGCCCTTGAAGAAGCATCATATACACATCTCGATTCCAACCCGTTTCTGTTCTTCAACATTTTTATGGACGAGACGAGGGAGGATATCGACTATATACTCAATGTGCAACAACAGGCTATTGAGGAGTATCATAATATAGACATCGATAATGTCATGGACGTAGCGGGGCTGTTAACCGAGGAGGAGATAGCCGCTTTAAACGCCAAGGCTGACGCGTTGTCGGCGGAATATGCGGTGGAATTTTATGTCCTGACCGTACCGGATTACAAGCTCATCTCGAACCAAAGTGAAATGTACTACGCCACCACCGATTTTTATGAGGACAATGACCTCGGTTACGGCGAGGGTCGGGACGGTATGTTGTTGATGCTCAGCATGGCGGAGCGTGATTATCGACTTGTTATCTTCGGCAACGAGGCGCACGAACTATTTAATGAGAGCACGAGGATTGACATTGAAGAATCTTTTCTTGAGTATTTTGCGGACGACGACTGGTACGGCGGATTTGACGACTATTACGACATGGTCGAGCATAAGATAAATTTTGGGTGGCTGGATGTCGTAGTTGATTTTTCAATCGTTTTACTTATAAGTGGAGTGATCGGGTTTGTGATAGCATTTGGCTTAGCAAATGTTCATGTAGCAAAGCTTAAAAGCATAAAAATGGGGGGATCCACCGGAAGCTATATCCAACAGGGCGGTGTGGAGTTCACCTTACAGGAGGACACCTACACCCACACAACAACCTCCAAAACGAGGATACAAACCTCCTCCGGCGGTGGAGGCGGTGGCGGTGGGCGCAGCAGTTTTTCCGGCGGCGGTTTCTCCGGAGGTGGCGGTAAGTTTTAAACAAACCCCAAAAAATTGTAGGAACGATGTGCAAACGCCTGACAAAACACCGTTTCTTCGTCAAAACGGAAAATATATCAAAGTCGCCATAATATCCCCACAAAAGATTGACATTTCAGTGTAAAAGCATTATAATATGTTATGTAGTTATATCTATAGTCGGCCGAAGTTTCCTTCGAGTCGGCAGTTAGGAATGGACATTATGGGGGCAGATAGACTACCGACCGTCGAGGAGTTTTTCCCTTTTTGGAACAAACTCAGCGCGGAACATCGTGATGATATTACGACTCACAGTAGAAAACTGACTTTTAATAAAGGCGATATGATACTACCTCACAAGGGGGAGTGTCTTGGTCTTGTACTTATACAATCCGGCAAATTCAGAGCATATATTCTCTCGGAAAATGGGCGTGAGGTTACCATGTATCGCCTTTATGATCGTGATATATGCCTGTTTGCCGCTGCAAGTGTGCTCAAAAACATCCAGTTTGACATTTACATTGAGGCGGAGGAACCGAGTACCTGTTTACTCATTCCTATCGACCTCTTTGCTCGGCTTTCGGTGCAATCCATCGATATGTCAAACTATACAAATCGACTTATGGCCTCGCGTTTCACCGAGGTTATGTGGACACTTGAAAATATCCTGTTTAAAAGTATGGATAGCCGGCTTGCAAACGTTCTTTTGCAACACTCACAGGGTCGCGAGGATGAACTGTTGGTTGTCACACATGAAATACTTGCTCGGGATGTAGGCACGGCGCGTGAGGTTGTTACAAGGTTACTTAAATATTTTAATAATGAGGGCATTATCGAGATGACTCGCGGACATGTGAAAATTATCGACCGGTCACGCCTCGACGATATTTCAATGGTTTAAAAGGAGGTTTAATGCCGGCAGTTGTAGCACATTTTCATTTCGGTCAAAGGGTACTCCCCTATCTTGACCATAAAATCAGGTCTGTAATAAAAAGCAATGTTCAACTTTTTGGGCTTGGATTGCAGGGACCCGATCTTCTTTTTCACTCCAATGTTTTTAAACCGGACGATACGGCTTTGCTCGGATATAAAATACATCAAAACAGTGCGTCGGATTTTTTCGGCGCACTGCTATCGAGCGATTGTTTAAATTATTCTAAAGCAGTTGCATATGTCTTGGGTGCATGTTGTCACTATTACCTCGATGTCGTCTGTCACCCTTATATAGAACAAGCGAATGACGGCAGTTACAGACATCACAACAATCTCGAATCCGACCTTGACCTTGCAATTATACGACGTAATGGCATGAATAAAAATCGCAACATCTATCTTCCGCGTGCGGTAGACTATAACACGGTGGCATCGGTGTATAATTTGAGTGGAAAAAACATTAAGACATGTCTTGATAACTTCCATCTCAACACCCGTCTTTTAAGCAACCCAGAGCTTGTAAAATTTGTGGAAAGCAAGATAGGCAAATCCGGCAAATGGTCTGCCTTTTCCATGAAAAAAGAACTTTTGTACCCTCATGAAACAGCAGATTTATTAAGCCTCTTAGACAAAGCGATCCAGCCGACGGCAAAGAAGTTAGAGGGGCTATATCAAATTATTTTGGAAAAAGAGCCCCTACCAGAAGGCTATGAGATGAATTTTAACGGCGAAAGTGTGTTGTAATCGGAGTCATAAAGATGAAAGCTGATAATAAATTTACAAAACAAGAAAAAAGCTGGATAATGTACGACTGGGCCAACTCTTCCTTTGCGACAATAATGTTGGCGGCGATATTCCCTGTTTATTTCACCGGTTTGGTGGCGGGCGGAATGGGCGACATGTGGATAGGTGTCGGTGGGTCAATTGCTACAGCATCGTCGGCGATATTAGCACCTATACTCGGTGCGGTCGGTGACTACATCGGCATGAAAAAAAAACTTTTTGCATTTTTCCTATTTTTAGGTGTCATCACCACCGCACTGTGTGCATTTTTTGACGGGTGGGAGATTTTATTGATAGGATATATACTGTCAAACATAGGTTTTAGCGGTTCATTGATGCTAAACGACAGCATGTTGCCGGAGATAACCTCCCCCGAGCGCATGAACCATGTATCTGCCTGGGCATATTCGATGGGGTACATCGGCGGCAGCACCATACCTTTTATTATTTCAATTGCATTGATAACATTCGGTGAGAGTATCGGTATTGATGCAATGACTGCGACCAAGATATCATTTATGCTCTGTGCCGTATGGTGGGCAGTATTCTCCATCCCGATTTTGAGGGACTATAAACAGGAGTTTGGACGAGCCGTGCCCAAATCGGGGCATATTAAGGAGGTTTTCACCTCACTTTGGGAATGTATAACCGACATAGCAAAAAATAAAGGGGTTGCTCTCTTTTTGATTGCCTACTTTTTTTATATCGATGGTGTAGGCACGGTCATTAAGATGTCCACGGCATACGGTGCCTCACTCGGTCTTGATTCGGTCGGGATGATCCTTGCTTTGTTGGTAACCCAGTTGGTGGCGTTCCCCTTCGCAATACTTTTCAGCAAAATTGCAGGTAAAATAGGCACGCTTAACGGTATTATAATCACGGCGGTTATCTATGCAATTATATGCATACTCGGTTTTTATATGGGCTTTGGTGTGGAGCAGGACTTTTTAACCAATGATGAGGCGTTAATTATTTTCTGGATACTCGCAGTGCTTGTCGGACTTGCACAGGGTGGCATTCAGGCGATGTCAAGAGCATATTTCGGCATGATAATCCCTAAGGAAAAAGCCACCGAATATTTTGGATTTTATGACATTTTCGGTCGCTTTGCGGCAATACTTGGTCCTGCACTATACGCCATAATAAGAGGCTCTACCGGTCGTAGCTCTGTTGCAATACTCTCATTAATACTGTTTTTCATCATGGGCATAACCCTGCTGCTTATAGCAAAAAAAGTTTCACCAAAACAGATGTAATACAGCACTACATCTTGACAAATTAAAAAGAATCATTATAATAATAAAAGGACATTAATATTGCCTCGTCAAAATAATCATCTGCATTGATTGGCTAAGAATTTCGGCGGAGCAATAATTTAAGGGCGATTAGCGCAGTTGGTAGCGCGCCGCGTTCGCAATGCGGAGGTCAGGGGTTCGACCCCCCTATCGTCCACCAAAACACCCTTAGACGAACCCTCGATATCATCAATATCACTTTCATCTAAGGTAACATCATAATGGCTCTGTTGCATAGCATTTAGCAACAGGGTCATTTTGTTTTTCTGTAGCCCATATTCGCCAAATTCATCGTCATCATCGTATAAATATATACGATTAACAAACAGGTCAATTACAGATTGCCTGTATTAAATGTCATTTATATTTCCGTTTTTAAAGCTATCCATAAAAAACATAACTTGTGGCACAGTTATTGTCGGGTACATAACTTCGAGTTTGAAAATCCTGTTTTGTAGGTGTTGTTCTTCCGCTTGCCTTTTGGCGATTTGTGGGTTAATAATATCTATTGGTGTACCTTGTTCTATCGCTGCTACTAAATTATCTATCGCTTTTTTATTCGCTTTCAGTTGTTTTTTTAATGTGTTTGCTTCACCGGTGTCCATTTGTTTTTCAAAATATTTAACAGTGTTTTCGGCAATGATTCTGATGTTCTCGGGAGTTAAAATTTCCTTTACCTTTTTAACAACAGCAAATTCAATAGTATCTTTACGTATTCTTTTTTTCGCACACTTTCTTTTTTTTGCATTATTACAAGCGTAGTATTGATAGAATTTTTTTGTGTGGGAAGTGCCGCTGACACCTGTCATAAGCGCTTTGCAATGTCCGCAAAACATTTTATCTGTTAGCAGGTACATATCGCCTATCGCTTTTGAACGCGCAGGTGCTTTTTTGTTTTTTTCTAATGTTATTTTTGCGTTATTAAATGTTTCCTCGTCAATAATTGGCTCAATATTCGTGTTAATTACTTCACCTTTATATTTGTATTTTCCTAAATATTTTTCGTTTGACAGAATATGTCGAATGCTGTTTTTGTTAAAAGCATTTCCACGTGATGTTTTTACATTCAGCGCGTTCAGTTCACGTATAATTTCTGCCATAGTGCTGCCGTTATTATACATTTTAAAAATCATTTGCACGACAGGTGCTGTTTCTGGTGCCGTTGGTAGTTCCGATAGAGTAATTTGATAAGAAGAAGTAAGGGAAATAAATGCTTTTGCGTTTCAATCTAAGAAAGTTTCTGTTTGAAAACAGAACTGTATTTGTAGACAAATCATTTAGATGCGGTATAATGTAATTGTGCCCGAAAGGGCAGTGTAGAACAGAGACTTCGGGTAACGCAAGGCGGATTGGGGGGCTATCCCCTGTCCGCAAAAATTGGTAATAGAAATGTAAAGTTGGTGTTTAATAATGTTATACTAATTCTATGCAATTTTGAGAACTTTTTTAAAAAAAAGTTGACATATCGCGGAATTAATGGTATAATAATAGTATAGAATAGTTACAAAAAGTGTAACTCAATTGGGCGGAAGTTAGAAAAAAAGGGATAGTTCTACCCTTTTGCAAAAGTTGAATTGTATTAACGATTCAACAATAAGTTAATAAAATATGTATTTATATATACATTATATATAGGAGAATTATATTACGCAATATGCGTGTATGATTCTCCTTTTTTGTTGTAAAAAAATAAGGTTGACCGCCAGTGTTAAAGGTCGAAAGCACACAAAGTATCGATGATTTTGTGTATACAGTATTATTAATTTAGGCACTTTTAAGTAAAAATGAAAAAGGAGGAAAAGTTCTGCTGAAAAATTAGTTAGCAAGAGAAAAAATATTTCTGATGTTAGGTTTGTAGTTAGCACCGGCAACCTGTGCAGGCGTAAGACCATCAAGAGAAGAATGCGGTCTTAAGAAGTTAAAGAAGAAAACAAAGACCGAAATAGTTGCGTTGGCGCAGTCAAAAGAGTTAAACCCTCGTTTAGTTTTGTACCAAGCCTTAAAGCGATTGTTAAAGGATTCGATGAGATTGTTACTGATATCGTCCTTAAAGCTCTCGACACGGATATGCTTAGCGTCCGGAAAGAAACACTTAGAAGGCACTTTGTAGGCGTTGTAGCGGTCACTGACAATAGAACCGGGATTGCCTAAAGATTTAACATGGTTAAAAAGTGCATGAGCCTGAGGGGAGTCACGATGTGGTGATAGATGAAATCCTAACACAAAACGAGTCTCGCTGTCAATGATGAACCAGATGTAATGTTTTTTTCCATTGATTTTAACCACAGTCTCATCAGCGTGCCATTCATCGGAGTTAAAATCCATAGTGGTGATTAATTTCTTAGAAATGTTATCAAACAAAGGAGCGAACTTTTTGCACCAGTCAGCAATTGTGACATGGGAAACCTTAATGTTATACAGCTGATTTAAGATAAATGATATATTTCGAGTAGAGCTTTTTCCGATAAAGAATTGGTACAGAACAGTGACAATGATAAACGGTGGAAACC
>CAYJGF010000023.1:0-35971 GCA_964369965.1 uncultured Oscillospiraceae bacterium
ATGTCACCGAATTTGACATTTTAAGGGATTTACAGGTTTTTTTGACACTCTGAAGTGTGCCATCCGGCACATTTACTTTTTTTTTGTTATCCTTTATTATAACATTGTAGGAAAAAAGTATGAAAGGGATTGTGACATGGGACTGATAAAAGCGGCATTAGGGGCGGCAGGTGGTGTGCTCGCCGATCAATGGAAAGAGTATTTTTATTGCGAATCACTTCCAAATGAAATTCTGGTCAGCAAGGGGCAAAAACGTACCTCCGGCAGGAGCTCCAACACCAAAGGTGAGGAGAACATCATTTCCAACGGTTCCGTCATAGCGGTCGCTGACGGTCAGTGTATGGTGATTGTCGACAACGGGAAGGTCACGGAGTTTTGTGCCGAGCCGGGTGAGTTTACCTATGACAGTGGCGGTGAGCCGTCCCTCTTCGCCGGCGATTTGGGCGACGGGATTAAAAACACCTTTATAAATATCGGCAAACGTTTTACATTTGGCGGTCAGCCGGCGAGCGACCAACGCATCTACTACTTCAACACCAAAGAGGTGATGGGCAACAAATACGGCACCCCCAGCCCTGTACCTTTCCGCGTGGTGGATAAAAATGTCGGTCTTGACATCGACATCGCCATCCGTTGTCACGGTGAGTACTCCTATAAGGTTGTCGACCCGATGCTGTTTTACACCAACGTCTGTGGCAATATTTCCGGCGACTTTAACCGTGAAGAGATTGACGGTCAGCTTAAAAGTGAACTGATGACCGCCCTGCAACCGGCGTTTGCAAAAATTTCCGACATGGGTATTCGGTACAGCTCGCTACCCGGGCATACCATGGAGCTTGCCGATGCTCTCAACGAGGTTTTATCCAAAAAATGGGGTGAACTTCGCGGTATAAAAATTCACTCGTTCGGCGTATCCTCCGTCAAGGCATCGGAGGAGGACGAAAACATGATAAAAGAGCTCCAACGCAACGCGGCTTTTCGCAACCCGACCATGGCGGCGGCACATCTTGTCGGCGCACAGGCGAGTGCAATGCAGTCGGCGGCGAGCAACGAGGGCGGCGGCATGATGGGCTTTATGGGCATGAATATGGCGCAGGGTGCCGGCGGAATGAATGCACAAAACCTCTTTGCGATGGGTCAGCAACAACAGCAACAACAACAGCAGTTCCAACAGCAACAGGCGCCTGCACCACAGGCGGCAGCACCGGTCGCGGCGGCAGGTTGGACATGCTCTAAAGGTCACGCCGGCAACACCGGCAACTTCTGCAACGAGTGTGGTGAGAAAAAACCGGTTGCCACCGACGGTTGGAATTGCAGTTGTGGTGCTGTCAACAAGGGCAAATTCTGTAACGAGTGTGGCTCGAAAAAGCCGGCAGGCGCGTTGCAATATGCATGCGACAAGTGCGGTTGGACACCTGCAGACCCGACAAAAGCACCTAAATTCTGCCCCGAGTGTGGGGATATCTTTGACGAGAGTGACGCTAAATAAGGAGGGATTATGTCTGATACCATGTTAAAATATCAATGCCCATCGTGTGGCGCTCCCCTTGAGTTCAGCGCCGAGAAGCAGATGTTAATCTGCAACTCTTGCGATAGCGAGTTCCCGCAGGACATCTTTCAAGATGACACTGCCGATGCCGCCGAGACACCCACCAAGATTGATTGGAACATCGAGGGCTATGTTAAAACACAGACCACCGAGCAACCGCAAGCCGGTTTTAGCTGCACATCCTGCGGTGCGGAGGTTGTTTCAAACGGCGACACGGTGGCGACCGAGTGCATGTACTGTGGCAATCCGGTTGTCATGAGCCAAAATGTAAGCGGCATGGTCACGCCGGACGCGGTGATACCCTTTAAGATTGATAAACAGAAAGCGATGCAGATACTGGAGGAGTTTTATAAGGGCAAACCGCTCCTGCCGGACTCGTTTACAAAAAACAATCGCATTTCCAAGATATCCGGCATGTATGTGCCGTTCTGGCTGTTCAGCTGTACCGGTGACGGCGCTGTGCATTTCGATGCGACCAAGGTCAAACACTGGTCCGACAGCAACTATGACTACACAAGAACGGAGTATTATCGAGTTTTGCGCGCCGGCAAGATTGGCTTTGATAAAATCCCTGTCGACGCCTCCACCAAGATGGAGGACAACTACATGGACGGTTTAGAGCCATACGACTACGGTGCAATGGTGTCCTTTGACTCCATGTATATGGCAGGATATTTCGCCGATAAGTTCGATGTTGGCGTTGAGGATTGCTCCTCTCGCGCCGTCACTCGCGTTATCAAATCGACCGAGGATGCGTTTGAAAAAACTGCCCAAGGGTATACCACGCTTACAAAATCCACCTCGTCGGTGCAGATGAAAGGCGAGGACATCAACTATACCCTCCTGCCGGTATGGATGCTCAACACCAAGTTTGAGGGCAAAATGTACCAGTTTGCGATAAACGGGCAGACCGGTCGTGTGTCGGGCGAGCTCCCTGTGGATAAGGGCAAACTTTTAAAGTATCGTATCGGGATAGCGCTCGCCTCCATAATTCCGATAACCATAATAGCCTCATTTTTCGTGTGATGGGAGGAAAACTATGAAAAAAATCTATATAGCTTTAACCGCACTGCTCATATCAATACTCCTATCGGTCGGAGCTTCTGCCGAGGTGGAGTTTACCGCAACCGATGCCGCCATGCCTGACTCGGCAGGGCTTGAAGTCCTCGACATGTCGGACGACTATGACGATGACGAATATTATGAGGATGATGAGGGCGGCAACTTCTTCTTTGCGTTGGTTATCGGCATTGTCGGCGGCGTCGTGGTAGCGTTTATCGTGACCGGCTCCATGCTCGCAAAGATGAACACCGCTCGCACCAGACATGAGGCGTCGGATTATGTACGCCCCGGCTCGTTTGAGCTGTCGAGGGAGAGCGATCGATTTATCCGTTCCCAGACAACAAAAAGAGCAAAGGACAAAAAATAGATGAGTACAGTATTTATTATAGTTATACTGCTTGTGCTTTTAGTATTGGCGATTTTATTCGCGCTTTTTATCATAAAATGCGTGTCCATGTATCGTCAGTCGGAGAGGGACAAAAAGTATGACGCGATGTTAGCAAAGCCACTCGAAAAGTTCGGCGACCCCAATGTCGACGAATTAGCGGAAAAATACAACAACAACAAACAATAGTTACAGAAAGGAAATAATAATGGGAATTTTTTCAAGAATAAGCAGTATACTCGAGGCGAATATCAACGCGCTGATTGACAAGGCGGAAGATCCGCAAAAGATGATAGATCAATACCTGCGTCAAGCGGTGGAGGACCTTGATGAGGTCAAAAAGGAGACAGCCGGTGTCATGGCGGAGGAGAGCCGCACAAGACGTGTGTATGAGGAAAATCTTGCCGAGATAGAGAAGTACACCGACCTTGCCAAAAAGGCGCTCACTGCCGGGAATGAGGAGGACGCTAAGGTGTTCCTCGGCAAAAAACAGGGTCTGCAAAAGAGCGAGGAGACCTACAAAATGTCCTACGATGCCGCCAAGGCAAACGCTGTTAAGATGCGTCAACTCCATGATAAATTGGTGGACGACATCAGCACCTTGCACGCGCGCCGCGATGAGCTAAAGGCGAAACTGTCGATAGCGGAGGCACAGAGCAAGGTTAACGAACTCGGTAGTAGTGCGGATAGCCTGAACGGCACCCTCGGCAATTTCAATCGTATGGAGGACAAGATCAACCGTATGGTGGACGAGGCAAATGCCACCGCCGAGCTAAACACCGCCCCGATAGATGCCGCTGTCGAGCTGGAGGACAAGTACAGCGGCGACAGCAAAAGTGTAGACGACGAACTCGCCGCACTCAAAGCGTCGATGGGACTTTGATTTAGTGAATAGTGAAGAAATAATAGTGAAGAGGTATTGAAACGGCTTGCGCCTATTCTATTTATAACTTTTTGATGTGTAGGGGCGACCACGTCGGGTTGTCCCTACACATTAATTGACAAACACCATGTCGTCGTGTTATAATCTTTATGAAAAACAACAAAAAAAGAGTGCGCTGATGAACAAAATATTGATATACTCCCTTGTTATCTGCATGGTGTTGACCTTGTCCGCTTGCAGTGAGCCGGAAGAGACACAATTTCCCACCACACCGCAGGATACGATAACTTTTTTAAAGGACAATAATATCCTCTATCAAGAAGCGGTAAAAAACAGCGGTGACATCTCGTCCGAAATACGGGAGGATACCGCCCAAAACGGGCAAAGTCCCTACGCGGTCGTCATTACATGTGCAGACAGTCGTGTTGCGCCGGAGCATATTTTCATGGCCGGCATCGGCGAGCTTTTCATTATACGAAACGCCGGAAATGTTGTGGATGAGATCGTATTGGGCAGTGCGGAGTATGGCGCTGAACATCTTGACGCAAAGGTCGTTGTGGTGCTCGGGCACACGTTATGCGGTGCGGTGGATGCCACCATTAACGATGCAGGGCACGATAATATTACCTTTATCACCGATAGGATATCGGAGGGCATCGGGGACGAGAGCGACCCTACAACCGCCGAGCGTTTAAATGTAGAAAACAGTGTGGATGAACTTATGCAAAGCGAGATTATAAAATCCTTGGTGGAGGAGGGAAGTCTTGTCGTGGTAGGTGCCATCTATGACACAGGCAGCGGTGCAGTCACGTTTATGTAATGTACAGCCAACCACAATATATAAATATAAAGGCGAAGCCTTTTCAATCATCATTCACTATTAGCCATTAGCCTAAACGTTTCCTCCCGGCAACGCGCCCTCAATACGCGAGCCGAACTCGGTCATGTCACCGCGATATTTTTTCGGCAAAAAATTATTTTGAGCGCGCAGATTTTTACGCTCTGTTATGTTGACCGACTCATAAAAACATTTAAAAAGCGCCTCGTACTGTTCTTCGCCGACGTCCGGGGCGTTTTTAATTATGTTGTCATACGGCATTATGCGATATTTCCCGCCCGAAATCAACAGCAATTCCTTGTGGGTTTTATCCATTATCATCACCTGCTCACCGCCGTATCTGTCCATAAAATGATAGGCGATCATAGACAAAATGCGGCAGTCCGGCGATATCTCCGACACCAGCACGCCGCCGCGCTGAATAAAGCGGACAAAACCTTTGAGTTTGTGCGCCTCCATTCGTGCGCGCTGTGCCGCCTTGTTGACCATAAGCACGCAGTCGGTCGCGAGGTGGTCGGAGGAGGACACACCGTGCTTGAAACTATACTGCAAAAAGGCAATGATGTTCACCTCTTTAGACGCAAGATCAGACAAAAAACAATCCCTGATAAGCAAAAAGGTACCACCACCGAGCTTTTTATAGATGCCGTCGGTCACACGCTTTGCATGACTCGGGTTGTTGACCACCTCCACCGATCGATAAAAACTTATAATATCATCGTCAAAGGTATACACCCCCTGCGGCAGTTCCTTGTGGTTAAAGCTGTGAAATACACAGCATAACAGCCCGTCGAAACTGCCGTCATATATATAGTTCACATCTGTCCGCTTATACATTGTATTCTGTCCTTTGCCGTAATATCATTGTTCCACCAACTAAACAGTGGACTATCTTGTCGGTAATTTTGCCCGCATTTCTGCGTCAAAGAACCTTTTCCTTGAACTACAGACAAAATTCCTCGCCAATCTTTGTCCATGATTTAATTGGCGGAGCAATGTTGTCAAAAAGTGTGAGTTGGCGATAGTCCTCGCGCTCATTCTCACCGTCGGTCAAGAAGTGCACCACCGACGGTGTTGCTATGTTTTTAAGCCCCACCATCCCCCTGCCGGAGCAGGTGATAAAATACTGTGCGCGTTTTAGCACGATGCCCATTTTTTTGAGATTGTCAAACCCGAGTAAGGCGTGCCGCCGCGCGGTGACTATCCGCCGAGCACTGCGCACCCCAATGCCGGGCACGCGGAGCAGTGTATAGTAGTCGGCGCGGTTGACATCCACCGGAAAAAGGTTCAGATTGTTAAGTGCCCAGTTGCATTTGGGGTCCAGCAGTGGGTTAAACTCACAGTGTTCCTCGCTCAATATTTCGTCCGCCTCAAAGCCGTAAAATCGCAACAGCCAGTCCGCCTGATAGAGTCGATGCTCCCGCAAAAGTGGCGGCTTTGTGTCCACTGCCGGCAGGTTGCCGCCGGAGTTTATCGGTGTGTACGCCGAGTAGAACACCCGTTTGAGGGAGTATTTTTTATAGAGCGCCGCCGTGAGCTTTAATATCTGATAGTCGCTCTCGTCACTCGCACCGACAATCATCTGGGTGCTCTGACCTGCCGGCGCAAACTTCGGTGCAGAGCGATACTTGACCAGCTCAGACTTATTTTGCACAATTCCGCTCGCAATATGCCTCATCGGCGTGATAATGCTGTGGCGGTGTTTGTCGGGGGCGAGACGTTTGAGGCTCTGCTCCGACGGGAGTTCTATATTAATGCTTATCCTGTCGGTCAAAAGGGCAAGTCGGTCAATGAGCGCGCAGTCGGCGTTAGGTATCGCCTTGACGTGGATATAGCCGTTAAAACGGTATTCATACCGCAGTATCTCCAGCGTTTTAATCATCTGCTCCACAGTATAATCGGGGTTTCTAACGACACCGGAGGAAAGGAACAGCCCCTCAATATAGTTGCGCCGATAAAATTGTATTGTCAAATCGGCAAGCTCCCGTGGTTTGAATGTGGAGCGTGGACGGTCGTTACTGCGCCGATTTATGCAGTACTCACAGTCATAGACACAAACGTTGCTCTGCAAAACCTTTAAAAGTGAGACGCACCGACCGTCCGGTGTGAACGAGTGGCAGATACCGCAGGCGGCGGCACTGCCGAGCGAGCCGGTCACACCACCGCGGTCGACACCGCTCGAAGTGCAGGCAACGTCATATTTCGCCGCGTCGGTGAGTATATGAAGTTTGTCAAATATATCGCTCATCGTCATTGTTCCCGAGTTTCTTTAAACCCATTATATCATATGATGTGAATAAATGCAAGAGAAAAGTTCATAAAGTTCACATATTTTTAATTAGTTTAATGAAAATATTATTTTTCAAAAAATCCTTTTCTTTTCCGCTATTATATAGTATAATAAAATTAATAATTAAAGGTTGGTACGTATTAATTTTTTAAAGGGGGCAGGATGTACAAGGCAAGTTTTAGTGAGAAATTCCGCTATCATTTCGACAATATAATGTCAAAAGGCACCATTGCACTGGTCGGTATACTCTTTTTGATAACCGCTATAGTCATCATTCTCGCCGGATTTATCGGCTTTCTCGTCGGCGGCGGTAATATCGGCTCAAATATCTGGATCAGCATAATGCACACCATCGACGCCGGCACCATCACCGGTACCGACACGGGGAACATCGGCTTTATCATACTCATGTCGGTGGTGACGCTCTGCGGTCTTTTTGTCACAAGTATCCTCATCGGTATTATAACCACCGGTTTTGAGGAGCGACTCAACTCCCTTAAAAAGGGCAACAGCAAGGTCATAGAACAAAATCACACCGTTATACTTGGTTTTAACGACAATATTTATACCATCATCTCTGAACTCTGTGAGGCGAACCTCAACCACAAAAACAGCTGTGTCGTGGTGCTCGCACCGGAGGAAAAGGAGCTGATGGAGACTGCGATTTCGGAGCAGTTGCAGGACTTGAAAACCACCCGAGTCATCTGCCGAACCGGTCAGATAACGGACATGCATATGTTAAAGCAGTGCAGTATTGAGCAGGCGCGCTCCATTATTATTAATGAGGACCGTGACTTCATCACCACCAAAGCGATACTCACCGTCAACAACTATTTCAGCACCACACCCAATAACCGCGGCGCGCACATCGTCGCGACGGTTAGCGACAACAAAAACTATGAGGTTGCCGAGATCGCCGGTGAGGGCAATGTCGAGCTTATATTGGTGCAGGATGCCGTCTCGCGCATTATTGCACAGACCTGCCGGCAGTCGGGGCTATCCAACGTGCTTATCGAGCTGTTTGACTATTCCGGCAACGAGCTTTATTTTGAGAATTTCCCCTCGCTCGCCGGCAAGAAGTTTAAAGAGGTGGTCAACCTTTTTGAATACTCCGTCGTTTTCGGCTACAAACGCGGTGACGATATTCTACTCAATCCCGATAAGGACAGCGTTTTAAAAGATACCGACGAGATTTTACTGCTCACCGAGGATGATGGCTTTGCAAAGCCGACCGCCGTCATCCCCTCATTTGACAAAATCGACAGCATTATTGCGACCGGCGTGGAGGAGTTGCGCCCCGAGAATATACTGATACTCGGCACCAATACGAAACTCAAAAAGATATTAAATGAGCTGGACAGCTACTTTGACAAAGGTTCAAAGGTTGTTATCGCCGACCTCGAAGAGCCGCAGGAGGAGTACAGCGACGGTTTTTCCAACATGCAGATGTCATTCAAAGCCTGCGACACGACCGACCGTGTGGTGTTGGACGAGCTATTGAGCGATAATTTCAACCACGTTTTACTGCTAAGTGACGACAGCCTTGATACCGAAACTGCGGACGCTGTCATCCTTTTAAAACTCATTCATCTTCGCGATATCAGCCACAAGACCGGCCGTTTATTCAACATCACGAGCGAGATGAAGAACACTACCAATCAAAAACTTGCCAAGGTCGCCGAGGTCAATGACCTGATTATCGGCTCCAATATAGTGAACCTGATACTCACCCAGATATCGGAAAACCGCGATCTTTCCACTGTTTTTAAGGAACTGCTCCACCCCTACGGCAGTGAGATTTATATGCGCCGCGCGGCGAACTATGTCAAGATGAACACCGAGGTGGACTTCTTCACCATAAGTGAGATTGCCTCACGCCATAACGAGATTGCTATCGGCTACAAACTGCAAAAAGGTCAAAATTTCGAGATCGTCAACTGCCCGAGAAAATCCAGTAAGGTCACGTTCGGTGAGGAGGACTATATCATCGTGCTCGCCTCCGACTAACAAAAGCGGAAAATATTTTAGGAAAATCGAGGTCGTATATTGAATGAAGTGATTCTTGCACTGCTGATATTTGTTCACACGATATTCAGCATCAATCTTGTGGGGCGCATTGTTCCGACACCGAAATACTATAGAATTTTGGTCGTTGTGCTGTCCGCATTTAACGCGGTTATAGGAGCTATAGCGTTCACCAACGTTGCCACACACTCCTGGCAGGGTTACCTTATTACTATGCTGATATTTTTAACCGAAATGGTTTTGCTGTTTAGGTCATACTATCTCACCATAGTGGCCGCGGTGGCAGGGGTGTATCTGCACGCCTTTACAATTCGATATATAACCCTGTCGATACTCTCAATAATCAACGACTCCAGCCCGTTTGATATCCTTAACGACAGCGAGAGCTTTTTTATCTATACAGTTCTTGTTTTGTCGATACACATACCTATACTTATACTGTTTTCTTACGGAATACCGCCAAAATATCTTAAAGCTATCATGGAAAATAATGATATGCTTGGTTTTTTGGCGGTTGTTACCGTTGCCGTGATGGGCTATTCCATATATAACAGCCAACTCGCAAGTTTTGATTACAATATCTTTAGCATCAAAATACAGCAGATTGTATTATCCCTTTTTTTGCTGTCCATGTTCTATGCGGCACTGTTTATGACCATCAAAATTGTCTCCTTTCAAAAGTACAGAGCTAAATCAAAGGAGCTTGAAAACAAAATCTCGGAGGATAAAAAACTTCAAAAGGCGTTATTTGTCCTTGCCGACATATATATTGATGTCAACTGCACGCAGGATAAAATAAACCGTTTGATTATAGCGGGTGAGGAGCATGACATAGATAAATTGCCGGAATATTCACAGTTTTTGCTTGCCAACGCTGCACAGTTTGTGTTTTATGAGGATATCCCGATAGCAACGCGCTATTCACCGAGAAAATTGATCAGAGATTTTATGAACGGCAACGATAAATTCCTCTATGACTACCGCACCGTCGCCTTCTCCACCCCTACAAAAGAGACATATGTCAGTGACGACCCCTATAAATATCTCTGGTATCGAATGAACATCAGTGTGACAAGGAATGAGGAGACCAACGAGATTCACGCCCTTTGTACCGCTGACAATATTCAGTCCGAAAAGGAGGAGGAGATTGCCCTGCGCAAAAAAGCGGAGCGCGATTCTCTGACCGGCGCCTATAATAAAGAAGGGCTTAAAAATCACGTCGAAAAATATTTGAAATCGGGTGGTCACGGCACCATGTTTATGTTTGATCTTGACAACTTCAAGGGAATTAACGACAACATGGGGCATGTTTTCGGCGACAAAGTGCTGTGTGAAATTTATAACGACGTGGAAAAACTTTTTCGATCCCAAGATTTTATCTCGCGCGTGGGTGGAGATGAGTTTATCGTCTTTATGACCGGCAGCGAAAGCCCCGAGCTAATCACATCCAAAGCAGGCGCAATTTGTGAGGTTTTAGAGCGTGTTTATCATGCCGATAACGGCGTTTCCATAAAAATTTCCACCAGTGTCGGCATTGCCATTACCCCGAACGACGCCAAGGAATTTGAGGAGCTTTTGAAGCTGTCCGACCTTGCGATGTATGCCTCTAAAAATAACGGCAAGAATATGTACACCATATACAATAAAGATATTCACAGCTCATTCTCCCCTCAGAGTGAGGCGGAGTATCAACGCAGGAATAATCAGGTGCCAAAACTATGATAGAATACAACATGATGGCGGAATACTCGTCGTTTATAATTATACTTGTCATACTTTTGAGCTTTATCCGCGACTTTGAGTCCCGCACCCTGCGCTACAGCCTACTCAAACAGATGTATTTCAGCACCCTATTTTCCATCTTTATCACCATAATATCGACACACATGTCCGGCAGTTATTTTAGTTATCTTCCGGTAATAATTATAGAGATAGTAACTGTGTTATATTTTATCTCTATCCCAACACCGGTCTTTATCTGTTTTTTGTATGCCTTAACTCTGTCCATGAACAATAAAAAAGAGTATGAAATAAGAAAAAAATTAACCTTTGTGTCCATACCGTATTTTATTTATATGCTCTTTATAATCTCAAACTTTGCACACCGATTGTGTTTCACCATCGATGCTGATATCGGCTATGTGCGCGGTCCTCTTTTCCAGCTAACCTACTATGCCGCCGGTGTGTTTGTGTTGATGACGTTTATAGTGGCGCTTGCAAACATGAGGACAACCAATCGCGGCATGATGATTATGATATGCATAAATCTTGTGTTGGCAATGAGCATATCTTCCATACAGTTTATCAATCCCGAGCTGACCACCACCGGTCTTGCCGGGGTTACGGGCGCGCTGGTCATACATCTATACGTTCAAAATGTCTCAAAATCAAGGGATCACCTCACCGGGCTTTCAAACCGCATGGCGCTCATGCACATCCTCACCCTGCTTGCAAATCGAAAGGAAGAGTTTTCGCTCTACGTATTCAGCGTGCGCAACTTTAAGGGGATAAACGAGCGACAGGGGCTTGAATCGGGCGACAAGGTTTTGCAGTTCATTGCCTCGACCATGGTGCGGCACTTTAGCCGTCGATACTCCTTTCGATACAACGGCGACGAATTCGCGGTGCTTATACGGCGTCATCAGCCCACCGACATAGACAAGGTCAAAGGGTTTGTGGCGGAGTTTGACAATAGTCTCGTGGTGGACGGGTATGATCTATCGCTCGATATACTGTACTGCCGTGTCGATTTTCCGGAGTTTGGCTCCAACGTGCGGGATCTTATCTCCGCCACCGATTACTCTATTCGTACATTAAAGGAGAATATCGGCAAATCCGGCTTTATGTATGACACCACCATCGGTCGCAAGATGCGCGAGCGCAACGAGATGATAGCAAGGCTCAAAAAGGCAATCGAGGATGAGGCTTTCGAGGTGCACTATCAGGCGATCTACTCCACCACCCACAATTGTTTTAACCAGGCGGAAGCGTTGGTGCGAATGAGAGGGGATGGCGGCAAATTGATCTATCCCGGCGATTTTATCGACATTGCGGAAAATACACGGTTAATCGTCAAGATAACCTATATTGTGTTGGATAAGGTGTGTCGCGACCTGCGCCGTCTTTTGGACGAAAATAACGGTCTTATCAACCTGCAATCGGTGTCGGTCAACTTCTCCTATCTACAATTTTTTCAAAAAGATCTGGTGAAACAGGTCATGGCGATACTGGAAAAATATGATATCCCCACCAACATGATAAACATCGAAATAACGGAGCGCACCCTCATATCCGATGCTAAGGCGGTCGGCTCGGTCATGGAGCAGATGCAGGAAAAAGGCTTCGTCTTCGAGTTGGACGACTTTGGTGTGGACTACTCCAACATGAGTATGCTGTTAAACCTGCCGGTCAATATTATTAAGATAGATCGCAGCCTTTTGATGGCGGCGACCTCCACCGCGAAGAACGAGAGCTTTTTTGAATACCTCATCAGCGGTATCAAGGCAACCGACCGTATATCGGTCATCGAGGGTGTCGAGAGCTCCGACCAACTGGAGTTTTTAGCACGCTGTGGCTGTGAGCATATTCAAGGATACGTCTTTTCAAAGCCCCTGCCGTTTGAGGAGTTTAGGGAGTTTTTATTAAACTAATGACTAATGGTGAAAGGTGAAAGACTTTATAGATGAATGACTAATGACTAATGGTGAATGGTGATGGAAAACGCCTGCGGCGTCCTTTTATTATAATAGTTACAAACTAACTTATGCTTTTAGGCAATATAAATCAATCGCCAAAGGCGATACCATTAGTCCTTCACCATTAGCCATTAGTCATTAGCCTAACAAACCCATTAGTCCTTGGTCTAATTGTGTGTGAATAGTGTGAAACAGGTTGACATATACTATATATTGATATATAATTATGTTTGACAAAGTGTAAATTAAAAGGCTATATAATTAATGATAAAATACAGCGTTAAAAAACCCTATACCGTTTTTGTGGGCATCATGCTGGTACTTGTACTTGGCGTGGTGTCTTTTTTGGATCTTCAGACCGACCTTTTGCCGACGATAGAACTGCCCTATGTCATTGTGCAGACCGTCTATCCCGGCGCAACGCCGGAGCGGGTGGAGACGTCGGTCACCGCACCCATTGAACAGGCGGTAGCCACCGTCAACGGGCTCAATAACGTCAGCAGTGTCTCGGCGGAGAATATGAGCCTTGTCATCCTCGAGTTTAGTGAGACGGTCAACATGGACTCGGCGATGCTGGATTTGAGCGCGAATATCGACATGGTGTCCGGCTATTTTGAGGACACGGTGCAACCCCCTATCCTACTGCGGATAAATCCCGACTCCCTCCCGATACAGACATTGACTGTCAACTATGACGGCATGGATATAAAGGAGCTTACACAGTATGTCGAGGAGGAGCTTGTTCCCTACCTCAAGCGTGTAGACGGTGTTGCGTCGGTCGATGTCTCCGGCACCGTGACCGATCGGGTGGAAATTCGTCTCAATCAGCTCAAAATTGACGGCATCAACGCCGATATACTCAAATCCATCGACTCCGACCTGTACGAAACGCAGGTGGATTTAGAACAGGCGCAGGACGAGGTAGACGCCGGACTGAACGAGATTGACGACGCCCAGCAGGAGGCTTTTGACACTCTCGCCTCCACCAGTGCCGAGATAGACTCCGGCATTGCGCAGTTGCAGGCTCTCGCCTCGGAAAAAACGTCGCTGGAATCACTCCTCGGGATAAAGGACGGGCAGAAAAAGGCGCTGGAGGGCAAAAAACAGCTTTTGCAGACGATAGAGCTGCTTAATAGTTTTGAAACACTGTTCCCACCGATACCACCTGCGACCGAGCCGTTGACGGTACAGGAGATAATTGATTTTGTCCTGTTGGCAAATGGGGGCAATCCGCCGGTGCCGACCGACCCTACATTCCCCGCATATGCCGCCCTCACCGAGTTCCTCAAAACGAACCCCAGCTATGCCAACCTCACCCCGGCGATGATTGCAGCCTCCATGCAACCCTCCCTTGATCAGCTCAACACCGCATTAACACAGCTTAATATAGACGCGGCACTCATCACCACCACCGATGCAAACGTTGTCGACGCCGAAATAGTCGCCCTTGACGGTGAGATTGCCAACCTTAAACAGGATATTGCCGCCACCGACCTTGTTGTCTCACAGCTAAACGGCACCATTGCGGAATTGGAAAAGGCGTATGTCGAGGTGGAGGCAGGCAAACTCTCCGCCACCTCGGAATTGACAGTGACCGAGACGGAACTGCGCACCGCACAGGACGATATCGCCGCCGGTCTTGACGAGTTTGAGCGCGCTCGGGATGAGGCACTCAAAAATGCCAACATCGATGGACTGGTCACGCAGGAGGCAATCTCCGGCATACTCACCGCGCAGAATTTTTCCTTCCCTGCCGGATATGTATCGGACGGCCAAACACAGCTCACCGTCAAGGTGGGAGAGCAGTTCGCAAGCCTGGACGAGGTGAAAGACCTTTTGCTCCTCGACATGGGGCTGGACGATGTCGAGCCTATCCACCTCAAAGACGTCGCCGATATAGTTATCACCGACAACAGTGAGGACAGCTATGTGCGCGTCAACGGCAACTCGGGGCTTATCATATCCATTCAAAAATCCTCCATCGCCTCCACCTCCGAAGTCTCAAACGAGGTCAACCTCGCAATAGCGGACGCGATGGCGGCGGACGACAGCCTGCATATCGATATGTTGATGGACCAAGGCATATATATCGACCTTGTCATAGACAGTGTCATGAGTAATCTCATCTACGGCGGACTTATCGCTTTAGTGGTACTGCTCTTCTTCCTTAAAGACCTACGACCGACCTTTATCATCGGGTTATCCATACCTCTTAGCCTCATGATTAGCATTGTTTTGATGTATTTCAGCGATGTTACGCTCAATATAATCTCGCTGTCCGGTCTCGCGCTCGGGGTCGGTATGCTCGTCGACAACAGTATCGTCGCCATCGAGAACATCTATCGCCTGCGCAAGGAGGGGATGAGCCGTGCCAAGGCAGCGGTTGCCGGCGCGTCACAGGTTGGCGGTGCTATCTTCGCCTCCACCCTGACCACCGTATGCGTATTCCTGCCCATCGTCTTTGTGGAGGGCATGTCTCGACAACTTTTTGAGGACATGGGGCTCACCATCGCATACTCCCTTTTCTCCAGTTTGTTGGTCGCCATGACCGTCGTGCCGGCGATGGCGAGCTCCATGCTGCGCAGTGAGGTGCAAAAGGAGCACAAGCTCTTCGATGCCTTTGTCAACGGCTATGAAAAGGTGTTGAGTTTCAACCTGCGATACAAATTTATAGTCATAATTCTTGCGACGGTGATGCTCGCCGGCACATTGCTCAGCCTTGTCAACATGCCGCTGGAGTTGTTCCCCTCCATGTCCTCCACCCAGATGCAGATGACCCTCACCATGGAGGAGGAGACGGGGCGCGACGAGCTTATAAACAGCGCCGAGGAGATTGCCACGGCGGTCAAAACCATCGAGGGGGTCGACACCGTCAGCGTGCAGTATGACGGCGGCACCTCCACCGGCATGATGAGCTTTATGAGCGGCGGCGCCGATTCCGTCACCTTTTTCATCGTTATAAATGAGGAGTCCGGCATAACCGGCCCCGACATAACCCCGAAAATTCGCGAGCTCACCCCGGGGTATGAGGAATATTTGAGCATCACCGAGAACAATATGGACATGTCGGCACTTTCCGGCGAGGGCATCACCATCAACATCAAGGGCAACGACCTTGACGTCCTGCAATCCACCGCCACCGATATCAAAAATACCCTGTCCGGCATCGAGGGGATTGAGGAGATTACCGACGGCAGTGAACAGCAGGAGGATGAACTGCGTATCATCGTTGATGCCTCCGGCGCGGCGAAGTATTCCCAGACCATCGCTCAGGTCTACACCACCGTAAGTGAGGCATTGACCGAGGAGACAAGCTCCACCATAATGACATTCGGCGAGAACGATATGACCGCAATAATAATCCCGTCCGAGATTGCCACCGCCGACACCCTCGGCGATATCGTCGTCGCCACCGAGACGGTCACGACCGAGGACGAGGACGGCGAGGAAAAGGAAGAGGAGCGCGACGTGCTTCTATCGGAAATTGCTACCATCGAAAACGCAAAAACCCCCGAGAGTATTTCCCGAGATGCCCAGTCACGCACACAGGCGGTCACGGTGAGCATCGCCGAGGGGCACAACGTCAGCCTTGTCGCGCGTGAGGTGGACACCGCCCTCGCCGACTTTGAAATACCGGACGGTTACAGTGTCGAGGTTGCCGGCGAGAACGAGACCATCGTGCAGACCATGTCGGACCTTTTGCTGATGCTACTGCTCGCGGTCGTGTTCATCTATCTAATTATGGTGGCGCAGTTCCAGAGCCTGCTCTCACCATTTATCGTCATATTTACCATACCGCTCGCATTCACCGGCGGTCTGCTCGCGCTGATACTGACCGGTCAGGCATTGTCGGTCACCTCCATGGTCGGCTTTTTGGTGCTCGCCGGTGTCGTCGTCAACAACGGTATTGTGTTTGTGGACTACGTCAACCAGCTCCGTGAGGGCGGCATGGAAAAACGCGCCGCGCTGTTAAAGACGGGGCGCGACAGGATACGACCGATATTTATGACGGCGCTCACCACCATCCTTGCCATGAGCACCATGGCGCTCGGCGTGGGTCTTGGTGCTGAGATGAGTCAGGGTGTTGCGATAGTAACCATCGGCGGTCTTTCCTACTCCACCGTGCTCACCCTGCTGTTGATACCTGCACTGTACGACATCTTTAGTCGCCGCAATATTAAGAAGATCGACGTCGACGAAACACAAGCAAACTTACAATAAAAATTAGTGTCACAACCGAGATAACTATCGAGGGCACAAACCCTTTTGGGATATATCGCATTTCAATATTGTTTGCACCCTCAAATAAATCAAGGTATAAAAGACCGTTTGCGAACATTTTAGGCTCGACCGAAACACCGTTTACCCACACCCTCCAACCCTCGTCAAAGACGATGGAGGTGAGGGCGACGGTGTTTTTTTCTGCGTTTATTACGGCATCAATAACGCCGCCGTTTTGCGTTATGTTTGAAATATTCTCGTTGACGGAGGTTGTCAACCTATCCGTATCGCCGTTTTCAACACCGTACATAGTGTAAATATTGCCGACAAGGCGTTCGAGATTTTGGTTATCCAGCGATAATATATCGCCGTCTACAGGAAAAATTAACGGCAAAGTAGCGGCGTTTTCCACAAGGGTATTGTCGGATAGGCTGTATTTCACGCCGAAAAAGAGGTTCTGCAAATTAATATCCGTTTCGTTGACATAACTTTGTCGAACAAGCTCGCTGTTTTCCTCCGGCAAAGAGGTGAAAGCGTTATAATAGCCGTTAAAACCGTAGTTAAAACTGTCGTTAACACCGTTTAGGTCGTCGTTCCAGTCGATACGATACCCCTCGCCCTCAAGGTCGGCGAGGGATTTATTATATCTAGTGTAGTTCTCGGCATAAACGCCGCTTTGCACCGGACCGAGTGCGGTATAATTTTTGTCTATCAGCCCTATTGTGTTGTAGAAAATGTCGACCATCACTATAATCAACATTATGCCGACAAGCATGGGTTTTCGCCTTGACAGCACAAGGGTGACGACCGACAACACCCCGAGCGAGAGGGTGAGGGCGATATCGGACAAAGCAATCTCGATGGGGTAGATGACGGTTAAAGTGTACATAATTATGAACATGAGCAAAACTGTCGGCAGGAAAAAGCGCAGGTCAATATCTTTCAGGTTCAAAAAGGTCTTGTATGAGAGAATAATCATCACAAGGACAAGCAAGAACACAAAGCGGTAGGGGAAAGAGTTGGGCGCAGCGAACATATGAAACATCATGTTGAGTGGCCCGTAGATAAGGCTGACAGCGAGCGAGAGCAGGAGGAAAAGCGAGGCAAGTTTTTCCCGAACCGAAATGTTTTTTAAAAAGAAATAGCCGAGTGTGAGCACAAAAACAACCACCGAGCAGTAAAAAAATGGGGCGGAGACGGTGCCGAGGCTATCGTATCCTGCGCTAAAGAGTTTCGGTGCTAACGCAAAAGGGTTGAAAGCCCGTGCCCCGAGCGTCAAGTTCATCTCGGAATTAAAGTTCAGTTTGCCCTGCAACAGGCTAAAGACGGTCGGCACCGTCACAAAAGCCGAGAGCAGTGCGGACAGGAGAGTGCCCTTTGCAAGGGATATGAAAATTCGCGCCGACTCCTTTTTGTCCCATCTTATGATGGTGTCATGGATAAAATAGAGAAGTACAAAAATGGCGACCATGTAGGCGATATAATAGTTGATAATGAGTGATGCGGTTAAGGATATTACAAAAAGCCGGCTTGATTTTTTATTAAAGATATTATGCACCCCGAGCAGGACTATCGGCGCAAGAAAAAAAACATCACTCCACAAAATATGATAGTGCCACACCACAAAGCAGGAGGCGAGTGCATACAGGGTGGAGAAAACGACGGCAGTAGGGGAGGGGGTGTGTGTTTTAATTAAAAACCAAGTAGCACATAAACCGGCAAGCCCCGTCTTTAAAAACATAATTACCGCGATAGCATACTCAATATGCTGTGGTGGGAACAAAAACACGAACAGATTAAACGGGCTCATGAGGTAATAGGTGAATATACCGTAAAAATTGCCACCAATGTCCTTTGAAAAGCTATAAAAAATTCCGTTTTGAAACATGTCGTTACGATAATAGCTTAAAAATTTAGAGTACTGGGTGAAAAGGTCGTTGACGAGGATAGAATAATCGGTGAAAACACCTGCAAAAAAATAACCTACGACAAGTAAAACCATCGGCAGTGTAAAAGCCGAAAGTAAGAATAATTTATTTTTGTGGTCAAATACATTTTTCATAAATATAATTATACTAAACTCGGCGATATAATGCAACCGGATAAATTTCAATTAACAAATCTGACATAAATGCATATTATGTACACCGCCGCATATATATTTTATGACACATAAAGGAGGATTTAATTATGGATTTATCGGTAATGAACAGTAATATACCGTCCTATCAAGGTCTGCTCGACAGCTATTTCGAGATGCCTATCGAGACCGAGATATTAGTGCCGGACTATATTGCGGAGGTGTTCAAGATAATCAAATGCACGGTGGGGCATACCGTCTTTCAAAAAAGCCTCATATCCGGTAAGATTTTGATTGAGGGATACCACAAAATTTCGGTCTACTACCAGAGCGAGGGCAGCACCACCATCTGTCAACTGGAACAAAAACTCCCCTTTTCCAAGAGCTTTGACACACGCGCAAACGTCACCGGCAGATATAGGATAACGGTGAGCGGTGGCTGTGAATATCTAAATTGCAGGGCTATAAACCAACGCAGATTAGATATCCGCGGCTCGTACGGCATGACAGCGTCGATACGTTCCTTTGATGAGGTGGAATGCATCGCCGAGGTTTTGACAGAGTCGGTGGAGCAGAAAAATGTCGACCTCGATTATATAAGGTATATTACAACCGTCGAAAAGCAGTTTTCAAGCGAAGTCGAGATCGAGTTTTTTGAACAGCCGGAGCAGATCCTTTATAATTTCAGTGGTTCTCGTATAAGTTCTGCCGAGATTGTAGGTGAAAAAATAATACTAAAAGGAGAGATAAAATCGGAAATAGCATATCTCTCACATCAAGGCAATTTTGTTAAGGAGTGCAAAACCCTCCCGATAAATCAGGTTGCGGACCTTGACACACCGGTTGAAGACTGCATTATCTGCCCTGCTGTGACGGTATCGAGTTGCAGTATTCTGACCGCTGACGACGGTGGGTATACATTGTCTCTAAGCTGCTCTGCAAGTGCGGCATTATATTCCGGCTGTCATCAATCGGTAGTTGTGGACGCTTTTTCGGTAGACAGCGGGTACGAGGCACAGTATCACCCGATAGAAATGTTGACCGAGCCACAACAACTAAACACCGATCTGTTGCTTAATATACCCGCACCTCTCGGTGATGACCTTGTAGCGGTGGCCGACTGTTTTGCAACTCTCGGAGCGATCCGAGTAGACAAGGATGACAGCTCATCATTTATAAAAGGTGAGATAACAATACATTTGATATGCGAGAATAACCTCGGTGAACTATATTGTTTTGATAATGCCGGCGAGTACAAAATCCCTTGCAACCTGCCGGTGGACGAGAGTTTGTACCTCGATATAACCCCCACGGTCATGTCGACAAACTGCACATTCAACTGCAACGAGGCATCGGTAGAGGTAGCCCTCGCGGTGAGTGGAATTATCTGTAAAAAGATGTCAGTTAACCTATTAAAAAGCATCGAGCTGACCGACTGCCCGGTAGAACAGATGGATGCTGCTATCTGCATCTATTTTGCAGAGAGTGGTGAGGAAATTTTTGATATCGCGAAGAGGTACGGCGCCTCACTATCCGGAATAATGACTCATAACAACCTCACCGAGGAGGTGCTCAAAACCTCAAAGCGGCTGATAGTTCCGGTATAAATAAATTTATCATAAGTCACCGATACGCATAAAATTTTAGAAAGGAACAGAATTACCATGCAAAATTTTGACATTTACAAGGATATAGCTACCCGTACCGGTGGCGACATATATATAGGAGTGGTCGGTCCGGTACGAAGCGGAAAAAGCACTCTGATAAAACGATTTATGGAGGATATGATAATCCCCGAGATTGAAAGCGGTCCTCTGCGTTGTCGCACTATCGACGAGCTACCCCAATCCGCCGCCGGCAAGACAATAATGACGACCGAGCCGAAATTTATTCCGGAGCAGGCAATATCGCTGGAGCTGGAAAACGGTACATATTTTAACGCACGAATGATAGACTGTGTCGGTTATGTTGTGGAGGGGGCGAAAGGTCACATCGAGGACGGGCACGCACGCATGGTTAAATCTCCCTGGTTCGACCATGAGATACCGTTCGACACCGCCGCTGAGATAGGCACAAAAAAAGTTATACAGGATCACTCTACTATAGGGCTGGTGGTCACCACCGACGGGAGCATCAGTGACATACCGCGCGCCGCCTATCAAAATGCGGAGCAGAGGGTAATTGAAGAACTTTTAGAGATAAAAAAACCGTTTGTTGTGCTGATGAACACGGTTGACCCATTCAGTGAGCGTGCGGTGGCGTTGGCGCAGGGGCTGAGTGAGCGGTACGGTGTGACGGTCAAGCCGATAAACTGCCTCGATCTCACCGAGACGGAATTTGCCGAGATATTAAAGTCGGTGTTGTATGAATTTCCGGTCAAGGAGATTAGGGTAAACATGCCCAAATGGATAAATCTATTGGAGAAAGGGCATTGGTTACAGCAGTCGATATACGACGATGTCTTAAAATACGCCGAAACGGTGCAGAGGATAAAGGATCTGTCCGATGTAACAACTCTTAACTCTAATGAAAATATCGACGACAGCCTTATCCAAAGTGTCAACCTCGGCACCGGCCGTGTAGACATAGGTATAACGCTAAAAGAGGACATATTCTATAAGATACTGGGTGAGGCAACAGGGCTTGACATTGTGGACGAGGCAAGCCTAATGCCCTGCGTCATAAAACTTGCACGGGATAAACGTGAGTATGAAAAGATAAAGCACGCCCTCGACGAGGTGGAGGCGACCGGATACGGAATAGTTATGCCAACAAGGGACGAGTTGGTGTTAGAGGAGCCGGAGATAATAAAACAATCGGGAAGATTCGGAGTAAAACTAAGAGCAAACGCACCGTCAATACATAATGAGTGTAACAAAAAGAAGTATAAAATTTCAAAAAAAACAAAATATGAAAGCGTATACCACGACATGCAATGTGGAGGTGTTTTTGATGGTTTGGTAGCGTAATGAAAAAAATTATTACAATAAAGGCATCTGCTTGTGAAAAGCAGGTGTTTTTTGCGTAAAGATTTGGCTATAGATTGACAACTTCAATAAGTGCGATATAATGTACATATGGGGTGTTTTTGTACCTAAGCACCTAAAAAACATATTTGAAAGCAAGGAGCTTGACGAAAATTCAACTAGTGCAAATTTTGCACAAGTTGCTAACAACGGTAAAACCTATCAATATAAATTTTACGATATATCAGCTTATAGAACTTAACATTATCAAGAAAATTAACGACAAAACCCCGCAAACCCACTGACAAAAACACAACAATGTGGTATAATGAGTGCAAAGAAAAAAATGAAACGCTAAAAAATTGCATTTTGGAGAGTGATATGGTTTTTGATATATGCTTTGTGACTTATAACTCTGAAAAGTGGCTTAATAACTGCATAAAATCATTTGCTAATCTGAATTTTGATTTAAAAAAAATCACACTGTGTTTTACCGATAACGCCTCTGTCGACGGTACGGTTAACCGATTATATCAATTAAAAGAAGAGTATGGCACCGTATTCAATGACTTTATTATTATTGAATTAAAAGAGAATCTCGGTTTTGGTAAAGGAAGCAACACTTCCGCAAAAGCTTGTTGTGGAGATATCGTCTTTTTTTGTAATATAGATACTGAGATTGACAAAAATGCACTTGTTGAATTAGAGAATGCTATTGTAAATAATAGTGATTACGATGCGTTTGAATTGCGTCAATTCCCGTACGAGCATCCTAAATTTTACAATCCGTATACGCTGGAAGTGGATTTTGCGAGCGGTGCCTGTTTTGTTTTAAAACGTGATTTGTTTGAGCTAACCGGTGGCTTCGATGAAAGCATTTTTATGTATGCGGAAGATGTTGATTTATCATTTAGAATTAGACTACTCAATAAAAAAATTCGATATGTCCCATCGGCAATTATTAACCATTATTCCTACGCTTCGGCAGGGGAAGAAAAACCAATGCAGGCTGCAGGAGGTATTTTAGGGAATTATATTTTACGTGCCAAGTATTCGTCGGATGAGGGTTTGAAAATTTGGAATAATATGAAAAACAATGCACCGAATTATTTTAAAGATAAACCGCAAGTAAGACGAATTTTTGATAGATATTATAAAACAATACATAGCAACCATATAACATACCGCAAATTTTACAGATCAAAGGTAAAAAACAGTAAAATCCCATTTTATATTAATGGATTTGATTATTGTTTTGCTAAAAGTGGAGCATTTTATGAAAATTTTAAGTCTGATTATTCTCCATATATTTCTGTCATAGTTCGAACCCACAATAGACCCGATATGCTAAGATTGTGTTTAACTACATTAACATATCAAACTTATAAGAACTTTGAAGTAATAGTTTGTGAAGACGGCGAAACGCCACAGACTGAAAAAATTGCCGAAGAATTTATTAATAAGTTGTCGATAAGGTATTTTGCAATGGGCAGCAGTGTTGGGAGGTGCATGACTGCAAACAAAGGGGTTGAAAATGCAAAAGGTGAGTATATAAATTTTCTTGATGATGATGACTGTTTTTATCCGGAACACCTCGAGGTTGTCGCAGGCAATATTGTAAAACATCCTACAATTAAAATGTTTGTAACCGGCTCGGTTGCCGTCGAATCGGATAGCGAATTAAAAAGCTCGACATGCTTTAATCCCGGGAAAATAAGGAACGTTCTTCCGCAATCGGTTGAGTTGCGGGATATGCTCTCGGATAACAGAATGCCTATCCAAGCGGTAACATTTCATAAAAGTTTAGCAAATGAATACGGAGTGTTTGACAATACGTTTATCGACGGTTATGAGGATTGGGAATTGTGGACACGTTATATTTCTCATACAAAATGTTATGTGATAGAAAAAGCGACCTCTTTATATCGTTTACCCTGCGATGCCGTAGAAAAGAACAAGCGTGCTTTAGCTCTCCAAAAAAATCTGCCGCTTATACGAGAAGCGTTTAAGGATTATAAGGTTACGGTGGAGGGAACAGAGATATTTGACGTTCTTTATGGTGAAAATTCGACTAAAGAAAGAATAGATATATTAACCGCTTTTTTAGAAAGTGAGAGAGTGTACAACGAGATTATTAAATCAAGGTTTTGGAACTTAATAGATCCGGTCAGAAGATTTTTTGCTTTAGGTTGGAAAGGTGTTTATCACTTTTACATCGTACTACAAAACACCAACGATAAAATATTCGGACCGATGAAATATCAAGACAATAAAGACCTCACCCCGACGCAATATAATGATTTTATTGTTTTAACTCAAAAATCTTTTTTATGGAAGATAGTTATGCGATTGTGCAAAAATTGGGGGAAGTAGATAAACTTTAAGGTCTTAACATTATTTAAAAACTTCAAAAAAAATTGACTACAATGTAAAATATATTGACAAAAACTTAAAATTATTGTAAAATAAGCGAGTAGCATTTTATATGTTGATTGTGCTGATATTTGAATCAGCATCAATTATCAAAACGAAAATGCACGAATTTTTTTGGAGGAAAAAAGATGAAGAAAATGTTAGCAATCCTACTCGCAGGCATAATGGCGCTTGCACTTATGACAGGCTGTTCAAGCACAGGGGCGGACACCCTTATCGTTTCTCAGGGAGCAGACCCGGCATCGCTTGACCCACAGGGTGCAAACGAGCAACCCGGATCCCGAGTTTCAAAACAGATCTACGACACCCTGTTCATTCAAGATGAAGAAATGAACGTATCAGAGGGTTTGGCCGAGAGCTATGAACTGCTTGACGATGGTATGACTTTGAGTCTTAAGCTTCGTGAGGGAGTCACCTTCCATAACGGCAACGCTTTCACAGCGGAGGATGTTAAGTTCACAATCGAAAGAGCAATTGCATCGCCGGATGTTACCCATATTGTATCTGCAATCGACCCGGAAAAAATTACTGTTGTCGATGATTATAACATGACAATCGGTATGCTGTATCCTTTCGCGCCTATCCTATCCCATCTCGCCCACACGGCAACATCAATTGTTGACAAAGAGACGGTGGAGGCCGCCGGGGAGTCTTACGGCTCCAGCCCTGTCGGAACCGGTCCCTATGTCCTTAAAGAGTGGAACGTTGGTGATAACATTGTTTTAGAGGCGAACGCGGATTATTGGGGTGAGGGCGCAAAAACAAAGAACATCATCATCCGAAATATCCCGGAGCCGGAGACAGCAATGCTGGAGCTGGAGTCGGGCGGTGTAGACATCGTTTATGATATCGCGGCATCAAATATTGCGCGTTTTGAGGGCAGTGAAGAAACAAGCCTTGTAAGAAGTCCTAATTTCTCGACTACATACATTGGTTTTAATGCGCAAAAAGAGCCCTTTGACGACCCCCTTGTACGTCAGGCAATCAACCATGCAATTGACATGAACGCAATTGTTGAAAATGTATACTATGGCGCAGGCTCACAGGCTAAAGGTCCTATAGGACAGATGGTTTGGGCATACAACGACGAACTTACCGGATATGAGTATAATGTAGAGACCGCTAAGGAGCTTTTAGCGGAGGCAGGATATCCCGATGGTTTTTCCACCACAATCATGACCAACGAGGGTAACCAACAACGTGCCGACGTCGCTATTATCGTTCAAAGCGCATTGAAAGAAATCGGCATAGAGGTTGAAATCCAAACATTGGAGTGGACAAAATACCTTGAGACAACAGAGAACGGCGAACATGACATGTTCATTTTAGGTTGGGTTACCGTCACCGGCGATCCCGATTACGGTCTATATCCGCTCTTCCACTCCTCGACATACGGAGCGGCAGGTAACAGGACATTTTGGTCAACACCGGAAGTAGATGAACTACTAGACGAGGCAAGAACCTCAAACGACCCTGCTGTTCGTGAGAGCAACTACAAAGAGGTACAACAGATTGTAGCAGAGGAAGCCCCATGGATTTTCACATGGGAGGGTGAGGACCTTACAGGCGTTCGCACAAACATCGAAGGCTTTGTAAACAACCCCGCCGGTCACCATGTTCTTAAAAACGTTGTTAAAAATTAGCACTTTCATTGTCACTGTAGAGGGGGCTGCTTTTGCAGTCTCCTCAAAGTGTTGTTGCAACGTACACTCCGTATGCTATTCTTAAACGAGCAATGTTTACCTTAGGAGGTACATCTTGATAAACTACATAATAAAAAGACTGTTGCTGGTTTTACCTGTATTGCTGGCCGTGACATTTGTAATATTTACATTGCTTTATTTCACACCCGGAAATCCTGCAAAAGCAATGTTAGGTGAGGTAGCAAGCCCGGAGGCGTTGGCGGCACTTGAAGAAGAACTCGGCTTGAACGACCCTTTTATTGTTAGGTACGGTAACTATCTTTTGGGGCTTTTACAAGGGGACATGGGAACATCCTACAGAACCGACCGACCGGTATCGGAGGAGCTGTTCAGTCGTCTGCCCACAACCTTGAATTTAGCATTGTTGTCAATCGTCATCGCCGTTGCAATAGGAGTACCGGTTGGTATTATTTCAGCAACAAAACAGTATTCATGGTTTGATAACACCTCTATGGTTTTTGCATTATTGGGTGTTTCCATGCCCAATTTTTGGCAAGGTATGGTTTTGATACTCGTGTTTTCGGTATGGCTCGGAATATTGCCGGTATCGGGATTTTCCACACCTTTGCACTGGATTTTGCCTGCCGTGACCATAGGCACATCCACCGCGGCAATCATCGCCAGAATGACCCGTTCCAGTATGTTGGAGGTTAACAGACAAGATTATATCAGAACCGCAAGGGCAAAAGGTCAAAAAGAGTCCGTTGTAATAATGAAGCATCAACTTAAAAATGCATTGATACCGGTTATTACGGTGGTGGGTTTACAGTTCGGCGCGCTGCTTGGCGGCGCTGTTTTGACCGAGACTATATTTGCCGTCCCCGGAATAGGCAGGTATATGGTTGAGGCGATTAAAAACCGAGATTATCCCGTTATACAGGGCGGAGTATTGCTCATAGCCGTTATATTTACCTTTGTTAACCTATTTGTTGACGTACTATATGCATATGCGGACCCCAGAATTAAAGCAACTTACTCACAAGCGAAGTTAGGAGGTCCGTTAAAATGGCTAAACAAAAAATAAAAAAAGATAATGATATGAAAACAAAACGTTACAGCAAGCTCGGTGAGACATGGAAAATACTTAAAAGAAACAAGTCTGCTATGCTGGGGTTAGCAATTATCTGCATAATAGTATTTTGTGCGTTGTTTGCTGATTTTATTGCCCCTTATCCGTATGATGAAATCAATCTGGAAAATGAATTCGCGCGCCCGTCACTGCAGAATTTATTTGGAACCGATAACTTCGGTCGAGATATTTTCAGTCGAATTGTTTACGGTGCAAGAATTTCGTTGCAGGTCGGGTTTGTGGCGGTAGGTCTCGCCGCAGTGCTCGGCGTATTTTTAGGCTCACTTGCCGGCTACTACGGTAAAAATGTCGACAGCTTTATCATGCGTATAATGGATGTTTTGCTCGCGATACCGAGCATCCTTTTAGCGATAGCGATTACAGCGGCATTTGGCGGTGGTCTTACCAATGTTATGATAGCGGTCGGCATATCCTCCGTCCCGTCGTATGTGCGCATTGTCCGCGCCACAATCCTCTCGGTTAAGGAGCAGGAGTTTATCGAGGCGGCGAGGGCAACCGGCGCGTCGGACTTTAGAATAATATTCACACATATTCTGCCGAACTCGCTGTCACCTTTGATTGTTCAGGCGACACTCGGCGTTGCCGGTGCAATTTTATCTGCCGCCGGACTTAGCTTTATCGGGCTCGGTTTGCAACCGCCTGAACCGGAATGGGGGGCCATGCTGTCGGAGGCTCGCTCGTATTTCACACAACATCCACACATGGTTATGTTCCCCGGTTTATCCATTATGTTAACAATTTTCGCGCTCAATCTCTTTGGCGACGGTTTGCGTGACGCGCTTGACCCCAAATTGAAAAAGTAGTAGTAGAAAGGAGAGTAGAGTGAGCGATAAAATACTGAGCATAGAGGATTTAAGCATCCGATATGTTACGGAAGATAATACGGTAGCGGCTGTCACAAATATTTCTTTGGAAATCGAAAAGGGGAAAACACTTGGACTTGTAGGCGAAACAGGTGCCGGTAAGACAACCACTGCACTCGGAATATTAAATTTGGTGCCAAATCCGCCGGGCGAAATTTATTCCGGCAGGATAATGTTTAACGGCGAGAACCTACTCGAATTATCGCAGAGTGATATCTGTAAAATCCGCGGCTCAAAAATAAGTATGATTTTTCAGGATCCGATGACCTCGTTAAATCCGGTGTTAACGGTAGGCGATCAAATTCAAGAGGTTGTGCTGTTGCATAACGAAATTTCGAAAGAGGAAGCGCTGGACAAAGCGAAGGGCCTTATGGAGATGGTCGGCATATCGGGTGAGCGGCATATTGAGTATCCACATCAATTTTCCGGCGGCATGAAGCAACGCATTGTTATCGCGATGGCTCTTGCCTGTGAGCCGGAGCTTTTGCTCGCGGACGAACCGACGACAGCCCTTGATGTGACAATCCAAGCGCAGGTTTTAGAGCTTATTGCAGATTTAAAAGCAAAGTTGAATACCTCGATGTTGTTGATCACTCATGATTTGGGCGTGGTGGCGGAGACCTGCGATAATGTTGCGATTATGTACGCCGGTGAGATTGTCGAAATCGGCACAACGAAACAGATTTTTACCGACCCCAAGCACCCCTACACGGTCGGGCTTTTCGGGTCGATTCCAAAACTGCACGACGACAGCGACCGTTTAATCCCGATAGACGGTCTTATGCCGGACCCTGCAAACCTGCCAAACGGGTGCAACTTCAACCCAAGATGCAAGCAATGTCGGGAGATCTGCAAAACACATTCTCCTAAAACAGTCGAATACGAAAACGGCCATAAAGTAGCATGTCATCTTTATGACGCAGAAGGAGCAAAATGAGCGAAAGGATTTTAGAGGTCAAACAGCTATGTAAATATTTCAAAACTCCGCGCGGAATTTTACATGCTGTCGACAAGGTTGATTTTTATATAAATAAAGGTGAGACTTTAGGGGTAGTCGGCGAATCGGGGTGCGGAAAAAGTACGCTCGGAAGAACGATATTGCACCTGACTGACATAACGGATGGCGAGGTTTTTTTCGAGGGTAATGATATTACACATGTTAAAAAATCAAAAGAGCTAAAAGAGCTGCGCAAGGATATGCAGATAATTTTTCAGGACCCATTTTCGTCGCTAAACCCGAGGATGTCGGTCAGCGACATCATTGCGGAGCCGTTTAAAATATACAAAGTTTTCAAGACAAAGGACGAGACAAATAACAGAGTGTTGGAGTTGATGGACACCGTCGGTCTCGCGCGCCGCCTTGCAAATAACTATCCACATGAACTGGACGGAGGTCGCCGTCAGAGGATAGGCATAGCGAGGGCGATAGCACTCAACCCCAAGTTTATCGTATGTGATGAACCTGTCTCCGCTCTTGACGTTTCAATACAGGCGCAGGTTATCAATCTACTGCGTGACCTGCAAAAGGAGCGCGGATTAACCTATATTTTTATCACGCACGACTTCTCGGTGGTAAAACACATCTCGGACAGAATTGTGGTGATGTACCTCGGAAACGTGGTGGAGACTGCGCCGACCAAGGACTTTTTCAAAAACCCCTTGCACCCATATTCCAAGGCGCTTTTATCGGCAATCCCCGAGGCGGTCTACAGCGAGACCAAAAGGGAACGAATCACCCTAAAAGGTGAAATCACCTCCCCAATAGAGCCAAAGCCGGGCTGCAGGTTCGCCCCACGCTGTGAATACGCGACAGAAGCCTGCACAGCAAAAAACATAGAACTGTCAGAGGTTGAGCCGGAACATTTCGTAGCCTGCCCAAGGGCGATGGAAATATAATAACGAGCGGCGGTCAAAGACCGCCGTTTGAATTAAACGCAAAAACAAAACGAGGAGAATATGATAAATAGTTCTTTAAAACAGTTTTTTCTAATTGATTCTGATGATAGTTTTAACATCATTCATGAAAAAAGCAGTCTTTTTAGTAAATTATTCATAATGCTAATGTCGGTGTTTTTTTTATTAAACCTGGCACTTTTTTCTTTACAGCTTTTTTTTCCTAATACATACGATTCCGACTTTCCGGCACATATAAATTTCGCGTTGGAAGGTTACAGTTATTCTCTAATAAGTTTTTTGATTTTGTTAGTTAGCTTCTTACCAAATGAAATTTTCTTGTTTGCTGTTGCATTTATGTTGGCTTTATTTAATACATTTTCGGCGATATTGTTAAGGGGCTTTGCATACAAAATTTTGGGGATTAACAACATAAACAAACTATTGGATTTTTCAATTTTTGCATTATTTTTTGTTACTATGATTTTTTCTCCCTTTGATGATAAATCGTATATTTTAGCAAGCAGTCCTAATGTATGGCATAATTCTACTATAATCCTAAATCGGTTTTTTGCTATTTTATGTATAGATAGTGTATTGAACTGTATTGTTAAATATAAAGAATTCAGATTGAAGCGTATTAATTACAAAAATTTAACTGTAGAATATATTAAATTAAGTATATTTACTGCACTATGCATGTGGGCAAAACCATCATTTTTATCTGCGTTTATGCCCGCCTGTGTTATTATTTTTCTTCTCGCCCTTATTATAACCAAAGGGGAGTCGTTTTTTGCGTCGTTATTTATAGGTATCAGTTTTTTACCTGCTATGATAGTGATACTGTTTCAAAATTACATTTTGTTCAGTGAGAGTAAAAACGATTTCGAGACAGGGGTCTCAATCGCTCCGTTGGCTTTGCAGTTAACATGGAATGAAAGTTTATTTGACTATGCTTTTAGATTGTTGTTAGCGACTGCGTTCCCGGTATTCGTATGTGTTATGTCTATAAAAAAGCAAAGATTTATAGAACATTTAATTTATCTTTCAACCGCTATAGGATGGCTAATAGCCGTCTTGTTAATCGAAAATGGCCCAAGAATGTCTGACGGAAATTTCTTTTGGGGATTCACCATAACACTGTTTTTTGCGTATTTCATCGCAGTATTCAGGGTGATAAAGGGGGATCTCGGGAAAATCGTTAATCGAATTAGTTGCGGTCTATTTTTGTTGCATTTTGTATGCGGTTTATATTATTATTTTAAAATACTTTTGGGGGAATCGATATTATAATTAGCCTATGCATTTAATGCAATGATACTGTGTTGATTTGTTCATTGTATTTTTAATTTAATTACTAAACTTTACTGCTCTATTTGATTCTTGTTACGTTACAATTGATAGGTGACAAACAAAAAAGGAAATAGACTCCAAAAATGATATAGTGTCAAGCCAAACAATGATACAAGGGCTTGAGACCGTGTGATATAATGAGAAGACCAGAGAGAGACTACTCTCTACCCGAGGTAAGTCGGAACGAGAAAAACGACAGCGACGGACAAAGCGGTCATCACCTGCGCAAGCTCCTTGATGGACTACAACCGCATACTTTAAGATATGCCGAGCACGCCTTTAGCGGTCGGTATATTGCAAACCTAATCACAGTATCGCACGAACTTGCCACCCAGAACCGACACCAATCAAAGTACAATAAACGATAGTTTATACCAAAAAATGAAAAAAATCGGCGCCGAACTACGTTCATGTAGAGATGTCAATGATAGATGACAGGGCGACAGTATAGGCATTAAGAAAAACCAATTCTTATTCTCATTAAGTTCTGACATGTTTTCTGTCAAATTTTATTCTTAGTACAATCATAATGAGTGTAACAAAGAGAAGTATTGTTTTGGGAAGTGCTACAGGAAAAGGATGGCGTGAAAAAGTTTATGAAGTGGGAGTTTGGTTGGTGGTGGGTTAGGGGAAAAAATAATTATTACAATAAAGGCATCTGCTTGAGAAAAGCAGGTGTTTTTTGCGTAAAGATTTGGTTATAGATTGACAACTTCAATAAGTGCGATATAATGTACATATGGGGTGCTTTTGTAACTAAGCACCTAAAAAATATATTTGAAAGCAAGGAGCTTGATGAAAATTCAACTAGTGCAAATTTTGCACAAGTTGCTAACAACGGTAAAACCTATCAATATAAATTTTACGCTTTATCAGCTAATGCTGTAAAAATTAACAAGTTTAAATCTTAATGAAATCAGGTGATAAAATGATTACTAAAGAGAATATTCACATGCAATCTCATCATTTGCTTCAAGAAATTTATGGCGATACTGCTACCTTTAAAAATGGACAATATGAGGCTATTGAAGCCACGCTGTTGCATAACAGAACCCTTGTTGTTCAAAAAACGGGTTGGGGAAAGAGCTTGGTTTATTTTATCTGCACTAAAATATTACGGGGTTTAAATAGAGGAGTTACTTTTGTCGTTAGCCCTCTTTTGGTTTTAATGGATAATCAATTAGAAGCCGCTGAAAAAATGGGGCTTAGCTGTCGCAGTTTAAACAGTAACACAAGCGAGCAAAAAGAGGAAATAGTTTCAGATATAATAAATAATAAAGCAGATCTTGTTTTTATAACACCGGAAACTTTGTTCGGCGATTATATTCAAAACTCTTTGAAAGACATAAATATAGGCTTGTTCGTTGTGGACGAGGCACATTGCATTTCAGATTGGGGGCATGATTTTAGGTTGCAATACGGAAATTTATTTAAAGTGCTAAATGTACTTCCAAATAATGTACCTGTATTAGCAACAACTGCAACTGCTAATGATAGAGTGGTAGAAGATTTAAAGAAGCAACTCGGCACTAATGTATATGTATCGAGAGGAACTTTGATGAGAAAATCTTTATCCATACAAATCTTAAAACTTCATGACACCGCTTTACGATATGCATGGATATTAGAAAATATAGATAAATTAGAGGGCTCCGGGATTATTTATTGTTTAACACAACGCGACTGCGATTATTTAACCGATTTTTTAACACAAAATAAAATAGAGGCAAAATCATATTATTCCAGAGGAAAAGAGGATGAATATTTAAACAGAGAAGCAGAAAACGATTTTTTGTATAATAGGATAAAGGTCATTATTGCAACTATTAAACTCGGGATGGGATATGATAAAGGCGATATTTCATTTGTTATACATTATCAGCGACCATCAAATATAGTGTCATATTATCAACAAATTGGTAGAGCCGGTAGAAATATTCATCGTGCGTATACTTTTTTAATGACAGGCAAAGAAGATGAGGATATTCAAAACTATTTTATTGAGACAGCATTTCCCAGAAAAGAAGAATTTATCGAAACAATCGATTATATATTTGAAAATACAGATAGTGGCGTAACACTTGGTAAAATACAAAGCAAGGTAAACATCAGAAATAATCAAATAAATAAAATTCTGATGTTTTTGCAAAATGATGGATACATAACAAAAGAAAAAGGGAGATACCATTCAACTGCAAAAGAATTTGTATATAATCAAGAAAAATATTATGAAATAACGCAAATGCGAAAAAAAGAACAGGCAGAAATGAAAAAATTTGCTGATATTAAAGAGTGTTACGGCAAGTTTTTAGTAAACAGCCTAGATGATAACACACAAGATACATGTGGCATTTGCTCTAACTGTTTGGGGTATGAAGAATATTCGTCTAAAGTGAGTGAACAATCTCTGCAAAAAGCACAAATGTATTTGGAGAGACTTATAATCCCTATTTTACCTAGGAAGAAGTGGGCGACTACTAGCATCACATCACAAACTAAAATTTCTAAAATAAACGAAGAGGGTATTTGTTTGTCTAAATATGGAGATGCTGGATATGGCAGTTTAGTAAAGAGGGATAAGTATTCAAAAAACAATGTGTTTTGTGATGAGTTGGTAGGCAAGGCTGCGAGCCTTTTAAAAGACATTATTAAAACCAATAATATCCAAGCTATAACTTTCGTTCCATCGAATAGAAGTAACATGGTGGCGGATTTTGCTAAAAAAGTTGCGGACAGATGCAATGTGAAATGTTTGGATTTATTGATAAAAATCCCTGCGAAACAACAGAAAATCATGCAAAATTCCGCTCATCAATGTGAAAATGCATTAAAATGTTTTCAAATAGCACCAAATGCAATTGTAGCTAATAATATTATTTTGATTGACGATATTATTGATTCAAAGTGGACAATAACTGTTTGTGGACATCTGTTAATGTCAAATGGTGCGCAAATGGTATTCCCTTTTGCTTTAGCGGACAGTTCTAATAACAAGGAGTAAAAAATGAATCGCAATTCAAAAGCAATTATTATTTTGTGTAGTCACCTTTGCGTAGGTGAAAACATTAAACCTTTTGAGCCATCCGAGTGGTCAAAATTTGCTGATAGATTGATAGATTTACAACTATCACCTTGTGATTTATTAAAAATGGATAGTGTTAATTTAAAAAATTATTTTACCGACACAGAGTCTGAACGTATAATGAACCTAGTAAATCGAAGTGCCGGTATTTCGTTTGAACTGAGTAAATATGCAGAACAAGGAATTAATGTAGTCACAAGAGCTGATAGTGAATATCCGGCTTTGTTAAAGTTAAAATTAAAGAAAACCTGTCCACCTTTATTTTATTATATCGGTGATTTATCTATATGCAATCGAAGTTTTATCGGGTTTGTCGGGTCCAGAAAAATTGATGTATCGGATGAAGAGTTTACTAAAACAACTGTAAAAAAAGCATTACAAAAGGGTTATGGAATAGTTTCCGGAGGGGCGAAAGGTATAGATAATATATCGGTAGATACAGCGATTGAAAATAATGGCTATGTTGTTGAATATATTTCCGACTCACTTGATAAAAAAATCAAGAAAAAAAATATTATACAACCACTGCGAGACCGACAACTTGTTATTCTGTCAACCGCAAAACCCGATGCCGGATTTAACACAGGGATGGCTATGGCACGCAATAAATATATATATTCTCAATCAAAGGCCAGCATCGTTGTAAGGTCGGAATACAATAAAGGCGGTACATGGAGTGGCGCAAATGAAGCTATAAAAAAGGATTATTGCAGAGTTTTATGCTGGGATAATAATGCCTATCTCGGAAATGCGGAAATAATCAAAAACGGAGCTATCGGAATTGATGAAAATTGGAACGGGCGCATCCCAAGCGAAAAGGAAATACATGAGCAATTGAGTTTGTTTTGAAAATGATAGATTAAAATTAATTGTATTGTTAAGGAGTGGTTGGAAATAATAGAATAGAAATTATTTTATTTTAAACCTATAGTTCTTATAATAATTAAAAAAGCATATTTCTTTCAAACTTATTAATCTAAATTATTTGAATTAAAGTAAGTCTTAAATATGTTGTTATATATAGGTGAATATTGTATAATATGTGCATATTTATCTATAAAATATAAAATTATTTATGAGGTGCCGTATGTTACTAAGTGAATTAATAAATTACAAAGACAATAAGAGTAGACTATCTTCAATTAAATCGTTGAGAGAAAATATTATACCTTTTGTAGGGTCGGGAATTTCAAAAAGTTGCGGATTATTTACATGGGGTGAATTACTTAATATTTTAGGCAAAGAGTTTTTAACAGAAAATGAAATTCTAGAACTACAAGAGACAAACAATTATTTTGCGTTTGCAGATAAAATCGTTCAAGCCTCCGGTAATAGTGATATGATAATGAAAAGAATTCGTGAAATATTTTCTAATACCATAACACAAAATTTATATCTACCATTTTTAATTGCAACTTCCTTTGCAAAAATGATAGTCACAACAAATTATGATACATTAATTGAAAAGTCTTGTGAATTGTTTAATGATGAGATTTTAAAACCTTTGCTTCCTTGCCTAGAAGGGCAAATGAACGAAGCAATACAAATAAATGAAAGGCG
>CAYJGF010000023.1:35981-38261 GCA_964369965.1 uncultured Oscillospiraceae bacterium
TTTATGGAAGTACCAATGAACAGAACAATAAATTAGTGCCTTTATATTTACGTAAAATTTTTTCAAGTAAAAAAGTTCTATTTTTAGGATGTGGTTTAGAAAAAGACAGAACTCTTGAAATATTAGAAATTTGTATAAATGAAAATAGAAGTATTTCACATTTTGCAATAGTTCCATTTTTTTTAGATAAAAACAAACAGCTTTTTTTTGCAAAGAAACTTAATACACTGGGAATAGAACCTATTTATTATCCTGAAAAAGATTATAAATGCGTGCAACAATTAATTAATTTCATATCAAATGACAATATATATTTACATGCGATGAGAAATTATTTTGTTAATAATTACAAA
Source organism: uncultured Oscillospiraceae bacterium (assembly GCA_964369965.1). Classification (GTDB taxonomy): domain Bacteria; phylum Bacillota; class Clostridia; order Oscillospirales; family Ruminococcaceae; genus CAYJBH01. Next base: position 36,335 of record CAYJGF010000023.1, read on the forward strand.
AATTGTGATGAACTTGAGCAAAATATTGATGTTTTGCTAATTATACTTAAAGAATGCTTTTATGAAACTGCAAATATACACTCCCAAATTTTAGATATAGCTATTTTCGAAAAAGATTTTTCACAAAACATTATAGAAAGCGAAAAACAATCTGCAACAATTTATGATTTCTGTATTAACACTTTTTGCATCTATGTAGAATTAGGGTTAACAATCAACAAAAAGGTAATTGTTGATTGTTTCAAACACTATTTTAGTGCTAGCTTAAGCAAAGAAAATTTAACTGAATTTGCAACAAAAAAAGGACTTGTGCGTAAATGGAACGCTCCCCCAAAACCACTCATTTTTAAGACAAATTTACAAAAATATGAATTAAGTACTAATATAAATAAAGTTATAAATGAACTGGCATATAAGAGCGGTATGGATTTTGCTGCAGTTCAGTCAACATATAATTATTCTAAATCCTTAATTGAAAATTACAGCGAAGTTATAGAGCACAATGATTTGATTCGTATTTTGTTTGCAGTTGGGTCTATCAGTTATCAATATAAAGATTCTTTAACCGGTACAAATATTTAATACGTTGTATAACAGAATTGGAAAAGATCGAATTAAATTCAAGTAGCGACATGCTTTTTTTAGCAAAATGTTATGGGAATTTGGCTATTGTTCTAAGTTTTAGTGGTGGCAGTAAAAAAGACATTGATCATGCTATTGAACAAGATTTTAAAATTAAAGCAAAGTATGGTGTGAAAGATGATAATTATATAAGAGCATTAAATAATTATACTGCTATTATAACAGATTCTGACTTTGAAAAAGCTTGTGATTTATTGATTGAACTATCTGAACTTAAAAAAGAAAAAACTCTACATATTCATGAATGTGAAAAATTATCAGAATATATATCCAGTTGGGCTACAACCATATTTAATATTGGGCTTTTGGCAAGAGATATGGATTTATATGAGATTGCACACAAATATGTATGTATAGCAAATAAAATGCGTTTTAAAACAATAAGTTTAATGAATAAAGATTATTGCAGTTCATTAAATGTTTGCTCAGAAATAGAATTGTTTACTGAGGAAAAGCAGAATTTATACAACTTAATAAAAAGTATTGAAAGTCGAAATAATCTACCTGAAGGATTTACAACAACACTTTGGCACACGTGGTATATTTGCGCATTTTATCATTATTTGCAAGGCGACTTTAAAAACGCATCAAAATATATAAGTAAATCAATTGCAAACATGCAAATTAAAGGTGAATTAATTGATTTCAGAATATTTAGAATCCACTTATTACATGCGGATATTAAATTTGCGAAAAGCAGAAAAACCAATAACACAAAATTTGACAATGAAATTTATTTAATAATCATAAAAGACATAATAAAAGCAGTTGGAAAAGATAGTTATTATCTAGTTTCGCCCTATAAAAAGCTAATTAATGCAACAGAAGATTTAACAGAAAAGCAAAGATATCAATTGAATCTAGACAGACTGCTTAATATACATGAGCACAAAAACAAGTGTATTGAGACTAAATTAATCGATTATTTATCAAGGGTAGAAAATGGTTAAAGCGTCATTATTATGTGAAACAAAATTGCAATAAGGAGTGAACAAAATGCAAAAAAGACAATCTTTATATAATAAATTCAAACTACATTTTAAAATTCCAGGGCGTTCTTTACTTGCGGGAGCGTCTGCTTTAGGCATAATGGAAGTTTTATCAAATATATTATTTATAATCAGTAATATATTTAATACTAATTTATTAGCTAATATTAGTATTATAATATGTTTGTTTACTGTGATAATTTGTTTTTTTTATCAATTACATATTATACCTTTAAACTTTGAAACCACCTCTCAATTATCACGTTATCCACCCAACGTGCTCTGCCATCCATGCT
>CAYJGF010000024.1:0-37928 GCA_964369965.1 uncultured Oscillospiraceae bacterium
GGCATAAAAAAGTGAGTGTTCTTATTAGGATACTCAAATCCTATAAGAACACTCAAACTGGTGAGGGTAAGAGGACTTGAACCACCGACCTCTTGCATGTCAAGCAAGCGCTCTAACCAACTGAGCTATACCCTCTTGTCGATATCACTTTATGTATTATAGCACAAGTTTGTCAAAATGTAAAGCACTTTTATTATGTAATGTTTCTTTTTCCTGTCATAACTTTTATCCTAAACCAAAAATGCCGAGCCTATTATCCCTGCTGAATTTCCGAGCTTTGCTTCGATTATCTCGGCGCGGCGGGAGGGTAGCGCAATTTCAGCCTCATATTTTTCTCGCAACATATTTATCAGCCAGTCGCCCTGCTCGCTGATGCCGCCTCCTATACAAACCGTTTTAGGTTGTAGTACGTTGGTGATGTTTGCAAGCCCAACCGCAAGATCGTCTACAAAACGTTCGGCTACTTTTTTTGCCGCATTGTCTCCCTGTTTTCTCGCGGTGAATGCGGTCGAGCCTTTGACCTTTTCTATGTCGTTTTCGGCGAGTGCCCACATAAGCGAATCGGGGTGCTCCTCCATGACCTCTTTTGTGGTGGCGGTGAGACCGGTGGCGGAGGCATATGCCTCCCAACAGCCGTTTCGACCGCAACGGCATGATCTGCCGCCGGCGTGTATCACGGTGTGTCCTACCTCACCGCCGTAATAGTTGTAGCTGCGGTAGATTTTACCGTCCGCTATTATTCCGCCACCAATTCCGGTGCCGAGTGTCACCGCAACCGCAAAACTCGACCCTTTGAGCGCGCCTGCAAGATATTCACCGTATGCCGCGGCATTTGCGTCGTTGTCGATAATCACCTTTGTGCCGGGATAGCGTTTTGCAAGAGCCTTTTTCACCTCAACATTTTTTAATCCGAGATTTCCTATATGCTCAAATATTCCGAGCTCGTCATTCACGTTGCCGGGGCATCCTATGCCTATCTGTTCCACCCTTGAGGCATTTAGACCGGCATTTTGAAGCACCTCATCGATACTGCGTGCAATTCTCTCGCAAAATTCGTCGTTTGTCATTCCAAAAAAGGTTTCCTGCCTACTGCGCGCAATTATCTCGTATTTCTCATTAACTATGCCGGTTTTTATGCTCGTCCCCCCGACATCAACACCTACATAATACATCTACACCCCTATAAATATCGGTGATGTCCAGGCGACATCGCCATTTTTTTGCCATACACGAAGACGATAGTTACTTCCCTTTACAGGAGTTATCTCCTTTTCATACCGCACTTCATAACCGACAGACACACACCCTTTGTGGAATTTGATTTTATATGCATTGTGCCACCATGGGTCGTCGCGATAGTGCTCCACCTCACCGTAGGTTTGTCTCGTCAACTCTCGAACCTCGTCAAAAAGCGGTATCACGTTGGTGTTCTTTATAATATCGCAGACCTTTAAGACATAGTCCTTGCCATCGAGCGTTAAGATTATATCACTGTTCGAATTCGCCTCTATCTCAAAGATAAACCCCTCGTTGGTCACACCGCTTGCGCCCATCCATTTTCCGGTGCCGGTGGACTTGTAGGTGGTTAGGTTGAACTCGAAATCTTGCTGTGTTTTCGATATAATCGTTTGTCCGAAGGTGTTAAAGCAGTTTTCCACCGAGAGAATCTGTCCGTCGGTGTGAAGCTTGCCCTCCCAGAGCTTTTTGTATATCTCCTTATAGACGCGTGTATCCGGCCCCCAACCTATTTCAAGGCGGAACTTAAAGCGCACGGTGGACGGTATAGCCTCCCGCTCATAACTGCCGGAGTGGACTATCATCTCCTCTAAAATATTGTCCCGCAAAATCTCGATACGATCGACCGCATTTGTGCCCACGACACCGATTTTCAACCTTGCAGAGTCGGTGTGCGGTAGCTCGTCGCCCATTATTGCGTCGTCTATCGAGAAATCCACCCCTATTCTACTGCGAGATACGCCATAGGTGTGGCGCTTTTTCAGTGCGTCCCATATGCATTCCTTTGTGTTCTCTTTTGCCAATGCACACATGGTGCCGTGCTCGAAGATTGCCGGGATGATATGGTTATCGCCCGAGGCTATCGCACCCACCTTTATACCGCGTGCAAGGCCGCTCTCATAGTCCGTCCCACCGGCGCGCGGTCCCATATGGATATGACGCCCCATCTCAAGGGGGGTGAGGTCGCTCTCGCTGCTGCCGTGACTGGAATAAATCTCGGCGAATGGAGAAAAATCCTCGCTGTGCGTATCCCAGTTTTTACCGCGTGAGCCGAGCTGATAAGCCACATGGTGTGGTATGCCGATGGCGTCAATTCCTTTAAATGCGTCAATCAGCTCCTGATATCTCATAGGATGGAGTTGCGGCTGTTCGTTGTCGAGGAAGAAAACATTGTGGTCGCCGTCCTTGCCTGCGCCTTGCCACTCGTACCCCATAAACATAGGATACCCCTCGGCATTTTTTTCCTTGACAAATTCGCGCAGGATTTCCCAATCCGCCTTATATTTATCTTCATCTATCTTATCTTCCACCGCAAGTCCCCATTCGGTCGGCTTCATATAAAAAGGGTAGTAGGCGATAGGCCAAAAGTCGATGGTCATCTTCGCGTGTTCAAACCAGATGGACAGCTCGTCCATCTGGTTGTGGTGGATATTGGAGTGCATGTCGCTCCAGAACTTTTTCAGTGACATAGTGGAAAATTTCCTTTCCGGTATTCTGTTTAAACTATAAACTGCTCTAAATGTCTCTTGGACAGGACGACGTGTTTAAATCTACCATAACTTTCCATCATATAATTGGGTCCGTGTGGCTCGATGATGATGCAACCGGTGTAACCTACATCGTACAACATTCCGAGCAGGACATTCCATTTAAGTTGACCGAGTCCGACCGGCGGCTCTATCTCAAAGCCAATTTCGGGGATTTGATATATGTCCTTGGCGTGGAAATGCACGATATTTTTAGCGTATTGGCTTACTATATAATAGGGGTCGTCCTTCACGTTACGCATAAGACCGACCGGATCGATTTTAAGTGGGAAGTCCGGTATCTCACTCATGACGCGCGCTAAAATGTCGCGGTGGTTGATAAAGTTGCCCTTATGTCCGAGATAGAATGCGAGCTTTAACCCCTTGTCGGTAGCATATTTTTTATACTGGGGATATGCCTCTTTGAGTTTTGCTACATTCGCGTCGGTGTCATTCTCCTTGTTGGTGCCGGCATTTATGAACGCCACCGGTGAGCCGATTGCCGCCACCATGTCGAAGAATTCAAAGACGGTCTTCTTGTTCTCCTCAAAGGTTTTTTCATCGTCGCTTATGGTGTTCAGCTCCCAAAGTCCGCAGGCGCCGACCTTGACATTTGTGCCCTCCATAGCATCAAATATGCGCTGTGTGTCGAAGTTCATGCATCTCAGTTGGTTGAACTGCAACTCCACATACTCGATGCCCTGTTGCATTGCGAATTGGAATTGAACCTTAAGATCGCTCTCGGCGGGTACGATAAATCCTAACTGCATTTCATTATCCTTTCTTTTATCACAATTTATTGTGGTTTTTCGACGAGTTCCGGTTTGCCGCTTGCCATCGATTTGCGTGCGGCGTGTATTACTGCGAGCGTATAAAAGCCGTCCTCCGGGGTTTTGCTGTCGGTGGTGTCGTTTGCCCAGTCGTTAATAAGTGTCTCATGGTGGGTCAGACCGTAGAACTTCGGCGCAACGTCTATCTTCACACCCTTGACAAGGTCGCTGTTGTTTGCCTTTTCACTGGAAACATAGATAACACCCTCTTTGTTATAGGGGTTGAGCAGATACACCGTGCCCTTTTCGCCGTGTATTTCCATCTCGCATCGTGTGGTGTTGCCCACCTTGGACCAGTTGACCTCGTGCACGGCGGTCACGCCGTCGGTCATGTGGTAGACAAGTGTTGCGCGACGCTCGTCGCCGCCCAGGTCGGTGGAGGTGTCCACCACCTTGTCGGGATCGATGTTCCTCGGGGTGACGGCAAAGACGGACAGATAGTCCTGCCCCGTCATGGTGCGGATAAGGTCGATACCGTGACAACCGATATCCATCATCGCGCCGCCGTAGCTCGGTGCGGTGTGGTATGGGTTGTGCAGGGTGTTGCGCATCAGCACACTCTCCACCTTGCCTATCTCGCCGCTCTCGATGATAGCCTTTGCCTGCAAACTCTCCGGCAGGTAGGAGTGCATGAACGAGGGTGTAAAGCTGATGTCATTGTCTTTGATCGCCTTTATTATCCGCCTGCCCTCGTCGATGTTGTAGGCAAACGGTTTTTGCATAAATATTTTTTTGCCGAGCGAACACGCCTCAATAGCCATGGTCGCATGGGTGTCTATTTTAGTAAAGATGCAGATTGCCTCGACACTCTCGTCGGCGAGCACCTCTTTATAATCAAGTGTAGTTTTTTCAAATCCGAATTTTTCCTTTGCCTTTATCGCGCGCTCCTCAATTATATCGCATGCCCAGACAAACTCCGCATTTTCACATTTTGCCATTGCCGGCAGATGGTAGTTGTCGGCGATACTGCCGCAACCTATGACTCCTATTCTTACCTTTTTCATTCTATATTAATTTCCTTTTTTAATAAAAGTCCGGTCATGCCACGGTTTTTCGTGCATGACCGGACAAATAATGCTTATCGGTGTTTCATATTATTTTGCTTGTTTAGCCTGCCATCCATCTGTCGAATGCGGCCTGGAGGATGCCGGTGTACTCGTCAACATTCATAGCCTCCAGCTCAGCGATAAAGTCTGCATACTCTGACATCGGGCGCTCGCCGGTGATGAATTGGATGGTGTTCTCGTTGATGAAGTTCTTGATATCCTGTGAGTACTGACCGAGTGCCATGGTCTCCTCTTCGGTGTAGTGGAGAACAGGGATGTTCTCAAGCGGTACCATGTCCGGCTCAAGGACAGCGTCTGCCGCCTTGGTCTCGGGGAGCTGTGCGGCGGAGGCATCAACAGCATCAAAGATGTTTTGCGGGATGTTGCCGCCTACAAAGAAGCCCCACTGTGCAATAGCCTCGTCCAGTGTCAGACCGTTCGGATCGTTGAGGATATGATCAAGCAGTTCATATTCGCCGTCTACGACTTCATAGCTCTCGCCCTCGATGCCGAAACGAACTAAGACTGTGCCCTCTTCGCTGTAGAGATGGTCAACCCAACGCATGGTTGCCTCGGGGTGCTCGTTAGCGGAGGTGATGGCGAATGTGCCGGTGGTTTGTACCTTCGGGTTTGCATTGTTCCAGCCTTTGGAGCCGTCCGGTCCTTCCAGAGCCGGTACCGCTACAAACTGGTCGCGTGTTGCGCCCATCCACTGGGTGTTGTTGCCGTGTGTGGCATAGCCAACGGTGTCGCTGTTAACCTGTGAGGCAAGTTGTGTGAGTTCCTGTGCGAAGATTTCTTTATGAATCAGGTTCTCGCTCCACAACATGTTAAGGTAGGTGAGCATATCCTCATATCCGGCTTGGAGCGGAAGCAGTTTGACCATGCCTTCATCATCTATTTCGGAATAAAAGTCGATTGCGCCATAGTTGAGCGCCATGCCGAAAGAACCATAGAAGGTACGTGCAAAGGTTGCGGCGGCATTAAATGTCGGTGCTACACCGCCGAGGGTTGCGCCGAAAGGTATTTCGTCGGTGGCATCACCGTTGCCGTTTGCATCCTGGTCACGGAAAGCGACAAGGGCGTCATACAGCTCGTCGGTGGTGGTGGGGACTTCCATGCCGACATTTTCCAGCCATGTAGTGTTGATCCAGTGTTTTTGCATCAGGTTGCCGAGTGTGGTGTTGATCTGCGGCATACTGTAAACACTGCCGTCTGCTGCGGCGATACTTTTAATTAGGTTGGGGTCCTCGTCCAACATAGCCTGGAAGTTTGGTGCATAGTCCGCAAAGTAGGGATCAAGCGGTATGATCTGCTCGGCGGTAGCATACTTTGTCTCCTCCTCAGCGGTGAGTCTTGCACGGATAATAAAGTCCGGCAGCTCGTTTGAGGCAAAGATGAGGTTACGTTTTTCGATAAAGCCCTCGTCCGGCACGCTCTCAAAGTTGATCTTGACGTTGGTCAGCTCTTCAAGATGCACAAATGCAGGGTGACCGTTCCACTCGTCCATGATATAGTAGAGGGAAACAAGAGCGTCCAGCTCGATGGTCTCGTTAGCGATGGGCATACCGTCCATGTTAATGTTGGACAAATCGCCTGCTGCCGCGGCATCACCGCCGTCCTCGGTGGCAGGAGCATCTCCTCCATCCTCAGCCGGTGCAGCCGGTGTGGAGCAGGAGGCGAGCATTGCAAGAGCAATGAGCATCGCTAAAAGAATGCGTAGTTTCTTCATGTGATAATTCCTTTCTTTAGTAGTTCCTCCAAAATATTTAGTAAAACCATTATAAGGTTTTAACCCTTGACAGAGCCGACCATGATACCCTTAATAAAGAATCTTTGCAGGAATGGGTAGAGTATCAGCATCGGAACACTGGACACGATGATGACGGCGAATTTCAAACTCTCACCGATAAAGTATTGGGATAAATCCGTCTCCATGACGACATCGAGGTTGGACTCGGTGCTCATGTTGGCGAGCAGAATTTCACGCAGGATGATCTGTAGCGGCATACGTGAGCGTTCTTGTAAGTAGATAAGTGCGTTGAAGTACTGATTCCAGTGCGCAACACCGTAGAACAGTATAAGCACGGCGATGATGGGTGCGGAGAGTGGCAAAACCATATTAAAAAATGCTCTTGCATCGGTGCAACCGTCGATATATGCCGCCTCAAACAGCTCTTCACTGATGGTGGTTTGGATAAACGTCCTTGCAACTATGAGGTTGTAGACGTTGACGAGGTTGAAGATAACCATGATTGCAAAGGTGTCATAAAGACCGATCTCGTTGACCTGCAGGTAGGTCGGGATAAGACCGCCCGAGAAAAACATGGTGAAGATGATAAAGCCCATGATAACATTGCGACCGAACATCTTCTTGCGAGAAAGGGCGTAGGCGGCGGACATAGTCACCGCGATGTTGAGCGATGTTCCGACAAGGGTATACATTATAGTGTTGGCATAACCGGACCAGATATCATCGTCGATAATGACAAGATTATACGCATCAAGGTTAAATCCCTGTGGCCATATCCATACGTCACCGGCAAAGACGGCGAGTGGATCACTGACCGAGGCTATGATTATAAACCAGAGGGGATATACCACCAACAGCACCATTATTACCAGCACTATACCGATGATAACGTTGAGCAGTCTGTCGCCCGATGCCTCTTTAATTTTTGTACTTTTTTTGTTCAATTTCATCACCATTTCATTGTTGTTATATTAGGGGGTGTTTAAAAACAAAGGGTTTGCAAAAGCTAGAGCAAAATTTTTGTCAGATTAAACAAAAACCGCAGGCAATACTTTGTGTATTAACGAGGATTTTTGTGACATATGACGGAAATTTTGCCGACGCCTTTTGTAAAGCTGACTTTTTGGACACCCCATTAAAATAGTCCGTTACTGCCGAGTTTGTGTGCCAGTTTGTTGAAAAAGAGTAGCAGTATGATGTTGATTACGTTGTTGAAGAGGCCTATAGCGGTGGAATATCCATAGTCTATCAGCAGAAGACCTTGGGTGTAGACAAAGGTGGAGATAACCTCCGAGGTTTCGATGTTCATGCCGTTTTGAAGTAGGAATACCTTTTCAAAGCCGAGGTTCATCATGCGACCTGCCTGTAGGATAAAGAGGATAACCGCGGTCGGGGCGATTGCGGGTATGTTGATGTGGATAATTCGCTTGAACTTGCTTGCACCGTCTATCTGCGCCGCCTCATGCAGTGCAGGGTCGACACCGGTGAGCGCCGCTATATATATAATGGAGTTCCAACCGACATTTGTCCAAAGGTCGGAGAAGACATAGACATGTCGAAACCACCCCGAGTCGGTCAAAAACGGCACCGCCTCAAAACCGAGATTTTGTATAGTCACGTTGACAAAACCGGTGGTCATGTTGAGCAGGACGGTGAGTATACCGACGATGACAACGACCGAAATAAAGTAGGGTGCGTACATGATGGTCTGCACCGTCTTTTTAAGTTTAGGCTTCATTATCTCGTTCATCATGAGGGCGAGGATAATGGGGAAGGGGAAACCGAGCACAAGATTATATAGGTTGAGAACAAGAGTGTTTTCGATAAGTCGCCAAAAATAGTGGGAGTCGAAATACCTTATAAAGTTATCAAACCCGACCCAAGGGCTACCCTCAATACCGAGGTTAGGTTGGAAATATTTGAATGCAAGCTGAACGCCGTACATCGGTATATAGTTGAATATAATAAGATAGATAACTGCCGGCAGAACAAACAAATAGAGTTGCCAGCTGGAGAACAGCTTGCCGAGCACACTCTTTTGATTGATTGTAATACCCTTTTTGTTAGGTTTTGACATATTCTTTCCTTATCGAGAGTTGTTTTGTTCTTTATGACATAACTTTAACACATAAATTTCAAACTTTCAATATGAAAAACTTGACCTTGATGGGGCAATTTTTTGGGTTTTCACTGTCAAATTTTTGGATTTTTGCCTATGTAAAATTTTGCAGTAGGGCGTTTTTTCAATTATATAGCCATTTTACTTAAAAATTTGACAATTATGTATTAAAATGTTAAAATTTCATTGTAGGTAAAACGAGAAAAGAAGGGAGGGGATATTTCTGGATAAGTATACCATTAAAAATCATACCACGCTAAAAAGATATTATCGCATTATCTTCTCTATTTTTGTTGTTTTATTAACTTTTTTGCTGATTTTTGCCGGTTTTTCAATATATTCTCAGTATCTCGCCCTACAACAGAGTCTGGAGCAAAACACACAGCAAAGCTACAACTATTTTAAACAGGAGCTTAACGCGCTGACCAAGGTGAGCTATAGCGTTTCCAATCAATCCTCACTCTTTTCTTATAATATAGAGGATAACTTTGATTATTCTCACAACATCGCGCAGGATATAAACACCTCCATCTCCTCCCATGAGAGCATTTTATCGATGGGCATCGCATATGGGGAGAGTAACAACGCCCTGCTCTCCGACATGGTCTTCACCAATCGTGGCAAAAGTCCGTATTCCGAGCTGCTATCCTCCCTTTATGAGATTTCACCGGATTATAATGATGAGCTTGTCTCCCCCGATATATTCACATTTTTATCAAATGCAGATGGCGATAATATTGATAAATCACTCTACTGCGTCACCACCAAGCCGTCCCCATATGGCGGCTCCGATGCGCTGCTTTATTTTGAGATGGACTATGACTATATCGTCAATTTGATAGACGATAACACCGAAATAAGCTCCGGTCACTTTGAAATTTATGATGGGCATGGCAACCTGATTTTATCCTCAAAAAGCGATGTGCCGAGTGGCAACTATGTCGTTGAATACGTCTTTGAGGATATAACCAACGATTGTTACGGCGTTTACAGCGTTGATGGATTTGCGGTATATTCCGGCCTGTTATATCTTTCGCTGACAACCCTTTTGTTTTATCTACTGCTTTTGTTCTTTGCACGGCAGATAAGCATGTATGTTGCGCGCAGATGGTATACTCCGCTCTATAATCTGTCCTCCCTTGTGAACGACGCCTCACCGGACCCCGGGGAGGAGATAGTCATTGAAAACACCTTTAAATATCTTAACGACAACATGTTGCGTCTCACCGAAAATCTCTCAAATCAGGAGAGTATTGTAACAACCCAGATAATGACTGCACTATTAAACGGGAAGAACACACAGGCTATCGCCGAGCAATGGGGTGAGGCGGCGAGCATACAGCTCAACCGATTGGACGACGACAAAAACTATTGTTGCATTGTGGCGTATATCGACAACTATCTTGTGGATTTTGTTCAAAAACGCTCTGTCAATCAACAATGGATAGATCGTCTTGCCATCAGCAATCGAATAAAAAACCATGTCGAGAAGGGGGAATTTATCTTCACCAGCGATGTGATTTACAGTACCGGCATAATCATTGTCTACGGCACCGATAATGGGGTAGATATCCAACAGCGCGCACTGGATCTATGTCGATACGTTCAGGAGCACATATCCATGCAATATGAGTTCAACATGACGTTTGCGGTGGGGTGGCATTATAATAATTTAAACAGCATTTCCTATTCTTTTAAGGATGCGCTCACCTTTTTAGAGTACTCCATGTTCTTTGAGCAGAGTGAGATTTTGACCACCGCACTCATAGACAAACTGCTTTGCAAGAGTAATTTCAAAAAGATTAACTTTAACAACTACATAGAACGCATAATAAAATGCATTAAACAACAAAACGAGGTTGAACTGCGTGAGGCTTTGGAGTCGTTTTTTGATAAATTTTCCGACTCGGGCGATATGCTCACCGTTCGAGGTGCTTGTTTTGACCTGCTTGCCGCCCTGCGTAAATTTATCGACAAAACTCCGATAGTTACACCGGAGACTACAATATATAAACTCGACCATCTCTATACAAGGATACCGCAAAATCTAAAACAGTATCGTTTTAGTCTTGAGAATTTTTGTATATTATTGATGCGGCAGATTGTCCCGAGTGAAGATGTCATGGAAAAGAGCGAGAAATACGAGCTGATACTCTCCTACATAGCGGAAAATTTGTCCGATACATCGCTATGTCTTGACAGTATCGCCGAGAAATTCTCCATGAACGCCTCCTATCTAACCCGATATTTTAAGGCACAAAACGGCGAACCCATCATGAAATATGTGGATGCAATGCGCTTTAACAACGCAAAACACTATCTTGTGAACACACGCTTTAGCATAAAGGACATAGTGCGCAACGTCGGTTATTGTGACGACAACAACTTTAACCGCAAGTTTAAACAGCGCGAGGGGATAACCCCACAACAATACCGACAACTCTATCACCGAGATAATGAGTAGTTTTTGGTGATAATTTAGGGACAACCTTTGCGGTTGTTCTTTTTTTATTCGTATGATTAATAATGTTTATACTAACAAAAATAATCGCACAAATAATATTTATACTAACAAAAATATTAGTACAATTGTAAATAATCGCATACAAATTATTGAAAAACCTTTTTTTTCTGATATAATATATAGATAAGGGTTTTCAATTCCTCGCACAGAGGGATGTTGTAATAGCGAGTCAGTTAAAAGGGAGGGCTAAAATGGAAATAAAATTTATTAAGAGAGAGGTTTTAAAGTCAAAACCGGATTTTAAAAATCTCGTATTCGGCAAGATTTTCACCGATTATATGTTTGCGATGGACTACACAGCCGAAAAAGGGTGGCATGATGCGCGCATACAACCCTATGGGCCGATTGAGATGTCGCCGTCCTCCTGTGTTTTGCACTATGCGCAAGGTTTGTTTGAGGGTATGAAAGCGTACAAAAACGACGATAAAGTATACCTTTTTCGCCCCGAAAAAAATTTCGAGCGACTTGCCGACGGCTGTGATAGGATGTGTATACCGCCCATCGATGTCGATTTTGCGGTGAACGCCCTTAAAAAACTCGTCGATATCGAGCGTGATTGGATACCGTCGGAGGATGGCGCGGCGCTGTACATCCGCCCCTTTGTCATAGCCGATGAGGAGGCACTCGGCGTCCACCCGTCGGTGGTCTATCGATTTATGATAATTTTATCGCCGGTTGCGGCATACTATTCCGGTGGTTTTGCCCCTATTGACATCATGGTGGAGGAGAAATATACGCGCTCCTGCCCCGGCGGCACCGGTGCTGTCAAGGCTATCGGCAACTATGCCGCCTCCCTTAAAGGTCAAAGCCGCGCCGCAAAAGAGGGGTATCCGCAGGTCATGTGGTTGGACGGCGTCGAGCGGAAGTATGTTGAGGAGGTCGGCTCCATGAACATATTCTTTGTGATTGACGGCGAGCTTTGCACCCCTGCACTCAGTGGCACTATCCTGCCCGGTATCACGCGCAACAGCGTTATAGAGCTTGCAAAATCACTTTCAAAGAGCGTGAGCGAACGAGCGATATCCACCGATGAATTGATTGAGGCGGCAAACAGTGGCAGATTGAGTGAGTGTTTCGGCACCGGCACGGCGGTGGTAATCTCTCCTGTGGGGGGGCTTTGTTATAACAATCAAAAAATAACGGTCGGCGACGGCAAGGTCGGGGAGATAACGTTGCAACTCTACAACAAACTAACCGACATACAGTACGGCAGGGCAGAGGATACCTACGGTTGGAGAGTTGAGGTGTAAAAACAACCCAAAAAGCATTGTTTTGATTGGCACAAGGTACTGCGTATTATTCTATAATATCAATTTAAAAACGAGTTACCCTTTTAGGGTGCTCGTTTTTTATGTTTTGGATGTAAAATATAGTTAAATTTATTGAAATAATTTACCGCAAAAGAGTCGCATTTTTTTATCATAATCATGATAATTTTTTATTTTGAGATTATGTCTTTGTACGAAACGTAAAAAAATGCATAGAATAAATAAAATCATTGACAAAAAAGATAAATCGTGGTAAAATAAAATAAATTAAACGAGAGGTCGTTTTCAGACGTATATATAGTTATTAATACAAATTTTATTTAGGGGCATTAATCATGAACAACAAGAAGATATTTTTAAGATTTATTAGCATTGTGCTTGCAACACTAATGTTGGTTTCCAACTTCAGTTTTGTAGCGTTTGCGGAAGGGGCTGCGCCTTTGCCGGATGCTAATGCCGCCGCGCCTGCACCGGAGCCTACACCTGCGCCGGAACCTGCGCCTGCGCCGGAACCTACACCTGCGCCGGAACCTGCGCCTGCGCCGGAACCTGCGCCTGCGCCGGAACCTGCACCTGCGCCGGAGCCAACGCCTGCGCCGGAACCTGCGCCTGCGCCGGAGCCTGTGCCTACACCTGCGCCGGAACCTGTGCCTACACCTGCGCCGGAAACCAATAATACTACCCCTGCGCCGAACTCCAACACCCCAACACCTACGCCGGTTGCCAACATCAATACCCCTGCGCCGGATGCCGGCACAAATCCCAACACCAACACCGGCATGAATTTGCCGCTTGCAACCAACATGTCGGTGGGTACAATCGCCGGCCTTGGCAATTCCACCCCTCTGCAATTCTCCTTAAATAAAACATCGACACCCTTGACCGTCGGCAATGGCATCGTCAACCCCGGCGAGGGCGAAGGCGAGGGCGAAGGCGAAGGCGAGGGCGAAGGTGAGGGCGAGGGCGAGGGAGACAATAAGTCCGGCGACCCTATAACCGAATACAAAGTTATTTATATGACCGCCAACACCGACGGTGCCGCTGTTCATTTTGAGACGAATACATTGAACGGCAAATATAACATGAGTACAAGCCCCGAGCCGGTGAGCGCAGCGGTAGGGCAGACCTTTATCGGCTGGGTTAAAGCCGATGGCAGCGACATCGATTATTCCGCGACAATCACCGCCGATCTGTATTTATACCCGAAATTTTTCGATGAATTTAAGGTTGCATACATGAGCGCTCCGGCGAGTGAAAACCCGACAGTTGCCGGTGAAGAATACACCTCACAGGGCACTTATATCGGCTCGACCATCCCCAGTATAACCATACCTACCGACTACAGTTCGGTGATTTGGCAGGATGATAACGGCGTCGCGCTGAATGCCTACACCTTAATTTCCGCCGACACTACACTCTATCCGAGCTTTGTTGCCGACACTTTATCGATGGCTGCACCCGATATGCCTATGCTGGGTGACCTTGCTCCGTTAAACGCTCCTACTCCGATAAACGATCCTGCTCCAATAAATGATACAGAAAGAAAGCTAACCGTCACATTTGAAAATATCGGCGGCAAGAATAGTGAAACCTACACCGTGACATTTGAAGGTGATCAGCCCATTGCATACCCTACTGCAGGTGCACCGAGCCTAACGTATAAAATTAATCCGAGCTATATTTTTTCAAAATGGAATCCGAGCAAAAAAAATCTTTCCAATGCGACGTCATTTACTATGGATCAATTCTTTGATGACGATGAGTACGGTACAAAAACCGTCACATTGACAGCCGTATACCTAAAGCCGACCTCCGACAAAATCGTGAACAGTTATGAGGTGCGGTATGTTTATACGGATGATGATGGCAAGGACAATTTAATTTATCCGACTACGAAGGTTGAGCTGACGATACCTGAAGACGGTGCGCCGGCTATCACCCAAACCGTCAAATTCCCAAAGATTGACGGATATTCATTTAAAGATGACACTGTAACAGAACATACCTTTTCGAGCAATGATGTTGGTTATACCTACACCGTAAAATACACAAAAGACACTGTCGGATACTATGAATTCTCGGTTATGCTTGACGATGGGAAAGGTAATGGAACCTATGTCCTGGACCCGACAAAAAAGGTCACCGGCTTAGCGAATGATGGTAGGTTTGTAACGAACATAGCGAAAAACCTGACTGCACCGGAGGGTTATACTTTTGAAAAAGTCGAAACAGATGATAATAAAATCGATGCCGGATCACACAGTTTAACAGCCCCACTCAAAGCCACAATTTATTTTAAACTCGAAGATGGAGCTACAGCACCCGACGCCCCCGACGGATACTATGCGGTCAAACACGAGTTTAATGACAATGTTTATTTCACCTATCACGCTGTAAATGTCGGTGATACATTGACGAAAAAGGAAATTGTTGACGCGCATAGCTTGTCCTCCGACGAACTTATCAAGAATGCAGGTTGGAGCGCAGCCAATGTATACGAGATAAAATCATCGCAGAAAACGGGTAATGGCGATAAATATTTAGACATTAAATTAGATCAAGATCAGATTGATACAATTTACACGAACAATTACAAATTAGTCACAATAGAATACAAAAAAGCGGATGTAAAATACCCATACACCGTTGAATATGTAGATCAAGATGGCAATCCAATCGACGGTGTGGCTACACTCGAAAGACCGAATAACGCCTATGAAATTGCAACGGAATATGCTATCACTATCGCAGGATATGATTTATTAAAGGCAAAAGTAGATGATAAAAATGCCACTGTGAACAACAATAGCGTCGTTATCGATGCAAGCACAAACCCAACGATTACATTTTTTTATAAGGCAGATACAGAAAAGGCAAGTTATAGGGTCAACCTTTCCTATGTCAACAAAAATGATGTAACAAAAACATTTACATTTACCGACAGGGCGCTGATAGGATCGGCTGTTGACGCCATTGCATTGGAACGTGTAATAAATCTTTTAAACGGGACTGAAACTACAAACAAAAACTTAGCAGGGCGCGAACCCGATGTACAAGAACTCGTTAAGATAATAAATAAAGATGGCTCTACGACGTTTAATATCACGCTCACCGACGACATCACCGTCATATATCGTGACAATGAGCGCAACTGGCTTGTTGCCACCGGAGTCGTCCCGGGGACGGCGGTGGACTTAAGTTCCTCCCATTATGATGACAATGTGAGTGATGCCAATCGCAAAGAATATACAACCTTAACGTGGGTAGACAGTAAAGGCACCCCAATACCTGCCGGAACACCAACAACCGATGGAATGAAACTTTTCGCACAGTTTTCTCACGCGGTTCAGTTTACCGATGTAAATGGCAACACTATAGCCACCGAGACGGTCCAAGACGGTGGCAACCTATCCACCTTGACATCCGCACCCACCGCCACCGCAATTGTCGGCAGGACGTTTTTGTACTGGATTAACACCTCGACAAACACTCAATTTTATCCGACCGATGTTGCCGCATTGAATTCCGAATTATCACAGGCGATAACCGCCCCCGTAACCTATCAAGCGGTCTACTCCGCACCGGAAAATAACAATAACAATAATAATAACGGCGGCAACAACAGCGGTAACACCAACGGCAATACAAACGGCAACGGCAACACCGATCCCCCTGCCCCCACTCCGGTATTGGCGAGCGCGTCGGCAGCCCCCACAATTCTCCCGACAGTTCTGCCGGTGGTAGACACTACCGACGACGATGTTGACGATGTTGAAGATGAGACCGAGACCGAGACCATCGATGACAACGCAGTACCGCAGGGCAACACCACGGACGATGAGGATGACACCCCTGCCACCGAGACTATTGAGGACGACGAGGTAGCGACCGGCACTTTCGAGGAGGAGCCGCAATCGAACTTAGCTTTAATCCTGCTCGGCGTAGTGGCACTGATGGGAGTATCAGTCGGCACGGTAGCAGCAATTAAAGTATCATATAACAAAAATCGCAGAGTTAGATAAATTTAAAACGCTGATAAACAAAATGTTTATCAGCGTTTTAGCGTGTGAAAAAGGGTGCGCCCACAAAAATATTGCACAAAACATGATGTCATGTGTAGGGGGCGGCGTCCTCGACACCCCGTTTTTAAGGCGTTTATGACATTTTTCAATGTGTAAAAAATTATTTAGACCACAACTCACAACTCAAGCAACATCTTCACATGGGGTATCCCGTCCTCGACGTATTCCTTTGACACCTCGACAAAGCCGTGTTTTGCATAAAATTCTTTCACATAGGTCTGCGCACCGATGAGTATGCGCTCGGCGGCGAATTTATCCTTTGCAAGTTCTATCCCACAGTTTAAAAGCCTGCCGCCGACACCTGCGCGGCGCTCCCGTGCTATCACCCGACCGATGGACACCTCATCATAGGTCGCACCTTTTGGCAACACCCTTAAATAGCCTTGCAACGTATCGCCATCTTTTAACATCACATGATAAGACACCTTGTCGGCATCGTCCACATCCTGATAGGCGGAGTTTTGCTCCACCACAAAAACAACACTGCGCAGTTTATAGATATCGTGCAGTTCATGGACCGTTAGCTCATCAAAATGCTTTATTATAAAATCCATTCTTCTCTCACTTTTCTTGCGGAAATACGGCATTTAAAATAGTGTTCCCCACCAGCTCATCGCCGAGCAGTTCTTTATACCGCGCGGTGTGCTCCTTGCCGGCGCGGCGCAGCTCGCGCATCTGCTGTTTTGCAAACTCACTGCGCGCGAGCAATGTGTATATCCTGTCCTCATAATAAAAAAGCCGCTCTATTATCTCCTGCTCCGAACCAAATGCTATAATAGTGCCGTTATGATCTTTCTCGGTTAAACGTTTCATCTTATCACCTTGTCTATCAATCCCTCACATCCGGCAAGCACGTCAAGATAGGTCGCATCGAAATCACCGCTGTACCATGGGTCGGCGATATCACCCTCTCTGTTCGCAAAGTGGAGCAATAGCGATATTTTATTATCGGCATCATGCGGTATAATTCGCTTAATGTTGCGCAGATTGTTGTTATCCATACATATTATATAATCGAATTTATCATAGTCCGCCGATGTCACCTGCCGTGCACTGCGCCGAGTGAACGGCACGCCCATTTCGGTCAGCTTGGCTTTTGTTCCGGGGTGGGTGTCGCTGCCCAGCTCCTCGCGTGAGGTGGCGGCGGACTCGACATAGACCTCGCCCGAAAGACCGCCCTGCTCTGCCAGATGTTTGAGCACAAACTCCGCCATGGTGCTTCGGCATATATTCCCGTGGCAGACTATTAGTATGTTTATCACCGCATTTTCTCCTATCCTCTATGACAAGGCGACCAACTCGGTCACCACCGTGACGGCAAGGGTGGCGAAACTCACCCCCATGAATACGCCGGCTATGACGTCGCTCGGGTAGTGCACGAACAGATACACCCTCGAAAAACCTATCAGTGAGGCGAGTATTATCGACGGTATCGCGAAAATAGGCGCGGCGGTCAGATAGACGACACCGGCAACCGCAAATGCCGCCGAGGTGTGCGCCGAGGGGAATGAGTGCCCCGACGGACGCTTGATGGTCAGGTGGGTCGAATCGTGGTCACAGGGTCGTTTGCGTTTGGCTATTCGCTTTAAAAAAACAAGGCAAAACACGGTGGAAAAGGCAAGGCCGGTTATCATCGTCTCGCCGGTGTGATTATATTGTACTATTATAAAATATACGGCGAGCCACAGCCAAACAAACCCGTTATCCCCGAGATGTGTCACAAAGATAAAAAATCTATCTAAAATTTTACTGCGATGCCGTTGCACCCCGTAGATTATTTTTTTATCTATGCGCACAATCTGCCGCAAAATCTTTTCCATATCATTTTTCCTTAAAGTTTGAGCTGTATATTACGGAATTATCCTTGTTTATCAACATCACCTCGACCGATGGCAACCCCTCGACAAATTCGAGTGCCTCGTTCGGTGGCATGGTGTAAATCGCGGTGGACAACGCGTCGGCAAGACCGGCGTTTTGCGCCCTCACCGCCACCGATAGATAATAGTCGGTCGGCATCAATGTCTCGGTGTCGATAATGTGCCCGTATTGTTCGCTGTCGACGGTAAAATATCGAATATAGTCACCGCTAACCACCACGCTGTCGCCACTCTTTAGCTCCACCACCTCGACCGGCTCGGGGTCGGGTGTGTGTGGGTCCTCAATTCCTGCCGTCCAGCTTTTGCTGTCATCATTCCCCACCGCTGTGATGTTGCCGCCAAATGCGAGCAGGACATCGTCATACCCCGCGGAGTATAGCTTGTCGGCAAGCTGTTGCGCGCTGTAACCCTTTGCGATACCGCCAACATCAAGCCGCAGTTTTGGGTCGGCAAAGTACACCGTGCCCTGCTCAACATCAAGGATAAGATCGTCTATGTCGCAGTGGTTTGCCGCCGCCTGCAATAACTCTCTGTCGGGGATCTGCGCCATGCTTGGCTGTTGCAATGCGTGTTCGCGTGCCTCACTCCAAAGGCTCAACACCGCGCCGAACGCGATATTCAGCCTGCCGTTTGTGAGTTCGTGCATTTCCTTTGAATAGAGCAACAACTCCATCAACTCGTCCGTCACCTCGACCGGCGCTGTGGATGCCGTGAGGTTGAGCGTCGCTATATTGACGACGCCGTCATACTCGTTATACGCATCAAAAAGCCGATGATAATCCCCGATAATCTCGTCTGCAAAACGGAACATCTCATCAAACTCCGCCTTTGACATGGCGCCCGAGATGGTTATCACCGTGTCAAAGCTATCTATTTTGCTACGTCGGTAGACCTCTTCACCGCCACAACCCACTAACATCAATGCAAGCATTAATGCACAAAAAACTCGTCTCACTAAACCACTATGTTGACAAGACGGCTTGGGACATACAGCTCTTTTTTGATGGCTTTGCCCTCTATCAGCTCGGCGACCTCCGGCAGTTTTTTTGCGGCATCGAGAACCTCCTGCGCCGTCGCCGCCGAGGATATCATCATCCGTGCCTTTATCTTGCCGGTGACCTGTATCGCTATCTCCACCGTGTCAAGCACACAGAGTGCTTCGTCATATTTCGGCCAATTAACGCCCTCTATTCCTTTGCCAAAACCGGCGGCAAGGAACATCTCCTCCGCAAGGTGGGGCGCAAACGGCGAGAGCAGGATAATAAAGGCTTTAAGCTCCCCTTTGGTCACACTGCCGATGGCGGTAATCTCGTTCAAAAGGCTCATCATCGCCGCAATAGCGGTGTTTGCTTTGAGGTTTTCAATGTCCTCACCCACCTTTTTAATGGTGCGATGGAAGGAGGTTGTAAGCTCGTCGCGGTATCCCTCACCGCCCTTGACGCAGTCCAGTAGGGAATATACCCTCTCCAAAAAGCGTTTGCAACCTTTTATGGAGGAGGAGTTCCACGGCGCAGTCTTTTCAAAATCGCCGATAAACATCTCATACAGGCGCATGGTGTCGGCGCCGTAGCTATTGATAATCTCGTCCGGATTTACGACGTTGCCCCTTGATTTGGACATCTTCTCGCCGTCCTCGCCGAGTATCATACCGTGACTTGTGCGCTTTGCATACGGCTCGGCACACGGCACAACCCCTATGTCATAGAGGAATTTATGCCAGAACCTTGAATACAACAGGTGCAGTGTGGTGGGCTCCATACCGCCGTTGTACCAGTCCACCGGCAACCAATACTTCAAAGCCTCGGGTGAGGCTATGCCGTCGTTGCAGTTCGGGTCGAGGTAGCGCAAAAAATACCAGCTGGAACCCGCCCACTGTGGCATGGTGTCGGTCTCACGACGTGCCGCACCGCCACAACAGGGGCAGGTGGTGGCGATCCAATCGGTCAACCGCGCGAGCGGCGACTCGCCGTCCACACCCGGCTCAAAATCGGGGAGCGAGGGGAGCAAAAGCGGCAGTTCACTCTCGGAAAGTGGCACCCAACCGCATTTATCACAGTGCACCATCGGTATCGGCTCACCCCAATAACGTTGACGGGAGAACACCCAGTCACGCAGTTTGAAGTTGGTCTTGATAGTGGCTTTCTCACCGAGTTTTTCCACCACGTTGATCTTTGCCTGCTCCACCGAGAGACCGTCGAGATAGTCCGAGTTGACCATAATACCGCTTGCACAATCGGTGAATGCCGCGAGCGAAATGTCACCGCCGGCGACCACCTCGATGATGGGCAGGTCAAACGCTTTGGCAAAGGCATAGTCACGCTCGTCATGCCCCGGCACCGCCATAATGGCACCGGTGCCGTAGCCGGCGAGCACATAGTCCGATATAAAAATCGGGATTTCTTTATTATTCACGGGATTTATCGCAAAAACGCCGTCCAACTTAACGCCGGTCTTGTCCTTGGCGAGCTCGGTGCGCTCAAAGTCGCTTTTTAGTGCGGCGGCGGCGATATAGCCGTCGATCTCATCGTTGTTTTGGAGCTTTGCGCGCCATTTCATCACCAGTTCATGCTCCGGCGCGAGCACCATGTAGGTCGCGCCGAACAGTGTGTCGGGTCGGGTGGTGTAGACCGTTATTTCGTCACCGGCGGTGGTGCCGAAGACCACCTCAGCGCCGTGACTTTTGCCTATCCAGTTGAGCTGTTGCGTCTTGACCCTATCCACAAAGTTGACGCTGTCGAGGTCGTCGGCGAGGCGCTCGGCATATTTAGTGATGGCGAGCATCCATTGGCTTTTGACCCTGCGCTCCACCGCGCTTGCACAGCGTTCACAGACACCGCCCACAACCTCCTCGTTGGCGAGCACGACACGACAACCGGTGCAAAAATTCACCGCCATCTCTTTTTTGTAGGCAAGCCCCTTTTTGAAAAGCTGCAAAAATATCCATTGTGTCCAACGGTAGTAGTTTGGGTCGGTGGTGTTTATCTCCCTGTCCCAGTCAAAGGACAGACCGAGGCTTTTCAGTTGAGATTTAAAGCGCGCTATATTCTTGTCGGTGACCTCGGCAGGGTGGACCTTATTTTTCATCGCAAAGTTCTCTGTCGGCAGACCGAACGCATCCCACCCCATCGGATAGAGGACGTTATAACCGCAAAGTCGCTTTTTGCGCGCGACCGCGTCCAGTGCAACATAACTGCGAGGGTGACCGACATGCAGACCGGCGCCGGAAGGGTAGGGGAACTCCACCAACGTATAAAACTTCGGTTTTTCGCTGTCATTTTTGGCGGCAAAGGGTTTTGTTTCGTCCCAAAAGTCCTGCCACTTTTTCTCTATCGATTTATAGTCGTATCTCATTTATACCTCTTTGCAGATTTTTGTTTTTTGGTTTTTGTGGTGGGGTTGTTTAGACTAATGGCTAATGGTTAAAGGTGAATGACTAATCGTGCACCGCGGTTGGGTTGTAGGGGAGGGGTTCTACTCCTCCCGTTATTAAAGGTAGATGTACAATTTGGTCGGGAGGAGCAGAGCCCCTCCCCTACTTAACGTCAGCCCACTCCTCATCCGGTATCGGTGCCGCGTCGCCCCAGAGGGTTTCGAGCTTATAAAACTCCCTCGCCTCGGGGTGAAAGACGTGCACTATCACGTTTGAATAGTCGAGGAGCACCCAGTTGCGGCTGTCATACCCCTCAATACCGGCAGGGGTAACCTCCAGCTTTTTCAACTGAAACTCGACCTCGTCGGCGAGTGCCCTCACCTGAGTGGAGCTGTTACCGGTGGCGATGACGATGTAGTCACACAGCACCGTCACCTTTTCGGTGGCGAGCAATTTAACATCCCCCGCCTTTTTGTTGTCTAAAATTCGTGCGATACAAACCGCAAGTTCCTTTGATGTCATGGTGTTATTTCCTCTCCCTCTAAAATGCCGGCCATTCTCTGTACCGAGCCGTCCAACCAGTCGGTTGTTTTTCGATACTCTATTAATTCAAGCTCCTCCGCCGTCACCGGTTCGGAATAAAATCGGAAGTAGTCGTTGAGTATTTCGTCGGTCGGGCTGAGGTGCCCCGAGAAGTAGGACTGCGTGCTCTCGGCGACAGGGAAATATTCACTAAAGCCCTCACCCGGTAGTTTCGCGATGACTATGTTATAGGGGTCTATCTCCAAAAAGTCCGCCGCCAAAAGCCCGAGTGTCGCAAGGTCGAGGTCGGTGTTGACAAAGGACATATAATAGGGCATCAGCTTGATAAGGTCGGACAGTGGGAACGACATCATCTTGTTGAACATCGCGGCATAGAAATAGCGTTGAACCGACAATCGGTCGATATCGGCGACACTATAGGCACGCGAGCGCATGATAAGCTCCGCCGAGTTGCCGTCTAAAAAGTAGGTCTGCCCCCCGACAAAGGTCGGATCGGGGAGGGTGTTGCCGTTTGCATCCAGCGCATAGACGTCGCGCGGCACATACATATCCACCCCATCGATGGCGTTGACAATGTCCTTGAACGACTCCATGTCGATGGTGACATAGTTGTCGACCGGCAGTTTAAAGGTGTCATAAACCCACTGTGCAAGTGCCGACATGCGGTTGCCGGTGTCGTCGGCGTTGGGGTAGAGCGCATTGACCTTGAGCGCGCCGGGTCCGGAGCCGGTGTCATATTCCGGTCCGACATAGGTGTCACGCGGTATCTGCATTATCGACATGTTGCCGCCCTTGCGGTCAAAGGTGACGTACATTATAACGTCGGTTAAACCATAATCCTCATCGTTGCCGCGCCCCTCCTCATAGTCGATGCCGGCGACGAGGATGTTTATCACATCGCCGCGCAGTGCCGACGAGGTGGCGATATCACTCGGCAAGGTGCCTGCACTGCTGTTGGTGGACACCGTGTTGAGGTAGGCATAGACACTGCCCACACCACCGCCGAGCATGACGATAACGACCAACAGCGAGGTCAAAAACTTGACAAAAAGGCTGTTTTGTCTTTTTTGAAGTCTTGTCTTTTTCTTTTTATTGTTTTTCACTATATCCTTTTTCCTTATTGTTTTTCGGTTGCTGTAGCGCCGACACTCTGACGCTCGGGGTGGGCGAGACGCTCAATCGCCTCGATCGCCTCGATTGTATGGACGGTGATGTCCTTGCCGTCGCGGCGCAACCACGATAGGTTTAGCATTAACGAGTCATGAACCGCCCCATCGAGGTCGCAAAGCGCCTTGCCACGCAGGTCGACAAGTTCATCAAACTCCCTATCCTCACTAACCATGTCGGCGAGGAATATGATTTTATCCAGCATACTCATGCCCCCACGACCGACCGAATGAAATCGGATGGCATCGAGAATAGTCTCATCCAAAACACCGAGCTCTTTTTTTGCATATTCCGCTCCGGCAAAGCCGTGCCAGATGGGGAACGGTGTATCCTGCCATCTTGTAATTATACCACTATTTGCAATAAGTTGCAACATTTTTTCACGGGAAAACTCCTTCGCTACGTCGTGGAGCAGTGCCGCCGCCGCCGCTTTGTATATACTGTAATTATTGCGACGAGCTAAGATTATCGCCATCTTGCAGACCATCAAGGTGTGGTGATAGCGTTTTTGGCTCATGAGATTTTTCACCTCGAGCGAGAGGGTGCGCAGGTGAATAGGGCGATAAAGGCGTTCACTCTTTATTATCTGTGAGATTTCACTCGGGACTACATGCTCATACGGCAGAAAACTTTGGATAAGCCGACGAACCTCGGAGGAGGAGGTGATAACCGGCTTAAGTGAAAGTATATCCACATCGCCACCCATATGTTTTATTGCGACGGCGGCAGAGGTGACACTGCGACGGTCCTCGTCTTTGCGCACCGCCGCGACGACGGTGCAAAAGTGAATAATGTCTTTATATCGGTGCCATTTATTCAGATAAAACAGCATATCACTGCCCATTAAAAGGTCGATATGGCAGCCGGGATATAATTTTTTTATGTGGCGCAGGGTATTGTAGGTGTAGCTCACGCGTTTATTTTTGAGTTCAAAATCCAACACCTCGCACCGAACCGGCAGAAGTTTTGCCAGCTCTTTTGTCATGGCAAGACGTGCTTTGGGGGAGGATAGGACAATTTTTTTGTGCGGTGGGTTGCCGGTGGGCACCAACAGGACAAGATCGGGTTTTCGATGGGAAACTGCGAGCTGTAAAAGGGCGAGATGACCACTGTGAGGGGGATTAAAACCGGAACCGAACAACAAAATCTTCATGCAAAAATCATAAACCAACCTTTCTGTAATAAATAGGGCAGTGCCGATACGAGCATTTTCGCACCGACACTGCCCATACATATATATTGTAACATTATTCTTTTAGGTTTACAATATATTACACAGAAATTTTGTATTTGTTAGATAATATACCTTGCCGACCCGTTCCAAAGCGGTGAGCCGTTGTAATTATATTCACTGTAAGGGGCGTCGTAGCCACCCTCCGAGAGTTGCATGGTGCGCCCGTTGCTCAGCGTTATGTCATAGAGCAGAAAGTCAAACGTCTCGCCGGCAGGGGCGATATCTTCCGACAGGACTATCTCCACCACCGACGCGCCCTCACAGAGTGGGGAGCCGTTGAGATTTTCGGTTATGGCATCCATCTTTTTGTCGAGCATCGTCTCGAACTCCGGTGTATCGACATCAAAATAGCCGCTGACAAAGCCGCCACGCCTCTCTTGTCCCACGATAAAGGAGGCATCGACAGGGCTTGCCTGTATCGCCGCCGCGTCTTTATTGTAGTTTATAAATTGGCAATTTATCAGCTGACCGGTCATCGCATCGATGGTAAAATTGCCGTACATTTCATCAATGGTGGAGGAGTAGAGGTCGTTGCAGTAGGCGATGACATTCCAGAAAAGTACATCCCCCTCGCCTGCCAGCAGTTCCAGCTCCATGGGTGGGAGGTTGTCGTCGGTGTAGCGGAGTTCTGTCAGCCCGTACGGCATCTGCGTGCCGGGGTTATAGCCGTAGTTCTCCACCATAATAGCACCTGCCATGTTCGCCACCGTCTGTG
Source organism: uncultured Oscillospiraceae bacterium (assembly GCA_964369965.1). Taxonomy (GTDB): domain Bacteria; phylum Bacillota; class Clostridia; order Oscillospirales; family Ruminococcaceae; genus CAYJBH01. Next base: position 25,291 of record CAYJGF010000024.1, read on the forward strand.
CGTCTATCTCGGGGCTGTGGGAGAGTTGAGATTGCACATAATCATCAAACGAGCCAAAACCACTTAGGTTTTGCATCAACCCCAATTCGATAAGCTCCTTTGTTTCTTTCGGATTTTGGGCGTGCCAGATGTAGGGGAAGTTATCGCTCTGTTGCGCCATCTCGATAATCAGGTCGGCGGTGTTGTTGGGCGTTATCTTATCTTCGGTAACCACCGGCTCGGCATCGATAGGATATCCACACCCCACGAGCGAGGACAAAAGGGCGAGGGCGGCGCAAAGCGTTATAAATCTTCTCATGACTGCTACCTTTCTATAGTGTAAGTATAACTATATTATCCGGTGCGCTTGTTTCTAACATTATATCAAAATGTTATGAAGTTGTAAATATTTCAGAATATACCTCGATCGTGAGATGTAGTCAGCAATGACAAAAACACAACAAATTTTTGTCAAATTCAACTAAATTTATTTTGAAAATGAGTTTTTTTATAAAACAGTTGCAAAGTTTTTGGTTTGTGATATGATAAAATCGAACAAGAATATTTGTTTAATCTGCGTTACGGTGATAGGATACGGTATTACTATTTCGGGTGATTTGATGGAGCTCTATTTCTTTTTATATGTTCTCGAAATTGTAATATCCTATTCGGTGCCGTTATATTTTGCCGCGATGATAGTCTCGTTTGTTTTTAATTATATATATAGAAAGTTATTAAAGTTTTATGTTGAAAAACTATACAACGAACTGTATCTGCCTTACATCGTATGGAAAGAGTTTACAAGGGGCGATATTGCAACATCAATATTTACAGTAATTTATATACCTCTGTTGTATTTCATTTTACTCTACGCTGCATTACTTGTAAACAATATTGATACAGTGCAGGAGCTTGATGGTGCCAAACTGGAAATACCTTCGATTGCATATTTGATTTTTTCACCTATCCGATATTATGTATACTGATACGCAGAAAGTCGATATTATCGACAACAATCCGGAAAATTTCATAGTAAACAGACGACCGTGACACACAGTCACGGTCGTCTGTTGTAGCTATAGTCAATTAATTTGAAAAACGGTACAGATTGGCGAGCAGAAATTTCGTCTATCAAGGCGGAGGATACGTGCGCTACGCGCGGTTCCTTTAACAATCCACAGGATTGTTAATTTTGCCACTGGCAAAACCGAAACATACTCTCGTATTCCGATTGAAGACAACGCAGATAGACGGAATTTCTGCCGCCAAGATGTGGTGGATTTCAAGTTAATTGACTATATAACCTATGTTAAATTATTTGTTGTCAACACAGTCCATATGGCTGATAAGGTCTAAAACCTTGTTGGAGTAGCCCCACTCGTTGTCGTACCAGGATACGAGTTTGACAAACTTTTTGGTCAGGGCGATACCTGCCTTGGAGTCGAATATCGAGGTGCACTCCTCGCCGATGAAGTCGGAGGATACAACGTCCTCGTCGGTGTAGGCGAGCACGCCTTTCATCTCGTTCTCGGAGGCGGATTTGAGCACGGCGCAGATTTCGTCATAGGATGCCTCTTTATCGAGGTTGACGGTCAGGTCAACAACGGAGACGTCGAGGGTCGGCACACGGAAAGCCATGCCGGTCAGTTTGCCGTTCAGCTCCGGGATAACCTTGCCGACTGCCTTTGCGGCACCGGTGGAGGAGGGGATGATGTTGCCGGCTGCTGCACGGCCGCCACGCCAGTCTTTGCTGGAGGGAGCGTCAACGGTTTTTTGTGTGTTGGTGGTTGCATGGACGGTGGTCATAAGTCCGTCAACGATACCGAATTTGTCGTTGATAACCTTAGCAAGCGGTGCCAAGCAGTTGGTGGTGCAGGATGCGTTGGAGACAACGGTCATGTCCTTGGAGTATTTCTCGAGGTTGACGCCACACACGAACATAGGTGCGTCGGCGGACGGAGCGGAGATAACAACCTTTTTAGCGCCTGCTTTGATGTGGGCGGATGCCTTCTCGGTGGTGGTGAAAACGCCGGTGCTCTCCACAACGTAATCAGCGGATACGCTGCCCCACGGAATGGATGCCGGGTCTTTTTCCGCAAAGAATTTGATGGTTTTGCCGTTGACGACGATTGCGCTGTCGGTGTAGGTGACCTCACCGTCAAAACGACCGTGTACGGTGTCATAACGCAGCATATAAGCCATGTAGTCCGGGGTCATGAACGGGTCGTTAATACCCACGATGTCATAGAGGTCGGTTTTTGCGCACGCCGCACGAAATACAAGACGTCCGATACGTCCAAAGCCGTTGATACCAATTTTGATAGCCATAATTTTATTTCTCCTTTATTTCTTTATATATATAATACTACAAACTAACGATTGTCGCAAGAGGTAAATTAATATTTTTTTGCATTTGATAAAAATTTAACAAAAAAGTCTCGTATACTTCAATTTTACACTCGATTATGTTTAAAAAGTGGGGTGACAATTAGATTAAATTGATACTATATTGCTTTTTTTCCTCAACAAGTGCTTTGAAATCCTGTTAACTTATGGATTTTGCAAAGTAGTACCCTTGCGCATAGTCACAGCCGATACCTTTGAGCCATAATGCTTGTGGGGCAGTTTTTTGATGATTTTCAAGGAGGTTTAATTAAATCTTAAACCGAAGTGTAACTATCTTAAATGGCTTTACCGGCATACAAAACTCATTTGACTTCACGGATTTGATCAACTCTAACATCTGTTCCAGTACGTTGCATTTATAACAGCTTTAAATATTTATAGCGTTAGACTTTATAGTAATATGGAACACTTAATGCTCGAATCCCGTAGGCACCGAATTCAATTTCGTGTAAACCGGATGCGGTGGTGTAATAGGAGTATTGAACATGAGATTAAAACGAAAACAAGAGAATAAAGGTTTTATTATAGTCAAATCACTTAGAAAAATCCGATTCGGCTATAATAAAACCTTATATGGCACTTCCTGCTTTTCAAACAGCTTTGCAACCTCGGATAAATCGGTTGAGAAGGGTAGGTGTGAAAGCTCGTATTTTTTTGACAGCCAGCTGTATTTTGCCCCTGCAAAGGGATTGTAGGGCATGAGTTCTATGCGCTGAATATTGTTTAAATTGGCCGATAGATATGTAATGTCTTTTAAATTTTCCGCAGTGTCGGTTATGCCGGGGATGAGTGGCACACGCACTATGTACTGTTTGCCCGACCGATCCAGCGTTGCAAGATTTTCAAGGATGATTTTGTTGTCGAACCCTGTCCACCTTTTGTGCTGCTCTGCGTTGAATAATTTGACATCAAACAGCACTAAAGAACATGAATCTATCGCCCTTGCAAAGATATCGGCTTGCGCATATCCGCAGGTCTGCAACACGGTGTGAATCGGTTTCAAAGCCTGCAAAAGCTCTATAGTAAAAGCCCCCTGCATCAACGGCTCACCACCCGATAAGGTTATACCTCCGTCAATCAAAAGTTCCGCTTGACGCTTTAACGTGTCTGCAAGCTCTGCGGCGTCCACCTCATTGCCACATATGCGCAGTGCACTGCGCGGACAGGCGCGCACACATCTTTCAAACGGTTTGCACTGTGGATGCCTGCACCCTTCCAGGCAGTCACCGCAGTTGTTGCAAAGATTGTTGATCAAAAGCTCTGCCTTGCCGGAGAGTCCCTCGGGGTTGTGACACCATCTACAACGCAACGGGCAACCTTTTAAAAAGACGGTTGTGCGCACACCCGGACCGTCGTGCAGTGTGAACTCCTTTATATCGTATATTATTCCTTTCACGTCACGCCGTGAAGTTTTGTCGGCTGATGACATGGTCTTGGTACTCCTTGTCAAGTTCAATAAAATATGCGCTCCAACCCCATATCCTAACTATAAGTGTACGGTGTTTTTCGGGGTGGATTTGTGCGTCGAGCAGGGCGTCGATATCGACGGAATTCAGCTGCAACTGATGACCGCCACGCTGTACAAACGCCTTGACAAGCTGTGCAACCTTGGTCACATTCTCCACATCTTTAAACATAGCGGAGGAAAACTCCATGGTCAGCGGCCCACCGTTTATCGTCTCGACGAGGTTGGGCTTTGTAAAGGAGCGTATGACCGACAACGGCCCTTTGTTTTGGACAAAAAGCTCCGGTGAGTAGTTCGCCGAGAACGCCTCCCCCTTTTTGTGACCGCTCAACATCGAGCCCATGCCATCGGCATACCACAGATAGAACATCGCACTGCCGGTACCTGCCCTGAAACAGCCGCCAAACTCGTTTTTAAGCGCCTTTAGATGCTTAGCATAATCGTCCATAACCCTCACGGCTATGTCGTCCAACTCATCCACATCGTCGCCCATGTGCGGCATGTTGTCGCGCAGGTGGTTGAGGATCTCGTTATCATCTCCAAAACCGTTGTTTATTATGTCAACAGCCTTTTGTGCGGTGAAAACACCCTCTTCAAAAATGCATTTTTTTATGGCATAGAGCGAGTCGGCGGCGGTCGCGATGCCCACACCGTGGAAACCGTAATTTTGATACTTCGCCCCGAGTGAGATATCCCTCGCGTTTTCAACACAGCCGTCCATATAGATTGAGTAGAGTGGTGCAGGTATGATGTAAAGATTTTCTACACTTTGCGCCGTCTGCTCACAGGTTTGTTTTAGTTTTAGTGAAAATACGTCGTAGAACTGCTCATAGGTTTTGCACTCGATCAGGTATTCCCCGATTGTATCGTTGACGATGGCGGGGAAGTTTATCGCCGCTATGTTGGGTATATCGATGGCGACGGAGGGGACGATGAATTCCCAACACGCCGCAACGCTGTAGTTGCGCGCGTCCTCAAGGTCGTAGCCGTGGCGCAACAACCCCTCTATAACAACATCGTCGTTGGAATATTGTGGGAAACCCAACCCCTCTTTGGTAAGTTGTGTGCCGAGCTCGTATATCTCGAGCGGTGTGTTTTTATCGACGCGCAAATTGATCTTCGGGTCAATAAGTTTTAGCTCGATGGATGCCTCAAGACACATTTTTGACAGGTCGTTGTAGGCATTTGTGCCGTCCGGCAATATACCGCCAAGCATCATGCTCTGCCCATTGTCACCCTGCTGTATGCCGGGATAAAGGTCGCTGTCACGGTTTAGGCTTAAGAAAAACTCTAATAAAAGCTCGAATGCCTCCTCCTTTGTCAGCACCCCGTTGTCGAGATCGTTTTTTAAATAGGGGTACATATAGACGTCAAAGCGACCGAGTGTGTTGTGATACTCACCCTCACACCACAGCGCGTATTGCAGTATCCTAAGCGATTGTAGTGCCGCTTTAAAAGAGGTTGCACCGTAGCGCGGCACCTGTTCCAACACCGCGGCGGCAGAGTGATTGCCCTGTTTTTCAGCCTCGCTGCGGTAGCGCTCACTTAAATCCAAAACGGCATCAATGCTCCGACGAGCACAGCTGTAAAAACGCAGTTTCTCCTCGTCAGAGCACCCTTGCGAAAGAGTCTCCATCCTATCCTTTTGCGCCTGTAGACCGCCGGCTATCAGCCGTCCATAGTTGGGGCAAAGGTTGCTCACCTTGCCCTGTTCGTGCAAGAAATGTTCTGTTTTGAGCCTATCCCACTCCTCATTCGTGAGAATCTCCGGTAGGTTTTTTACGGTGCGCCAGAACAAAATATTCTCGTTTTGCAGCACAATCGGCGTCTCGCTCGACAGTACTTCACACAGCGCCGTTGTAACCCTTTCGTTGTGGGGGACATCTTTAAAACGTTCTGCGGTCGCAAAACACACATCACGTCGGTGGGCGTGGTGTTTTTTTTCGACAATACAGTCATACATTTTTTTATTGTATTCGTTCATAATGACTCCTGAAAGTTATATTATAAAAAACGGATAACAGGTGAAAGGAGTGCCGGTCTTTATCTCAAAATAGGGTATCATAAACAGCTCATCGTTGCCTTCTATATTAAATTTAAGCGGTTGATCTGTCGGCTTTATCCAGTTTTTATAATCCGTCGGATCATTTTTTATAACCATGCCGAGCTGATTTGCCGATGCCTCAAACTCGTTCTCCTTAAAACTGCCGGTGATTGCCATGAGCAACGGACCGTACTCATATGCGTATCGTTTGTATTCGATCGGCGGTTCAGCACGCTCGTCATACTTGTTTTCCCTGCCGGTATAAAGGGTGCTTTTTAGCGCGAATTTCAGTGTAAAGTCCACCGTCATCTCCTGCACATCGGTGCACGGTATCGCGACATAACTGCCGGGAGTGCCGACATATGTATTCTCACCGACTCTTATCTCAACATCGCCGTCACAATATTGCGGTATGCGCAGTTTTAGGGTGAAGCTTTGCGATTTTTGAGCCGATAATTTGATATTAACTTTGCCGTCATAGGGCATGTCGGTTGTTGTAACCACCGTCACGTTGCCGCTACTGCGTTCCCATACCAGTTCCGAGTTGTTGTATATGTCGACGTAGAGCTCATCGTCGTTCATGCTGTACAAAAACTCCGGCATCATACCGAAAAGCCGTGTGCCGACACCGCAACAGCAGTGGACAAGACCGCCTTTTTGCTTTGCCTTGTCTATCCACGCAAAGTATCTTATCCCCTCGTCGCCGTCCTGATTTGCTATGGCAATATTGTAAAGGGATTTCTCCATTTCGTTGACATAATCCTCATTATCGGGATAAAGTCGGTGCAGACGTTGATTTAAAAGTATCCAAAAGGAGGTACAGCACAGCTCGTTATAAGGTCGTGGCGGTGAAAGCCAGTTGCAACCGGGGTTTGCCTCCAAAAATTCACACATGACAATGCCGCCGCCGACGTGTTGCCAATCACGACGATACATGTCGTATGCGTTCATGACTGCGCGTAGATAGTAGTGTTTGCCGGTGGCGCGGTAAAGGTCGAGATACCCCTCGAACGACTCCAGCTCGGTGCCGTGTGGATGCGGCTCCTCACCCGGTTGCTTTCTTGTCTGGATAGCCTCCGGCTCGCGCATGATAAATTGACCCAGTCGCCAATCCTCTTCATAGTAATCGATGGTGCTCTGAATATCCTTATAATCACCTATCGGCGTGTTATAGACAAAGGGACTGCACACAACGCCCTGAAAGGCGAGTGTCAAATATTTTATTATGGGCAGGTCATCGCAGACGTTGAACCAGTCCTGCCAACGGCGCAACATGTCGAGCGCGTCGGGGTTGCCACCGAGTGCCGCCGCATAAAGCCCGTAGGTTAGCCAAATGCGTACATAGTGGGGATACTCCAGCGTGCCAAACTGCTCTTTTGGCACCGCCATAAGATAACCGTCCTCCTCGCTACAGGATTTTAGCTCCTCTACAACGGTGTTGACTATGTCGCGCAACTCGGCGCTTTCCTCCCAGCGCAATGCATTTCCTGCACCCATCAAAAGTTGACCGGCTGTCTGCCCTTTTATATTGTCCTCGAAATGGCCGCGGTACGGCTCGCCCGGGGCAGGTTTGCCGGCGCGCATGCGAAACCAATACAGTGCCGAGTCAAGGTCGATTTTTTGCAGATACTCGATATTGTTGTCAAAAACTTGTTTAAAAAGACCGCCTTGCAACTTTACGCCGTAAAGAGGTGAGAAAATTTTATCCTTTACAGCATTTTTGGGATTGTTGTCTATCCATTGACCTTTTGCACCGTTCATAATTTCCTCCGATTGTTATTGATGTGGGTTTATAAGCTCAACATCCAGCACGATAAACTCGTTTTCCGTCTGTTGCTCCTTTCGTATCAATCTGAGCATAAGCTCCATGCATGTTTTGGGTTCATCCTCGACGCAATCAACGCTCAAAAATCCAAACGGCAGCATGAGCTTGCGTTGTATGCAGTCAAACCCCACAAGGGTGTTGCTGTCGATAATGCGGTTTTGCTCCCGATAGACGATGTTCATAACCTCATATGCAATTAGGTCGCTAAACACCACAATGGCGGTGAAAGGCGATGTCGCCGCAAGAATCTTTTTTATACTTGAACAGTTGTTGCCGACCGTTATGTCGGTCATGTGGATAAGGCTCTCCTTTATCGATATGCCGGCCTTGTCATGTGCGTCGCGATAGCCTTGCAACCTTTCTTTACCGCTGGAGGTCTGCTCCGAGCCGCCTATGTAAAGTATGTTCATGTGCCCGACGTCGATAAGATGTCTTGTGGCAATCTCTCCGCCCTTGCGGTCGTCCCAAACGACAGCATTCGTCTTTTGATCTTTAAAATAACGACCCATCAACACGAATGGGATGCCTATCTTGTTTAACAGTTCGAGATTATCAAGGTTTTCCTGCACCGGGCAGATAAATATACCGTCCACCCTTTGGCTGTATGCCGCCATTATTGCACTTTTCTCCCACTCGCTGTTTTCACTGCTGCTGAAGATTGTAAGGCTGTATCCGTGTTCCTTTGCAACATACTCTATCCCACGCACCAGATTGCTGAAAAACGGGTTGGATATGTCACCGACAATAACTGCGATGGTCTGTGTTTTGCCGGAGCGCAGTGCTCGTGCAGCCATATCCTCGACATAATTTAATTCTTTAGCCGCCTGCCGTATCTTTGCCTTGGTCGCTTCAGATATATCGCCCATATCTTTAAGCGCGTGGGAGACGGTGTTGATGGTATATCCTGTTTTGTTTGCAATGTCCTTTAATGTAACACGTTTAATTGTCGACAATTCATCACCTCTTTTTTTGTTAATAATAATTATTCCGATTTACATTAACGTTAATTAAAATTATTGCAAAAACCGGTAAGAATTCGACAAATTTGCAATGTAAATGCGGATGTTCGGGGCGATAAATCGAACTTTACTTTAACAATTATAAACTTAAATGACGCAACAGTCAATAGTTGTTTTAATTTTTGTAAAAATCAACAAAGAACTACAGCTTAATTTGTTGAATAGTACAAAATATTGCAATATGTATTGACAAAATTATCGATTTCGGCTTATAATAACGTTAATGTAAATCGAAAATACCACTACACCGAGAGATATCTCATTAAATATTATTACATAAAAATGCAAAAAAATCAATGTGTTTTCGCATAATTTGTGTATTAAACCTACATGGTTTAATAATATAAAAGTGGTTTTGCTACCATGGTTTAGCACTACCAAATTATTTTTAACGGAGGAGATTATGAAAAAGAGGTTTTTAGCACTTTTAAGCGCGACAGCATTACTTTTAGCACTGCTTGCGAGCTGTGCCGCAGAGCCGACAGCGAGCGACCCTGCACCGGAAGATGAAGGCGCACCGGTCGCTGAAGAATCCGCCGCAGAGGAGACACCGGCAGAAGAAATTACATTGCGTGTACGCACCGGTTGGGGCGAAAACAACCTGCCTAACTGGCCCGATGCAATAGCTACATATGAAGAGCAAAATCCCGGCATAAAGGTCGAGATGGAGTATAGTCAACCGGATATGACAAAACTACGCGCCGAATTTTTAGCCGGAAATGCGCCCGACATAGCGCAAACATGGAAGACATACTTTAATGAATTTGCCGCCGAGGGTCTTCTGGTCGACATAACTGCTGAGTATGAGGAGCACGGTTGGACCGGTGACACACTTGTCAACGGCGTTCGCGGTTGGGTTTCCACCTTGCCCGAGGCAACAAACGAGAGCGCGAGTGCATTTGGCGTTGCGGACTATGTCAACACAAGTGTTATATATTACAACAAAGGTGTGTTTGAAGAACTCGGTTTAACCGAGCCCACAAACATGCAGGAGTTGGTAGCGGTCAGCGACGCACTCGTAGCCGCCGGTATCAAACCGATGGTTGTGCCGGGTGGCGGAACCAATATTGTGGACATTCTTGCAAAAATTCAGGTGCAGTACACCGGACTTGACTACCTACTGGATGTAAATACCGGAGCGGCGAAGTTTACCGACGCGCCGATGGTTGAGGCTATGGACACACTTCAATACATGATAGACGAGGGCGTTATCGACAAGAGCAGTCTCACATACACCGAGCAGGATTGCGAAAGGGAGCTTTCCACCGGTAGTGCTGCAATGTACTCCATGCACACGGCGTACGACCCTGTAATGCAGGCACTGCAAGAGGAAGTCGAAGGCTTTGAATACGGAATAATGGAGGGGATTGCCTTTGCTGACGACCCCGTTGCACAGACCTCTTGCACATACGGCGCTAACTGGGTTATCCCGACCGGTAGCCAGAATATTGAGGAGGCAAAAGACTTCCTGTTCTACATCTTTGGCGAGGAAGTTTCCAACGTCAGCGCGGCAGAAGCAGGCAGAATTACAACAATTGTAAGTTCCAATGCCAACATTCAAAGTCCGGCTATACTTACAGTTGTAGAGCATCAACTCCCCGACCTTAACATAGACACTTTCTATCTTATCGACATGGTGCCCGGCTCTGTTTTAACCGCATTTGTCGCCGGCATACAGGCAATGATAGATGGTAGTGGCGATGGAATGGCAGCCCTTGAAAGCGCACAAAACGCAATGGATCAAGTGCTTGAAGATGCGGCATAAATGACTATAAATCAACCACGGATAACCGGTCCGAGTTAACCTCGGGCCGGTCAGGTTGTCTAATTAATGTACGGAGGTAGGAATGAATAACTTGCGAAAAAGGCAACAGGTCATCAATTTTACTCTTTTTAACATCCCGTCCTTGTTTGTCTACAGCTTATTTTGGATGTTGCCTATTTTTTTAAACTTTGTTATCAGCTTTTCCTCCTGGAACGGCATACAGCTGTTGCCTGATATTAACTGGGTCGGTTTGAGAAACTATATTAATATACTGGACGATGAAGTGTTTTTAAAGGCACTCGGGAACAACATCTATTACACCGTTTTAAGCATAATATTCCTGCCAATCTCGGCGTTGATTGTCGCACTTTGTGTAGAAAAAGGCTTGAAAAAATCTAAGGGGTTTTTTCGGGTGGCACTTTTTACACCATCGACCTTGACGTTGATGTTGGTTGCTATTCTTTTCAGGTGGGTGTATAGCATTGATGACGGTATGATAAACACCTTTTTGGGATTTATCGGACTGGAGTCGTTGCAGACCGACTTTTTGGGGAACACCGACACCGCAATGACCGCACTTTTCTTTATGGCATACTGGAAAACGCTACCGTTTTATATGATTATAATGCTTTCCGGTCTGCAGGGGATACCAAAAGACTATGAGGAGGCGGCGCTGATAGACGGTTGCAACCTTTTTCAAAGCATACGTCATGTCACCATACCGCTTTTAAAACCGATTATCACCATCGTCATAGCGCTTGTTGTCATCGATGGATTTCGTGTTTTTGACCTCGTGTTTGTCGCAACAAAAGGCGGACCTGCGAACTCGACCGCCGTCATGGCAACATATGTCTATGATGTGGCACTCAAGGATTTCAGGTTGGGATACGCAACCGCTCTTTCAACGATAAATATACTGATAGTTCTTGTGATATCGGTCATCTATTTTAAATTTAGCATGAAGTCCAACGTAGAATAGTGGGGGCAATGATGAAGAATAAAAAGACCTTTAAAATTTCAAGGATATTCTTTTGGGCATTTATGATAGTGATTATGGTGGTGGCACTCTATCCGCTTTTTTGGATGATAATGTCTTCCTTTAAAACAAATGCGGATTTTACCGTCAACCGATTTGGACTGCCATCGCAGTTTACGCTTGAGAATTATACCGCCGCCCTTGAGGAGGGTGACTTTGTGCGGTACTTTCTAAACAGTGGTATTTTATCCGCGCTCTCATTGGTGTTCATGGTCTTTAGTGCCTCGATGACGGCTTTTTCCTTTGCGCGATATCGCTTTAAAATTTCAAAGACACTACTTGCCTACTTTATGGTAGGGCAGATGCTGTCTGCACAGATTATGTTGATAGCAGTCTATCTTATAATGGTATCACTTAACCTTGTCGACAGCCTCTTTGGTCTCTCGCTCGTCTATGCCGCGTCCGGTCTGCCTTTCACCATTTTCCTGTTACAGGCGTTTTTCAGGACACTTCCAAACGAGCTGTACGAGGCGGCAGAGGTGGACGGCTATAATGATTGGATGATATTTTTGCGAATTGCTCTACCACTTGTAATGCCGGGACTTTCGACGGCGCTTGTCATACAATTTATGTATGTGTGGAACGAGTTCCCGCTTGCGATGATAGTGATAAACTCCCCAGAAAACCTAACGCTACCGGTGGCTATATATCGAATTGTAAACAATATGTACTACTCAAACTATGCACAAGCATGTGCCGGACTTTGCATAAGTGCAATCCCCGTACTGGTTATATATGCAGTCTTTCAAAAAAAGATTATAAGCGGCATGACCGCAGGTGCGGTTAAGGGGTAAGCGCAGATAAAACTTAATACACCGACAATGAGGTTGATATTTAAGCGGTTTAACTATGAGTTTTAATTCTCTTTTCCCAGACGTTGCAATATTTTTCATTTTTATATTGACAAAGTTTGCGTGAGGGTATATAATAGTTAGGTAGCTTTTAGGGGTATAGCTCAGTTGGTAGAGCATCGGTCTCCAAAACCGAGTGCCGAGGGTTCAAGTCCTTCTGCCCCTGCCATATGCTGTTGTAGCTCAGTCGGCAGAGCACCTCCTTGGTAAGGAGGAGGTCGGCAGTTCAAATCTGCTCAACAGCTCCA
>CAYJGF010000025.1:0-31834 GCA_964369965.1 uncultured Oscillospiraceae bacterium
CGAGGTTTCCGGAAGATGTTGTTGAGCGTTGCAAAAAAGAAGCGTTAGAACGTATCGAGGCAGACTGTGCCGAGAAATAAAGTCATCGTTCTAACTCCCGAACCCTTTTTCGCTGTGGTGGCTTCCTCATCTGCCGTTCAATGCGGATGTTCTCTTTCATCTTCGTGATGTCAGCGACAATATTGTTTGCCGTCCTCACCTCTTTGCGGAGTTTTGCAAGACGGTCGGTCAACCTGTCACGCTCTGATTTTAGATCGGTTATAACATCAACATCATCCTTAAAATGCTTCCGACCAATCAACCTTACCTGTTCGGAATAGCGGTTAAGCCGTCGTAAATCTTCGCGTATCTCCGGTGAGAGTGGTCGATATTTTTTAGGCGTCAGCCCTAACAAATACCGATAGTGATAGTAGAGTGCGACAAGACCTGTGACCTTTCCGGCTTTGCTAAAACTGCCATGAACACGACGCTTTCTCGGTCGATTGGGCTTGCGATTCATAAAATAATTATAGTTACCACACGCCTTTATTGTGTTAGAACGTATTCGAGCAATGATATTTTCGGGCAGATATTCTTCGCCCAGCCGATGCATTCTTGTTTCCTTTGTGTCGTTCACCGAGCGGATAGTTGCATGTTTACGCTTCGGGTTAGCGTCTACTACATACCCCTGTTTGAGCATCACCTTTTCAAAATCACCAGGATATTTGCTACAGGTTATTGCAAAGTCAATCGCATGTCGCATGAGGTTATACTTAGTCGGCTCACCTCTTTTTTCGGCAAAGTAGATGCTCCGTGGGGTGTGACCTGTCGGGTTTTTTATCACCGAAAGTGAGTGTGCTCTACACAGCTCGTCCGATGCTTTACGCATAGAATTATATGCCGCCTTGTTGTCGTTAAACTTCTTTCCATCGATATATGAAACCTGAATTTTTTAGTCAAACCACTTGAAAACAAACAAATCTCTGTTTCACAAAAACCATATATGAAAGTTTTTGTAAAACATTTCTTTGAAGTTTTCTAAAAGTGTTTTGACTAACGACAAAATGATTGTGTAGATGTTCCCTGTCAAGGTGGGTCGCAACCACGACCTGAAAGCGATCTGCCCACAACTTTTTAGCAAGTGCAACACCTATTGTATGTGCTTTGTCTGCCGTCACCTCACCCGGTTTGAAACTCTGATAGGCATGGTAAGCAACGTTACCACCTGTCTTTCCGAAACGATTTTTAACCGCCAACATCTGCGTACCTTACATGGATGAATAAGTTCTACACCGAGGGCTTAATTGACAAAGATATATTCACCCAAACCGGCGTGCAATATGCTGCAAAACAGGGTGAGGGAGTTGTCGGAATGGGTGCCATGGCGGCACCGTTTGTAAATATGCCTAACATAATGACGGAATACAATGCATTAATCCCTCTTACAAGCGATACAAACAGCACACAGATGTGGCCGCAGATAGACATCACAGTTCCGGGGCAGTTTGTAGTACCTAAATCATCTGAGAATATTGAAACTGCGATAAAATTTGCAAACTTTTTCTACACCGATGCGGGCAGATACTTAGCCTACCAAGGACCCGGTGAAAAACTGGATCAGGATATCGCTATGGGCTACGCCGGTTTTGAAATTGTAGACGGCAACGTTATGACGGTTGTGGATTTGCCTAATGATGTTGCTAGTTGGTGGGAGTATATGAATATGTACACCTCTCCCATAAACGGTCCTGCCTTAGGATTTGTATATAGTGACGTTGAAATTTCAGAAATGCTCGACGAAGAATATGCTAAAGACGCCACAACAGGCGATGCTCTGTGGAGAGCTTCTATGATAGAGAGAGTTTCTCCTTTCTTTGTCTCAATGTTCCCGAACCTTTACTATACAAAAGAACAAACTGATACAATTACACGTCTGCAGACGTCTATCATGGACTATGTCGCTCAGATGGAGGCAAGGTTTATCGTGGGTTCAGAACCGCTCGCTAACTTCGAGGACTTCCAAGCAGAGCTTGAAAATCTTGGTGTAGAAGAATATATTGCTACACTTCAAGAATCTTACGATGCAGTAAAATAAATACAGTCAGTATTTTATATTCCGAAAACCTTAAATATGTTTTCGGAATACATCTACATATAAAAAGGAGAAAAGTTTATATGCATAGAATAGACTATAATACCTACCTTGATAGCCTGTTTGTAGGCGAGACAAAGGAGCTTATCGTAACAATAAAAGCGACTGAAAAGTGCGACGCTTCGGTGCAGGTAAATTCAGAGCGATTAGTTTTCGATTGGGATAATAAGCTCATTTCTTTTGAAAAGGGAGAGGGTGTTTCGCTACCGTTGAGTGTTAAATACAAGTGTGACAAAAACATTTTTGACAAAAACCTCTTCACCATAACCGTCGGGGAAGAAGAATATCTGTTCGGTGTCGGTGGAGCGCGCCAATGGGCGGTTTATGGGCCATATTGGCACTGTTACAACAAAAATGTATTCGGTGCTACAAACCCTTTTCGCAACGATGAAGTTCGGGTGAACCCCTCTCAATCACCGGGTAGCTGTGAGGCAGGATATCTCAACTATGTTGTTCACACAAATGAATACCTTGATGAAAATGCACTGTTCCGCAAAGACCTGCCCGAACAGCTGCCTTTTACCCTTCAAAAGGGTGAGGATCTTGTCACCGAGAAAGATTTGGATGGCTATAACGGTGAGGGCGTCTACTATCTCGCAAAAACTTTTTACAGCGAAAAATACCGAGAGGTGGATATCAACATAGCCTCCACCGCAGAACATACTGCAATGCTTAACGGCAAACTACTTTGCAGGCAGGACGAAATAAAGAACTGGTGTTGCCACGGTGCCGGCAATATTGTTAAGTTAAAGGCTAGCGAGCCACAACGTTAATAAAGGTAGTAGAGTGATATTCTTCGGGAAGATTGCTGACCTTAGTTCCAAAACTTTCGAAATATTCTTTCAATGCGTGTTTGCGATATTCGTGACGTTGGTCAATAATATCAATGTCATCCAGAACATTATTTTTCATTAAAAAGGTATGATAATCATCCTCAAAGCGACCGGGGCCGTCCTGTTCAGCAAGACACATATTCTCAAAACCCATATCGAGATATGTGGGTGTAAAGTGCATTTTACCGACACATGCCGTATTATAATCCTGATCTCGCAAGATCATCGCAAAACTTTTCGAGGGAGCTTTTACGGTACAATGGTTGTTTAAACCACCGTGTTGAAATGGGTATAGTCCAGTTAAAAAGGAATATCTCGAGGGTGTGCAAACCGGAAAAGAGCAGTAGTGTTTTTCATACACTATTGAATCATCCGCGAGCCGCTGCAGGTTCGGGGTAATTACTTCACCGTTTTTGTAAGGCGATAGACAGTCTGTGCGATGTTGATCGGTATGTATTATCAAGATATTCGGTTTTTCCATGATCACAAATGCTCCCCTTTTTAAACAACAGCAAAATATATTGCACCCACCGCTTGGGCGAACTGAGCCACCGTATATTCCGGGTGGTTGTCCAGTTGTTGCATCAGGGTTGTGTTTGCCATTGTCGTGTCCGCCGCTTTGAGGGTGAGGCTTTCACAAATTCTTGCCGCGCCCTGTTGCATGGCTTTAAAGCAAGGATTATTCTTCACAAGCCTTCCGAATAAAACCCGTTCGTTGTTGTTCATTCCGAGTATCAGCTCTGTTTCAAGATAGGTCACCGCAATATATTCCCCTATTGTCGCAAATATCTCACGGCACTCCTTTTCGTCCTCGTGGGTGGCGAGCTCCATAAAAAATTCGAGCGCCGCTTTTCTCATGTCTATCGGTGCGGTGGGGACGACGATCTCTCCACCCTGCTCGATGAAAACACCGCACTGTACCGCTTCACTTAGAATGTCGGGGCGAGTTACGGCAAGATTGTTTAGTGCCAGACGAAAAACTCCGTACTGACAGATGCATTTTTGGAGCGTTCCGGGCAGTTCGGTATTGAAATTCAGGATGCTTCGTACATCGCCGGAGAGATAACTCCGCTGCGAATAGCTACCGAGGTCTATAATAAAGTTATACACCTCTAGCGGAATTTCCGGAATAGTTCCCGTCGGCAGTACCCAGCCTGTCCCGAGCTCGGTTCCAAGTGTGTGAGCGAAAAAACCGTTCTTAGCTGATACTCCATCTGCCGCGTATTCGACCGCCGCCGTGAATGCCGCCATCGGTCCGTCGTTGGTTATGCTAATGTCACCCGTTGAGGTGACATAGGCCTTTAACATATCGGCAAGAGGGGTTATTTTTGAAAACTCTATTTCGTAATCTATCTCGGCATTTTCACGCATCCCTTTTGTCTTGAACGTCTCTCCGCCGACTATTTTGTTTTTTATCACCACATCGGGGAAACATAAGCCTATTCCGTCAAAACTTCGCAACAGCTCTATTTGTCGTTCCATATCATCGGTCAATGTGATTATCTCGGTGTCGCTTGACTCCTTTGACATGATGTGTTCTGGTATCCGGGAGCCTTTCCCCTCTATGACAAGCCCTGCCGCCACGCGCATTAATCTTGTCAGGTTCACGATCGGTTGTATCAACTGCTCCGCCGTCTTAAATGAGGCTGGGTACCAATCGTACTCCTTGCACAAAATCAGCCTGTCATCATATGATACCGCTATCTTTATATCGGTGCCGCCGATATCCATCCCCATCAGTAATCGCCCTTTTGTTCTTTGTGGTAATTCGCTGAAGATGTCGGTTTCAATGTTATTTTCATCAACAATATCTATGTCGGGTCTTTTGTCAATGCTGTTCACCGTAATTTTAAAGCATTCATCATCGCCAAACAGTGCCGATACAATCCGCTCGTTGACGTTCAGGCATTTGCCATAGCCGAAACGCTGTGCCTTGGGAATGGAAAGTTGAAACACCTCGTTTAGCTCGGCCGCAATGTCTACAAGTGCAGAGTTGTGCCCGTCACGATAAACCTCAATGCCTAACGCTCCGGTAGCACTGATAATATTGTAGATTGTAGCATGGATATATTCCTTTATAAAAAGGATTTCCTTCTCACCCTTTACGTTTGGCAAAGGGAGGTTAAAAAGTTTCTTGTTTCTATCATAATCGATGACGCAGAGCGCAAAGTTGTCCGATCCGATTTCAAAAAATCGTGCTCTTACGTCACTGATATAGACGGCTCTGTCAGCTTTTGCATCTTCAATAAATTTTCGCATTGTTTTCCTTTCGTGGTTAATAAAACACCTTGTGCAATCCCTCGTCCGCCATGAGCTTGCGAAGATGCGGCAGTGAACTGTCGTTGAATTTGCGTGCCCTTACCGGATAGTCCAGCCCCATCGAGTCATACTTACTTCGGCAAAGCGGATTGTACGGGAGGAGTTCCGTCCTTAAATCATTATCGATCGAGACGATGAACTTTGCTATGTCCCTGATGTTATCATCATCGTCAGTAAACCCAGGTATTATCGGCACTCGGGTCAGCATGTTGACGCCTGATTCGTATAAAAAGTTGTAGTTGTGACGGATAGGTGTCGGGTCGACCCCGGTAAATTTTCGATGGCGTTCCTCGTCAAATATTTTGAGATCCACGATAAAGGTATCTGTCAAGGGGATAAAACGACGAAGTTGTTCCGTTTTAGCATAAAGGCAGGTCTCTATTGCGGTATCGACCCCCTCGTTTTTGCATATTTCGAGGATTTCAACCGCAAAATCCGGCTGTGCGAGCACCTCTCCACCCGACAGCGTCACCCCACCGCCATCTAAAAAAAACACCTTGTCTCGCAGTAATAATGCGGCGGCACGGTCGGCGGTTATCCTTTCACCGCTGAAAGTGATTGCGCTGGTCGGGCAATATTTTTCACACTCGCCGCACTTTTTACAGAGTGTACGGTCTATAAAAAACGTCGGTGTATCACTTATCGCGCCGTGCTTGCAGTGTTTCCTACAACCTCCGCAGGAGATACAACTACCCGACCTCCATACGACACCATCACCCGCAAGACCCTCTGGGTTTTGACACCATACGCAGGAGAGCGGGCAGCCGCTAAAGAAAAGCGTCGACCGGATACCGTCGCCATCGTGTAAGGCAAATCGCTTTATATCGAATATCCGTCCCGTCATCACACACCTTCGTAGCAGGTTCGCTCTATTATCTCGTTCTGAAGATCTTCGGCGAGCTCCACAAAGTAAGCGGTATAGCCCGCCACACGGACGGTCAACCCCTTGTATTTTTCCGGCTCGTTCTTGGCGGCGTGTAGATCCTCCGCGTTAAAGACATTGAACTGCACATGCGATATGCCAAGCTTTACGAAAGCTCGCAGAAACGATGCGAACCGCTCCACCCCCTCCTTTGTGCGAAAAAGCGAGGGCAAAAACTTCATATTCAGCAATGAGCCGTTGCTCGCCCTTGAAAAGTCAAGCTTTGATACCGACTGCAACAGCGCGGTGGGGCCGTTTTTATCGCGCCCGTACATGGCGGATACCCCACCGTCGGCAAGTGGCTCTCGGGAGTATCGCCCGTCCGCCGAAGCGGCGACATTCTGCCCCATCGGGACATGCGCCGACACGGTGTAGAGCCCCATCTGATAGATGCCGCCACGTCTGTTTTTGTATTTTTTAAGGCGATCGGCGAAAAAGTCAACCCATCTTGAGCCTATTGTGTCGACATAGTCGTCGTCGTTGCCGTATTTCGGTACTTTGTTTAAAAGAAGTTGCCGTATCATCTCCTTTTCGGCAAAATTATTTGAAAGGCTTTCCCGTAGTTCTCGCGCCGAGATAATTTTCTCCACAAAAACAAGTTTTTTTATGGCGGCGAGGCTGTCGGCGACGTTTGCAACCTGAATTGCCTGAACCCCCGCAAAGTTGTATTTTGCACCGCCCTGTGTGACGTCCTGCCCTTTTGCAAGACAGTCGTCGATCACCCCGGACAAAAAAGGTGTCGGCAGCAACAACTCGTGCATGTATTCCATCTCGGTCACACATTGCACCATTCTATCCGTAAAATGATTTATTTGAGTCTCGAATGCCCGCTCCAACGCCTCATAGCTCTCAAAATCCTCTAAATTTCCGAGCGCAAGACCGCTCTTTCGATTATCGAGCATATCCACACCGTTGTTTACGGTCAGCTCCAGAACCTTTAAAAGATTGAACATCGCCGCGTCGCTCCAGGCGAGGCTGTTCCCGTGGGTTGTCAGCTCGACACAGCCGACAATGGCATAATTTTTCGCGTCCTCCTGTGACACCCCGTGCTTTATCAGTGCCGGTATGACCGATTCATCGTTGAAAAATTGGGGCATACCACTCCCCTGTCCGACCACCGACGCCGCTTCGCACAAAAATTCCTGTGGTGAATCTTTGTGAATTCTGCAGGACAGATTGGGTTGTGGCAGACCGAGATGCTGTTGTGCCTTTAAAAAAAGGTAGCTCAACTCGTTGGTGGTGTCGTTGCCGTCGCCGTCTATGCCGCCTATTGCGACGTTAAACCCGATGGGAAATCCGGCGAAATATTTTGCCGAGCCGGAGTTGCGCAGATAGACAATCTGATTGAATTTGAGGAAAAGGCACTCCATAATTTCCAGCGCGTCCTCCCGTGTCATACCCTCGTCGCGCGAGTGATTATAGTAGGGCAACAGATAGCGATCCATACGACCGGGCGAAAAGGAGGAGGCGTTTCCCTCCATCTGCAGTATCACATACAAAAACCAGACCGACTGCACCGCCTCGTGAAATGACCTCGCGGGGTGCTCCGCAATCCATTCACATACCTGCGCAACCTCGGTCATTCCTTTTTCTGCCGCGAGGTCAGCATACCGCCCGATAAAATCGCAGGCGGCACTATATGAGATAACCACCGATTGATAAAAAGCTTTTTTTGTGCTGTCCGTCTCGGTATCAAGTTGTCTTTGAGCCTCACTCGCTATACCGCGCGGTCCCAGTGTCAGCCACTTTATCGTGTTGGGGCAGATGTGCCCCTGACTGTGGTCCTTTTGATTTATCTTGACGACACGCGCTAAGTCGTCCACCTCACCCCCGAGCCGTTCCCGCACGCAATCCTCTAACGAGCGACCTTTCCAAAAGGGCAATATCTCGGCACGGAACTCTTCTATATCCTCACGGTGGACATTAAATCGGTCCTGTGGGCGTGTCGGCAGTGTCTCAAACTCTCTGTCCACCCAGGATGAGCCGGTCTCGGGGAACACTATCCCCGCCCTCACACCGACCGAACGGTTGCCGACAATCAATTCGTCGGCGTCAACCCTTATCGAGATGTTGTGAAGTGCCGCCGCAAGCGAGTGTGCACGTTGTAAGCAACGTGGCTCGTCGAGATGTTTTTTTACACTGTCCGTAATAATTCGCGCCTGCTCGATGGAGGCAAAACGCCCCTCATTCAGCATATCGGATTTGATCCGTTTGACACGGTCGGATACGATAAAGTTTTCTGTTAACATGTCCACCTCTTTTAATATGGTATTCTGCAAGATTTTAAAAGTTCAAAGCTCTCATCAAGGGTGAGTGGAATACGGCTCCCAACACTGCCGCCGTAGATTTTGCAGGCGGTGGTGGCTACATGGAGGAGGTTTTCGTCGGAAAAATCACGCTCCCCGAGGTCATCGAGAATATTCGGTGCACCGACCGATTTCAGCCACTCTTTGTATTTTTTTATCCCGAGCTCTGCCGTTTGCTCCACCTCGCCGCGCTCATAGCCCAAGACGTTTACCGCAAAATCAGCGAACATTTTTACATCCCTTTTATAAACCCTTTCCATCCAACGTGGGGTCAGCACACCGAGGCAACCGCCGTGATGTGTCTTAAAAAACCCGCTGAACGACTCTTCCAATCCGTGACATGCCATGTCGGCATCCCCTCGCCCTATCTTAGTCAACCCGCCCCACGCCATGACGGCGAGCCACATGAGGTCGCCACGCGCCGTGATATCGCCCGGATTTTTGACGAGTGTTTCGACACAGTGCATGGTGGATATTATTATCGCCTCTGACAGTCGGGTCTGTATCTCACTCCCACGAAAGCCATTAAAATAGAACTCAAAGGTGTGGCTTAGGATATCCATTGCGCCGAATACCGTCAACTTTATCGGAACGGTGAGTGTCAGCTCCGGATCTAACACCGCCAACACAGGATGTGGTGTTACGCAGTAAAATTTCTCCTTTGTCTCATCGTTCACCACCACCGCATAGGGGTTCACTTCCGTGCCGGTGGCGGCTATTGTGGGTATAGTCACAACATCGATGGAATGTTCTGCGAAGTTATTTTCACCGAACACGAGATCGAGGGGGCTAACTCCTGTTTTTGCGGCGGCACCCACCGTCTTGGCACAGTCAAGGGCGGAACCGCCCCCGAGTGCTATAATACAGTCGATATTATGCTCGACACAAACTCTCACCCCCTCATCACAGCTCGATATGAGTGGGTTTGAGTCTATGTCAGACATTTCAAAAATGTTAAGTTTTCCGTCAAGGAGAATTCGTTTGAGTTCCTCTACAACTCCGTTTTCATGAAAGGGTCCTTTGCTTACAATTAATAGGACGTTGTTGTATCTTCCGCCCAGTTCCTGTGCGAGAGTTGCCCGCTCACCCGTGCCGAATATTATCTTTGTCGGGGAGTGATATGTAAAATTAAACATACTTGTTACCTCATCATCTATCTATATACAAACTATATAACATTTCGAAGATGATGGCAACGTCAAAACCGTGCAAAAAATCGCACTATTTCGGACATATAGACTTGACATATATCGCATAATAAAATAAAATCAACTTATAGTCACTACTTGAAAGGAGTTTTCTATCGTCTCGAAGAAAATTAGCTCCGATTTAATAAAAAACTATGTCAACGGACTGGATATTAGCCGGGTCGAGTTGATATGGCTTATGCAACTGTCGGAAAAAAGCTCTGTCTGGAACTTTGAAAGTCACAGCCATGACTTTATTGAAATTCTCTATTTCGCGAGCGGTCACGCAAAGATTACCACCCCGGGAAAGGAGGTCAACCTTTCTTTCTACGAGGCGGTGTTCTACCCCGAGGGTGTGAGCCATAAGGAGAAGATTGATTTGACGGAATACCATGAGGTGTTGTGCCTCGGTGTGAGGCTCGGTGCCGCCGTAAGCCTTGACACCGGCTTTTATTTTCCCGACTCGAGCGGCAATTTTAGCTGGTGTCTCAAAAAAGCATGGGAGGAATATGCCAAAGGTGAGCTTGCAAACAGGGCACTTGTAGAGTCGCTTGTGACCTCGGCATTGCACTATGTGGTGCAGGAGATTAACGATGTATCCTCCGATTTTGATACCATCGTCGGTAGGTGTTACCGATATATATGTGAAAATTATGCAAAGAAAATATCGATAAACGAACTCGCCGCCCTCAACTATATCAGTGCCTCCTACCTATCGCGACTCATTAAACGTGAGTTCGGGGTCACCACCAACGAGCTCATAAATCTTGTGAGGATAGAAAATGCAAAACGACTTATAAAGTACACCGACCTCGGCGCCGAGGAGATATCGACGCGTTGCGGTTTTTCCGATGTGAAGTATTTCGGCAAGAGATTTAAGTCCGATACCGGCATGACACTCGGTGAATATAAGAAATCCTGCAAAATATAAAAAAATGCATACAATCTAAATTTTTGACAACACAAAAACGGCTTTGTTAAGCCGTTTTTGTGTTTTGACAATTTTGTAATAGCACATGAAAATAAGGTGGTTTTTCAGTAAAATATAAAGAATTACCACCTTTGAATTATTGCCACTTTGCAAAAAAAACTTTATGTGCTACCATATGGTTGTCCGATATTCACACTTTCAACACAAAAAAGGAGGATCTCATGAAAAAGTATGCGAAATCCCTGCTGGCTCTACTTAGTGCTATGACACTGTTGTTCAGTTTAATAGCCTGTAGCTCGGAGCCTGCAACCTCGCAAGCGGAGGAAAATGCACCCGCACCCGCCGAGGAGGAGGTTGAGACGGTGGAGGAAGCGGTAGAGGCAAGTGAAAACTTCTACGATTCCATCACCCCGCTCGATGCTTCCGTATTTCCACTCTCGGAGGAGAAGGCAACGCTCTCAATCCTAACCCGCGGATTTACCGACATTACCAATTCCGTCACAGAGCGTTGGATTTATCAGGAATATGAGGAAATGACCAATGTCGAGGTGGACTGGACCGAAATCCCCCGCGCGAGCTGGAACGAACAGTTCTCCATCGTCATGGCGACCGGCGACTACCCCGAGGTTATCTACGGCGGCTTTATTCCCACCGCTGACCTTTCCAAGTATGGTGGCGATGGCATCTTCCTCCCTCTTAATGAATATATTAAGAATAGCAGTGCCGGTATTGCCACACAGTTTAAAAACAACACCAACTGGTTGAAAATGTCCGTAGACCCGAGCGGTAATGTATACGGGCTGCCCTATCTAAATCAGAGCAAATTTTTCAGCAGCGCCCATACTTACATAAATCATGTATGGCTGGAAAACCTCGGTCTTGAAGTGCCGACCACCCTCGCAGAGTATGAAGAAGTTCTTTATGCGTTCAAAGAGCAGGATGCAAACGGCAACGGTGACCCGAACGACGAGTTCCCCATCTATGACCAGATAACTCGCTTTGAGCAATGGATGGTGCCGACACTGTACGGCTCGTTTGGTCTTGGCACAATGGGGCGTGACGCCGCGGTATCTATGTTCATCGACGAAGCTCCGGATGGTTCGGTGCGCTTTATCCCTGCCACCGAAGAATATAAAGAGCTTATGATGTTGTTCAACAAGTGGTATACCGACGGGCTAATGCACCCGGACAATATCTCCGGCGTGGAGTTCGCACAGTGGCAGAGCGATGCCCAGCTTGATCTGGTCGGCTCCTGGAGCTCCATCAACACCCAGTACATCGGTGCCAACATTGCACAGAACTGGACAGGTTTGCGCACCCTACCCGGCGAGGACGGACAGGCTCTCATCAATCTGCGCACCGGCGTATCCCCCGGCTGTTTCGTCATAACCGAAAAATGTGAAAATCCGGAGCTCGCATTCAAATGGGTTGACTACTTCTACACCGACGAGGGTTCCAAGTTCCTCAACCTCGGTATCGAGGGCGAGACATACACCCTCAAAGACGACGGATTACCCCTCTTGACCGAAGAAATCCGCAGTCATCCGGAAGGTGCACAGGTCGGCGCAATGCAACTCATGGACAACATCTGGGGCGGCGGCAAAGGAATGCTAATCACGGAAGACTGGAACGACTCCTCGTTCGGATACGAGGAGGAGGATATCCTTCTCGCATACGGTGGCGTATGGTATGACGACGGCGAAGAGTTTTACCCCGAATCCCTCTGGCCGGCACAGTTCCCCGCAACCCAGGAGGAGAACGACGAACTTCTCGGCTATTTCACCGACATAACCAACTTTGTCAACGAGAGCAGATCCAAGTTCATCACCGGACAGATGAGCTTTGACGAGTGGGACAGCTATATCGAAACGCTGAACGAGATGGGACTTGAAGATTATCTCGCACTGCGCGAATTCCAGGCAGAACGCTATGACAGCGTTGTAGGCTAAATTTATTAACATTACCCCTTGCAGATACACTTGCAAGGGGTAACCTTATAAGGGGACATCTCAATGAATGCAACAACTACAAACATTAAACAAAACAAAAAAGCACCACTTTCCATGCGGATAAAAAAGAACACCGCGCTTTATTTCATGCTGGCACCGGTAGTGCTATACTATATTATCTTTCATTATATCCCGATGGCGGGCATTCAAATAGCCTTTCGCGACTATGTCCCCACGCGGGGATTTTGGGGGAGCGAATGGGTCGGTCTAAAATACTTTGAGAGATTTTTCAGCTCCTATTATTTTGAAAGACTGCTCACCAATACGCTCGGTATCAGTCTCTACTCCATTATTATCGGGACAATTATCCCGATAACACTCGCCATAATGTTTTATCACATCGGCTTTAAAAACAGGACAACCAAACTGTTTCAGACCATCACATATATCCCTCACTTTATATCCATCGTCGTCATGGTCTCCATCATACAGTTTTTCTTTGATACATTCGGAATTATTAACTTTATTTTTGAGTCGCTGGGTCTTGAGAGCTATAACTTCCTCTCCAACCCCGACACTTTCTGGAACCTCTTTGTCTGGACGGGGGTATGGCAGGGTGCCGGGTGGGGCACCATCATCTATACCGCGGCGATATCTTCCATCCCTCTTGAACAGTTCGAGGCGGCGAGGATAGACGGTGCCGGTATATTTTCCAGGATAAAGCATATTATCCTCCCGGGCATACTCCCCACCATAACCATCCTCACCATCTTGGCAATAGGCAATCTCATGAATGTCGGCTTTGAAAAGGTGCTTTTGCTCCAAAATTCGCTAAATATGGATAGCGCCGACGTTATAGCCACCCACGTCTATCAACAGGGCATCCTGTCCGGCGAGCAGAGTTATGCCACCGCGGTTGGGCTGTTCAACAATATAATCAACCTGATACTTCTTTTAATAACAAATAGGGTTGCAAAACGTCTGTCCAACACGGGGTTATGGTAGAAAGGAGCGCAAAGATATGTTAAAAAGAACCACCGCGAGCGAAAAAGTTTTTTACACAGTAAACTTTTTAATTGTGCTTGCATTTGTCCTGCTTGTCCTTTACCCCTTGATTTTTGTTGTGGCGGCATCCTTTAGCGACCCGAGACTACTCTATGAAAATCCACTGGTTATCCTCCCGAGAGGATTTAATGTGGAGAGTTACAAGACGGTCTTTGAAAACAAACTAATGTGGTCGGGGCTTGCGAACTCGCTGTTCGAGACTATTGTCGGAACCTCACTCAACGTCGTTATGACGATACTTGCTGCATACCCATTATCACGCAAAGACCTTGTCGGCAAAAACATCTTTGTGACCTTTTTTGCCATCACAATGTTTTTCAGTGGCGGTATGATACCGACCTATATCGTGGTTGATGTACTTGGACTCACAAACACGCTGTGGGCATTGATATTTCCGACTGCCGTAGGTTTCACCAATGTTGTTATAATGAGAACCTATTTCACCTCCACCATTCCGGAGGAGATACACGAGGCAGCGAATATCGACGGGTGTGGTCATCTTCAGGCACTTTTGCGCATTGTTATACCGCTCTCCACCCCCATCATTGCGGTCATAGCACTGTGGAGTTCGGTGTGGCACTGGAACTCGTTTTTCCAGGCACTTATCTACATCACGAATGAGGAGACTTTTACCCTTCAACTCGTCATACGCGGTATTCTTTTACGTAATGAAATGGACGCCATGTTGCAGAGCGTGCTCATAGGGTCCGAGACTGCCGATGTTCAGATGTGGGTGCGTGAAGGGCTCAAATACGCGGTCGTCGTCGTCTCCAGCGCACCGTTTGTATGCATGTTCCCATTCTTCCAAAAATATTTTTCAAAAGGTGTCATGATAGGCAGTATTAAAGGATAAACTATATGAATAATAATTTTTTTACATCAGGTGATTTCGAGATTGACGAAATTCGCCGTGAGGTTTTATGCTCAAAAACAAATTCCGACAACTATACTCGTCGCCGCGCCTTTGTCAAATACTGGATAGCGGCGATGCAACAACAGGGGGTAAACGCCGAATCGTTGCTCGATATAATGATATACAATCTTGAATTCACCCCACCGAGCGAGTGCTACGACAGGATAGACCGTGCCTTTGCACGGTGCGAAACACTCCAAAAGGAGCTGTCAAACGGCAATGCCGAAAAGGCTTTTGCGAGCGGATCGACGCAGGAACCACTCCTTGATTGCACTAATGCCGAAAACTGGTGTTTCTTCCAAAAAAACCTCTCCCATACCGCAAGTAACCCCGATTTGGGACCACAACAGGGGGTGGAGGATTGGAAGTTCCCCGCAGGTGTTGCGTGGGAGGCATCCCCATTAGTGCACGGCGACAGAATTTATGTCGCCTCACCCGGTGCACGCGGGGTCATGTTGCTGTTAAATGCCGAGACGGGCGAGCTTATAAAGCGCATCAAACGGCAGATTAAAGAGCCTAAGATTGAAAACTATGACAACCCCGGTGTTCCGTCGGCACCGGTCATCAACGACAGTGAGGACTTCTATGTCTATGAAGGTCCGGCAATTGCCTCCACCCCTGCGTTAAACGGCGGTGAGATTGCACTGCGGCAGATGGGCTCGCGCGGTAATCCAGGGCCGTCAAAATCGGTCATATTTTACGACCTTGAAAAGGAGGAGATCACAAGGAGCATCGTGGTCGGCCATGTCGACTATCGTGCGCTCTATGCCCCACTGTGCTACGACGGTGACGAGGTTATCGTGCCTTATGCCATCCATGATATTGAACAACTTCCGCCCGTTCATCATTGCTATGACCGGGTGCGGTGTTACGGCGCGAGGGAGGGTGAGCTTAGGTGGGAGTTCATTACCGGCACCACCGTCTGCGAGCCTATAGTGGATGAGGACAATGTCTATGTAGCGACTATCAACGGCGAGCTTTTCTGTATAGCACGAAAAGAGGATAAAAACAACACCAACGGTCGGCTCCGCTGGGTGTATCGTGCCGACGGCGGGATATATTCCAAGCTCTGTGCCGACCGGGACAGCGTCTATTTCGGCACGGCAAACGGCGTTATCTGCCGTGTCGATAAAAAAAATGGGCTTGCTGTATATGAAACCAAGACAGAAAGTCCGTCCGTCTTTACCCCAAGGCTTTTCAGCGAACCTTTTGTAAAGGGAGACCGAGTCTTTATCGGGAGTGCAAACGGGAACTTTTATGTTCTCGATAAAAATAACGGCGAAGTGATATTTTCTCACGAGTGCGACGACTGGATAAGGAGTGCACCGGTGAGCGACGGCGATATCTGTTATGTTGCCACCTTTAACGGGACCGTATACCGCTTTGACCTCTCGGGCGATATTAAGATGACCTGGTCGAGGTCGTTCGGGGAACACGCGGTCGTGTCGGCACTAAAAATGTCGGGTAGAAAACTTGTTTATACCGACTGTGATTTGTGTGTCATCATGGTGAACGAGCAGGGCGAACAGCTGGCGAAGCACACCCTTTTGCAGTCTACCACCATCGACGGGCACAGGATATTTTTTGATCAGATTCTGGGTGGCACCTACTATCAATCCAAGTTGGTTGCGGCGGATGGTGTCGTCTATGCAGGCTCTGCCATGAGGACATTACATGCGCTCGATGCCGTGAGTGGAAAAGAGTATTGGCGCGCCGAACTGACAGGTCCACTGTCCGCCGCCGTCGCGATATACGAGGGAAAACTCTATGTAGGGCAACAGGGCGGAGACGACAGTTTTTACTGTCTTGACGCTAAAACCGGCGGTGTGATATGGAAACAGGCGGTCGGTTGGGTTTGGGGTTCCGCCATGGTGGCGGACAATCGTGTGTTCCTCCCGGGTATTGACGGCTATGCCTACTGTCTGTGTGCCGAGACCGGCGCGATACTCTGGCGGGTGAGGACCTCAAAATCCACCTGCACCGAGCCCTTTGTGGACGGCGAGCATGTGTATTTCGGCGGTTGGGACAGGTTCCTTTATAAAATAAATGTTAAGACCGGCGATATTGTCTGGCGACTGTTTTTAAATGCCGGCGCTGACTCCGGTGCTGCAACCATCGTAGGCGACAGAATTTTCCTCCCCACCGGTGGGAGCAGGGCTTATCGTTGCCTCGACAAACACACGGCCGAAATACTCTGGGAATATCATTTTGACAATATTGCAAACTTCAACTCCTCCTCCGCCTACAGTGATGGGGTGGTGTTTATCGCCATACAGCACGGTGACATGATGAAAAGCGGTGTCACCCTTGCTCCATTGATAATCGCACTGAACGCCGAGACGGGTAAAGAGATATGGAGGACGCCTGGCGGCAGTCTCACCGGCAGTATAAACGACAAAAAGTCGGTCTACTTTGGCTCCAGCTCCTCTCCCTTTATTACGTCGGTGTCGATAAAAGACTATTCAAACGGTGCGCCGAAAATACAGTGGCGTTACCGCTACAGCGGAAGAATGGAAGAATCCTGCCCCGCCATCTACGCTGGACGGCTGTATGCCTACACCACCGACGGATATATTCATTGTATAAAATAGGAGAAAAACATGCCGTTCAATAAAATCACCTTAAACGATACCCCCTACTGTAAACCAATACTTTTACAGCGCGCACGGGAATTTTCTGAAAAATTATACGCTGGATACTACACCGAGATATCGGTGCTCAAGGCGACGGCGTACATAAGCCCGGAACCGCTCGAGTTTAAGCGACGTTTTGAGGGCGAGAGGAGAGAGATAGCCCTCGGCGAGAGCTGGGGCAGGCTGTGGGACTGTGCATGGTTTTTGTTTGAAACAAAGATACCGAGCGAATATCAGGGTAGCGATAAACTCTGCTTTCGCGTCGATTTGAGCGGTGAGGGGCTTGTCTTTGACGAGGAAAAAGGCGCACTGCTTGGGCTGACCAACGGCAGTGTAGTGCCGGGTGGTCAGGGCATAACCGGCAAGAAAATCATCCCTCTTGACTACTGTCGGAGGGACGGTGACAGGGTCTTTGTCTGGGTCGATGCCGGATGCAACGACATGTTCGGCACACTACCCGATAACGGGACACTTTCAGAGGCGCATCTGGTGGAGCTAAATCCACTACTGCGCGACTTTTACTATGATTTTTTGACCCTGTTCCAGGCATATAACTATCTTGACAAGAACTCACCGAGGGCAAACTCCATCCTCTTTGCACTGAATAACGCTATAGACTTGTTACATGATTATGGTGACGAGGAACTAATCGCCGCGAGGGCATTGTTGAAACCGGAGCTTGAAAAAAGAGGAGGCGATCCCACCCTAGAAATTTATGCAATAGGTCACGCGCACATGGACCTCGCATGGCTTTGGCCTATACGTGAGACCAAGAGGAAAGGGGCACGAACGCTTGCGACCGCCCTGCACCTTATGGACAAATACCCCGACTATCGCTTTTGTTGCAGTCAACCGCAGCTGTTTTTATGGGTAAAAGAAAACTTTCCCAAGCTCTACGAGCGCGTCAAGGAGCGCATAAAGGACAAGCGGTTGGAGGTTGTCGGCGCAATGTGGGTGGAGGCGGACACCAACCTCGCCGGAGGTGAAGCACTTATACGGCAGATAATGTACGGCAAAGAGTTTTATAAAGAGGAGTTCGGTTTGGAGGTGGACAACCTCTGGTTGCCGGATGTGTTCGGATATTCAGCCTCACTACCGCAGATACTCTCAAAATGCGATGTCCCCTATTTTATAACACAAAAACTCTCCTGGTCGCGCCACAACGAATTCCCCTATCACACATTTATATGGGAGGGTAACGACGGCTCGAGTGTCCTTAGCCACATGTTGCCGGAGAGCCTTTATAACGGCAGGGCGACCACCGAGAGCATACGAACGATAGAGACAAACGACCGTGAAAGCGGGCTCATGAAACGCTCACTCATGGCGTTTGGGATCGGCAACGGCGGCGGCGGACCGAGTGCGCGCCATCTTGAAAGCCTGGACAGGATTAAAAATTTAGAGGGGTTTTCACCGGTCAAACAGGAGTTCATAGGGACGTTTTTAAAGGATTTACAGGGCGATATCGAGGAAAAAAGATTTATCCCGAGAGCTTGGCAGGGAGAGCTGTACCTCGAATTCCACCGCGGAACCTACACCTCGCAGGCGAAGACAAAATACTACAATCGAAAGATGCAAACAGCACTTCGTGAGCTGGAATATGCCGCAACGCTCGCCATGAACTTTGCGGACAAACAATACCCTCAACAGGAGATTGAAGAGATATGGAAAGAGGTGCTGCTGTATCAATTCCACGATATCCTCCCCGGCTCGTCCATACAAAGGGTTTATGCCGAGTGTATCGAGCGTTATAAACTACTGTTACAGCGCACTGAGGAAATGACACGCGATTGTTACTCATCGCTGTGCAAAGCCGGAACAAGTGCACTGTTCAACTCGCTTTCGTTCCCAAGAACCACCGTTGTCAAACAAAACGAAAAGGAGTGTCTCCTCGACATACCTGCATTCTCGGCGGTCACACTCAACGGGGCAAAATCGGCAGATAAATCCGCGCTCGTCGCCGAGAAAAACCGCCTTGAAAACGATGTGCTACATGTGCTGTTCAATGACGACGCGAGCATACATTCCGTGACACTCAAGGACGGCAAACAGGAGTTTTTGCCGTCGGGGCATTCGGCGAACGAGCTGTGTATCTACGAGGACGACGGCAACGCGTGGGAGGTGAACGTATATTACGATCGACAGACCCCGAAGCGCTTCACCCTCACAGACAGTAAATTCTACACCACCGAAACGGCGGCGGTAATGGAGAACAGGTACAAATGCAACCTCTCCACCCTCGTCCAGACGGTGACACTCTGTGCCGGCAAGGGATATATAAGGTTCGACACCACCGTCGACTGGCATGAGACAAATAAGATGTTGCGGACTTCATTCCCGGTAGATGCCAAAAGTGATTATGCCGTCTGCAACATACAGTTTGGCAATATAGACCGCCCGACCGTGCGCGGCAATAACCTCGACGCGGCGATGTTCGAGGTACCGGTGCAAAAATGGGTTGACATTTCCGACGACCGCAGGGGTGCCGCACTTATAAATGACTCCAAACACGGATACAAGGTGCAGGGGAATGTCATGGACCTCAACCTACTCAGAAGTTCCATGTACCCCGGTGTCGATGCAGATAAGGACACACACGAGTTTATGTACGCATACTATCCACATCTCGGGGACGAGATTTCGGGCGGCGTGGAAAAGGTCGCCGTCGAGCTGAACACCGACACAACGGTGGTAATAGGTTCCGCCGACAACGACTGCTTTGAATCGCTGATAAAGTATCTCGACGACGGTGTCATGGTCGAGGCTGTCAAAAAAAACCAAAAAGGTGACGACACTGTAATCCGGCTCTATGAATGTGAGGGCAGACACAGAACAACCGAGATAAAGCTGCACTCGATGTTCGGCAACGTATACGAGAGCAACATGACGGAGCGGGAGCGGACAGACCTAAACATCTGTAATGACAAAATAACGTTAACCTTTACCCCATTTGAGGTGAAAACGATTATCTTGTCTAAACGAAAGGAATAGTTTATGAAAACCGTATTAATACTTCTCGACACGGTTCGCCTTGACATGCTCGAAGCGTACAACCCTGATACCTGGGTAAAAACGCCGAACATAAAGCGACTTGCCGAGCGCAGTGTCCGCTTCGACAACCATTATATCGGCTCTGCGCCCTGTATGCCGGCGCGTCGCGATCTTTTCACCGGGAAGCTCAATTTTTTGGAGCGCGGCTGGGGTCCTGTCGAACCGTTCGACATCACACTGCCCGGTGTGCTCCGAGAAAACGGTGTATTCACCCACATGATAACCGACCACCATCACTATTTTGAGGTCGGTGGTGAGGGGTACTGTCAAGCATTCAATACATGGGATTTTGTCCGTGGGCAGGGGTTCGACCGACACGGCTCATTTGTGAACTTTGAGCGGGACGAGGAGCAATTCTACGGTGTAATGAACGACCAATATCTTGCGAATAGAAAACATTTTAAAGGCAAGGAGGAGCTGTATCCCAGCTCTCGAGTTTTCGCCAACGCCTGTGACTGGTTAAACGACAACTATAACTCTGACAACTGGATGCTGTGGTTAGAGGCTTTCGACCCGCATGAGCCGTTCGATGCTACCAAGGAATACACCGACCTGTACGACAAAGGGTATGACGGACCGACCTATATCTGGCAAAGCAGTATTCGTCCTGAAAACGACGACAAGATGCTCCCCCACATTGTACGCAACTATGCCGCCACCCTCACCATGGTGGACGCATGGCTGGGCAAACTACTCGACAAGTTCGACGAACTGAACATGTGGGACGACACCACCATAATATTTACCACCGACCACGGCACCATGCTGGGTGAACATAATTGGTTCACAAAGAATATTATGCCGACTTATAACGAAATTGCGCACATTCCACTCCTCATACACTTTCCCAAGGACGAAGGAACCGGCATCGTGCGGCAGGAAATAACACAAAACATCGACGTCATGCCGACGCTTTTGGAGCAATATGACATAACGCCGAGTGAGCAGTTAAAGGATAGAATGACCGGAGTGAGTCTTAATCGCTCGATAGAACAAGCTCCGTTTGAGACGAGGGATGCCTGCCTGTACGGTTGGTACGGAAAGCAGGTGAACATGTTCGACGGACGCTACACATATCTCCGCGCACCGGCAAGGGAGGATAACGAGCCTTGCAACATGTACTGCGCAATCCCGTGCGGACTCAATCTCTATCTCGGCAACAAGGTTGCACAGGATATCGAGTTCGGAAGATTTTTGCCCTACACCGACTATCCGGTCTACAAAATCCCCTACCGCACCCACAATATAAGGTGGGATATCCTGTCCGACGACGCCAAGATAACGCGGCTGTTCGACCTTGAAAACGACCCCGGGCAGATGAACAACATCGCCGGTGGCGAGGAGGAGCGGCGAGCAAAGGATAAGATGCGGGAACTTTTGCAAAAGAACTCAGCACCGAGCGACCAGTATGAACGGCTCGGATTTACTGACTAATATACTTTTCTCGGTATTGGGCTGCGGTCATGTTGTGTTGTGCTCTGAACTTTCTGTTAAAGTTGGAGTAGTCGACAAAGCCGCAGCTCTCCACTATCTCCTTGATAGTTCCTTCCTCGCTTACAAGGCGCTTTTCGACGAGCTCCATTCTCGTCGAGTTCACATGTCTCATCAGCGAGACACCGGAGGTTTGCTTGAAAAATGTTGTTATATAGGACGGGTTGAGGTCAAATCTGTCGGCTATAAGATTTAAACTCAACATATTATCACAGAGATTTTCCTCCACAAAAGACAAAATATCCTCATAAAGCTCATCGGCATGTTCACTTTTTAGCGATGATGTCATCCTGCAAAGCTCACTCACCACCGTAATTAATTCCTGAATAAGCTCCTTTTTGAGAGAGTATCTACGGTGCGATATTTCTCGAATTTTTGTCTCCAGTTCCCAAAAAGCGCGCTCTGTTGCGAGTTTGAGACAGATATTCATTATATGTGATGTAACACTGCTGACATATGTGTTGACATAATTTATCCCGAGCTGTGAAAGTTTTTCATTTTCCAAAACGGTGTATATTATTTTTTTCGCCTCCTCCTCGTCACATTTTACGAGGACGGTTTCCAGCCTGTTCAGTTCCGATAAAGGTATGCTCATGGTCTCGCTGTTTTGCTCAAAACGCTCAATATCCTCGTTATAAAAAAGAATTCGCTCCTCCTTTGACAGGAATGTGTACTGCAACGACTTGTGAGCCTGTTCATATCGCGTCGCCAACTCGACAATCTCCTGCGTGGGGCGTGATACACCGACATTTATGTTCAAATCATAAACCCTTTTGATGACCTCGCAATAGGAGTGGTAGAGCCTTGATATCGTCTGTTCAAAACCGACACCACTATCCCCAAAGCTGAGCAGTGCTAAAATCCTGTCTTCAAACTCACGATCCTGTGTTATGATGACACAATTCTCCTCCCTTGTCAGCTCCTCGATTATGTTATTTATGCCGTAATAGATATAGTAGTTATCACGGCTGGAGTGCTTGCCGAGTATGGAATAATCACACAGCTCAATGAGCAGGACACAGTAGTTGTTGTGGACGAGAAAGTCGGAAAGAAAGGTCGAGGGGTGTTGCATATTGTTAAAAGCCTCACCACCGTTAAATACAATGTCTTTAACGACATACTGTCTGATGATATAAAACTGGCTGTGGGTGAGCTCCTCTCGCAGACCCTTGTGATAATGCTCCTCCAGCAACAGGAATATATTTTCCTGCTTTCTTTTGTTGACCTTTGAATTGGAGAGTAACGACAGATACCTCTCGATGGAGGCAAAGTTGAGGCGCAACAGCATGGAGGCAACAAAGATACAAGCGACCTCAAACAGCACAATCAACATAAAAAAGCCGACATAAAGCTCCCTCACATCGCCGTAAAAAACCTCGTTGTCGAACAACCAGGCGTATGTTATGTTTCTCGACACGTCGGAACGCATCATGTAGACTGAGTTATCGCTTGAAAAACCGAGCTCATCTGTGAGGGTGTTGTATGGCACGTTCGGCATAAGCTCCATCTCCTCGTTCTGCTCTGTGGAGAATATAAGCTCGCCGTTATCGTAGAGGAAAAAATTAGCGTTTGAGGACTTGGTGATGGGGTTGACAAGCTCTGAAATGGTGTTGAAGTTTAGCATGAACATCGCCGCCATGTTGGGAGAGGAACTCTGCACCGGCAGTAACACTTTTGAGAGAATTATCGTGTTTGGGGTGCTTGAAAAGTTGTCAATGACATAAAACGACAGCACATCATCACTGCCTTTGAGAAGAAAGTCGGTCGGCTCCTCGGTATCGCCGATTACATCGCTGAAAAATTCGCTTACAAAATAATCGGTGTTGTATTCCCCGAGCGAGGAGTAGGAGTAACTCCCATGTTTGAGCGGAATTATGGCTACGTTTTCATAACTTCGATTTGAGGCTAAAAGGTTTTTCAGCTCGGTCACGACATGTTCTCGGTCATAGTCAGAAAAGATTATATCCTTGCCTATGAGCTCACTTCGATACATGAAAAGAGCGTCGTTAATCATATCGCTGACGACGCTGTCGACCACCGCAATCGATTGCTCCACCTGGAATATATTCCCCTGCATAATGTCCTGTTCTCGTTCACTGACATAGAGAATGAATACAGCAATGGAAATAATGGTGGTCAACAGTGACACCACAACGATATTGACGAAAAGTTGCTTATTGTGTTTTTGTCGTAGGCTCAATCTTCCCCCGATTTGTTATTTTATGCAATATATACACCCCTCGTCGGTGTAGATGTAAAAGCGACCGCGATAAAGCGCGGGGCAGGACTCCTCCACCCTTGAGCCGTGGAGAAAACGCCACATGACCTTTGGCAACCCGTCCTCAAACTCCTTCAACGACACCGCGGTGATAAAGGGCGACGACGCGGAGGATATAAAAGCGTATTCCCTGTCACATACCGCGCCGGGCAGGCTACCGCCCGGAATTTCCCACAGTTTTTCACCGCTTTGAAGGTCAAATGCCATGGTGTGGGGGTTTAGCGTCACACCACTGAACATGACGTCGGCATACTGTGTGGCGACAAGAGCAATCTCACCGTTGTTGCACGCCGAGACATTGAAGTTGGTTATCCTGTCTCCCTCATGTCTCCACAACTCCTCGCCGGACTCGGAGTCGAGACATCGCATCACCTTGCCGCCGACCGGCACAACAATGCGGTTTTCATACATGGTGGCAGAGCCGGAGTCGGTGGACATGTTTAAAAAGTGTTTCCAGATCAAACGACCGCTCTCGAGGTCTATCTTATAAAATACGTGATCCCAACCGCCAAAGTATGCCGCTTCGTCGTCCACAAGTGCCTCGGTACAGGTGGAGGCGGAGGTGCGATATCGCCAAAGCATCTTACCGCTTTTTGCCTCGAGACAGTAGGCATAGCCGTCAATTCCGGGCAACAGCAGTTTACCGCGGTGTGGCATGGCACTCCCCCACACCCAACCGGTGCTCTGTGTCCAGACCATCGAGCCATCCGCCGCGTCGACGCAGTAAAATTTATCGTCGCCACCCTGCTGACCAAGATAAACCTTTCCCTCGGAATATGCGGGTGCGCAGGAGATGGGACCGCTTATCTCACATCGCCAGAGCTCCTCGCCGGTTTTGTAGTCAAGGCACAGCAACATTCTCATGGCATTGCCAACAAAGATGCATCCGTTAGCCGCAGTCAACTTGGACTGATAATAAGCCCCTCCCATCAACTGGTCAAACCGTATATCGCGCCCTCCTACCCTTTCGGTAATGAGCAACGGTCGGTCAAACATTCTTTTACCGTCACAGTCCACACCGCGCACATACAGGGCACTGTCGGTATAAACTACGCTGTTCTTATATAACTTCAATGCCGAGAATACGCCGCGTTTTATGTCGCTTAGCACAAACTTTAATTTATATGTCGGAGAATTTTCAAAACAGTACAATTCACCGGTAACGCTGGCAACATATATAAAGTTATCGTTTACCGCAGGGGTGCTCCTTATCCAGTGTGCACATTTATATTTTAATAGTATTTCTCCGTTTTCGCAACCCATTATGTAAAAATTCTTGTCACTGCTCCCAAAATAAAGTTTTTCGCCGTAAACATTTATCTCGGAAAAGAGTCGGCGGGACCGACCACCCTCATTCTCACATAGCTTTTTTTGATAGATGAGCTCGCCTGTTATTGCGTCGAGGCAGTAGATACAGCCGTCGTTGCTCCCGAAATACACTCGGTTATTTTGCACGCTCACCCTGGAGTTCACGCCATCACCCGACTTGTAAATCCATTGCAACCGACCGCTAAATGCGGCAGGCTCGTTGTCGTACCTTATGCAGTAGACATTCCCGTCGTTGGTGCCTATATAGACAAATTCCCCCTCTATCACCGGTTCTGACGAGGTGTGCCCGATGAAAAAGTCAAAGAGCAGTTCTCCACTCGAGGCACTGACACAGCGAAGTCGATCAAATGGATGATGTAGAGGCGGTCTTGTGTGTATGTCCTGCACCGCATGGGGGAAAATAATATAATCCCCCTTGACCGCCATGGTGGCATAGAGACAGCGATAATCGACATGCCCAACCTCCAGGCGTTTTGTGACTTTTTTTGTCTCGAGATCCACAAATCCGACGTGCTTTGCATCCCCCTTGTTGCCGAGCGAGCCTAGCTCACGATAGAGGATATTGTTACCATATACAAAAGG
This sequence comes from uncultured Oscillospiraceae bacterium, assembly GCA_964369965.1. Classification (GTDB taxonomy): domain Bacteria; phylum Bacillota; class Clostridia; order Oscillospirales; family Ruminococcaceae; genus CAYJBH01. Next base: position 25,921 of record CAYJGF010000025.1, read on the forward strand.
GGTGGACGCAGCCGCAGAATGGGTGTAGACCCCAAAATCGCGCAGGCCGCCCTCCGGCTCGACACGGCAGAGCTCCTCACCGGTCTTTGCATCAAGTTCTATCAGCACCGAGCGGGCACTCGGAGTTGTGACAAAGACACTGTCGCCCAGGATAAGAGGCGCCGCCTCCCAGGCTATGCCCGCTTCCACCCTCCAATTGCACGCACCGACGCGCGGACCCGGTGTCTGTGAAAATCCGCTATGCTTTATATCACGCTGGAACATCGGCCATTCTTCATCGCTTTTTTCCACCTCATCACCCGGGCTGTCACTTTCGGCAGAGAATGCTTTGAGAGCCTTCCCCTCGGCAAGTTCATGCTGGATTTTCTCGGTCAGCTCTATCGCCATATCGAGGCGACGGCATTTCTCCTCCATAGTTCTTATCGGTCGGTAGCTGGTGACGGTGAGCTCTACATGAGGCACTATCGTCTCGGTACTCATGCCCTGTTGTTGCAGTGCGTGCAACCAGACCTTTAAAAGACACACCCTGTGTGAATAATTGTCGGCGGTGGACGGATATCTTTTCGCCTCCGCTCGCATGTTATCGATTATTTTATCGCCGGATGGTATCATAGAAAAATCCCTCCTCTTTTTCATGATTTTCTCACCTTTTTGTAAGCATTGTCAACCAAATCCCACAACAAAATAGGATTATACGAAAAAACAGTGTTATTTTACTCTTTTTTTGAAATAGGAATAAATCTTCAATATTTCGTTTTATTTTGCCAAATTTATATAGAAACATTGACATTTTTATATTTAAAACTAAAATAAAGGTATAGCTTGTTTACAAATAGGAGAATAGAATGCGAATTTTAATGATTGACATTGACACGCTGCGCGCCGATCATATGAGCTGTTACGGCTATGGTCGTGCCACCACCCCCTGCATTGACAATATTGCATCACAGGGGGTTCGTTTTAATAATTATTACACCCCAAACGCACCCTGTCTGCCCTCGCGTGCGTCGCTGTGTAGCGGTCTTTTCGGTATACATAACGGCATTTTAGGTCACGGTGGGACGGCAGCGGACATGCGCCTTGAGGGTCGGGATAGAGGTTTCATGGACTCGCTGAGTTCCAACAATCTATTTAACACCATAAGAAAATCCGGTTATCACACCGTGTCGATTAGCACGTTTGCCCAGCGTCACGGAGCTTGGTGGTATAACGCAGGTTTTAACGAGCAGTATAATGTCGGCAAGGGTGGAATGGAGTCCGCCGAGGAGGTGACCCCCATCGCACTCAAATGGCTGGAGGACAACGGCGCAAAGGATAACTGGTTTATGACCTATCACATCTGGGACCCTCACACGCCCTACCGCACCCCGAGTGATTTCGGCAACCCGTTTGAGAACGAACCACTTTGTGATGATTGGATAGACGAGGACATTTTTAAAGAGCATTACAACCACATCGGCCCGCACGGTGCACGTGAGATCAACATGTGGAACAGCAACACTTCCCCTCTCTATCCCAAACACCCGGGCGAGCTGAATAATCTGCGCGACGTGAAAAATTTTATAGACCAGTACGACTGCGGTGTGCGCTACGCCGACGATAACGTCGCCCTGCTGATAGACCGACTGAAAAAACTCGACGTATATGACGACACTGCCATAATAATCACCTCCGACCATGGTGAGAACCTCGGTGAGCTCGGAATTTACGGTGAACACGCCACCGCCGACCACCCCTGCTGTAACATACCGATGATAATAAAGTGGCCGGGCATGAAAACCGATCATGTGGACGAGGGACTGCGCACAAACGTCGATCTGCTCCCCACCGTTGCACAGCTGCTCGAGCAACCGATTCACCCCTCTTGGGATGGAAAGAGCTATTTAGATGTACTGAAGGGCGACGCATGTGACGGGCAGGAGAGTGTGATTTTAAGCCAGTGTGCCCATGTGTGCCAGCGTTCGGCGCGCTTTGACGATTATCTCTACATCAGAACGGTGCACGGCGGAGGGCACATCTTCGACGATGAAATGCTGTTTAACATCAAGGACGACCCGCACCAGACGAAAAATCTTGCAACCGAGCTCCCGGAAATCTGTGCAAAGGGTGCAAAACACATCCTTGACTGGGAATACCGCATGATGAAAAACTCCGCATACGACACCGACCCGATGTGGACGGTGATGCGAGAGGGTGGTCCACACCATGCAAGAGGACATTTTGACAGGTTCGAACAAAGACTAATGGACACAGGCAGGGAAAAAGCTGCCGAGCTTTTTAACAAGAAATACGAGAGGTAATAATGTTAAATCAAAAACAACTAAGTCGCATGATTGAAAAACAGCGTCTATACATAGCACGGCTGGAAAAACACCTTTTTATACCTGTTGGGACGGTTTCGGTCAGCGGATATCAGACTACAGAACGCCTTGACTCTGCGCCGACAGACGTGAAATACACCGCATTTAAAAAGGGTGACAGATGGGGCGGTGAGCGCACCTACTGTTGGTTTAAGGGCGAATACACCGTGCCGAGTGAATTTGCAGGCAAACGTTTTTATCTGTGCCCGGAATGCGGAATGTATGAGGGGCTCTTGTTTGTCAACGACCTGCCCTATGCGAACTATGCGACAAAGCACCGCACCGACACCGGTTTTGGCAACCACTATTTCAAGGCGTTCACTCATGACGCGGTGGCGGGTGAGACCTACTTCCTCGTGTTAGAGGCATATTCCGGTAGAAATATTGAGGGCAATATGCCATATGCAGAGCCCACCGACAGGAATTTCGACCTTGTATTCGACGAGTTCAAGGTTATGGTGCGCGACGAGTTGATAAACGAATTCTATGTCAACTATAAAATCCTTATGGAGTTGTACGACTGCCAAGCTGAAAACAGTCCCAAAAGGGCGGAGATAGAGGGAGTTTTGTCGCAACTCAACGAAATTGTCTACTTTTCCGACGGCGAGACTGATAAAGAGATGCAAAAACAAGCCATGACACAGGCGATAGAGATCATGAATACCGTCCTGTCCAAGAAAAACTCCGCTACAACCGCCTCGGTGGGTATCACCGGACATTCCCATATGGACACGGCGTGGCTGTGGGAGATTGACGAGACGATAAAAAAATGTGCGCGCACCTTTGCAAATCAGCTTAACCTGATGGATCGTTTTCCGAACTATCATTTTATCCAGAGCTCGGCGGCACATCTGAAGTTTATCGAGGTGCACTATCCGATACTGTTTGAGGAAATAAAAAAACGTATTGCACAAGGTCGGTACGAGCCGAACGGCGGCGTGTGGATAGAGTGCGACTGCAATATCACCGGCGGTGAGTTTATGGTGCGGCATTTCCTGTGGGGGCAACAATACACAAAGGACAAGTTTGGATACACCTCCAACGCTTTTTTCCTGCCCGACACCTTCGGCTACAGTGCCGCCATACCGCAGATATTAAAGGGCGTTGGTATCGACTATTTTTTGACCACCAAGATGGATTGGAACGACACCAACATCTTCCCCTACACCACCTTTTACTGGCAGGGCATCGACGGGAGCAGGGTGCTCGCCCACAACAACATAACCCACCGACACCCCACTCCAAAAACGCTCACCGACATCGTAGACGACATAAAGCAAAAGTCGGTCAGCCATGAACGGCTTTTAACGCATGGTTTTGGTGACGGCGGCGGCGGTCCGGAGGACAGCATGATCGAGATAGCGTCAAAGCTAAGCGATCTCGAGGGATGCCCGAGGGTGTACGACACGACGGTCGGCGAGTTCATGGTGAAACATGAAAAGTCGCTAAATAACCCCAACACCTTTGTGGGCGAACTTTATCTCGAGCTTCACCGCGGTACTCTCACAAATCAGCACACCATAAAGCGTAACAACCGCAAGGCGGAGACGGCGATAAGAAACGCCGAGTATTTCACCTGCATGAGGGCGATGTCGCAGGGTGCCGTCGCAAGTAGTGAGAATATCGCGCCACTTGTAGAGACGCTCCTTGTCAACCAGTTCCACGACATTCTGCCCGGCACCTGTGTGCCGGAAGCGAACGACCAAAGCATACGGGAGACGACCGAGGTCATAGAAAAGGCGGACAATTTAGTAGATAACCTGCTGGTCGCCGACGGTGACGGTGTAACCGTTTACAACACGCTGTCGTCCGCTCGCAGAGATGTAATGATTTTAAATTCGGAAAGATATCTCGACGTACCCTGCCATCAACAGATGGTGCAGAATATGTCGGGGGAAAAGGAGTTGCACCTGTCGGGGCTGACTCTTGAGGGTTTTGAGAGCAACCATTTTTCCTTCACCGAGGATAACAAAGAGGGCGACTCGCCGTTTATATTCACCGACAACGTACTGACGACGCCGTTTGCGATTATCAGTTTTGACACCGACGGAAGTATTAAGTCGTTCGTTGATCGCCGTGTTAACCGCGAACTTAAAGGCTCGAACCACAACCTCAACACCTTTTTGTTCGGTGAGGATCTCCCCTATCAGTGGGACAACTGGGATATCGACGCCGACTGTGAGATGAACCTGAAACCCTGCGTAAAGTTAGAAGATTTCACCGTCGTCTCGGACGGCTCGGTGGAGTTTAGAATTCGGGCAAAATATACCGTCTCCCCCCTCACGACCATGACGCAGGACATGGTGTTCTATTCCGAGAGTGAGCGGGTGGACTTCGAGACGGTTATCGACTGGAATGATAAACACAGGCTGCTGAAAACGGTCTTTGACACCTCTATTTATGCCGACTATGCCACGCAGGAGATACAGTTCGGCAACGTGAAACGCTCGACAAAGCGCAACAACAGCTTTGAACAGGCGCAGTTTGAGGTGTGCAACCACAAATACAGCGACCTATCAGAGCCGGGCTACGGCGTTGCGCTTTTAAACGATTGCAAGTACGGAATTTCGCTCACCGGCACCTCTATGTCACTCACACTTCACAAGGGCGGTTGCAAGCCGGATCCGAGAGGCGATAAGGGTGTGCATGAATTCAAATATTCTTTTTATCCGCATCTTGGCGGGTTTAGCGCAAAGACGGTGGTGGCAAACGCCTACAATTTTAACAACCCCATCATTGCAAAAAAAGGGGCGGTCAATCTGCCAAAACTGTTGTGCCTCGATAAGGAAAATATCATTGTGGAATCGGTAAAACCGTGTGAGGACAACGAAAAGGCAATGATTGTCCGGCTGTACGAGTCGGAGGGGAGCTACACCACCGTCACGATAGACTACCACACCGCAATCAAAGACGCCATCGAAACAAACCTCCTCGAAATCCCGAAAGAGGGTAAAACCGACTGCCGTAATATGACCTTTCGACCGTTTGAGATAAGGACGGTGAGGTTGGGGTATTAACGAAAGCTACAAAAACTTTTCCTGCACCTCACTGTGAAACCGCGCCCAATTTTCCGCCTGACGTTCGAGCTCCGTTGCATCTACAATCCCCAGTGAAAACTATCTTCAAATAACACAAACACAGCTGAAACGAGAAATTCGGCAACGTGGCACCGAGGTCAACTGGAACGTCGGCGGCGACAACGACATGGTGGCACTACTGATGAGCACAAGCGGCTACCCGATGGCGGTGAGCATGTGTTGGCACCGAAGTTATGCCGAGCGATATCTGTGGCTCAAAAAGCAGTTCCGAAGTTTGTTTTTCACCTTCATTTCCAGCACGCTTTACTACACCGACAAGGACGACATGGAGCCGTCACAGCAGGAGGCTTTTCGTCGAAGTACCTAAATCGAGAATACGACATGACTTTTTACGACGATTCCCTTTATCCGCCAATTGAATCAATCCCTCTCCAATATGCAATTTTAAATCGCAACGAATGCCTTGTCCTTTTCTCATATGGGCAAAAATAAGGGAAATGAGGGACGAAATTCAAT
>CAYJGF010000026.1:0-29008 GCA_964369965.1 uncultured Oscillospiraceae bacterium
GTCAGCTAAGAGATATAGCCACGGTACACCGCATGAAAGTAGGCGTAAAATCTGCTAAACGCATTACCGACAAGCTATTAAAAAGTATAAGACGGCTTGAAGAATTCCCTAATATGGGAGTAGTGCCTCCGAGTGCAATGCTTGAAAAATTCGGCTATCGTATGCTCATAGTAGAAGAATATCTGTGCTTTTATAAGCAAGAAAAAGACACCGTTTATGTCAACCAAATACTGCACGGAAGTGTAGATTACGTAAAGTTTTTAATAAAATAATTTATTGCAGCTACTGTTTACAGTGGCTGTTTTTTATTGAAATAATTATAATGTTAAAGGAAAGGAAAACAAAGTTGAATGACAAAAGCACATTGTCGGTTTTATTAATACAACCGATGAAACCACCGTCGATTATAGAAATTGGCGAAATATTAGAGTGTATGCGAAGTATAGTAGGCAAAAATTTAGTTGAAATCATGCCGTTCGATAAAGAAATTGCCTGATGCAAAGCATAAACGGCTACCTTTAAACCGTGCGCTTTATCATGAAAACGGCGAGATTATACCGCAGGATATGCAGTAAAAAAGGATGAATTATATACGTTTGCAACTTCAAAATGAGGTTGTTTTTTTTATTTTATGAAAGGGAATTGTTATGAAAAATTATAAAATTAAAGTGAGCATGACCGTAGAAAAACTGGTGGAAGTGGAGGCATTTCCGTTTCCGATAAGAGAAATACAAACAGACAATGGAACCAAGTTTACCAATGCCTTGCTACAGAAAAAGTGCACACACAAAAGCTTGTTTGAGCAAGCGTTAGAGGACTTAAATATCAAATATCACCGAATAAGAGTGGCGACACCCAGACATAACGGCAAGGTAGAAAGACAGCACCGAATAGATGAACTTAGGTTCTACAGCAAGATGAAAATGTACAACTTGGCAGATGGTAGAAAACAGCTTGAAAAATATAACGCAAAATCTAACAATATACCGAAAATTTGCCTAAAATATAAAACACCTAACGAAATTATAGAGCAATATTTATGGGTGATGTAGGAAAGCCGCCAAAAAATCCCTCTCCATTCCTCGCCTACGGCTCGTCACTACGAGGGATTTTTCGATTAAAACCTTTAACTTTATATTTTTTTGGAGTAAAGTGTCACCTTTCATTGACATTCGTACAGATTTACATATGAAAATTCATTTTATCACTTTACTTATCAATCCTTATAGTGTATAATTAAAGCCTACAGAATAACTCGTTATTCAGTAGGCTTTAATTTGCGTATGAAAATTTAATATAAGGAGTGTTTATACCGATGAAAAAATTTACAGCGCTTTTATTGTCATTAATTCTTGCAACGACATTGATGACCTCCTGCTCCCAGAGCAATGATGTTGCCGAGGGCACGGTGAGTGATGTATCAAGCTCCGAGCCAACCCTTGATGCGACACCCGATGCCGAGCAGACAGAGTTGACATCAGAGGTTCCGCTCGATACCTTTATGGTGGGCAGTGGTGAGATGCTCGGGGATTTCGTGTACGGCTTTGGCACAAATACATACGATGTTGCCGTTCAAACCCTTGTGGGCGGATATATGGGCACCTATGTCATTACGCCCACGGGTGAGATTGTGCAAAACAATACCGTCGTGTCGCAGATGACGACCGATACCGACGAGGACGGCAATAAAAGCTACATCTTCACCCTCCATGACGACCTCTTGTGGAACAACGGTGAGCCGATGACAGCCGAGGACTATGTCGCCTCCGTCTTGTGGAACACCTCCCCACAATGGGCAGAGGCCGGCGCCGCCGCCAACGCATACTCCTCGCTGATAGGCTACAGTGAGTATTCCGCCGGTGAGACGGATGTTTTTACCGGTGTCAAACTTATCGATGAGTTGCAATTTTCCGTCACGGTCTCGGCGGAAGAGTTGCCCTATTTCTGGGAGAATTATAACGCCATAGTCGACCCTCTTCCTTTTAAAAGCTACCTCCCGACCGCAACTATAAGCTCCGGCGATGATGGGTCCTCTTTCGTTTTCAGCGAGGGCGACCTTTTGAGCGAGTGCACACGCGTAGCATCGAGTGAGCGATATGCGCCGAGCGTCAGCTGTGGACCGTACAGTTTTGTATCGTTTGAAAATCAAACGGTCACATTACAGCGCAACGAGCATTTTAAAGGGGATTACAACGGCAATAAACCGTATTTTGAGTACGTTATACAAAAAGCAATACCGCTTGAGACAAGTGTCGAATGGGTAACCAGTGGTCAAATTGACCTTGTCGCAGGCGTTGTAGAGGGCGAGAAAATCGAGGCCGCCAAAGCCTCCGACGCGGTTACAATGCAGTCCTATCTGCGCTCGGGATACGGATATCTCGCCATGATGTGTGACTACGGTGTCACCGCCGACAACAACGTGCGCTGGGCGCTTGCCTCGCTAATCGACCGCAGTTCCGTTGTGGACTATGTGCTCGGCGGATACGGCAGTACCGTGGACAGTGAATACGGAATAGGTCAATGGATGTATCAAGAAACAGCGGCGGAATTGCAGGAGGCACTAAAACCCATCTCGTTCAACATAGATGTCGCGAACGACTACCTCGATGAAACACAGTGGATATACGAGGAGGACGGCACGACACCGTTTGAGCGTTCAAAGGCAAACGCCGACGGGACGTATATGCGCCACAACGAGCAGGGCGAGAGATTGGTGGTCAACCACCTCGGCTCGCTGGACAATGTCCTGACCGACATAATCGAGATTGAGTATATCGCCAATGCACCGCTTGCCGGCATGGAGTTCAATGTCGAAAAGGTGGAATACTCCTCCATGATAGACACATATTATGCGAGTTTTGAAACCCCCGAGGAGGAGCGTATTTACAACACATTTAACCTCGCGACAAACTTCAGCTTTATTTTTGACCGCTACACAATATGGCACTCCGACTTTATCGGTGCGCAACAAAATCGCCTGCAACTGAGTGATGCGACGTTGGATGAGCTGATTATAGAAATGCGTCAGAGTGACCCCGACGACATCGATGGCTATCTTGAAACATGGCTAAATTATCAGGTGCGCTGGAATGAGCTTATGCCCACAGTGCCGCTCTATTCAAATGAGTACTATGATATCGCGCACGCCTATGTCGATAATTTGAACACTACCATCTATGCCACCTACGATGAAATTATCTGTGAGATATCAAAGAGCGAAAAATAAAAGGATGCCCTGATGGTACGGTATATTATGAAGCGAATACTAATATTGATACCGGTTGTCTTTTTAGTGTCGGTTGTAATTTTCGCTGTGACGAGGATAATGCCGGGTGATCCTGTGCGCCTTATGTTGCCGCCGGATCTCACGCAGGAGCAGTATGAGGCATCATACGAGGCAATGTATAAAAAATTGGGTTACGATAGGGATATTGTGACCCAATACTTTATGTGGATAGGCGGTATTTTTGATGGCGAGTTCGGCTATTCCAACATGTCAAACAGGCCGGTGTCACAGGTCATAGGTGAACCGCTGAAAAACACCTTGATACTCAACCTCGGGGTCAACTTCCTCTATCTCCTCATTGCCATACCTGTCGGGATAAAGTGTGCTGTTAAACGCTTGTCACTCTATGATAATTCATGGCAGATTTTTTCCATTATTACCTACTCCACCCCCTCTTTTTTTCTCGCTATCTTTTTGATATATATCTTTGCGATAAATCTCGGTTGGTTCCCCATGGGCGGTATGCCGAGCGGCGCCGACATGGACTTTGTGGGGTATGCGTTGGAGTGGCTTCGCACGCTCGCGCTCCCGACCGTCACCTTGACCGTCGTCAGCCTTGCCGGTGCTATTCGATACGTTCGCAACGCCATGATTGAGGCACTCTCTCAGGACTATATCAGGACGGCGCGCGCCAAAGGTCTTGCGGATAAGGTTATCATCTATTCCCACGCTTTTCGCAATGCGCTCATCCCCGTCTCCTACATTATTATAGGGACGATGTTCTCTCTTTTCGCCGGTTCGGCGATTATCGAGAGTGTTTTTCAATACAACGGCATCGGTGGTTTAATAATCAGTGCTGTCCAACACCGTGACGACCAACTGCTTACAACGCTCAATCTTTTTTATGCGGTGATAAGCCTTGTCTCGGTCTTGGTTGCGGATATTGTATATGCCCTCGTCGACCCACGCATTAAGCTGAATTGAAGAGGGGGGGATATGACGAATAAAAAACCGAGAAATTCTGTTTTCACAATGTTTAACAGGGCATTTAAAGGGGACGCACGCGCCGATGACTTTAACAATCTTGCGCTCAAAACACCGTTGCAGACGGTGATGTTAAAGTTTTTTAAAAGCAAATCCGGCATAGTAGGCATGGTGGGTTTTTTGTTTGTTTTTCTACTTTCTTTTGTCGGCTCGCTGGTTTTCCCTCTTAATGAGACCTATACCGAGTTGACCCACGCGAACCTACGACCCGGTGTCAACTACCTTGCTTTCCCGCCGGAATTATCGCCACGGGATATCAAAAAGATATCGTCCGGCATCTCTTTCAGCGCCGCCATAACCCACGACGGTGAATTTCATCTCTGGGGGACGGAGGCGAATAAGGAGCAGGATAATGTCTCCACCTACATATTCGACATACCGCAAGGGGTACTCCAAAACAACATTGTGGACATCGCCTGTGGTGGCAATCATATCTTTGCCGTGGACGAGGGCAATAACTTCTATGCATGGGGCTATAATGGAAACGAGCAGATAGAGGTGCCGGAGGATGTGCGTGAGATAATAGCCGACCCCGAAATTGATATTTTGCAGATGGAGGCGATGTCAAGCTGGACGGCATTGCTCACCGACGACGGGAATGTGCACATCTGGGGCAGCCAACAAGCGCAGAATACACTACTTATATCCTCAAGATTGGACGGGCGTATAGCGCAGATAGCCGCCGGTGACAACAACATGGCACTGCTTTTGGACGACGGCACCGTGCAGGTCATCGGGGACCGCGGCACCGAATTTTTCCTCAACATGCCGGAGGAGTTGACCGACAACAGTGTGAATATCGTCGATATCACCGCCACCAACCGCAACGTTGTGGCGATAGACGATGAGGGCAACCTTTACAGCTGGGGCAGTACACAGGACGCCCTTGACAAAATACCGACATTTTCGGGTGCGATAGTCGCGGTCGATGCCGGATACCGCAACTTTATGGCGCTGACAGACGGCGGTGAGGTCGTGGTGTGGGGCAACGATGAATATAATCAGACAACAGCGCCCGACAACCTTGCCAATATCGATTATATATTTGCGGACTATTATCAGTTCTATGCAGGCGGTGAGGAACTGCACGGCTTTGGCAATGAGGGGTATCTTTTCGGCACCGATCAGTTTGGGCGCGATATCTTCACACGGATAATCCACGGTGGCAGAATTTCGTTGACGGTGGGGGCGGTCGCGGTCGTGATATCGGTATTCATCGCACTGGTTGTCGGTCTCACCGCAGGGTATTTCGGCGGCTGGGTTGACCATGTGTTGATGAGGGTTGCCGACGTTTTCTCCGCCATCCCCTTTTTGCCTATCGCCATCACACTATCCTACGCGTTTGGGGCAGAGATGGAGCAATCGCACAAAATTTATCTTATCATGGTGATTTTGGGGCTTTTGGGGTGGATGTCCCTTGCGCGGTTAATCCGTGCGCAACTGCTCTTTGTGCGTGAAAAGGATTATGTTTTGGCGGCACGCGCGCTGGGTCTGCGCAATCACACCATAATGTGGCGGCATATACTGCCCAACATTTTCAACCTTGTTATAGTCAACATCACGCTTGCATATGCCTCATCACTGCTTACCGAGGCGGCACTCTCCTTTATCGGACTCGGCGTGGCGGAGCCGACCCCCTCGTGGGGGAACATGCTCAACGCGTCACAGGAGATTGCGGTCATTGAGTTTTATTGGTGGAGGTGGTTGATTCCTGCCGTTTTTGTTATCATCGCCGCATTCTCCGTCAATATGATAGGGGATGCCCTGCGTGAGGCTATGGACCCTCGCACGAATGAATAAAGGAGTGATCGCAAGATGAGTTTGCTCGAAATAAAGGATTTGCACTGCTATTTTTCCACAAAACAGGGTCTTATCAAGGCGGTCAACGGTGTGTCGTTGAGCGTTAAGGAGGGGCGAACGCTCGGCATTATCGGGGAGTCCGGCTCGGGCAAGAGCCAAACCGCCATGAGCGTGCTCAAACTCTTTGAAAAAAATCAGCGAATACACAGCGGTGAGGTCATTTTTGACGGTGAGGTTTTGTCCTCCAAAAGTGAGGAGGAAATGCGCGCCGTGCGTGGGAACTCCATTTCTGTTGTTTTTCAGGAGCCGATGACCAGCCTCAACCCTGTGTTCACCATCGAACGGCAGATATGTGAAGTGCTGATACACCATCGAAAGATGAAAAAGAGTGAGGCGAAAAAAAACGCGATAGAGCTGCTCAAATCGGTGAAAATCCCAAGCCCCGAGAGCATGGTGCACCGTTATCCCCACGAACTGTCAGGCGGTATGCGCCAACGCATTATGATTGCCACCGCGCTCGCGTGCAGACCGAAATTGCTGATTGCGGACGAGCCGACGACGGCGCTGGATGTCACCATTCAAGCACAAATCCTGCTTTTGATGAACGAGCTGAAAAATGAGAACGGCACCGCGATAATGTTCATCACCCACGACCTTGGCATCATCAACCTCATGGCGGACGATGTTGCGGTGATGTACTGCGGTCAGGTGGTGGAGATAGCGTCTGTTGAAACGATATTTGATGAGAATGCCGAGCACTCCCACCCATATACACAGGCATTATTGAAGAGCATCCCGTCCTATGCCACCAAAAAAGAAGAACGCCTTTTTGTCATTGAGGGCAACGTCCCACATCCGCTAAATTTGCCAAAAGGGTGCAAGTTCGCGCCGCGTTGTATCTACGCCAAAGAGCAATGCACAAAAGAACAGCCAACTCTCGAAAAAGTAGCACAAAATCATGAAATTAGGTGTTTTTATCCCGACAAAAGGGGGCGAAATGGAGAATAAAAAGGTTCTTTTTTCCCTTCGTGACATAAAGATGCATTTCCCCTTGAAAAAGAGCTTTGGTTTTTATGGAAAAAGGCAATACGTCAAAGCGGTAGATGGTGTGACGCTCGATATATACGAGAATGAGACATTCGGGCTTGTGGGGGAATCAGGGTGTGGGAAGTCCACACTCGGACGTGTGATTTTGCAACTTTATCGCCCGACAAGCGGCTCGGTCGTATACGGGGGTCGTGTGCTCGAAAAACTGAAAAAGGAGGAGCTGCGCCGGTTGCGCCGTGAGATGCAGATGGTTTTTCAAGACCCATATTCGTCACTCAACCCCGGTTTGAGCGTGGGCAGGATTATTTCCGAGGCACTCCTTGCCCATAAAATTTTCAAACGGCGCGGTAAAGACCTTACGGAATATACGCTCGATATCATGGAGAGTTGCGGTCTGCAAAGGTACATGATAAACAGGTATCCGCACCAATTTTCGGGCGGTCAACGTCAGCGCATAGGCATTGCGCGCGCCCTTGCACTGCGCCCTAAATTCGTCGTATGTGATGAGTCGGTGTCGACACTCGATGTGTCTATACAGTCGCAGATTATCAACCTTTTGCTGGATTTAAAGGGGCAATATAACCTCACCTATCTTTTTATTTCACATGATCTTGGCACGGTTCGATATATCTCGGATAGGATTGCGGTCATGTATCTGGGTGATATAGTGGAGTTGTCCACGACCGAGGAGCTTTTTAAGGCACCACAGCACCCCTACACCGCCGCGCTTTTAAGCTCCATCCCGTCCATCGATGTTAAAAAGGAGATAAAGCCTTTGAGCGGTGATGTCCCAAGCCCGATAGACCCACCGAGCGGTTGTAAATTCCACCCGAGGTGTGAGCGTGCAGTCGACATTTGCAAAACCACGGCGCCACAACAGAGGGAAATTGCCAAAGACCACCTTGTCGCATGTCATTTTCCGCTCGGCGAGGGGGATTAACATGATAAACCGATTTTTTACACACAAAAAAAAGATGGACCGTGAGCCGTACGAGCCGATCGAGAAGATAGAGCTGGAAAAAGGGGACCTCGCGGCGATGTTGATAGCCGCACTGCTGACCTTTGCCCCCCTTGTGATAATCCTATCACTTGTCTATGTCGGTGTAGCATTTTTATTTGGATTGACTATATGAAAAAATTTTCACAGATTAAATACAAAAGACCCGATGTCGAGGCACTTTTGCGCAGTTATGACCTACTGATAAATGAGTTTGACCGCGCCGAGAATGCCGAGCAACAGCGGCAGATATACATAGAAGTTGATGATTTGACGGTGGATTACAATACACAACACGCATTGACTCGTATGAGATATTTCCACGATACCACCGACGAATTTTATAAAGGTGAAATGTTGTTTTTTTCGCAAAAAAATCCTTCGGTCTATGCGAAATATCAGCTCTTGCAAAAAAAGATGTTGAAAAGCCCTTTTTTAGAGGAGTTGACAGAGGGCGTAGGATATGTGAGCGTGCTCAACAACAGGCTCGCCGTTAAATCATTCAGCCCCGATATTGTGCCGGAGATGAGGCGCGAGAGTGAACTTGTCCTTTCCTACAACAACTTAATTTCCAGCCTGTCGGTGCACTTTGACGGCAAAGATATGCCGCTATCACTGCTCGCGCCATATAAAGAGAGCACCGAGCGAGATGTCCGAAAAAAGGCTCACATGGTCGAGGGTGAGTGCTATAACAGCGTCAAGGCGGAACTGGATGATATCTTTGACCAACTTGTAAAAATTCGAACCGAACAGGCAAAAAAACTCGGGTTTGAGAACTATGTGGAGCTTGGCTACGCTCGGATGAAACGCAACTGCTATACAAGTGACGACATAAAACTCTTCAAAAAACAGGTGATAAAAACCCTTGTCCCCACCGTCACCGCGATACAAAAAGATCGATGCGCACGCCTCGGGCTTTCAAAACTTTTATTCCACGACCTCACCGTATCGTTCCCCGAAGGCACTCCGAAACCTCAGATTGTAGGGGAGGATATGATAATGGCGGCAAAAAATATGTACCGCCGGATGTCGCCGCAAACGGCGGATTTTTTTGAGATGATGTGTGAAAATGACCTGATGGATTTGTACCCTAATAAGGGGAAATTCCCGGGCGGCTTTTGCTCCTATCTCCAAAAATACAAATACCCTTATATTTTTGCTAATTTTAACGGCACCTCCTCCGATGTCAGGGTTTTCACGCATGAGGTAGGTCACGCTTTCGCAAAATACGTGTCGGATTTAGACGGTCATCATCAATTTGTAACCCCGACCATGGATATAGGTGAGACCTGCTCCATGAGCATGGAATTTCTGTGCGCCCCGTGGTATGAGCTGTTTTTTAAGGAGCAGACACAAAAATACAGGTTGACACACCTTGAAAATGCATTGATATTCATACCTTATGCGTGTCAGGTGGATGAATTTCAAGAGCAGATTTACAAAAACCCCAACCTAACACCGAGGCAAAGGGATGAATTGTGGTTGCAAACGGAGCAAAAATTTCGCCCCGATGTATCGGTAGAGGACATCGCATTTTATTCAAACGGCGGTGGCTGGCAACGTCAACAACACATATATAAAACCCCCTTTTATTATATCGACTATGCTCTGTCACAGATGGTCGCCTTTGAGTTTTATCTCGCCTCATTAAAAGATTATGACGGTGCGTTTAATCTTTATATGGAATTTTTAAAAAAGGCGGATACCATGACATTCACCGATTTATTAAAGGATTTAGGACTGCCCTCGCCGCTAAAACCAAACACATTGAAGCCGCTTATACAAAATTTGAGAAAATATATAAAATAGAATTTGCAAACACATCAATATTGTTATATAATATAGATAAGCAGTAA
Organism: uncultured Oscillospiraceae bacterium; assembly: GCA_964369965.1. Lineage (GTDB taxonomy): Bacteria > Bacillota > Clostridia > Oscillospirales > Ruminococcaceae > CAYJBH01. Next base: position 9,971 of record CAYJGF010000026.1, read on the forward strand.
CATAGGTTGCGATGAAAAGTTTTTACGATGCTATTATAGAAAATGAATTAAAATTTTCCGAACTCGCCTCCAAACAGTTTTCCGATAAAGAGGGTCTCATCCGTGAGAACATTCGTGCTGTTTTGGAGGGGCGTGGCATTGCCATTCGTGAAACTATCGCACAGACTAATGACCTGATAGCAAAATACATCACCCCTCACCTTAAAAATCCGGAGCAGATGACCGAGAAAGTTGCTATGGAGTTGCAGGATTTTGCCGAGCGACTCTCGGGATATAGGGAGAGTATTGACACCGGATTGTCCTATGACATACGAAAGGCTCTTGCGGTTTATGCCCTCGCTATCGGCAACGAGCAGATGTATATCAAAAACATGTTTTTCAAGGGTTTAGCGCTCTTTTATCTCGATAAAACACTTTTTAAAGAGGAGATGTCGGAGTGTTATGACCTTGTTATCGCTTACAGTGACAGGTATGAGCAGCTTGATAAGGAGTCGCGCAACCTGATTGTGCGCGCATACGGCAACTCCTATATCAGTGTTGCGGATTTAAATCTTAAAGAGATATACCGAAGATATGACAAGGCGTTAGATTTTTGGAACACAACCGCCAAAAATTTTGACCCGGATTTCCCATGGGAGAGCTATTTTCATAATCTTCACGAGAATTTATGTTCCTCTACAATAACGGCGTTGCGCTCCAGTGACAGAAAACACACCGTCACCAATAAACAAATAAAACGGCTGTATGCATCGGCGGAGAGACTTTACAATAGTTACAACTCCAACAATATAATCGAGACAAATGACTACACCTCAAAAGAGGTTAAATATCTCTATTTTTACAACGCCGCAAGGTACTATAACAACAAAATCTCGGTGCATGAGCTGGTTGACTTTTTGTTTGAGGTATACAAACAGGCGGACGATGACTACAGCTATGATGACCTGTACAAAAAACTTCACGTCGCGGCATTGTTCTTGCACTACCTCGGATATGTGTCCCCCGAAGAATTTTCCGATGAGTATAAAATGGAGCTTGCGCAACAGGTTGAAAAGGATGTTTTCGACTATGTTGTACATATACCCGATGAGATTTCACGATCCTATGTCACCATGCTGTTGACTAATTTTGCGCTTGGCAGTCATCACATCTTTGACGATTATGTCTATTTAAAATTATTGTTGTCGCTGACAGTTTTTCGCCATCCACCGACCTATGTTCACTCGGTAATGGTGGCGAAAATCTCTTTCACGGTCATTGAATATGTTGCAAAATATCATCCCAAGGAGTTGATAGGCATACCGGGGATAAAGTCGGTGAGCGATGTTGAGGAGCAGATAGACGAGCTGCTGCACTTTGTCTGGCTCTCCGGCTTGATGCACGATATCGGCAAGATTGTCTATTCTCACATGGTGTCCTTTTATGCGAGGAAGTTGACCGACAAAGAGTTTGAGATGATACAACAACATTCCGACAAGGCGAAAGACTTTATTAAAAAAGAGCCTAACGTCGTGCTCGACACCGTCAGTTATGAGACAATTCAAAGTGCAACCGACCTGCATTTTTCAAATAACACCGAACTTTTTTCCTGTATATCGGATATCGCCCTCGGGCACCATAAAAGCTATAACGGGAAGTTTGGCTACCCCCAAAGTTTTGATAACATCGCCTCCCCTGTGAAAATTATTATAGACACCATCTCGGTGGCGGACTCGATAGACGCCGCCACCGACAATGTCGGGCGCAGCTACGCAAACGAGAAAACTCTCGAGGATATGAGGGAGGACCTGCTCTCTCAAATCGGCACACGATACAGCCCGTTTATAACAAAACTTATCTTTGAGAATGATTATTTGTACGATGCGATATCCGACATTCTTCGTGAATACAGATATGATATGTACTATTCATGTTTTACGCTGAGTGATTTTTCAAACACCATACTGCCGCCAAAACGCACATTGTTCTAAAGTGTTTTAACTGCAACGATGGGAGAAAAAAGATGATTTACCCCTTTTAATTTTCACAAAATTGTGGTATTATAGTGTAAATAATCAAACAGAAAATGTGTCTATGAAAAAACTTTTGCTGATAATAAATCCCGGTGCAGGGCGTGGGGCGATGAGCGGCTCGATATTCGAGGTGGCGCATAGGTTCACCGCGTCGGGTTATCGGGTGGAGATATATCCCACCCAGTGTGTGGGGGATGCCACCGACAAGATAAAAAAACATGGCGGTGAGTTTGACCTTGTGGTATGCTGTGGCGGTGACGGCACGGTCAATGAGGTGGTCGGAGGTCTTGTCCTGCTTGACAAACGCCCTACTCTCGGGATTATCCCAACCGGCACCACCAATGACTTTAGCTATACCATCGGTATGCCGAGCGACATTGTAGAGGCGTGCGACTATATTTTGAACAACTCGCCCTCCCCCTGTGATACCGGGCTTTTTAACACACACCCCTTTATATATGTCGCGGCGTTTGGGCTGTTCACCACCGTGACTTACTCCACCCCACAACACGCAAAACAGATGTTTGGCGCGGCGGCGTATGTGGTGGAGGCTATCAAGAACTTTCAGGATAACAGCGCGGTGCATATTAAACTTAAATATGACGACGGTGAATTTGAGGGGGACTACCTCATATGTATGATAAGTAATACGGTATCGATGGCAGGTTTTCGTCGCATGTTTAAAAACGTCGCTCAACTGGACGACGGCAGGTTTGAGATAACGTTGGTGCGACGCCCCACCTCACTGCAGGAACTGCAAAAGGTGATAAATGTCCTGCTCTCGGTCGAGCCGGTGGACAACAACCTTGATTTTTTGACCGTCCTACACTCCTCTTTTGTGAGAATAACCGCCGAGCGTGAGGTCGCCTGGACGATAGACGGGCAGAATGCCGGCGCCCACCGTGAGGTGGACATCTCGGTGTCGCAAAAGAGTATAGATATTATTAAAACCTAAAAACAGGAGAATTTATGGTACACGGCACTATTTTGAGCGCGATCGGCAACACCCCGTTGGTGCGCATTAACCACCTCAACCACCACCCCGATATACATATCTATGCCAAATTAGAGGGGTTCAACCCCACCGGCAGTATTAAGGACAGGATAGCCTATTTCATGCTGTTTGAGGCACAAAAGAGCGGTGAGCTATACGACGGCAAGACCATTATTGAGGCAACAAGCGGCAACACCGGCATTTCCATCGCTATGATTGGTAAGGTGCTGGGATTCCCAGTTGAAATTGTGATGAGTGAGGCGGTATCGGTGGAACGTCGTCAGATGATGAAGGCGTTCGGCGCGTCGGTGATACTAACCCCTGCAAACGAGGGCACCGACGGCGCGATAAAATATGTCAAAAAAAAGATGGAGAGTGAGGGGGAGCGATTTTTTTGCACCGACCAGTTCACCAATAAATACAACAAGCTCGCCCACTACAAGACCACCGCGAGCGAAATTCACCGCCAGACCGCCGGTGAGATAACGCACTTTGTGTCATCGCTCGGCACCTCCGGCACAATAATGGGGGTCGGCACAAGGCTAAAAGAGTTGAAGCCGGACATAGAGATTATTGAGGCTCAACCGATAAAAGGGCATTATATACAGGGGCTTAAAAACATGAAGGAGGCAATAGTCCCGTCGCTCTATGATCCGGATAAGATAGACCACCACGTTATGATAGAGAGTGAGGAGGCATTTGCCTGCGCACGCGATATCGTCGCTAAAGAGGGGATTTTCGTCGGCATGAGCAGTGGCGCCGCCATGAAAGCCGCCCTCGTAATGGCGGATAAAATAGCCGCCGAGGGAAAAAGCGCAACCATGGTGGTAATCTTCCCCGATAGGGGGGAGAAATATTTGAGCACAGCGCTGTTTAATGGTTGATTGTTAAATCGATTGACTGTAAACGGTTTTACTGTAGGGGAGGGGCTCTGCTTCTCCCGCCCAAATGCATTTGACAATCTAACAACTCGGGAGGAGCAGAGCCCCTCCTCTACAATATAATTCATACAACACCACACAAAGGAGAAAAATTATGTCCTACCGTGAGAGAAAAAGATGGTTATTTTTTGCACTGCCCTTTACCTTTACAGTTTATGAGCTGAATGAGGAGACGTTGACCATCCGTCAAGGCTTTTTAAATGTCGTGGAATTTGACTGTTATATGTACAAAATTCAGGACGTGACACTCAACACCAGTCTGCTGGAGCGCATTGTCGGGCTTGGCACCATTGTCTGTCACACCGGCGATGTCACCCACCCGACCTTGACGCTCAAACACATTAAAAATTCGCGCGAGATAAAGGATTTTATCCACTCTACATCGGAACAACACCGTATAAAACAGCGCACCATCAACATGCAGAATATCGGTGCCGACGTAAGTGACATGGATATTTAAGTTGGTTTGAAAGGAAAAATCGGCTTTATGCCTAAAATTTGTCTTTTGTCGCTAATGCTGATAGTGATGGTCGGTTGCTCGTCACAGGAGCCTTTGCTCGACGTGCAGGATAACGCCCCGACCACCGCCGAGGCACCGAGCGCCCCTTTTCGTGAGCCGAGCGATGTCACCTATATTCCGTCTGCCGACGGGGGCATGGTGTTCACCTCGGACTATGTTGTCATCGATTATTCCAACGTTTCAAAAGGCTATATAATGGTGGAGTATGTCGGCATACATGACGGCAAGATAAAGTTTCGAGTAGAGGATGCCGAGGGGGTGCAGTACACCTACGACCTGCACGACAAGGAGGGGTATCAGGTGTTTGCGTTACACTCCGGCAGTGGGGAATATACCTTTAAAACGTTTGAGCAGGCGAGTGGCAGTGAATATTATAACGTCGACACAAGGACGCTCAACGTAAACATAGAGGACGAGCTGTTGCCCTATCTTTATCCAAATCAGTATGTCGACTTCTCTTTACAGAGCGATGCCGTTAATAAAGCCGAGGAGCTTTACAGATATACCGAGACGGATCTCGACTTTATTGCCGAGGTGTTTTATCATATCATGGACGTGGTGGACTATGACCACGACAAGGCGCAGCAGGCGGTGGACGGTGAGATTGCCGGTTATCTGCCGGTCATAGACGAGACACTGTCCAGCGGTATGGGCATCTGCTTTGACTATGCCGCACTGATGACGGCGATGCTCCGCTCGCAGGGGGTGCCGACACGCCTTGTGATCGGTTATGCTGGGGATGTATACCACGCATGGATATCGGTGCATACCGCCGAAACAGGTTGGATTGAGGATGTTATAGAGTTCGACGGGCAACAGTGGAAGTTGATGGACCCAACCTTCACCGACGGCGGCGCCGACTCGGAATATACCGGAGATGGAGAAAATTATGCAGAAAAATATGTCTATTGACACTACAAAAAAACTGAGTTTTGCCGACCTTTGTGTCTTTTGCGAGCAACTCTCGCTGATACTCGGCTCCGGAATAACGGTTACAGAGGGCTTTTATATTTTACAGGAGGAGTCGGACGACGAGCATTCAAAACAACTCTTTTTTTCCGTCATATCCTCACTGGAGGAGGGGCGCTCGCTGTCCGACGCACTGGAAAAAACCGGTGTGTTCCCTTTTTATATGGTGCATATGGTGAGAATAGGTGAGGTGTCGGGGCGATTGGAGTCCGTCTTTCGCTCGCTTGTGGACTATTATAAACGTGAGGATAACCTGCGCCGCTCCATAAAACACTCCGTCACATATCCGCTTGCGATGGTGGTCATGATGTTGCTGGTTGTCGGGGTGTTGGTTGTGCAGGTCATGCCCATCTTCAACTCGGTGTTTGTACAGCTCGGCAGTGAGGTGAGCGGTTTTTCACGCGTGCTGTTAGACCTCGGCAGTTGGATATCGGACAATATTATTGTATTGATATTGATTGCGGTGATAATCGGACTGCTCATACTGCTGTCGATATTTACAGCAAAAGGTCGAGAGTTGTTTAAACAGTTTAAGGAGCGCTCTATATTTACAAAGAGTCTTGTGGACAATATTGCGGTCTCCCGCTTTGCCGGTGGAATGTCGTTGATGCTCAGCAGTGGGCTAGACACCGACGAGAGCCTCGATATGGTAAGGAAATTGGTGGATAATGATGGTTTGCGCGATAAAATAGACACCATAAGACATGATATAGAGGACGGCAAGCCGTTCGCCACCGCCATGATAGAAAATCGTGTCTTTGCCGGTGTGTACGCGCGTATGCTCGCAGTCGGCTTTAAAACCGGCTCGGCAGACGAGACAATGAAAAGCATCTCACAGCGCTACGACGAGGATGTCGCCCGACGTCTCGACAACATCGTTGCGGTTATCGAGCCGACCATAGTGGCGGTGCTCTCGGTAATCATCGGCGCTATACTGCTGTCGGTCATGCTACCGCTCATGAACATTATCTCCCAGATAGGATAAAATATTATGATAAAAAATCGTTATATAATCAGTATAATTGTCTTTATCATCTTCTGGATAATAATCTACCGGGGGCTTGACTCGGTGGACTCCGCAGGGCAGGGGCTTGGGATGGAGGCATTGGAGGACGCACTCACGCGCAGCCTGACCCACAGCTATGCCACGACCGGCGCATACCCCACCTCGGTAGAGGAGATACAGGAGCGATACGGTATACAGATTGACGAGGACAAATATATCGTCCACTATGAGGCATTCGCCTCCAACATCATGCCGGACATATCGGTCATACCGCGCAATACATTAAGGTAAAATCGCTGAAAATTCTTAAGGTAAACAAAAAATGACATTTAATTATAAGGGTAAACAACACACCGTCGACATGCTGTTTGTGCTGTCGCTTTTTGCGGTGTTTGCCATTACGGCGCTACTGCTTATCTTCTCCGGCACAAGAGTTTATGAGAGTATAACCGAGGGAATGCAGAGCTCGTTTTCGTCGCGCACCGCAATATCCTACATAAAAAAGCAGGTGGATCAAAACAACTCCGTCAGTGCCGTATCGGTCGCCGAGGTTGAGGGTCAAACCGCGCTTCGACTGGTGGAGGAGGATAGTGGGGAGTATTTTTCGCGGTACATCTATCTTCACGACGGGTATCTATGCGAGCTGTTCACCAAGGTGGACATAACGCCGAGGTTAAATTCAGGACAACCGCTTTTAGAGCTTAAAGCTTTTGCCCTTGAAAGGGATGGCAACCTGTTCACCTTCACTGTCACCGACCACACCGACAACGTTCTGTCCGCCACGTTGTCGACGGTTTAAATAGGAGGGGGCATGAAATCAAAATCGGGATTATTCCTTATCGAACTTATTATATCAATACTGTTTTTTTCGCTTGGCTCGATAGTTTGCATACAGATGTTTGTTGCCTCGTATGTCACAGCGGAGGATAGCGCGCGCTTGACCTCGGCGGTCGTCGCGGCGCAGTCGGCAGCGGAGATATACAAAAGCGGTGGCAGTGAACTGCTCGCACAAAAAACGGCGGCGACGCTCGAGGATGGCGGATATCATGCAAGTTTTGATGAGAGTGGCGCTTTTATACCGGGCGGCAGATACGACGCGGTCTTTGTCGAGACAAAGGGCGACGACCTGTATATGTTGACCATCGAGTTATACCACGAGGGGGAGCGGATATATGACCTCAAAACGGTGCGATTCCAAAAGGAGGGGCAATTAGCATGAAATCGCAGCACATCAGTGTCCCGATAGGCACCAGCCTTTTGCTCGTTGTCTTTGTTTTGCTCGCGCTTATAACCTTTGCGTCGCTCAGTTTTGTGACGGCAAACACCGACAGCGGTTTTAGTGAAGATACCGCCGACAGGACCAAACAGTACTATGCCGCCGACGCGACAGCGAGCATAACCCTAAAAAATATAGACGATATACTATCCTCAATCGACATCGGTGACGAACAGGTGTTTTTTGACGAGGTGCAACGTCTTTTAGGGCAGTATGAGATAGAGCGTGGGGAGGAAATCACAACGCTGACCTACTTTACCGCCGTGAACGAGTATGAGAGTATTGAAACGGTCATAGCACTATACCATGACAAAGAGGAACGGTATGAGCTAAAAACATCAAAACTAATATTTTCCGACGAGTGGGAGCAGGATAACACCATGTCGATATTTTTAGAAGAGTAATAAGGGTGGATAACAGTATGGATTTTAAGCTAATGGTGGAGGAGATTGTACGGCAGGGGGCGTCCGACATTTTTATCATATCCGGTCTGCCGTTGACCGCAAAGATAAAGGGGCGTATGGTGAAATTTACCGACACTATGCTTCTACCAAATGACACCAACGAAATAATTCATCAGATATACAGTTATGCCGACAACCGTGAAATTTCGCGCCTTGTCGAGTTTGGGGACGATGATTTTTCCTTTGCGATAAAAGGTGTGTCGCGTTTTCGTGTCAACACCTACAAACAGCGTGGCACCATCGCCGCCGTTATCCGCACCATCACCTTTAACCTGCCGCACCCCGACGAGCTGAACATACCATCGCTCGTCATGGATATCTGCAATAATGAGCGTGGATTTGTGCTTGTGACCGGCTCTGCCGGAAGTGGCAAGAGCACGACACTCGCCTGTATGATAGACCGTATAAACCATTCCCGTCAACAGCATATAATAACGTTGGAGGATCCCATTGAGTTTTTGCACTCCCATGCCGAGGGGATTGTCTCCCAGCGGGAGGTCAACCTCGATACCGAGAGTTTTGTCACGGCACTTCGCTCGGCACTGCGCCAAAGCCCCGATACCATACTCATCGGTGAACTGCGCGACCGTGAGACCATCGAGGTCGGCATGACAGCGGCGGAGACGGGGCACTTAGTCCTCTCCAGCCTGCACACCACCGGCGCCGGCGCTACCATAGACAGAATAGTTGATGTCTTCCCCCCCGACCAACAGCATCAGATACGTTTGCAACTTGCGATGGTGCTCAATGCGATTGTGTGTCAACAGCTCGTCCCGACGATAAACGGCGACCGCACCCCCGTGTTTGAGGTAATGACCGTTAATCCGGCGGTCAAAAACCTGATAAGAGAGAATAAGATACATCAACTGGACAACCTAATATCCACCGCCTCGGAAAACGACGGGATGCTCAGCATGGATAAAAGCCTGTTAGCCCTCTATAAAAAAGGAACAATAGATAGGGACACGGCAATAAGATACAGCGCAAATCCCGAGATGTTACAGCGGAGGATGGGGTGATATAGTGAATAGGTAATAGTGAATAGTTGTGGTATCATCTGTCGGTGATGATTATATTGTCTAAAAGCAAAAGTCAATCGCTACTATTATAATAAAAGGACGCCGCAGGCGTTTTCCTTAACTATTCAATCTTCACTAAAAAAACCTCCCCTACAGCACAACCATAATCTTTGCCAAAGGAGAAACCCAAATGATAAAACTCTACCCCCCGAAAAAACTTTGTGAAATTGAGCTTTTCAACCTTGCGGCGCGCTCTCCGGAGGATTTTGTTGCGTTTTGTGAGGACAGCTACAGCGAGCGAATCAACCATGTCGCCGCCACAATTGTTGCCGGTGACTTTAAGGTGGTCATGCTCACCGGTCCCTCCTCGGTAGGCAAGACTACCACTTCAGGCAGGATAGCAAAACGGCTTTGTGAGATAGGTATGCCGGCGAGGATTATCTCGCTCGACAACTTCTTTCGTCCGCACAGTGAATACCCGATACTGCCGGACGGCACACGCGATTTTGAGAGCATCGAGACCATCGACATACCGGAGTTTGTGCGCTGCCTTGACGAGCTAATGCAAAAGGGTGAGGTCATGTTGCCGGTCTATGATTTTGTGAACTCTCGCCGCAGTGACGAGCGCGAACACTTTGTAATAAACGACGGTGTGGTCATCGTCGAGGGGATACACGCACTCAATCCGACGATAACGCCGCACTTCAAATCGAAGATGTTCAAAATCTATCTCAGCATGAGGGAGGAATATGCTTATAAAGGGCGGCGGTTGATACCGAGCATCGACATGCGTCTTGCGCGCCGTATGGTCCGTGACAACTTTTTCAGAGGGTACTCCCCCGAGCGCACCCTCGCGCTTTGGAGCAAGGTATGTGACGGTGAGGTCAAGTATATAAAAGCATACAAGGGTGAGGCAAACTACATGTTCGACACCGCACACGGCTATGAGCCATGCGTCATGCTCCCTTTTTTAGAGGGGATAAATGTCGGCGAAATCGAGGATATCAACCATGCAAAATTGTTTGAGGCACTGCGCGAACGGTATCGGCTTTTCACCCCACTCGATAAAAATCTGGTGCCGGAAAATTCTATGTTAAAGGAATTTATCAAGATATAGTGTATATATTTTTGATTTTTCACATAATATTAAATATAGGTATACAGAAAGGACGATCAATATGATAGACACAAATAAATTTATCGACGAATCTAAAAAGATACTCAACACCATCACCGATACGATAGGCTCCTATGCCAGTGCCGGCAAACAGCGCATCGATGTTTTCACGCTGGAGGGGGAGCTTGGCAAGGCGCAAAAACAACTCGGCGCACTTGTCTACAGCCTGCATAAAACCAATCAGGAGGACGCGGAGCTGGTAGAGCAGTATATCGAGACCATCGACGATATTTATGACAGGATAGAGCGTGCGAAAACCCTGTCGCTCCCCACCACCCACCAGACGCGCCACTGCTCCGACTGTGGCAATAAGGTCGGTGTAAACGACGTGTTCTGCCCAAAATGCGGTCAAAGGCAGATGTGATAATAATGAATTTTACTAAAAAAGGACGTACAACCTGTGCGTCCTTTTATTTTTTTTTGGGAGGGAATTTTGAGCCGACGAAAATTTATTACCGGAGCATTACTGCTTTTCATATCCACCTTTGTGGTCAAACTTATCGGCGCGCTCTATCGCATACCGCTCACCGATATCCTCGGCGGTGAGGGAATGGGGTATTACAGCACCGCATTCAACATTTTTGCGCCGCTCTTTGCACTTTTTGTGACCGGTCTGCCCATTGCGGTGTCCCACCATGTCGCGGCGGCGGTGGCTATCGGCGATGAACAGCGCGCCAAAACGGTGGTGCGCACCGCCCTTGTCATTGCGCTCGTTGCCGGCACCCTCGGCACCGGATTGCTGATTGCCTCGGCACAGTTATTCTCATCCCTTGTCCATAACGCGGCCGCGACACCTGCTATCTATTGCCTTGCCCCAACTCTTTTTTTCAGCGCGATATCGGCGGTGCTCCGCGGTGCAACGCAAGGTAGGCAGAACATGGCACCGACCGCAATCTCCCAACTTGTCGAGGTGGTCATAAAGTTGTTTGTCGGCATCGGTTTTGCCATCCTCGCCGCCGATTATCTGCTCGAAAAATTTAACGAGACGGGCTATGTCCTATCCACCGTCTACCCCACGACAGCGGAGGCAACCCTCGCAATAATCCCCTACGCCGCCGCTGCCTCTCTTGCAGGCATAACGCTATCCAATCTTATCGGTACGGCGCTTTTGATGGTCATATCGCGCAAGACCTATGTGGGGGGGAGCGGATTTCAACGTGACATCGCGCACGACATTTTAGCCATGGCGTTCCCCGTGGCGCTGTCGGCGGTGGTCATCAACCTGACCTCCCTCATCGACCTCGCGACCATAATGCGCCACATCGAGGCACTGATGATTGAAAAACCGAGCGAGCTGTTCGCCGCCTATCCGGGACTTGGGTTGGAGCTTAAAGGGGATGAGCTTGCCAACTTCCTCTACGGCAGTTATACAGGGGTTGCGATGTCGGTCTTTCACCTTGTCCCGTCGCTCGCGGTCGCACTCGGCATTAGTATAATTCCGCTTGTGACCGGCTATCATCGCCGCGGCAATAAGGAGGGTGTCCAAAACGCGGTGGAGACGGCATTGCGCTTTACCGCCCTGCTCGCCGCACCGGCAGGGTTTGGGATATCGGCACTCGCAGGTCCTATCTTGACTTTGCTCTACCCAACGCGCGTGCAGGAGGTGGAGATTGCAACCTCTATGTTAGTGATTTTAGGTTATGCGGCGGTTTTTGTGGCAATGCTTATACCGATGAACACCGTTTTGCAGGCGATGGGTCGCCCCGACCTGCCGGTTAAGCTGATGCTTGTGAGCGCCACGCTCAAACTGATACTCAATCTTGTGCTGGTCCCGATGCCACAGCTCAATATTCGCGGTGCGGCATATGCAACCCTCGGATGTTATGCGTTGCTGTTCGTGTTGACCTCCATTGTTTTGCGGTATAGTTGCAAACTGAAAATCCCGATAGCGGACATATTCATGCGCTCGATAGGCGCCGCCGGCATAGTCGGTCTTGCGGCATATTTCACATTTGAGTTTGTTCATCGCACCTTGTCACTGCCGGTCTCACTCTTGATTGCGATGGTGGTCGCGATGGTCATATACGTGATTATAACACCGGTTTTCGGAATTTTACGCAAAAAAGACGCTTTATTACTGCCATTTGCAAAAAAAATGCGAAAACCTCTTGATTTTATTGGTAAAATGAAGTAAAATAGGGTAGTGAAAGACTTTGACCTTATAAAATTTGCAGACAAATCATCTTATAACATAGATGATCTTGTTACTCTTGTGCGAATACTCCGCGACCCGGTCACAGGTTGCAAATGGGACATGGAGCAGACCCACACGTCGGTGCGCCACAACTTCGTGGAGGAGGCGTATGAGGTGGTGGACGCTATCGATGCAGACGATGTCGACATGCTCTGTGAGGAGTTGGGTGATGTGCTGTTGCAGGTGTTTTTGCATACCGAAATGGAGTATGAAAAAGGGACTTTTGACCTCGACAAGGTCTGTGACGGCATCTGTAAAAAATTGATCTTTCGGCATCCGCACATCTTCGCCGACACAAAGGTGGGCTCCACCGATGACATCTTAAAGAATTGGGACGAGCTTAAAAAGAAAGAAAAGAGTCAAAAAAGTCTAAAGGACAGTATAGATGGCATCACAAAGGCACTGCCGGCACTGATGTACGTCAAAAAATTGCAGAAAGTTTTAGGGCAGAATACTGTTCCAAAGTTGGGTGACGATGCAACCACCGCGCTACAAACGGTCATAGATGGCGCAAATTCCCTCGGCACAACACCGACGCACAGCGACATTGGCGGTCTTTTATATAGTGTGGTATCACTTTCTCGAGCGTGCGATATCGACCCGGAGCTCGCATTGATGGAGTATGCGAGAGGGCAGGCGCAAAAGGCACTGCCTGACTAACAACATAATCAAAGGGCGCAGGGCTCTATGATAAATAAAATCAAGGAGAAATAAAAATGACAAAAGTAGAATTAGTTAATAGCGTATCGGAAAAAGCAGGTCTTACAAAGAAAGATGCTGAAAAAGCTCTTGCAGCTGTTCTCGACAGCGTTACCGAAGCTCTCAAAGCAGGCGACAAGGTATCGCTCGTAGGTTTTGGAACATTTGAGGTTCGCGACCGTCCTGCACGCACCGGTCTGAATCCGCGCACCAAAGAGAAGATCGAAATTGCCGCCACCAAAGCACCGGCTTTCAAGGCAGGCAAGGCACTCAAAGATGCCGTTAAATAATTAACGATAGATGCACTGATTGGGAGATTTGTCGGTACTGCCGGTGGGTCTCCTAATTAAGGTAGAGAAAGGACAAACGCCGATTTGCGAATTGATAAATATCTAAAGGTGACAAGGTTGATTAAACGTCGCACCGTCGCAAATGAGGTGGCGGACGTCGGTCGCGTGAGCGTCAACGGCAAGACAGCAAAGGCGAGCTATCAGGTTAAGGTGGACGATGTTATCGAGATAACGTTCGGCAACCGCCGTGTTTCGGTGCGTGTGGATAAGGTGGAGGATAACGTGCGAAAAAGTTCGGCGCGTGAGATGTACACCATCTTAGAGGAGCAGTTTGTCCCCCCACCCGAGGCAAACCTGTCGGATCAATAAATTAAAAATGCGCCCGTAGCTCAGGTGGATAGAGCAACTGCCTTCTAAGCAGTGGGTCGGGAGTTCGAGTCTCTCCGGGCGTGCCAAAAAATCCTTGTAGCTTATGCTACAAGGGTTTTTACTTATTACTTCTTCACTATTCACTCTTCACTAATTCCGCTGCAAGCGCCTTTGCCGTCTCACCGTTGTGTTTTGCATCGTGCATGAGTACAATCACGCTTGTTTTCTTTTTTGCGCCGTCGAGAATGTTGCCCGTTATTTCTGCACTGCTTATGGTGTGACCGGTTGCCCCCTCTGCGCTGACGTTCCAGTTGAATACTCGGTATCCTTTTTTCTCGGCATTTTTATTCAAATCGTCCATTAGAGTTGTATCTTTCGTCGACATAGACGCTGACACTCCCGTCCTTGATGTGAAAATTCGCACAGCCGTCCGAGCCTACGGTTATTTTATCACTACTGTTGCCCAGGCAGTCCACCATGGTTTTGCCAATGAATTTTTCACCCATGCACATGCGAATTGTGCCACCGTACGAGTCGGTCATGATGACTGCGACACCGGAAAAGATGTGATCTTTATCGCCGAGTCTTGTGAACCCGACCACCGAAGAATCGATAAAATAATCCACCTGTTCACCATAAGCGAGTTGTGAGCGAACCCTCATAAGTGTTTCAAGTTTTTCACCTATAGGGGAGATGTTGCTGTGTGCAATTCCGTACAGATCACCATAAAACACACATGGAATACCCGATTTGCGCAGTAATATCAAGGAATACGCATGAAGTTTAAACCATGAGCTGACCCAGCTTTGAAGTGCTTGACCCGGCTGTGTATCATGATTGTCTACTATAGTTACCGCCCTGTTCGCTCGCTCGTTAACAAGTGTTCCCTCAAAAATTTTGCTCATGTCAAAATTCCCGTGTGATGTGGACGCGCTATGCAATTTATAATGCAACGGGACATCAAACAGATGCATACTGTGAGCAGTTTTATCGAGATAATATGTAAGTGCCGAAAGTGTGTGATTCCAATATTCACCCACGGCAAAAAGGTCTTTCCCGGTATAGTTTTTAAGCGTGCTTATCCATTCCAACATCTTGGAAAAGTTTATGTGTTTTACGGCATCAATCCGGAAACCGTCACAACCTGTCATATCGATATACCACTTGCCCCATCTGACCAGTTCGTTGAAAACCTCCGGATTATCGAGGTCAAGATCGGCACCCATGAGATAATCGTAGTTCCCTTTTTCAATGTCTACCTGATCGTCCCATTTTTTATTGTTAAACAAATACAGTTTTTTTTCATTTTTGACAGCGTCCCAATCACAGCCGTCAAAATGAGTGTGATTCCATGTGAAATTTGAATATTTACCGTTCCTGCCGGGGAAGTCAAACCTTGTCCACGCCGATATTTCGCGCTCATCAACCTGATGATTTCTATCGGTTATCTCAAAAACCTTAGCCCTTACCTTTTCGGTTTGATCGGCACCCATTCGGTGATTAAAAACTATATCGCTGAGCACGCGCATCCCCTCGCGCTGAATTTTTTGCACAGCGCTTAAATATTGGTCTTTTGTGCCGTATTTTGTCGGAATACTCCCCTTTTGATCAAACTCGCCGAGGTCATACATGTCATACACACCGTAGCCCACATCGTGTATACCGCTCGCGCATTTATATGCAGGGGGGAGCCAGACATCGGTAACCCCAAGGTCTGCAAGTGCGCTCGCTTTGCCATAAGCCTCGACCCACAGGGTGCAGTTTGGCTCAAGATACCATTCGAAAAATTGAATCATGGTGCGATTTTTCATATATGCACAGTCCTTTCCCGTGTTATTTATCCTTATTTTTCTTAGCGTCATATTCGGGATATCGTTTTTTGACCGCGTCGGTCAACAGGTATTCTATCTGCCCGTTGACCGAGCGAAACTCGTCCTCCGCCATCCTGTTCAGCATGTCATAAAGCTTAGTTGGCAGGCGCAGGGGGATTTGTTTTTTTGTCTCTTTTTCAGCCATATTAATAAAGGCTACCGCTGTTGACCACCGGCTGTGTGTCCTTGTTGGCGCAGAGCACCACCAACAGGTTGGAGACCATTGCCGCCTTGCGCTCCTCGTCCAGCTCAACAAGACCGTCGTCCTCGAGACGCGTCAAAGCCATTTTAACCATGCCGACCGCACCCTCAACAATCTGCTGTCTTGCATCAATTATAGCCTTTGCCTGTTGACGTTGCAACATGGCGGCGGCAATCTCCTGTGAGTAGGCAAGATGCGCTATGCGCGCCTCTAAAATCTCGATACCGGCGAAATTTACTCGGGATTGAAGGTCCGATTTGAGCAAATTCGCCACCTCGTTGCTACTGCCACGCAGTGAAAACTCGTCCTCGCCGTCGGTGATATCGTAGGGATATTGACGTGCGACCTGTCGGATTGAGGCATCCGCCTGAGTGGATACATATTTCGGATAGTTGTCCACCTCAAACACCGCCTTTGTGGCATTGACGACGCGATAGATGACGATAACACCGATTTCAATTGGGTTGCCGTCGTTGTCGTTGACCTTTTGTTTTTCGTTATTAAGGGTGATAGCTTTGGTGGAGACCTTTTTGCTTGGCATCATCTGCAAATTCGCCGAGTTGCCGCTCACCGATATACTGCTGGGCGTCGCAACCGACGGATTGAACATGGTGCAAAACGGATTTATAAAGAAAAAACCTGCCTTTGCGATGGTGCCGTAATAATTACCGAATAATAAAAACACCGCCGCCTCATTCGGGCTAACAACCTTTAAACCTGCAAAAAGAATGCAGACAATAATAAAAATCAAGCTGCCGGCAACAATAAAAAGGGCGTTTGACGCTATAGCACTGACGACAATCAATAAAACAGAGCCGAGTAAGAGCAGGATAAAAAGGAGTAAAGTCGCCGCACCGGAGAACGGATTAAGCAATTTTTCCTCGCCATAGTTACTTTGCGATGTATTCATGGGATATTCCTTTCGTTTGTGTTTTTGATATCATTATGATATCATTTAGATATTTATTTGTCAAGCCCTTTTTTATATTTTTTGAATTATCACCCTTAAATTGTTAATAATAAAAAAATAACAATGAGGTGCAATGGTGAAAATATTCAAAAAAATCATATTATCGCTTGGGGTGAGCGTTTTGTCGCTCGCTCTAATAGTTACAGCCGGCGTCGTGTATCTCAACACACAGCTGCCGGACAGATTTTCGGTGTTTGGGGAGGAGTTGATTATCGCTCAAATGCCGTATTTAAGTGCACAAAAATCCTCCGATAATACCGTTGAGGCATCGTCGGAGGATGCAAATTCGTATAATGTCAACCTGGAGTTGTTCGGGGTTTTGCCGATCAAGACGGTGAGGGTGGAAAAGATAGAGCCGATGACCCTGACGGCACTCGGCACGCCATTTGGGGTGAAGATGTTTGCGGACGGTGTAATGGTGGTTGGATTTTCCGACATACCGTCCTCGACAGGGTATGTAAACCCCGGCAAAATAGCCGGCTTAAAGCTTGGTGATGTGATAATATCCATCGGCAACGACAAGATGGTGGATAACCTTGATGTAAACGATGCCATATCAAGTTCTCACGGGCGACCGATAGAGGTGGTGTACACGCGTGACGGTGAGCAAAGAACCTGCATAATGACGGCGGTTCAGGATGAGACGAGCGGTGAATATCGCAGTGGAATTTGGGTGCGTGACTCGTCCGCAGGCATTGGCACGCTGACCTTTGCAGACAATGAAAATATGATGTTCGGCGGTCTCGGTCATCCGGTGAGTGACACCGACACCGGTCAGGCAATCGAGCTACTCTCCGGTGAGATAGTGCCGGTGGTGATATCCGGTGCACTGACGGGGGAGCCGGGCGCGGCAGGGGAACTCAAAGGCGAATTTGTGTCCGGCACCACGTGGGGGAGCGTGCTCAAAAATGATGATACAGGAGTTTACGGCTCGCTTTTTGTACCGATTGAGGGTGAGGAATATCCGGTAGCAACCCCTGCAGAGACGGTAACCGGCACCGCCACCATAATTTCAACGGTGGACGAGGAGGGGCCAAAATCATACAGGATAGACATTGAACGTATCTTCCACTCCGGTGACAATTTCACCAAAAACATGGTTATAAGAATAACCGACGCAGAATTGCTGGAAAAAACAGGGGGGATAGTGCAGGGGATGTCAGGTTCGCCAATTTTGCAAAACGGCAAACTTATCGGGGCAGTGACCCATGTTTTTGTGAACGATCCTACCCGTGGATATGGGATTTTTATTGAAAATATGCTTGAGAGTGCGCAGAGTATAGGGAATTAGGCGAAAAAGCTGATATTTAAAGGGTTTTAATTGTTATAAGTTCTTACAAATTCTTATAAGTTGTTAGATTGTTGGTGTAAAATTGGTGTAAAACAAAACGTTTATTTGGTGTAAACGTAAAATTGAAGATGGTATATCTAAGCAAAAAACAACTTTCAACGTTTGTGTTGAAGGTTGTTTTTTGTGGAAAGGAATAAATGAAACAAAATTGCAACCTCATCGCCTGCTCCAACCAAAAAGGAGGCGTCGGCAAATCAACCACCGTTTTAAACCTCGGCATCGGGCTTGCACAGTCCGGTAGAAAGGTTTTGCTCATCGATGCCGATCCCCAGGCAAGCCTTACCCTTGCGCTCGGTGTAAAAAGTCCGGACGAAATCCCGTATACCCTCAGCACCGTTATGCAAAAAGTCATAAACGATGAACGCATTGATCTGTCGGAGGGGATTTTCACCCATACCGAGGGTATTGACCTTATGCCGGCTAACATCGAGCTCGCCGGACTGGATGTCGCACTTGTGAACACCATGAGCCGTGAGCTTGTCCTGCGGCAATATATAAAGGAGGTTAAGAAAAACTATGACACAATAATAATCGATACAGCGCCGTCGCTCGGCATGTTGACTGTCAACGCACTCTGCGCCGCCGACAGCGTTATAATCCCGGCACAGCCACACTTTTTATCCGCCAAAGGGCTTGAATTACTGTTGCAGTCCATTTCTAAGGTGAAACGACAGATAAACCCGTCGCTAAAGATAGACGGCGTTCTCATGACCA
>CAYJGF010000027.1:0-27319 GCA_964369965.1 uncultured Oscillospiraceae bacterium
CGGCTGTAGGCGGGGGGCGCGTCTGCGAACCTGTTCGCAGTCACCGAAAGGGATAAGAGCCCGAGGGGTGCCTTAGGGTTTTTAGGTGAGGTGGGGGGCTCTTATCCCTTTCGGTGAGTTTGAAGGCTTTCAAACACGCGCCCCCCACATCATTCGGGGCGCCGCACCCTACAACCCCACCGATAAATCCCCCAAAATCACCCCACCATCGCCATGTCCTGCTGTGCCTGACGATGGACGGTGGTTGTCGGTATCATCTTTAACACTATAACCGACATGTCGTCACGGTGGTCGCTCTGCTCACCGCGTTTTTTTGCCTGCTCCATTATTTCGGCGGCAAGCTCGCGTGAGTTTTTGCCGTGCATTCGCTCGATAAGCTCCGGCAACCAGTCCGTCTCCTCCTCGCCGAGAGTGCCGTCGCTCACCATGACGAGCATGTCATATAGATTTAGCTTTATCGGCACCTCCTTGCCGGCAACACCGGGCATTATGCCGACCGGTAGGGTGAGCGGATTTATACAGTGAACCGCCTCCCTCGTCACGTGATAGGTCGGGGCGGCGCCTGCTTTATATATCGTCCCCTCACCGTTATATAGGTTGACCGACAGGATATCCAGCGTTGCGCCACTCTCGTCGTTTGTCTTGAGTGACAGCGCCACGTTGACAAGGCGTGCCGCCTCACTTGTTTTAAAGCCTGCCGACAACAGTTTGGTGGACAACACCGCCGCGACGCTCGCATCAATTGCCGCCGATTTGCCCTTGCCCATTCCATCGCTCAAAATTGCGTGGGCGTTGCCGCTGTCGTCGCTGAATGTCCGCAGGATATCGCCGTTGATACCACTCCTGTCCGCCGCCTTGCCGGACGCGGCAAACTCAACCGTGAACTTCGCCATCTCATAAAAGTCAAAGGAGGTCACCGTCTCAAAATCTCGAACAACACAGGGGAAAAACTCCCGACCCAAGAGATGACCCACCTCCTCGGTCAGTGAACTGCGTTGATTTTCATCTAAAAACACGCGACAACAGCTCACATTCACACGCATTTTGTCACTGCGCTCCATTATCACCGCCCCCTCGATAGGGGAAAGACCGATGTCCTTAAACAACGCCATCGTCTTTGCCGTCCTGCTACGGTCGACACTTTCCTCCCGATATATTTCGCTCGACAGTTTTTGAAGCGACTCTCCCATAGCGGAAAATTGCTCCGAAAGGGTGCTCCTCATCAGCTCCGCTTTGAGTGCCCTTGTGCGTTCCGATGCGGCGACTGCCTGTGCACGGTGCAGTATACTGCATAGGTCAAAGGAGCGACTGCATCGATTTTTGAATACTTCACTCAGCCAGACCGGACCGATACTGCCCCGAACCGATATCGCACCCAACACCAACTCCATCGCTTTTTGGGTATCGTCACCATACGTTTGCCAACAGGAGTTATAGCCGCTACACCCCTTGCAACAGTTATGTATTGTATAATCTATCGCTATATTGTTCGGGCTTTGTTTTTTTGTGTTGGAGCGCTCGAACACCTTGCTTATCACCTCGTTTATATCGGACAGGGCGTCGCCGAACTTTTTCAGACGAGCCGACAGCTCTCTCGCCGCTGTCCTCACATCGGGATTTGATGGATCTTTAGGAAAATGCAAACGTAAAAAAGCCTTTGGGATAGGGATAAACAGTCCCGTCGCGACAATTATCTCCAGCACAAACATCGCCGCTGCGCCACTGTTTGGGGCGAGCACCATGCCAAATACACTGCAACAGAAAAAAAGTGTCGCAATGCCGAACTTCTCACCGTGGCTCAAAAGACCGGCGAAAAGTCCGCCGACAGCAATGCCGACACCGCTGTGGATAAGGTCGGGGCGCGCTATAGAGCACGCGGTCAATGCCGCCACCGCCAACACGCCGCATATCCGCTCACCGTAGCTATAGCCGATAAGGCAGGTGAGCAGTGCAATCAGTGCAACACCTATATTAAAACCCGACACTTCAAAGCGTAACAACGCCGCCGATAGGGTGATAAAAGCAAAGACAAGCGACGCTTTCCCCTCGCCCGATAGGTCGGCGAAGTTGTCAAGGCGCGCTATCTCACTGCTGAAAATCGAGAGCATAAACGAGAATAACATCAACAACATCATCTCACAGACAGTGGCGAAAAGGTCACTCTCCTTGCTTGTGACAAAGGGCAAAAACACCCTCATGAGCAACAGAGTGAGTGAGGTCGCGACCGGCAGTGCCCCCATCACTACCACACGGTTGGCAACGCGGCTTAGAATAGGGCGCAATAAAAGTGAGACCGCTATCGCCATGCTGTACTGTATGCCGGTCATCAAGTCCATCGAAAGCATGTACCCGAGCACCGCACCGAGGGCGGCAGATATAGCATAGTGGTCGCGCGCGCCGGTGGCAACCGCCATACCAAGAGGAAACAGCCCACTGAAAAGCGGTGCGCCGGAGCAGATAAACGCAAAGCCGATTACCCCTAACTGCAAAAGATAGGGGGTGGTCTTTTTAATTCGCTCGCCATGGCGTCGATAGTTTGAACGCAATAAATTTAATACTTTTATCATTCCTTTTCCTTAAACATGAGATGGGTTGCTTTTTCATTATATATGGCGCTATGAGCGTTATTTGTTGAATAATATCCTATTTGTAATAATTTCAAATATTTCTTTCGTCAAATTTCGTTGAAAAAATAACCAAAATGTGATATAATTAGATTAAATAACATTATTTTAAGGAATAGTTATGAACACATTGCCGATACTGTATATCGTTATCCCCTGCTATAACGAGGCACAGGTTCTCCCTGTGACCTGCTCCATGTTTCGCGATAAAATTCTTTCCTTTATATCCTACGGCAAGGTGTCGCCCGACAGTCGGGTGATGTTTGTCAACGACGGCTCGTCCGATGAAACATATGAGATTATCGAGGACCTTTCACGGCAGGATAAAATATATTGCGGTATATCGCTCTCCCGTAATCGCGGTCATCAAAACGCACTGCTTGCCGGTCTGCACGAGGCGGCGAACTACTGCGATGTCAGCATATCCATCGACTGCGACGGTCAGGACGATATAAACGCCATGGACGAATTTCTCGAAAATTATCTAAATGGTTGCGACGTCGTTTACGGCGTGCGAAATAAC
Source organism: uncultured Oscillospiraceae bacterium (assembly GCA_964369965.1). GTDB lineage: Bacteria > Bacillota > Clostridia > Oscillospirales > Ruminococcaceae > CAYJBH01. Next base: position 3,148 of record CAYJGF010000027.1, read on the forward strand.
CGCGACAGTGACAGCTTTTTCAAGCGTTTCACCGCCGAGGGGTTCTATCGTTTTATGGATACCATGGGCGCAAAGACGGTGTTTAACCACGCGGACTATCGCCTGCTCTCCAAAAATGCGCTTTTGGGGCTTTTTGAGTTTGAGGAGGTCAACATCTTCCTGCGCGGTCTTGTGCCGCTTGTAGGATTTAAATCCGCCACGGTGGAGTATAAACGCTCGGTGCGCCTTGCCGGTGAGAGCCACTATCCACTCTCAAAAATGCTCTCGCTTGCCATCGACGGCATAACCAGCCTCTCTAACCGCCCGTTGCGATTTATTACCATGCTCGGTTTTTTTATCGCGGCACTCGGCTTTATCGGGGCGTTATGGACGGTGGTGCAGTTCTTTTTAGACAGCACTATAAGCGGCTGGACCTCCACCACCTTTGCAATATTTTTTATGGGTGGGGTGCAACTGCTCTGCCTTGGTATAATCGGCGAGTATATCGGCAAGATATATCTTGAGACCAAAAAAAGACCCCGCTTTATAATTTCACGTAGGACCTATAATGATGAAAATTCTTAGCCTAACCATGTCGATTATAACCCTCGTCACACTGCTATGTCTGCCGGTGTCGGCGGAGTTTGAGCCGCCTTTTGCGGTCAATGCCGAGTCGGTTATATTGATAAACCTCGACAGCGGTGATGTCGTATATGAAAAAAATGCGGACGAGGCGCGCCCGCCGGCGTCGCTCACCAAGGTGATGACCGCACTCATGTTGGTGGAGGGGGTTGCCGACCTCTCCTCGGTCAACGTGACCGCCCCCCAGTATATCTACAACGAGTTTGCCGGCATGGGAGCTATATCCACCGCCGACATTCGCGCCGGTGAGACGGTGAATTTAGAGCACCTGCTCTACGGCATGATGCTCCAGAGTGCGAACGAGGCAGCGTCCATTGTCGCGGACTACCTCTCGGGCGGTGACATAGCCGTCTTTTGTGACAACATGAACGCGCGTGCGGCGGAGCTTGGTTGCACAAATACCAACTTTGAAAATGCACACGGTCTTTCAAATGAGTTGCAACTCTCCACCGCTCGCGACCTTGCACTCATCACCATGGAGGCATTAAAGCATCAAAACCTTGTGGACGCGGCATATTCCTCGCGCTACACCATCCCGGCAACCAACATGCACCCAAACGGCACATTGCTCATCTCCACCTGCCTCATGCAGGACGAGAATTCCAGCCATTATAAACCCTACGTAAACGGTTTTAAAACAGGCACACTACCCGAGGCAGGGCACAACTATATCTCCACCGCGACCCAAAACGGTGAGAACTATCTGCTGGTGGTCATGGGCGCCGACTCGGACGGTGTTAACGCCGCCGGCGAGGAGCTGTCCGGCTACCCTGCGTTTGATATTACCGCCGATATCTACAACTGGGTTTATAACAACTTCACCGTCCGACCGGTCATCGAGGCAGGCGCGGCGGTGGAACAGGTGCCGATACGCTACAGTGAGGAGGCAGACACCCTTTTGCTCTATCCGTCGGAGTCCATCTTTTCATTACTCAGCAACGAGGAGGACGAACGCTCACTGACCAGAATATATGACCTGCCGGAGTATGCCGAGGCGCCGATTGAAGAGGGGGACGTCGTCGGCAGTTTGACCGTCATGCGTGGCGACACCGAGCTTGGCACCGCCGACCTTATCGCGGCGCAGAGCTTTGAGCGCAGTGACCTTTTGTATTATACAGCGATGGTGATGGACTTTTTTGGGAGCACAGCATTCACCGTCATTGCGATAATCGTTGCGGTCATAGTGTTGTTGTACGCCACCATGGTGCTGTTATCCATACGGCGATACAACCTCAAACGCCGCAGGAACGCCGAACGTGCAAAACAGATTAACAGGAGGATGAGATGATCGGGATATCGGACAAACGCAACCTATCCATGCTGATGGACCTCTATGAGTTGACCATGGCGAGCGGATACCTCTCCTGTGGTCGTGAGCAGGACATTGTCGTTTTTGACATGTTTTTTCGGCGCGTGCCGGACGACGGCGGCTTTGCCATCGCGGCAGGTCTTGAACAGTTTGTCGAGTATATAGACGAGTTGCAATTTTCAGACGAGGATATCGAGTATCTGCGTGGGCTTCACCTTTTTGAGGAGCGTTTTTTAGCCTATCTCGCCGATTTTAAGTTCAGTTGCACCGTGTTCGCGGTGGAGGAGGGCACGCCCATCTTCCCGAATGAGCCGATAGTCACCGTCATAGGTCCGGTCATCGAGGCGCAGCTTATCGAGACATTTTTGCTCTGCACAATCAATCATCAAAGCCTCATCGCCACCAAGGCAAACAGGATAGTTCGCGCGGCAGGGGATTGCAGTGTGATGGAGTTTGGCGCACGTCGCGCGCAGGGGTATGACGCGGCAAACTACGGCTCGCGTGCGGCATACATAGGGGGGTGCGCGTCCAGTAGCAACGTCATGGCAGGGCGGATGTTCGGCATACCGGTCACCGGCACCATGGCGCACAGTTGGGTGCAACTTTTTGACAGTGAGTATGAGGCACTCGCCGCTTACGCAGAGAACTACCCCGAGCGGTGCACACTTTTGGTCGACACCTATTCTACCCTGCAAAGCGGCATACCAAACGCGATAAAGGTGTTTGACGAGGTGTTAAAACCGCTCGGCAAACGCCCCTTTGGTGTGAGGATTGACAGCGGTGACATCGCCTACCTCTCCAAAAAGGCGCGAAAAATGTTGGACAGGGCAGGCTATGACGATGTGAAGATCATCGCCAGCAACTCGATAAATGAGTATATAATAAGGGATTTGCAGATACAAAATGCGGCGGTGGACGGCTATGGTATCGGCGAAAAGCTGATAACCGCCATGGACGATCCGGTGTTCGGCGGTGTATATAAACTGGTCGCACTTAAACAGGGCGACGGATTTGCGCCCAAAATAAAGCTGTCGGAGAGTATTGAAAAGACGACAATACCGCACCGCAAAAATGTTTTCAGAATATTCGACAGCGAGACCGGCTATGCCGAGGCGGATCTCTTGACCATGAGCGACGAGAGTATAGACGAGGGCAAACCCCTCACCCTCTTTGACCCGATAGCCACATGGAAGCGCCGAACATACAAAAAATATTATGTTGAAAATCTGCAAAAGAAGATTTTTGAGCGCGGCAAACTCTGCTATGACCTGCCGAGTATCGAGACGATAAGGGCGAAATGCCGTGACAAGGTCTCACACCTCTGGGACGAGGTAACTCGTATGGAAAATCCCCACCGTTATTATGTCGACCTCTCGCAAAAGCTCTGGGACGAGAGGTATAAGGTGCTCAACAAGGTGCAGGAGGGGATTGAGGAGAAGTAAGAGGTAAGAAATAATAGTGAAGAGGTCGACCCAACTTGGCTATATTTTGCCGCTTAACTTCGCTAACTTCCTTAATAACGGGTTGCCCCCTATCTTGAATTCGCCGGCGGTCTCGACGACCTCACCGGTGAAATTCTTTTTAAAGCCGAGCACGTTGTAGAGCTGTTCACTGTCCTCGGGGGTTGGGGCGACACCCTGCATGTCGTAGGTGTGGCAGCCGCCGGACAGTGCCCACTGCATCAACGTCCACTGCAACAGGTAGGTCGGGCGCAGATTGCGGTTTTTGTCGCTGGACGCGCCGTAGACATGCGCCGTGCGACCGGCATACTGCACCGCGATGCCACCGCAGAGCGGCTCTTCACCGTTGTAGCAGACATAAAGTCGCGCGTGCTGTGGAAAGGAGTTTAAAAAACTCACAAGATATTCTTTTGGGCGGATATTAAAGCCCTGTCGGTCGCCGGTCTTTTGATAGATGTTATAAAAGTCGTCTATCCTATCCACCGGCAGATGACGGCAGACTATCCCCTTTTTTGCAGGGTATCTTATATAGTACCTCGTCTCACGGACAAAGCTCGCCATCAGACTCTCCTCGTCCTTGTCCTTTAGGTCGACGATATAGTTGTACCGCGGTTGGACGGTGGATTTAAACGGGGCAGACGGCGTGAACTCACACCCTGCCGAGGTAAATGCGGCGACGGCGCCCTCATCGTCGGCATTTATCATGGGGTCAAAGACGAACTCCACCGCGCGGTGCTTTTTCACCAGTTTTTTTGCACCGTCGACAAGGGCATCTATCACCTCACTGTCGGCATAGTCGCACACCGGTCCGCGCGGCGCATAGATGAACGAGACCGGCCCGACCCTGCGGATAATCGCCGCAAAACCGCCGACAATCTCGCCTTCACGGCGCACGACACAGACGCTTTGAGACCAACCCTTTTTCGCCCTCACCCAGTTGACGCTCTGCATAAAGTTGCCGTTTTGGTGAGCTTCGGCGAAACGTTCATACTCGCCGAACTGCTCCGGCGGTAAAAATTCATGTTTAATCAATGACAAAAAGCTCCTTTGTGTTATCTAAAACCTGCCGCAAAAGCTCGCTTGTTGTGATGCCGCGCAGGGTGGCAATCTCGGCGGCGGTATGCTCTATCATACCGGAGTCACACCGTTTGCCCCGATGTGGGACGGGCGCGAGGTAGGGGCAGTCCGTCTCCAAAAGCAGTCGGTCGAGCGGTACCGCACATGCAACCTCTTTGATAGTTTTGGCGTTAGAAAAGGTCACTATACCGCCGATGCCGATATACAGCCCGAGGCGTGTTATCTCGCGCATATACTCCACACTGCCGGAAAAACAGTGCATAACCCCCTTGATCGGGTGGCTTTTCAGCATCTCGAGCATGTCGCCGTACGAATCACGGTTGTGCAACAGCACCGGCAGGTCGAGTGATTGCGCAAGCGTCAACTGCGACACAAACAGCCGTTTTTGCTCCTCGCGGTCGGTGTCGTAGTAGTAGTCAAGACCACATTCCCCCAGTGCCACCGTCTTTTTTGTGTTAAGTCGCCGTGGGAGCTCATTTTCCACCACTTCGAGCAGCCTTGGCAGAGAATGCTCTCGCAGTGCCTCGGGGTGCAGACCGTAGGCGCTGTATACGCCGTCATATTTAGCGGACAGCTCACCCGATAGGTCAAAATCCTCCGGCTCGGCGGTGCAGTCTATTATCCCGACGACATCTTTTTCAAACAGCGCACTCAACAGCGCGTCGCGGTCGTCGTCGTATCGGGAGGAGTTGTAGTGTGCGTGGGAGTCAAAAATCATATTACTTCCTTATTAATCACAACCGCCCCCACCTTTATTATGCGCTGGTCGGTTATCTCTAAAACGGTATATTCAAAATAATCGTCACTAAATTCGTGCCCCTGCTGTGGCAAAAAGCCCAAGCGGTCGAGCAGATAGGCGGCAATGGTCACATCGTCCTGACCTTTTGGGAATTTTATATCACACAGGTTAAAAAGCTCAACGAGTGGCACATCGCCTGCCATGGTCATGTATCCGTTTTTGTGGGTTTTGATCTCACGCAGGACCTCGTCGTGCTCGTCCCAAATCTCGCCGACCAGCTCCTCCAAAACGTCCTCAAGCGTCACTATCCCCTCGGTGCCGCCAAAGCTGTCCACCACCACCGCGATATGCGTTTTCTCTTTATCGAGCAGGCGAATAAGCTCCAAAAGCGGCATTTTCGGTGGCACATATATAGGTTTTTGCATCATGGCATAGACATCGAAATGCTCCCCACCGAGCAGGGCGGAATAAAAATCCTTTTGGTTGACAATGCCGACAATCTCGTCGATGGATTTTTCATAGACCGGCAGACGGGAAAAACGCTCGTCTAAAAAGACGTTTTTAAACTCCTCCGCATCGGCGTTTGTCGGCAGTGCGATGATATCGACGCGGTGGGTAATGATATCACCGGCGCACCGCTCGGAAAACTGCAACGCGGACTGTAGCAATTCCGACTGCTGCTCCTCAATAACGCCCTCGTCCTCAATCTCCTCGATGATGACACGCAGCTCTTCCTCCGTCATGGTGCTCTTTTTGCCGTCGCGGCGTACCATCATGGCGGAGAGTTTGCGCAGTGCCATAAGTATGACTATGATGGGGAAGAATACAATGCGCAGGACGACAAGCACCGGCGAGGCAATTTTTAACAGTGCCTCCGGCGACTCGTTGGCAAAACTTTTCGGCATAACCTCACCGAAAACTATCACAACACAGGTAACCACAAGCGTCGCAATACCAACACCGGACATGCCGAAAAGGTCGGTGAATATAACGGTGGTGAGCGAGGCGGTAAGCGTGTTGACGATGTTGTTGCCGACCAAGAGGGCGATGAGGGTGCGGTCGTAGCTTTCGATAAGCCGTATAGCGCGAGCGGACGCGCGGTTGCCGTCCTCCTGCTCCACCTTGAGCTTTATCCGTGACGAGGCGGTAAGCGCCGTTTCGGACGAGGAAAAAAATGCCGATAGCAAAATTAATATTATCAGTATCGGTAATAAAGCGGTAGCGATGAGTGCCTCCTTTTTTTGGTTTGTGGTGAGAGAGGGGCGTTTAGACTAATGACTAATAGTGAATGGTGAAGGACTGTTTAGACTAAATCTAAATATCTCACCTCTTAACCTCGTCCAGCCCCTGTCTTGCCGCCTGTTGTTGGGCGGCTTTTTTACTGCCTGCTTTGCCGGTGCCGAGTGTTTTGCCGTTTAGGGTGACCTCCACTTCAAATGTCTTGTCGTGGTCCGGGCCGTCCTCTCGCAAAACGGTGTAGATCAGTGGGTGGTCATAATGTTTTTGCACATACTCCTGCAAACGTGTCTTGTAGTCGTCCTGCCGGTCTACACTCGATATATACTTGGATAAAAGGGCATCGGCACATTCCATGCCACCATCCAAAAACAGCGCACCGAGAAGCGCCTCGAAAGCATCGGCGAGTATTGAGGGTCGATGTTCACCGCCACCGGCGCGCTCCCCTTTGCCGAGCAGTAAGAATTTACCGAGACCGAGTGAGCGCGCCATGGTGCAAAGGCTCTCCTCACAGACAAGCCCTGCCCTTATTCGGGTAAGCTCCCCCTCCGGCAGTTTTTTATGCTCGCCGTATAGCCGACGTGAGATACACAGTGACAGCACGCTGTCGCCCAAAAATTCCAGTCGCTCGTTGCTCCCGATCGCCCCTTTTGACTCGTTGGCATAGCTGGAGTGCGTCAAGGCAGTCTTCAACAACTCCTTGTCGCGAAACTCGTAGCCTATCCTTTTCTGTAGCTCCTCCAAATCAGCCCCCATCAATGTTAATTATTCGGTATCGGCAGAGGAGGCAAGCCCCTCCTCAATGTGCCTGCATATATCCGCCTCGGCGGCGGCGAGTGCCTGACGCACCGCGTTCATGATAGCTTTAGCGTCGGACGAGCCGTGCGCCTTTATGACCGGCTTTGTTATGCCGAGGAGCGGCGAGCCGCCTATTTCGGACGGGTCAAGTTTTGCCTTGAACTCCTTAAAACCATCCTTCAGCATCAGCGCCGCCATCTTGGTTTTAAAGCTCTTAAACAGCATCTCTTTGAGGGATACGGTCATCATCTTGGCGACACCCTCGGCGGTTTTGAGCAGTATATTGCCGGAAAAACCGTCGGTGATAATCACGTCGACACCGCCGACAAACACCGTCTTTGCCTCGGCAAAACCGACATAGTTCATGTCGCTCGCGCGCAGTAACTTCGCCGCCTCCTGCTCCAGCTCACGTCCCTTGCTCTCCTCCGTACCGTTGCAAAGTATCGCTATGCGCGGATTTTTGACCCCCATGACCCCTTTGGCGAACGCGTCGCCCATCCTTGCAAACTGCAAAAACATCTCCTTGCGACACTCGGTATTCGCGCCGGTGTCGACCAGCAAAATATTGTTCTCCACCCCGGGGAGCACCGTGCCGATAGCGCCGCGCTTGACCCCTTTAATCCGCTTGACAATCAGCGTCGCGCCGACCAGCACACCGCCGGTCGAGCCTGCCGAGACAAGGCAGTCCCCCCGTCCCTCTTTCAGTTCGTTCATCGCGACATAGAGCGAGGTGGTTTTGCGCTTGACGATGGTGGACGGGTCCTCACATATGTCAAACTCGTCTTCGGCGTCAACAAGATCGATGCCGTCAAGGTCGAGCGACAGCCGCGCTGCGCATTCCTTGACCTTTTCGATGTTGCCGCAAAGGGTAATGTCGGCACCGTATGCCTTTTTTGCCATGACAGCGCCCTGCACCACGCAGTCCGGCGCGTGGTCCCCTCCAAAAGCGTCTAAAATAACCCTCATATTTTCTCCTTTTTTACTATATTATATACTGTAATGCGTAACTATATATCATGCCGGAAAAGGCGATGAGCACAAAATACAGCGCCATTGAAATAGCGAGCACGCCGTCTTTGACGGTAAAATGCATACGGTGCAACCGTGTGCGACCTTTGCCACCGTTATAACAGCGACATTCCATCGCCATGGCGAGCTCGTCCGCGCGGCGAAATGCCGAGACAAAGAGCGGTATCAGTATCGGTATCATGGCGCGCACTCGGGTGGCGATGCTCCCCTCCTCAAAACGTGCACCACGCGCCTTTTGGGCGGTGATGATCTTGTCCGTTTCGTCCAAAAGGGTCGGGATAAAGCGCAGTGCGATGGTCATCATCATGGCGAGCTCGTGCACCGGCAGGCGAATGAGCTTTAAAGGGGAGAGCACCGACTCTATCGCCGCGGTGAGCTGTATCGGCGAGGTGGTGTAGGTCAACAACGACGAGCCGATGATCAAAAGACCGATCCTCACCGCCATCAACAGCGCAAAACCCAGCCCCTCATAGGTCAGCGATACGCCAAAGACGGTGAATATCGCGGTGCCGGGGATAAAAAAACCGTTGAGCACAAAGGTGAAGATAAGGATAGGTGCAATAGGTTTTAAACTTTTTAGCACCAATTTAAAGGGGACGCAGGATATTTTATATGCCAATAAAATGAGGACAAACGCTAAAAACGCGCCGAGTGGGTTGGAGTTGATAAAGAGGACAACGGCATATCCGACCGTCAACAGCAACTTAAGCCGAGGGTCGGCACGGTGTAAAACCGATTCCCCCGGCAGATGTTGACCTATTGTAATGTCCTTTAGCAATTTATTTCTCCGTATAAATTTGTGTTGTAGGGGCGGATTCTATATTTTCAGCTTTTCCATGAGCCTCTGTGCCGCATATTCTATTGTATACACATCGGTGGAAATGTCAATACCGGATTGTTTTAGTTTTAAAAACAACGTCGTAACCTCCGGCACCGATAATCGCAGGTCGGCGAGCTCCTGTGAGCGCGCGAAGATGTTCGGGATGGTGTCATAAAATTTGATCTGCCCATCGTACAGCACCATGACCTTTTCGGCATACTCCGCGATGTCGTCCATGGAGTGGGAGATAAGTATCACGGTGGAGCCGGTCTCGTTGCGGTAGCCTTTTAGCAGTGTGAGCAGGCTCTCCCGTCCGGCAGGGTCGAGGCCGGCAACCGGCTCATCCAATATTAAAACGCCGGGTCGCATGGAGAGCACTCCGGCGATGGCGACACGCCTTTTTTGACCGCCCGACAACTCAAACGGACTTTTTAAAAGCAGTTCCTCATCGAGACCCATCGCCTCGGCGGCATGGCGGACACTCTCGTCAATCTCGTCGACCGACAGCCCCATGTTTTTAGGTCCAAAGGCGATGTCCTCATACACCGTCTCACCGAAAAGCTGATGTTCCGGCATCTGAAAGCATATACCTATCTTAAAACGCAGGGCGCGGTCAATTTTTTGCCCTGTGCCGTACTGCGCGCCGTCCAGCGATATAACACCGCCATCCGCCTTTTTCAATCCTCCGATTAGCGAGACAAGTGTCGATTTGCCACTGCCGGTCGCACCGATAAGCCCCACAAAGGAGCCGTTTTCTATCTCAAAACTTATGTCCTTTAACACCTCGTTCACTCCGAGGAGGGGCGAGCGGTAGGCAAAGGTCAGATTTTCCACCTTTAACATGGCGAGTCTCCCTTGTTTTTAAGCAGGGGGGCGAGGACGTCCAACGCCTGCTCCACCGTCAGTGTATCGTCCGGTAGCGGTATGCCACCGTCGCGCAGTCGGTCGAACAGTGTCTTAATGGCAGGGGGGCGTAGGCTGTACCTTTTAAGTCGCTCGTTGTCGGAGAAAACCTCGCTCGGTGTCCCCTCCAGTACCTTTTTGCCCTGTGACATTATCACCACGCGGTCGGCGGTCATCGCCTCCTCCATATAGTGGGTGATGTGAATAACCGTTATGCCGAGCTCCTGTCCAAGGCGGTGCGCGACCGACAGCACCGACGCGCGACCGTTCGGGTCCAGCATGGCGGTGGACTCGTCCAAAACGAGGTATTTCGGGCGCATGGCGAGCACTCCTGCGATGGCGACACGCTGTTTTTGACCGCCGGATAGCTTGTGCGGCTCACTCCTTGCGAAGCGTGTTATGTCGGTCATCTCCATCGCCTCGTCCACGCGGCGGCGTATCTCGTCCGGCGGTATACCGAGGTTCTCCGGCGCAAAAGCGACATCCTCCTCCACTATGGTGGCGACAATCTGGTTGTCCGGATTTTGAAAGACCATGCCGACCCGACGTCGTATATCAAGCAAATTGTCGGCATCACTCGTCAATAATTCGTCCACCGTCACCGTTCCATCGGACGGGACGAGCAGTGCACACAGCATCTTCGCGAGGGTGGACTTGCCACTGCCGTTCGCGCCGAGGATACACAGAACCTCTCCCTCGTGTATGTCGAGCGACATTCCATCAAGAGCCTCTGTCTCACCGTAGCTATAACTTACATTTTCAATCTTTATCAATCTTGTTTCCTATTTTTCAAACGTTGCAATCGCACTGCCACCACACGGCAAAACCATGTTTGTCCCGGAAATATTTAACCCTATTTCGTCCGATTGGACGTATGTCCCTGATTTATCGCAATATCTGTTTATCAGCATCGCCGAGACCGCCGGTGATATGCCGGAGGTGTAGCCGTTGACCACCAAAAATAGCGGATTGTCCGACAGTAATGCCAGTGCATTTTTAATCAGCGGTGCAAGCTCCTTTTCCAACTGCCAGACCTCGCCGGAGGGGCCTCTGCCATAGCTCGGGGGGTCCATTATAATACCGTCATAACGGTTGCCGCGCCGTTGTTCGCGTAGCAAAAAGGCGGCGGCATCGTCCACCAACCAGCGACAGGGATGTTTGTCAAAACCACTCAGGGCGACATTCTCCCTCGCCCACGTCACCATGCCTTTGGAGGCGTCGACATGCACAAGCGAGGCGTTGGCGGCAAGGCAGGCGAGCGTCGCTGCACCGGTGTAGCCAAAGAGGTTGAGTATCTTCGCGTCGGGGCGGTTTTGGAGTTGCTCGGTATAAAAATCCCAGTTGACCGCCTGCTCGGGGAAAAGCCCGGTGTGTTTGAAGCCGGTCGGTGAGATGACGAACTTTAGGTTTTTATAGCCTATCTGCCAACGGGTCGGCACATTTGCTTTATAGTCCCACCGACCGCCGCCGGAGGAGGAGCGATGATAGACCGCGTGCGCCTTTTTCCATAATTGTGGCGCGTACGGCTCACCGATGGCGACCGGGTCGGGGCGGCTGAGCAGGTAATCACCCCACCTCTCCAACCGTCGACCGTCCCCGACGTCCAGCAGTTCGTATTCACTCCAGTTTGTTGCAACCCTCATGCCCTACTGCTCGTACTTCGCAAGGCGTTCGGTGATCTTTTTGGTGATAAGATTTGCCACGATTTCAATGCGCTCCGGCTCTTTGCCCTCCACCATCACGCGGATAAGCGGTTCTGTGCCGGACAGGCGCACCAACACGCGCCCCTCGCCCATCAATGCCTGTTGTTGTGCCTCGATAAAGCCCTCAATATATTCGTCGGTGCGGTAGCGATCCTTGCCGACCGCGGACACACGCAGGTTTTTGATAACCTGTGGGAACTTGTCATAGACCTGAGTTATTTCGCTCGCGGTGCGGTGGGTGCCGGCGAGAAGTTGAAGCAGTTTTGCGGCGGTCAACTGACCGTCACCGGTGGTGGAATGTTTGAGCAGGATAAGATGTCCGCTCTGTTCACCGCCGATGTCAAACCCCTCTTCGCGCATGTTCTCCAGTACATACCTATCACCAACCGCGGTGGTGGAGCAGGTTATGCCGATGGACTTCATATACTGCATAAAGCCGAGGTTGGACATGACCGTCACCACGACGGTATTTTGGGTTAGCTCGCCGCGCTCTTTCATGTCGGTCGCAAGGGCGGCTATAATGCGGTCGCCGTCCAGCTCGTTGCCCTTTTCGTCGATACAAAGGCATCTGTCGGCATCGCCGTCAAACGCGACACCGATGTCATAACCGCCTTTTAAAACCTTTTCGCGCAACGACTCAAGGTGGGTGGAACCGCAGTCTTTGTTGATGTTTACGCCGTCCGGCGCATCGCCGATGATGTCAAACTTGACACCGAGACGCTCAAAGAGCAACGGCGCGGTGTGGCTGGCGGCGCCGTTCGCGCAGTCCAACAGGACATTTATCCCCTCAATTTTGCCGTCGATAGCGGCGGTTATGTGCTCGATATAGTCCTCAACACCATTCTCACAATAGGTTATGCGACCGGTCTCATCCCCTGCCGCCATCTCGATACTCGCCTGTTTTTGTGGATCCAGAATATAACTTTCTATCTCAAACTCCACCTCGTCCGGCAGTTTGTAGCCGTCGTGGTTGAACACCTTGATGCCGTTAAACTCGGCAGGGTTGTGCGATGCCGAAATGACAAAACCGGCGCTCGCATGATATTTTTGAGTCAACAGCGCGACGGCAGGGGTCGGCAGAACGCCGAGTAACAGCACATCACACCCGACCGAGCAGATACCGCAGGCGAGTGCGGACTGCAACATATCGCCGCTTATACGAGTGTCGCACCCGATGACATAGAGCGGCTTCTCCTTTGAGGTTTTGGACAGCACCGAGGCGGTCGCGCGACCTATCTTCATTGCGAGTTCCGGCGAAAGCTCCGACACCGCAATACCTCTAACACCGTCTGTTCCGAATAATTTACCCATTCTATTCTCCTTAATATTTTATAAAAAACTTATCTGTGAGTTGTCGGCAGGCGTGCCTGCAGGTTGAGGCGGTTTAAAACCGAGGTGATAATATGCCGCCACCGTCACAATGCGACCCCTCGGGGTTCGAGACAAAAAGCCTTGTTGCATGAGATACGGCTCACACACGTCCTCGAGGGTGACCGCCTCCTCCCCGAGTGCCGCCGCAAGGGTATCGAGACCGACCGGTCCGCCGTCGTAAATCTCAATGATCGCTCGCAATAGGTTGCGGTCAAGTCGGTCAAGACCACCCTCATCTATTTCAAGACGGCGAAAGGCATCCTCCACCGCCTTTTTGTCTATCCTACCCTCGCCCAGAACATCGGCAAAGTCCCGAACACGGCGAAGTAGTCGGTTGGCGACACGTGGCGTCCCCCTCGCCGCGACCGATAGGGTGCTCGCCCCCTCGGCATCGCAGGGTATGCCGAGTATGCCGGAGGAGCGGCGTATAATCTCGGCGATCTCACTGCGGTCATACAAATCCAGTTTTAACAATACACCGAAACGATCGCGGAGTGGTCCCGTCATCTGCCCTGCACGCGTCGTCGCGCCGACCAGCGTGAACTTAGGCAGATTAATGCGTATCGACTGTGCCGACGGACCTTTGCCGATTATTATATCCAGTGCAAAGTCCTCGAGTGCCGGATACAAAACCTCCTCCACCTGACGGGACAGGCGATGTATCTCGTCGATAAAGAGGACGTCCCCCTCCTGTAGGTTGGTGAGCAGGGCGGCGAGATCCCCTGCCTTTTCGATGGCAGGTCCGCTCGTTATGCGTATCTGCACCCCCATCTCGGCGGCGATGATGCCGGCAAGGGTCGTCTTGCCAAGCCCCGGTGGACCGTATAAAAGTATGTGGTCAAGTGGTTCTTCACGCTTTTTTGCGGCGGCGATATAGACCGAGAGGTTCTCCTTTATCTTGCTCTGCCCGATATACTCTTTGAGCGTTTTCGGGCGAAGAGAGCCATCGGAGTCCATGTCTTCGACGATAGGTTCGGGGGAGAGCAGTCGCAAATCCTCGTTTTGTTCAAACATATTAATGATCATTCCTTTCTCGATGTTTTTTCCGGTTTCGCCACATGGTGGCGAAATTCAAACGCATTTTGTTTGAAAAGGAACAAAACTCAGAAGTATAAAAATTTATTTTTAAACATAATCCTTTTATCTGCTAAAGCGTTTAAGTGCCGATTTTATGATCTCCTCCACCGACATGCTGTCGTCGACACCACTTATCGCCTGCGCCGCCTCACTGCGGCTGTAACCGAGCGAGACCAATGCCGCGAGCGCCTGAGACTGACCGCCGGTCGATAATGCAGGGACGGGGGAGGAAATATCGCCGCCGATATCCATATGGGTCGCCTTGTCTTTAAGCTCCAACACTATACGCTGTGCCAGTTTCGGACCGACACCGTTTGCGGCGGTGAAAGCCTTGTGGTCGGCGGCGGCGATGGCGAGGGTTATGCTCGCCGGTGAGAGCGCGTTGAGTATCGCTATGCCGACCTTGGGTCCCACGCCGGAGACGGAGATAAGCATGGTGAAAACTTTTTGCTGTGCCTCGTCCTCAAAGCCGAACAGCTCCAGTGCGTCCTCCTTGACGTTGAGGTAGGTGAAAACGGTCGCCTCCTCCCCGAGTCTAAGCCCTGCCACCGCGCCGGACGGCATCATCATCTTATAGCCGACACCGCCACAGACTATTATGGCATCGTCGACACCGCGTCCGGCTATTCTGCCGGATAAAGAGTGTATCATCTGTATCCCCTTTTTATACTTCGGTAAGCTGTCTTGCCGTGCCCCTTGCACTGTTGCCGTGGCAGACGGCGATGGCGACCGCGTCGGCGACATCGTCCGGTTTTGGCACAGCGCGCAGATTTAGCATAATTCGCGTCATCTCCTGCACCTGATTTTTGGTCGCCTTGCCGTATCCGGTGACCGCTGACTTGACCTGCAACGGAGTGTACTCATAGATCGGTATGTTTTTAAGCTTTGCGGCGAGCAGGATGACACCGCGCGCCTCGGCGACGAAAATCGCCGTCTTGTGATTGGTGGCGAAAAACAGCTCCTCCACCGCCATGCAGTCCGGTTTAAAGCGGTCGATAAGTTCACTAAGGTCACGAAACACCACCGACAGCCGGTCGGAAAATCGCATGTCCGCCGAGGTGGTGACAGCACCGCAACTTTGCAGTGAAAAGGTGTTGCCGTCATAGTCCACCACAGCCGTGCCGACAATAGCATAGCCGGGGTCGATACCGAGTATACGCACAAATCTCCTTAAAAATTTTACTTAACACTGTAATTAGAGTCATTATAACATATCGAGGGATATTTTGCAAATAAGAAAATAAAAAAACAACCGACAGCGGTGTGTTACTACAAATAACGTAAATTCCCAAAGTAAGTTCCACAGTAGGAAAGGAGTGGAAATAACAGAGGGAAATGGTAGACGTAAGTATGAGAAAAGCGGGTGAAAACAAGAAAAGCAGACAAAAAAAGGAAGAAGAACGCATAGCAAACAAGCCCGAAAAACGGGCTTTCCAAAGTAAATTCCACTCAGGCGGAAGTTAGAATGGGAAAAATTAGAGCTTTAAAAGCAGAGGTGACTGCACAACATTAGCCGGGTCAATATAAGAAATCCCCAGGGTCAAGGCAAGCTGTTCACCATATGTAAAAGAAAACAATTCATAAGGAGATTTGCCATTGAATAAATTTCTTTTAACCGAATTAACATGAGAAAAAATCAAATTGACCGTGTCTTGATTGAAATGATCAAAAGAAGAACCTTTAGGTACGATGTCACGAAAAAGAGTATGGTTTTTCTCTATGTGAGCTTTTTGAGATGATTGATGTGGGTCACAAAAAAACAAAAAAGATTCTTGTTGATTTGAAATATCATTTTCAATAGCGAAAACATTGCTGAATTCACCGCCGTTATCGGTTAAAATTAAAGGAAATATTTTTCCGAAACTTAAGCCCATGTCAGTAAGTGTTGACTTCAAATAGGATATTTGCTTTGTTACCTGATCACTGTTGTTGCCCTCCAACAGCAAACCAACCATAAAGTTGCAAAAGTTAAAATGCAATGTCATAATGGTTTTTCCGCCAATCCTGCCAATAACTGTATCCATCTCAACCCAAGATGCAATATTGAATTCATCAATATGCTGTAGGAAATCGGTGTAGGTTCTACCAACCCTTAGACGTTTAGGGACGTATTCTTGCGGTTTGACTTTACGAGGCTTAAATTTTACAGCACGAGGTAAGTCCAAACGATTAAAAGAATAGTATCCCTTTTGAGCATGACGGTAAACGGTTGATTTCGAGATGTCAAGTTTGTTAGTTTCGATAATGTGAAATAGATGTTGCCCTTTTTTAACATTTTCAGTAAGCACACGGTCAATTTCATAAAAACTTTCTTTGTTTAATGGAACACCTTCGCGAGCCTCGACCAATAACTGCTCATATTGCTTTTGTGCGATCTTACCAACATAGAATTGCTTTTGGCATGAGCAACGGTGTGTCTTGCGTTTGCATGGATTACAAACAAAGGAGGCTTTCATGTGTGTAGGGCAAACCACCGGGAGGATATCTTTTCCATTTCTGTCATACCTTTGCATCGGAAGTTCACGGTGTGCAATATGTTTTTTTACCTCTTTTGAAATAGTGGTCGGATCTTTCCCTAAATGTTTCCCGATTGCCTTGAATGTCATCCCTCGATTTAGACATTCCTGTATTTCGATTCTTTGCTCAAGGGTTAAGTGCTTGTTTTTTAAGTCTGACATTTCGTATTCTCCTATCAAATTTCCCAGACTAAATTCTACCATCTTTTTCTTCCCACACTAAATTCCACCCAAAATTCCACTGTGGAACTTACTTTGGGAATTTACCCTCCAAAAAAATATGGTAAAAACACTTGCAAAGATATAGGTTTTGTGTTATAATTTCAAGGTATCTCATGCTCTAATTATTTTTGGGGCTGGTTTACCGCGGTCAAATGCCGCAAATTCACAGATATGCCGTTCTTTTTGTGTCGTAAAGTGCGACCCGAGGCATATCGAGGGACAACGAAAGGAAGAAAAAATGCCACAAATTTCAATGAAGCAACTCTTAGAGGCTGGTGTCCACTTCGGACATCAAACACGTCGCTGGAATCCGAAGATGAAAAGGTACATCTTTGGTGCGCGCAACGGTATCTACATCGTCGACCTGTCCAAGACGGTCAAACTGCTGGAGACAGCTCTCGGCTTTATCCGTGACACCGCCGCAGACGGTGGTGAAATACTCTTTGTCGGCACCAAAAAGCAAGCCGGCGACAGCATCCGTGAGGAGGCAGAGCGTTGCGGTATGCACTTTGTCAACGCACGTTGGCTGGGCGGTATGTTGACCAACTTTAGGACCATCCGTCACCGTATCGACCGTTTAGAGCAACTTCGCCGTATGGAGAGCGAGGGCACATTTGAGCTGTTGCCGAAAAAAGAGGTCATTAAACTGCAACTTGAGATAGACAAACTCGAGAAGTTCCTCGGCGGTGTTAAAAATATGAATCGTCTGCCGGCGGCACTGTTTATAGTTGACAGCAAAAAAGAGCACATCGCTGTAGCGGAGGCTCGCAAGCTGAACATCCCGATTGTTGCAATTGTCGACACCAACTGTGATCCGGACGAGATTGACTATGTCATCCCGGGCAACGATGATGCTATTCGTGCCGTCAAGCTCATTTCCGGTGCTGTAGCGGACTCGATTATCGAGGGTCGAGGCGGCTCGGTCGAGGCGGACGACGAGGACGAGACAAACGAGGACGCATAATTATATTATAGAAAGGGATGTAAATATTATGGCAAATTTTACGGCACAGGATGTAAAGGAACTGCGTGAGCGTACCGGTTGCGGTATGATGGATTGCAAAAAGGCACTTATAGAGGCAGACGGCGACATGGAAAAGGCGATGGATAACCTACGTGAAAAAGGTCTCGCCGCCGCCGCTAAAAAGGCAAACAGAATTGCCGCCGAGGGCATGGTTTTCGCCTGCTCCGACATAGATAATAAAATAGGCGTCATTATTGAGGTCAACAGTGAGACCGACTTTGTCGCCAAAAACGAGAGCTTTCGCACCTTTGTTGCGGACCTTGCCGGTGTAGTCGCGGCACAAAACCCTGCCGATGTCGACGCATTGATGGGCATGAAGATGGGCGACGAGACGGTCGAGTTCGCATTGCAAGAGAAGATTTTGGTCATCGGCGAGAATATGAAAATCCGCCGTTTTGAGCGCTTTGAGGGCGCGAGTGTCTCCTACATTCACGGCGGTGGCACACATGCGGTGTTGGTCGGATTTAAGACGAGTGACACGGTCGCTAAAAATGCCGAGTTTGAGGCGTTCGGTCGTGACATCGCTATGCAGATAGCCGCTGTCAACCCACAGTATATAAAACCGGACGACGTGCCGAGCGCGGTGCTGGAAAAGGAGAAAGAAATTCTCACAGCGCAGGCTCTTGCCGAGGGCAAACCGCGCGAGATCGCCGAGAAGATGGTTGCCGGTCGTATCAAGAAGTACTATAAAGAGTTTTGCTTGTTAGAGCAGGAGTTTGTCAAGGATCCGGACAAAACAATCGCGCAGTATGTTGCCGACACCGGCAAGGCTTTTGGCGGTGATATCGAGATTGCCTGCTTTGTGCGTTTTGAAAAGGGCGAGGGACTTGAAAAACGTCAGGATAACTTCGCTGAAGAGGTTATGGGGCAGATTAAATAGGTTTTTCACAATACAAAACAGTTTTCGCGTATTATAATGCGAAAACTGTTTTTTTATGTTGACAATATATTTATCGATAAACAATAAATATATATTGACATTCAATGTCTAATGTGTTATATTATCTGTAGACGAAACATCGAAAAAGGATTGCGACATGGTCGATAAAAAAGGGGTTTGGGGCGACTCAAAAAGCATGGTACTAAGCAAAATTATTATCATTGTCTTTGGAGTTATCCTGTTTTTTGTGGATTTGAGAGCCTTTTGGATTATACGATATCTGCTCACCCTGTCGCCCCCCGGACTTTTCGGTGAGTTTGCGATGGAGTTGTTGATGGCATACCTTTATATATGTAGCGTCCCTGCCTTTGTCGTGCTCTATCAACTTTTTATGCTTTTAAATCGAATTGCGAGGGGAAATATCTTCACAAGACGCAACATAATCTGTTTTAGGCTGGTGAGTTGGTGTTGCCTGACGGTCGGCATATTTTCTATACCGTTTATAGCCGTCTGGCCATCCCTTGCCCTTGTCTGCCTTGCCGCCGGTCTTGTTGGATTGATATTGCGAATAGTCAAAAACGTGTTTGAGCAGGCGGTTAAAATGAAAGAGGAGCTGGAACTCACTATTTAGGGGGGATTTATGCCGATAATAATTAATCTCGATGTAATCATGGCACAGCGCAAGATCGGTGCCGGCGATTTAGCGCAGAGGATAGACATCACCCCTGCGAACCTCTCAATATTAAAAAACCAAAAGGCAAAGGCAATCCGCTTTTCCACCTTGGAGGCGATCTGTCGGGCACTTGATTGTCAACCGGGCGATATTTTAGAGTATAAAGGAGATGATTGACCATGAACAATGCCATAAAATTGCCCTCGGTAGTTATAAGCTATATCATCGGCTATATTTATATATGGGGGGTTTTAAACGACGAACCCTACTACCGTTTAACCTTTTTCATCGCCTTTGTGCTATGGGTTAGCGCGCTCTACTATCTGCGCGCTCGTAAATTCTCTTTTAAAGAGGAGGTGCAGAGTTATTTCGTGCTGATATGTTTATCGATAATCGGCGTTGCCACCTCCCTCAACCTCGGGACGATTGCCAGTGATTATGCGACGTGGGACTTCTCCTCTCACTTTATGCATGGACTTGCCATCTACTGGGTTTTAATGCGCGCGGGTCGACTGATCGATGGGGGTACAGGGCGATTTTTCCTGCCGGACATGCTAAGCGGATACATTATAATCCCTTTCGGTAACTGGTTTTTGCGCACCCTATCGGTGGTATCGCTTGTCGGCGACGGTGTAAAACAGCGAAAGAGCGGCAGAAAAACCCTCCCCTTTGTCCTCACGGTCATCGCGGCGTTATGCCTGCTCTTTCTCGTAATATCCATACTATCCGGCACCGACGAGAATTTTGCCGAGATATTTTCACTGGAGCTACCACATTTTGATGGCATCTATCTGTTTAACTTTGTCCTCTCGTTGCCGGTAGGTTGCTTTTTGTTCGGGCTTGTGTACGGAGCATTTAACAAACAAAATCGCCCCAACAAGGCAGAGCTTATCGAGGGGAGTGTGGAAAAACTTCGCACGGTCGGTGGGGGTGCTCTCGCCGCAATACTCTACATCTTTTCAGCGGTATACGTTGTCTATATCGCTCTGCAGGCAAGCTATTTTGCAGGTGGCTTTTATGGTCAACTGCCACTCGACTTCACCTATTCGGAATATGCAAGACGTGGGTTTTTCGAGCTTTGTGTCGTAATGGGGATAAACCTGTGTATACTCTTTGCGGTGGCGAAGATATCGATACGCCTTTTGCGTGAGCATAAGAGTTTAAGGTTAGCCTCATTAATATTTTTAGTTATCTGCATGTTTTTCGCGATAACCGCGGCCTCGAAACTTCTGTTGTATATCGATGCTTACGGCTTTACCGCCCTGCGGTTGATGTCAAGCTGGGCAATACTTTTGCTTGTGGTGGCAATAGTGCTGTCGTTCATAACAATACTGCGCCCGATAAAGGCGGTGAGAATTCTTGTTTACTATGCAATCGCGAGCTATGCAGCGGTGAGTCTGTTTTAATTGACTACGGCAACCACAGGTGATATAATGATATATAGTCCTTCAACTTGAAAACCAACGCATCTTCCCGGCATAAATTCCGTCTATCTGCGTTGTCGTCAATCGGAATACATTTAGTATTCCTCAATCCTCCGCCTTGATAGGCGAAATTTCTGCTCGGCAATCTTGTGCAGTTTTTCAAATTGAATGACTATAAAATACAAATAAACAGGAGCAGATATGTCAATAAACTGGGATTTAAAGGACGAAAAAGCAAGGCTTTGCAACGCGGTGAAAAAGGTTAATAACAATATAAAAACGAAGGGGATGGGTCGTGTCCCGGGGGGGAGTGGGCAAATACACCCGACCATGGACGTCATGACCGGCTATTGCTACGGTGAATTTTATGATTGGGATTTGTACTTTGAGAACATATACCTCGCCTATTTCGGTGTGCGCAACTACTGTCGCAACAACGTCGAGGTTTTTTTGGAGCGCCAACTGGAGTCCGGATTTGTTGCGCGCACCCTCTTTGAACCGCGTTGGCGACAACATTTTAAACCGTTTTTGGCACAGGTGGTTCTATTGGGTTTAAAACAGGGGCAGAGCGTGCTGTGGCTGAAAGATAAATACTATGAAAAACTGAAAAAATATCTCGACTACTGGTTTTGGTACTGCGACCATGACCGCAACGGTCTGCCGGTCTGGGACAGCGCCGACCATACCGGGATGGACAATCAAGATCTGCGCGCCGGCAAAATTTACTCCGAAATTTGTGAGGGCGTCGACCTCGCCGCCTATTTATACCGAGAGCTAAAGGCAATGGAGGTCATCGCCGAAACACTCGGTTTAAACTCCGATAAAGAGGGGTTTGCAGATCAGGCAGAGCGTTTAAAACAGCTTGTCAACGATGTATTTTGGGATGAAAAGGACGGGTTTTATTATGACCGTCATGAGCGTACCGGTGAGCTTATCCGCTATAAATCGGCATCATCTTTCGCCGTATTGTGGGCAGGGATAGCCACGCCGGAGCGCGCAAAGCGACTGATTGAGGAGCATGTGTTAAATCCCAACGAGTTTTGGTTAGAGTACCCCGTCGCCTCGTGGGCAAAGGGTGAGGAGGGTTATTATCAACAGCGCAAAAAGAACGAGTGCACATGGATGGGCGCCTGCTGGATACCGATAAACTACATGCTTATGCACGGTCTTGCAGACTACGGCTACCATGGGGAGGCGGCACAGCTCGCGCTTAAATCCTACAACATGGTCATATCGGAGGACGAGGTTCGGGAATACTATAATGCCGAGACCGGAATAGGGCAGGGCATCAACCCATTCTGGGGATGGTCGGCGCTGGCATTGTTTATGCCGATGGAAATAATCGAGAGGCACGACCCGACAGGGCTAAACCTCGACCCGATTATGAAATTCGGAAGTGAAAAACTTGGTGTGGAGTACTAAAGTTTTTGGATTTTGGGTCGATTAAGAGGGTGTAGGGCTATATTTAAACTCTCTTGATCGAAAGGAATGCATTTATGATAGTTTCCAACACACAAAGCGCATATCCCATAGGCTCAGCAAAGACAAACGAGCAGGATAAAAAGCAAACAACCTCAAACGACATCATCAAGCGTTATGACACCTTTGAAAAACAGGGTGAAATAACAAAAAGCGGTGTGTACGAACCACCTAAAAAGCTGACCGCCGAACAGGTGGAGGAGATAAAGCGTGCGCAGGAGGAGTCGTTGTTAAAACTTGTGAACGACACCATATTAAAGACATCGCAAATTCAAGCTGACAGCGCAAATAGTTTTTATACATCGCTCGGATTTTCCGACGAGTCGCAAGGTCTTTTGACCGATATTTTCGGAAGTATGGAGAATGCGTTCCCGACACCTGCCACCACGCCGGAGGGTGCACTCGCCGACATATCGGAGGGTGGTGCATACTCGGTAGAGGCGGTGTCAGAGCGAATTATGAAGATGGCGACCACCATAGCCGGCGACGACCCCGAAATGCTCGCAACTATGGAGCAGGCGGTCAAGGACGGTTTTGCCGCAGCAGGGCTCAACCTCGAAACAGGGGAGGGTATGCCGGGTATAACCTTTGATACCTATAATCACATCATGGGTGAATTTGAAAAGTTGAGGGGCGAATAGAGCGGGCATAACCAAAATAAATGCGCAATAACAAAACTAATGCCTGCTGAACGACAGGTTATTCAGCAGGCATTAATTATTTTCTGTTTGCATATTGACTTTTTTTTTGATTTATGATAAAATGGTCTTCAAATATATTAATACTGCGACTGTGGAGAAATACTCAAGTATGGTCGAAGAGGCGCCCCTGCTAAGGGCGTAGGTCGGGTAACCGGCGCGAGGGTTCGAATCCCTCTTTCTCCGCCAAAAAACACAGCATGTCCCGAACGAATGTAAGGGATATGTTGTGTTTTTTCTTTTGGCGGAAAAGGAAAGTCGAACCCTCAGGTTCCTGAATCCCTCTTTCTCCGCCAAAGCGTTTCAAATTCTAACCCCTATATGTTTTTAATTTTTATTTTTGATGTATTTGGGGCAATGATTTATCGATCTAGAATTTGAGCAAAAAAAACAAAGCCCGCTGTGAGGCGGGGCTTGTTTTTTATATTAGTATATCGTTTTTTGTTTTGGGCACAAGGTCGGGAGGTGTGTCCTGCTTGGGTGATGCGTTCTGCTCGGGCGGTCCGTCCGGCTCGAGTGGTGTGTCCTGCTCGAGTGGTGCGTCTGGGTCGGGCGGTCCGTCCGGCTCGGATGGTGTGCTTTGCTCGGGCGGAGCGTCCGGCTCGGATGGTGCTGTCGGCGATAGTAATGTGGACGGGATTGGCGATGCCGGTGTTACCGGTGGAGTTGGCGGTGTCGGTGGTGCCGGTAGCGCTGGTAACGTATCGTGTTTTTTGTCGATTGCTTCAAGTGTGTATTGGTCGATTTTGCCGGTTACGATTAAACCGTTTTGCGCTTGAAATTTTCGCACTGCAAAAGCTGTGTTTGCGTTGTAAGTGCCTGTAGCTTATGTTTTATGTAATACATTCAGGTCGACGAGTTTTTCTTTTAGTTCTTTTACTTTTTTGCCTTTTATAAGTGGTTTTTTTACGCATAGGGTCTCAAAGTGTTCACACAGGCAGTTATGGGATATTCTCAAAAGGTAGTACAACAAGATATTCAAATAAAACAAAAAGAACTCACCACCTTGCTTGCAAGGGAAAATGATTTAGATGAACTTTTTGAGAAAATCTATGAAAAGATATAATGTAAAGAGTGAATCTAACATTCACCTATAGTCGAGCCACTTCAAAA
>CAYJGF010000028.1:0-21177 GCA_964369965.1 uncultured Oscillospiraceae bacterium
GCGGTAACTTACACGCCCTTAGTTGCCGAAGCCGTAAACTTTTAGTGTAAAAAGGTACAAAAAAAGCGATAGGTCTTATATGGATACTTAAATCCTATAAGACCTATCACACTGGAGCGGATGATGGGAATCGAACCCACACAACCAGCTTGGAAGGCTGGAGTTCTACCACTAAACTACATCCGCATACTGAGGTGTTATGCAAACCCATTATATTAATACGTTTTTTTACCTCGTAATATAATGATACTTTATTATTATATTATATTATACAAGCAATGTCAATGACTTCCGATAAATTTTATATAATAATTTGTAGGATTTGTAGGATTAAATTCCCAAAGTAAGTTCCACAGTGGAATTCTGGGTGGGATTTAGTTCGGAAAGAATAACTATCGCTCGAAAAAAAGAGTTTTCGCAATCGGTTAAAGAATATATTCTATTCCATTACTATTAATAGGCATATGTATATTAAGCCCTTGGCTTGCACTATATTCTCTGCCCGTTATCAATATCAGGGCTTGAGGCTATCTTTTAAGCTGGCAGTTACACCGAGGAAATTTCGGCTATTGTGGGGCTTGATATGTCTTTCCCCGAGATAATGGAGCAGTATAGCTTTAGCACACCTTTTCTAAAATTTTCGGGTTTTGTGATGCGAAGTGGCATTACTCGACTTTTCCCGAAACTTAACCACATCGAAACCTATAAATACGGTAATCTATGCGAAGAGGAAATCGGAATTTATACAAAGCTATTTTATAAAAAACGATGAGTTGTGATCTTATTAATGAGTGTGTGTGCTTAAACCAAAACATAAAAACAACCTCCGCACTACTCCCTTTGTCGGTGCCGATGTTGTTGTTTGTGTCAAACGGGGAAGAAACCGACATCGACAAGAATTTGCATGTGAGCACCTACGACAGAGTGATAGATAAAATTGATGGCGTAAAGGTTGTCAGGCTTAATTGTTCTCATTTTGTACTTCTTTTAGAGACGGATAAAAAATCAGAGAAAATAATTTTATTTACAGCTTGACATAACATTGATAAAGTAGTATTATAACACTGTTATATAACGGTGTTATATTTCTGTGAGCTGACACGATACCTAAAGACGACGCATTCAAACAGATAGCAACACTCATTGATTTTTTTAATGAGGGATGGAAAAAGATTTTTGGCATATCCTAGATACTTTCAAAAATTTTTTACACGCATGTTAGCGGAAACTAACTCAAGTATTGCAAGGAGGAAGATTATGTCTACACAAATTTTAGACTCAAAAGAAAAACAAAAACAGTTTATCCTATCCGAAAATCTATGGAAAGTCATGGTGCAGTTATCATGGCCGGCTGTCATTGCAATGGTGCTGTATGGTGCAAACTCCATTCTCGATGCATATTTCGTCGGGCAGTATGTCGGCGAAGTAGCACTCGCTGGTGTTTCCCTCGCCTACCCCATTACACAGATAAGCACCGGTATCGGCTCACTTATCGGTGTGGGTGCAGGGTCGGTGCTCAGCATCGCCCTTGGTGCAAAGGATATAAATACCCAAAAAACCCTAATCGGCGGCGTCAATATCATAACGGTAATCAGCGCGGTAATTTACATGGTGCTCGGACTGCTGTTCTCGACACAGCTTGTGGCAATGATGGGTGGTGTCGGAGAAGAGCTTGCATTCGGTGATGAGTATTTCAGAATTACTATATACGGCTCGATTTTTTGGATATACGGGCTTGCGATAAACATGCTCATTCGTGCCGAGGGCAGAACGAAAATCGCCGCCTGGATGATGGGCGTCGGACTTGCCGCCAATGCAGTGTTTAACTACATATTTATCGTATTAATGAGTATGGGTGTCGCCGGTGCGGCATGGGGAACAAATGTGGGTATGTTTGTGTATTCTCTTGTAGGATTTATCTACCTTGTAAGAGGAAAGGCAAGTTTTAAAACCAATGCTTTTTCCTTTAAACCGGATAAAAAAATAGTTACCGACATAAATCGCCTCGGCATGTCATCTTTAATTATGACGGTTATGACCCTTATTCAGGCTATCGTAGTTTTTAACGCACTATCCAACTACGGTACCGTTGCAGACATTGCTTTTTATGGTGTTGTATACAGAATATTCCAGTTTTTCTTAACCCCGATTTTTGGGCTTATGAGAGCATTACAGCCTGTTATCGGTATAAACTACGGGGCAAAGCAATATGAACGTTCGATAAAAGCATACAAAATTTTTGCAGTTGCGGCAATGGCACTTACAATTCCGCTTTGGCTTATGACACTTTTAATGCCGGAATCGACACTCTCATTAATGCTCACCGAAACGATGTTTACAGCCGTACAGCTAAATGCTTTCAGAGTATATATTTTAATAGTTCCGATTCTTTCTGTAATATTTATGGCGATGACCTTTTTCCCGGCGGTGGATAAAGGGAAGCCGGCGGCTATAATCGGCATGGCAAGGCAGTTTGTGTTTTATATTCCGGTTATGCTTATCGTGCCGAGATTTTTCGGGGTGGAGAGCATTTACTACGCCTCGTTTGTCATTGACGTGATAATCGTGCTTTGGACGGTGCTTATGGTTGGGAAAGAGTTTAAAAGTCTTAGGAATATGGCTTGAGAACAAGTGTTATTGGCAAAAATAAAAACGGTTATAATGATGTCGCAAGGGTTAAAGCTGTTGATAAAAAAATCAGTATCGATTTAGCCGTGACACTATCCTGCACAAACTGCCCTGAACTTGTTATGGCTGTGGAGAGAATTGCCTTGCTAAACGACAATATCTGCCTTGATATTTACGATCTGCCGCATTATGAAGAGCTAAAATCAAAGCACAGTATTATGAGCGTGCCTTGCATGATAGTTAATGACGAACATGTGCATTTTGGGAAGAAAAATATTGCCGAGGTGCTTGATATTTTAGAAATAGTTTAAAAGATAAACATTAAAAGTGACATAGTTGAGCTAAAAACAGGCAAACGTCTCGCTTATGATAGGAGCAGGTTACCGCTTTTAATTTTTCATGCTATATCACATTAGGCTCAGTTATTTCTCGCTAACACCACAGCCTGACAAAAAAGCGCAACGGAATAAACAATAAAAAATGATATGCGTTTAACTCCGCCGAGATACCGCGAGGCTTGTCCTATAACAATAAAGTGTTCTGTTGTTTTGCATTCAACTCCTGTCAAACAAAATGAGAATTATTCATCAGACAGCAAGCATTCTAATTCCGATTATAATCAATACCACACCGCCGATAACCTCCGCCTTGTTGTTTAATCGTGTCCCGATTTTTTCCCCAATTCGCACCGCTGTAAAACACATTACAAAGGTGATAAACGAAATTAGCACCACCGAATAAAATAAAAACTCACCTCCCATACCGCCGAGAGTAACGCCGACACTCAATGCATCAATACTTGTGGATATTCCCTGTATCAACATTGTTTTAATGGATAGATACGCGGTATTTTCGTGTTTTTTTTCATCTTTTGTACTACTCACCCCCTCGAACAGCATCTTTGCCCCGACTAAAAACAGCAATACAAATGCAATTATATGGTTGTGACGCAGTATGTTATACGGTAAAAACCCTACACAAAAATATCCGATAATCGGCATTATCCCTTGAAATATAGCGAACGGCAGTGCGATAACCAACGATTTGATATGACTCGGGCGATAGACAAGCCCGTTTGTAGCGCAAACACAACTCGCGTCCACCGCAAGCCCCACACCAAGCAATATCACCCCGAAAGTTGTCATTATTATCGCCTCCAATTTTGCACTTGTTAATATATATATAATTCACACAGAACAAACAACCACGAATTATCAGAAAAGTTCAACAAACAACTTATATTTTTTGCCGTATATCATTGACATTCATCGTAAAAAGGATTATTATAATTATATTAAATGTATAATGCAAAGAGGATTAAGGTGACATGGCGGTTAATTTAAATACAAGGTATCTCGAGGGTTTTGTTGACGAGAATGAATTTTCACTTATATCATCATCGGTCGGCACGGCACATGAGGCACTGCACGCAAAAACAGGCGCAGGCAACGACTTTCTCGGTTGGCTTGATCTGCCGAAAAGCTATGATAAAGAGGAGTTCGCCCGAATAAAAGCGGCGGCACAAAAGATAAAATCGGACAGTGATATCCTTGTGGTCATCGGTATCGGCGGCAGTTATCTCGGTTCACGCGCTGTTATTGAGGCACTCGGCTCATCGTTGTATAACGATCTCACATGCGGTGTGAAAATTTATTTTGTAGGTCAAAATATCAGCGGCTCACACCTTGACAATGTACTTAAATTATGTGAGGGCAAACGCGTTTCGGTCAATGTTATTTCAAAATCCGGCACCACCACCGAGCCGGCGCTCGCCTTTCGTGTCTTCAAAAAACTTTTAGAGGATCGCTACGGTAAAGAGGGGGCAAAGGCTCGCATATATGCTACCACAGATGCTGCAAGAGGCACATTAAAAACTCTTTCGGAGCGTGAGGGGTATGAGAGTTTTGTAATCGCCGACGATGTCGGAGGCAGATTTTCCGTCCTATCAGCCGTCGGTCTGTTGCCGATTGCTGTTGCCGACATTGATATAGACGCGATGATGCAGGGCGCCGCCGATGCTTACGATCGTTTTGCCGTGTGTGATAAGGACAACGACTGTTATCGCTACGCCGCAATGCGCAACATTTTGCTTCGCCGTGGTAAAAATATTGAGCTGATGGCTTGCTATGAGCCGGACTTTGCCATGATGAATGAGTGGTACAAACAACTTTACGGCGAGAGTGAGGGCAAGGACGGCAAGGGGATTATGCCGACCTCCGTCATATTCTCCACCGATCTGCACTCGATGGGGCAGTATGTTCAGGACGGCGCACGAATACTTTTTGAGACGGTAGTCGACTTTAAAAACACCAAAGGTGACTTTTTTATAGATAAGGATGTTGAAAATAACGACGGTCTTAACTTTTTGGCAGATCAAAACCTTTCGGTCGTCAACCGACGCGCTATGGAGGGGACTATCCTTGCCCATACCGACGGCGGTGTGCCGATAGCTGTCATAGAAGTGGACGAGATGAACGCGTATGACATGGGCTATCTCATCTACTTTTTTGAAAAAGCGTGTGCTATATCCGGTTATCTGCTCGGTGTCAATCCCTTTGACCAACCGGGGGTTGAAAGTTACAAAAAGAACATGTTCGCACTGCTTGGCAAACCCGGCTTTGAGGAGCGTCGTGCCGAACTGAACGCAAGACTTAACGGATAAAAACCAAACGTCCGGATGGATGAAAAGCATAAATCGCAAGAAATGGAGTATTTAAAATGGTTAGTATTATTGTAGGCGGAAAAGGCAGTGGCAAGACAAAAAGGATGATCGACATCATCAACGCATCGGCCTCCGGCTCTGCCGGAAATCTCGTTTGTATTGAACATTCTATGAAGTTGACCTACGATATTCATCACGATGTCCGACTCATTGATATGGTTGAGTATAACATTGAGAATTCTGACATGCTTTTCGGATTCATTTCCGGAATACTTGCAGGCAACTATGATATTGTGGAAATATATATCGATGGCATCCTAAAAGTCTTAGACAAAGATATTAACTCGTTGGAGCGTTTACTTAATAAACTAGATGCTCTCACCGGTGATAACATCAAACTGATCGTGACCGTTTCGGTGGATGAAAGTGAGCTTGGCGCAGAGATCAGCAAATATACAAGAGCGGTATAAAATATAAACAAACACCCCCCGACCTCAATCTTTAATCTGGGGATGTCGCACTAACCCCTTTAAAAAAACAAAAACGAGCAGCCCAAAAAGGGTAGCTCGTTTTGTCGTTTCAAGATATAATTAAAGCCTACTGAATAACAAGTTATTCAGCACAAACGCTACGCGTTTGTTGTAAAACTGGCAAAACGTGCCAATTTTACGGCTTTAATTGATGCTATCTGCTAAATTTTCGCTTTAGGCGAAAATCAAAGTGCAAGGCTTTTGTCTGAATATTGGAAAAAACCTTGCACTTTGACAACTTAAAAATAGCTTTTTGTAGCTTGGTAAAGCTATTTTTAAGTTGTTCAGCAGGCATTAATTAATTTGAAAAAGAAACCAACATGTAACGAGGTAAGTATACTATAATGAGAGATAAAATTAATTCAAATTTCCAATGGGATATAAAGCAAAAATAGGAGCAGATGAACCGGTGCGAAAAATGGTAGAAATATGCGAAGAATTGAATTACGAAAGATTGCTGAATGAAAATGCGAGAACATGGAGAAAAACAAACTGAATAACACTTTTCAAATAGTATTATTCGGATATTTGACTGGAAATTATTCATCAAGAAAGATAGAGAAAGCCTGTAAAAATAATATTCGCTTTATGTGGATATTAGACGATAAGCCATGCCCTGACCATAGCACAATAGCAAGATTTCAAATAAAATAATAATTGTCAATACAAAAACAGTAATTGCCAGAATCATACACGATTTTTTCTTAGTTGTTTTCATATTGTATAATCACCTAATTCCCAAAATCTACAATTTAAACCTCTGTTACGATTTTATCACAACAGAGGTTTATTTGCTATATGCAATATTCACAAATTTTCAACATAAACTTCATGTTAAATTAATTTTCACCGATGTAGTTTTCAATTTTTAACACCACTCCGCTTGAGGTCACATAACGCCCACCTCGATATGCGCAGAATAGGTATTCCGGTTTATCGTTTTTTATTAGCAGCTGTGGTCGCTCAAATCTTCCTTGACGTGATATGTTGGGCATGGGTTCGTTGAAATAGCTCGGTGCGTCGAGGTATGAGACCTTGGGTGCTGACCATATGATGCCGTCGGTTGAGTCGGTATAAAGTCCGTATTCGTTATTAAACATGCCCATGTCACGCATGACCATTCTGTACTTCCCGTTTTGATACAATATATATCCGTCCTCCGTCTGTATCTGTTCACCGTAAACGGAATAGTTGATCACCGGATTTTTTTCATATTTAGTGTACGGTCCTGTTATGGTGTCCGACTCTGCGAAGCCGTACATGCGGTTGCCGTTAAATTTTTCCGCTGTTTCGTTGCTCCACGCTTTATAATATATTCTGTATTTACCTTCGGGTGTTTTGACAAATGTGGGGTTGGAGGTGCAAAAAGAGTCCCAGTCGGACGTCGAGACATCTATCATACAACTCTCGCCAACTCTTTGAAATGGCTTGTCAAGTGAATCGGAGATCGCCATACCCACCCTTTTGGAGTTTACAAGCTTTCGAAAATACGGCGCATATTCTTCCTGTGACATATTTCCAATTTCTTCTATGGTTTTTCCGAGCGAAGAGCCGTCACTGCCCATATACAGCAGAACATATTTATCGTCCACTTTATATATTGACGGGTTGTGAATTGACCATGAGTCCCACGCTGTGCCGCCGGCACCTTTTAAGGCTACATCGACACGACGAAACGGTTTGTCGATAGAGTCCGCAACGGCATGACCTACCTCACAAGCCGCAACCCATCCCAGGTGGTCATATTTGTTTTCCCACCGAGAATAAAATACGTGAACTCTCCCCTCCTCATCATATATCGGGGAACATCCCCACACATTATAGTCCGGATCCTCTAAAATACGACCGATCGGTTTCAGGCTTTTGCAAAACTCTGACTGCACACAATCAGGTTTTTGATTCATGAAACACCTCTCTTTTAACATAATATTAAATTGGGGTAATCTCTCTTCCATTTTTGTAGTGAAAAGTTTGCATCTTGGGTATCAACTGTTTTTTCGCCATTGTTTTTCAATATGGATTGCAACAATTTTTTTTGCATAACATTTTCAAGTTCACGCAACTTTTTTTGATGATTTTCATGTTCATACAGATTACTTTTCTCGTATTTGTCATTTTGAAGATCGAACAGATGTATTTCGCCGTTAAAATATTTGCAATATTTCCACCACCTGTCAGTAATCATCACACCGATATTGGTGGCACCGAAAACAAACTCGTCTCGCTTTTTGCCGGTATAACATGACAACAGTTTTGAGTCTTCCGTCTCACATTTTTCTATGCCGGCACTATGAAGTATGACCGCCCTCACGTCGGTGAGGCTCACCGTCTCGGCATGGCGCACCCCTTTCGATAACGCATCATCCTTTACAATCAGTGGCACATGGATAGACGGCTCGTAGAAAAAATGTTTGCCGACAAGACCGTAATCTCCGATAAAATCTCCGTGATCCGACGATATTATTATGGTTGTGTTTTCATAAATATTTTGCTCTTTAAGCGTTTGTATCAGCCTTCCTATACACACGTCTAAGCGATAGATCAATGCGCTGTAATGTCTGCGCATTTTTTGTTTTTGTTCATCGCTGAAATCGGTGTAATCTATACCGCACCAGTCGTTAAGATAGGAGTCGCGCATTATGTGAAACAGCTTTTGTATCTCCGGCGTTTGATAGAGGGGGTTTGGGATATTGCTGTCCTCAAATAGATCAAGGTCGTCGGCATCCGGGTCATACGGGCAGTGCGGCGAGGGGAACCCTACCATTAGTGCAAACGGCTTATCCTTATCTCGGTTGACGATATAGTCACAGGATTTTTCACAGACCCAGTTGTCAACCTGTAACTCTTTCGGGAGTGGGTTGAGCATGGAGCCTTTGTTTCCCATATATTCCTCAAAATCGGAACCTTTGTATTTTTTATATCCGTTTTCTTTTAAAAAGTCAGCGTAATCATCACATAGAGTGGTGTGACGCTTGTCCTCCGCTATAATTCTTGTGTCAAACCCCTCGTTTATATCCCATGGATAAAAGTGCATTTTCCCGATAGCCGCCGTGGCATACCCATTATCGGACAGGATTCCTGCCCAGCTTTTTTGCCCACACTCTTCATGATCAGGACGTAGCCAGACCGAGTTGTGCAAAACACCGTTCACAACAGCATTTTCACCGGTTAATAGCGAGGCGCGCGCCGGCACGCACAGCGGCGAAGGGGAGACACAACGCTCATATGTCACCCCCTCGGACGACAATCTATCTAAGTTGGGGGTAATTGCGAAGTCTGCACCATAACACCCTAAAAAGTCTGCACGCAGCTGATCCGGCATTATAAAAAGTATATTTTTCATTGATTTCCTTTATTTTAACCTTTAACCGCTCCTGCCGCAAGACCTTTCACAAAAAATCTTTGAACAAACGGATAGAATAACAGCATTGGGATGGAGCTTACCACAATTACGCTATATTTAAGCATTTGACGTAGATTTTCCCGAATTAGAATATCCTCCGGTGTCATTGATGCCATATCAGACGGGGACTCGCCGGACAACAGTACATCACGGAGTATCAGTTGCAAAGGATACAGTTCGGTATCACTAAGATATACCATGGCTGTAAAAAAGTTGTTCCAGTGACCGACGGAATGGTATAGTGCAATAACCGCAATAATCGGCATAGCCAGCGGTAGCGCAATGCTGAACAAATATCTGATGTCGGAACACCCGTCTAATTTTGAGGCTTCCAGCAACTCGTGTGGGACAGAGCGTTCAAAATAAGTTCTCACAATTACCATGTTGGTGATAATTATAGCACCCGGCAAAACCATAACAAATGGAGAGTTTACAAGATTTAAATCTCTGTACCACAAAAATGTCGGCACTAATCCTGCGTTGAACCACATGGTGAACGCAAAAAGGATAGAGAAAAAACTGCGCCCGGGAAGGTCTTTTCTTGCCAACGCATAACCTGTTATCACAGTCAACACTACATTGATGACTGTGCCGGAAACTGTGTATATGACGGTGTTTAAAAAGCTGCGCGGTAAAAGGTTGTGGTTGAATATCTCTATATATCCGTCAAAGGTTATGTCTACCGGAAAAAACACCACCTGCCCTTGTGAGATAGCCGCACCGGAGCTGAACGACGATATTATGATATACCAAAGCGGATAAAATGTTATTAACAAAATTATCGCTAACATTATCAATACAAAGATGTTAAATCCTTTTTCATCACCTAATATTTTTTTTGTTACCATAAACTTGTCTCACCTACCTTTCGTGCTATTTTGTTTACAATAATTACCAGTGTAAATGCTATGACCGAGCGGAAAAGCCCTATAGCGGTTGTATATGAAAAGTCGGGGAACTGGGCGGCGATACCGAGTTTGTAAACGTATGTACTTATCATTTCGGAGGAGCCCAAGTTCATATCATTTTGCATTAACAGCGCCTTTTCAAAACTTACATTTAAAACACTTCCGAGTCCCAAAATCAGCATTAAAATCATCTGCGGTTTTAAGGAAGGCAGGTCGATGTGCCAAACCCTTTTCCACAGGCTTGCACCGTCTACCATTGCCGCCTCGTGCAGGCTGTCGTCGACACTTGTCAATATTGCGGTATAAACGACTGTCGCAAAGCCTGTGCTCTGCCAAATCCCCGACCAAACATAGATGTGAGCAAAGGCAGACTGTTCACCCATAAGATTGAGGTTATAGTCGATACCGAACACGCCCAAAAGGTTGTCGAGCATTCCGTTTCTCGGATTTAATACCTCGGTAATAATGCTAACCATAACAACCGTGGATATAAAATGCGGTGCATATGTTATGGTCTGAACCGTCTTACCGAAGAATTTTAAAGGCGAATACTTTAGCAATAAAGCAAGAAAAATCGGGAACGGTAGCATGGCAAACAAGCTGTAGATGCTGATAACCAGCGTATTTTTAATAATAACAGACATCATCGGGGACTCGAAAAATCTGATAAAATTATCAAACCCCACCCATTCGCTACCCATTATTCCGTCTCTTGCGACAAAATCACGAAAGGCAATCTGGGAGTTCCACATCGGAATATAGTTGAAAATTATTATATAGGCAACCGGAATTATCAACAGCAGATAAAGTTGCCAATAGTTTATCGCTTTTTTCATTTTTTGTCGGCGCAGGGTGCTGTTCAAATTCGGCTTTACTTCAACTGCCGAAGTAACGTTCTTTTTTGGCATAACTGTTTTAACACTCATATTTTCAGCCATTCCTTTCGGTTGTTATCGGTTGTGGATTTTCAGCGAGGTACAGCGCCGCTCTCATCTCTTTTATGATATCGGGCAGGTCTGCTGCTATATTATTGTCCTCCCATGTGTCATCTTGAACATTAAAAAGGCAGATGTTGCCGTCATCATACTCAATATATTTGTATTTCTCATTTAGCACACATTTAAATCCGGCTTTGTTTTTGTTGCCTTTTATCGCACAATAACCATACGCGCGATGCTCGCAGGTATCACCGTTAATAAGAGATACAAGGGGGATTGAGTCCACCGCCCACGGCATGTCCGCACCGGCAAACTGTGCGATGGTGCTTGTCAAATCCTGTAGCTCAATAATAGCGTCTTCCTGACGGTTTTTGCGCTTTTGGTTGGGGTGACTTATTATCATCGGTATACCGATTGAGCCGCGATGTGGCAGATGTTTTGCGTATTTACCGTGGTCGCCGAGCATCTCGCCGTGATCCGAGGCGTAGATTATGACGGTGTTGTCAAGTTCACCGCGTTTTTTTATACAGTCAATTATTTCGCCGATATTCCGGTCGATATTCTCAATCATGGCGGCATAACACTGACGTATCTCGTTTGAGTTTGCCTCGGGTTGTGGGTTGTGTGGCGGCTCATACTCTCGATTTTTTACCGTGCCATACATTCGCTCGGTGACATCAAACGGGTCGTGCGGGCCGGTGAAGTTCACCTGCATGAACCACGGCTTTTCAACGGGCGCTTGTTCGATCAGTTCTATGGTGTTTTTCGTTATAAAGTTGTCACAATAGGCATAGTCGGGCAGTGGGGTTGTATACGTTTGGCGGCCTCTACCATTAAAGTCGTCAAGATGCTTTTGCACAAGTCCCGCATTGGACAAAAACTCCATATAGGGGCCTTGCGGAGCATCTTTTATTTTATAACTGCTTATGGCGTCCAGCTTGCCCTCGTTATCTATTGCCTTTGTAAAACCCAAGGTGTCATAATTTTCTTTATTAAACCAATCACAGGTATGCTTTCGCAGATCAAATTTGCCGGTGCCGTAAACATTATACCCTGCATCTCGTATCGCTTTGTATATGGTAGGTTTGCTTAGCGGAAAGTCGCTACTGTTCAAAAATGTTTCGCATCTCGGATATCTCACACCGGCGGCAAGACAGGCTCTCGCCGGTGCACAAAGTGGCGATGAGGTTATAGCGTTTAAAAATGTTACTCCGTTTTCCATTAATTTGCTTATATTGGGGAGGTGGAGCTGTGGCTTTTCCATGTCCCACCGTGCAAAAACGGCATCGTCATACGGCATCCACTCTCGCCGATGTTGATCCGGAAATAAAAATAGAATGTTAGGCTTTTTCATATGCTACCTTTTTTTATAAAGGGGCTGCTTTGCAACAGCCCCATTTACATATTAATTGTTATTTTGCGGCGTCGTATGCCTCTTGATAAACCGCCAAATAATCGGACAGTCCGAAGGCTTCGACATCGCTGAGATAGGTTTCCCACTCGGCATCTATATCTTTAATGCCGGTAACAAATTCCGCTGTGGATTGATTGATGTACTGGCTCATCGGAACTTCAACGTCAACAATGGTGCGTGATTGGTCTACATCGAGCGCCATAGGTCTTAACACCTGCTCAATAGGCGCTGAATACATTTGATATTTGTCAACGGTCTCGTTGTAGAGCACCTCTTCAATATCGCCGTTGGATTTGTACCATAGGTCGTGGTCAGCCGGTATGCCGGTAGCGCCTAAAATTGACCAGCAGTTGTTGCCTTTTTCCGCTGAGTTGGTTACGCGGACATATTTTGCCGGCTCGCCGATGTAGTTTACATCACCCTCTTCAGCGATAGTGTAGTCTACGCCCTCGACACCCTGCCTGTTCCACATAACACCTTCTTCGGTATAGAACAGGTCGAATGCTCTTGCTATTGCCTCATAGTTCTCTTCGGGGCAGTTTGCGGTTATTGCCATGCCGGAACGGCCGAAATCTGCTTCATATGTCGTCTGTCTAAAACCATCGGGACCCTCAAGCGGGGGAACGGCAACATACTCTTTCCAGCGGTCGGGGTCGCCAAGGCTCACGAACGAGGCGATAGAGCCGCCTGCACATGCGCCAAGGATGTTAACGTCGGGGTTGTTGCCTATTTTTAATAAATCCTGGTCTGTCTGGGTAAAGGTCAACTGGTCGAGCAACCCTGCATCATAAAGGCTGTTCATGTACTCAAGTCCGGCTTTCCACTCGTCGGTGACCTTTGGATAGGCAATCATGCCATTTTCATCAATGAACACGCCTTGCTGATTGTCATTTGTTTGGTTAAACATACCGAAAGCGTTCATTAAAAATACGGTGGGGTCGGTGTTCCAACCGACTAAACTACCGGAAAGCGGTATCTCGTCGTTCGGGTCACCGTTGCCGTTGGCATCCTGTTCTTTAAAAGCCAACATTGTGTCATAAAATTCTTGTGTCGTGGTCGGCATCGGCAGACCGAGATTGTCCAGCCATGTCTGATTTATCCACATTTTTTTAGGATTGTGGGCATGGGTCGCTTTGCCGATAAAAGGAACTGTATACATATTGCCGTCCGACAGTGTCATGGCCTCCCTGATATGGGGGTTTGCATCCAGCAGTGCTTTCAGATTAGGCATATAGTTGTCGATAAGGTCGTTCACCGGTATAAAGTCACCCTGCGAACCGTACAAAAGTTGCTCCGACAGGCTCATGGGTGAGTTGCCGCCAAAAAGCAGAATGTCGGGATAGTCACCGCCGACCATAATGGTGTTCAGCTTCTGTTTTGCATCCACCTCAAGCGAGGTTTCGAACGAGAATGTAAGTCCGGTTGTCTCCTCCAGCCACTCGGTAGCTAAGTTTTCCGACGCGTCATATGAGGTGGTGGACTGGCGAAGTGGGGCAAACACCGAAATTGTCATCTCGCTACCCTCTGTCAAAATAGGGTAGGAACCGGTCTCGGTGTAAAGTCCGGAGCCCTCCTGTTCGGTGCCACCGGTATTACCGGCAGTGTCGCCCGTCTCACCGCTTTGGCAACCGGCTAAAAGTGCCACCAATAATGTGACCGCCAGTAGTCCTGCTTATTTCTGCTTGAAAAATTTCATAATCTTCTCCTTTTGTTTAGTTTATAATGTCAATTAATTTGAAAAACGCTACAGATTGGCGAGCAGAAATTTCGCCTATCAAGGCAGAGGAATGAGGAATGCTCCCTGCATTCCGATTGACGATAACGCAGATAGACGGAATTTCTGCCGCCAAGATGTGGTGGGTTTCAAGTTAATTGACTATAATGTCCATATTCCAGTAGCTCCTACCTAAAACATGGTTCATTTCTCCTGTTTGATCACTCTCGTATTTCATCAGGGCTTGCATTTCTTCGATTAGTGCGTTATAATTTGGTTGTGCAATTAAATTCGCTATTTCAAACGGGTCGTTTTCAAGATTAAACAGTGATTTTGTCGACTTGTTGCCATGTCGGTGCTCTATGTACTTAAATCCGTTTTTTGTGATGGCGCGTATCTTATCGGTATAAGCAAAACACAGATGCTCCCTTGGTGTTTTCCCACTATTCCACAACGAGTTATAAAAACTCTCACCGTTTACGGTCTGCGGTATATCGAGATTTAACATGTCACAGAGCGTGGGGAATATATCTGTCAGGTATACAAGGTCGTTGCATCTTTTGTCGCTCGGTATGTCTTTTCCGTAAAAAATCAGCGGCACTCTTATGCTGTGGTCATATAGGCATTGCTTGCCGAAAAGCCCGTGTTGCCCTAACGCTAAACCGTTGTCACCCGCCAAAATAATCACGGTATTTTCCAGCAACCCTTTTTGCTCCAACTTTTCGATAATTCTGCCGATTTGATTGTCAAGGTGGGTTATCATAGCGTAGTATTCAGCAATCTGACGGCGCGTATCCTCTATAGTTCTGGGGTATGGTGCCAACGTTTCATCCCGACATTGCACATTATCATATTCGATATGGTGATAGTCCTGAAAGTTGGGTGGTATTACAATCCTACTCTCAACATACATATCGCGGAATTTTTGTGGCATTGTCCTCGGGTCATGCGGCGCTAAATACGCGGTATATGCGTAGAACGGTTCATCGGAAGTTTGCCCGTCCAGAAAATTTAACAGTCCATCGGTAATAAATTCCGTTGAGTGCACACCGGCGTTTATTTTATCGGCAATCATGCTGTCGGGGTGGTTGTCCTGAAAAAAATCCTTTATTTTATTTA
Source organism: uncultured Oscillospiraceae bacterium (assembly GCA_964369965.1). Lineage (GTDB taxonomy): Bacteria > Bacillota > Clostridia > Oscillospirales > Ruminococcaceae > CAYJBH01. The sequence continues at coordinate 15,317 of CAYJGF010000028.1, forward strand.
CTCTGCCATCATATCTGCCATCGGGGTCAAAGCTGTGAACCGGGACACACCAGTGGTCGTGCATACCACCGAAAAATATGTTGTCACCATCGGTAAAACTTCTTGCATAAGCATCTGTGCCGTTGTGCCACTTTCCCGTCCCGAATGTCTTGTAGCCACTTTGTTTAAAAACTTCACCAATCAACGCATGCTCTTTTGGGATATTTTCCCCTCGCCCTGTAAAGTGAAGAGCCGCCGCCCGGTATTCAACATTGCTCTGCTTGGCATACAGACCGCACCGACCGTGCCACCCTCGATATGCGCATGTGTAAAGCTCGTTCCACCTTTTACCAACCTGTCCATATTGGGTGTTATGACACAGTCGTTACCAAGAGCGTTAATTGTGTCAAATCGCTGGTCGTCGGTCAACAGCAAAACTACATTTGTAGCGTCCATGTTTGTTTTCCCATCATTCATTATTTTGAAGTGGTTTGAGTATAACACACAAAGATTGCTCGTTACATTACAAATGCAATTTATTTTATCCCAGATATTGCTAAATTTGGAGAATTTATGAAATATATTTATGAACAATGGGGTTTTAGATGCGAACTGGCTTTTGAGGTTGGGCAAAAAATGCACATGCACAACCAGATAGAATTAATGTATTTTTACGGTGGTCGCGTCAAGGGATATCACAACTTTCAGGAATATGAGATAAAGTCCGGTGACTTTTATCTCGTATTCCCGAATACATTGCACACCTATAGACCGATTGAAGAACCGGCATGTGCATTAATTATTTTTGACAAAAGTGCGTTTCCGCAATTTTCACATATTTTTAATCATAAAACGATAGTCGGCTCACCGGTAATGCCGGCTAAAAGTCTCCCTACAGAGGCACTGTTTTGTCTCGACCAAATTTTGAGCAGGGTGGAATTGCAATCCTCCAACCCTAAAACCTACGGATATCTGATGGTAATTCTCGACTGCCTTTTAGAGACCTATAATCTCGATGACTCAAAAAAAGAAAATGATTTCGATTTTATTAAAAGCATCATTATGTACATAAACGACAACTTTACCGAGAAGATATCTCTCGACTCAATATCACAAAATGTAGGTATCAGCAAATACCATATTTCCAGAACCTTTAACTCGCTCATTGGCACATCAATAACGGAATATTTAACAGGATTAAGAGTTGAACAGGCTATGGAATACCTAAAGACAACGGAGCACTCAATAACCGACATAGCCTATTCATGCGGCTTTGAGAGCTCCACTTCTTTTTATCGTAGTTTTAAAAACATATCCGGGGTTAGCCCGAAAAACTACCGGAAAAACACCTCAAAAAACATAGTTGTTCGATAGTCGTTAATCAATTTTTTCGATATGCACCGGGAGAAACCCCCTCTTTTGCTTTAAATATTCTCGAAAAATAGTATTCGCTGCTGAAACCACACTGTGTTGCTATGGAAAGTATATTATCATCAGTGGATAGGAGGAGGGCTTTTGCCATACGTATTCGAATAGCAATGAGGTCATTTGTTGGTGAAATCCCAAACCTTTTTTTATATAAAACCGAAAATCGACTTTCACTTAGCGATATTCGATCTGCCATCATTTTAACTGTCCAATTTTTATTATATTCGTCTAAAAGAGCTCGTCTGAGAGCAACCAAATTTTCCGAGTGAGTAGTTGCATTATCGCCACCCTCATTCGTGAGCTCTCTTGCAATTATTAACATCATCTCAGTAATTAGATTGTCGATAAAATGCAGGTGCATAGGGTAGTTTGTCTCTCGCTCCGACATAATCTGATAAATCGAACCTCGTATTAGGTTCGATTTTTTTGTAGGAAGTACGGTGTTTGCTTCTATTCCAAGCTCTTCAATCAGCTCCCCTAATGTGTCCGATTCGATATGAATCCAATCGTTGATAAAACCTTCATTACAATCGTCCGGTGTGTAGTGTCGCTCCGGAAAATCGGGGGATTTTATAAAACAGTTGCCGGCACTCGCGCGACGATAACCATCTTTAGTGTAAAACATGCAATCATTCGCACAACATAACACGACATAAAGATTGCCGGGACCACGACTTGCCACAAAATCACGATCATGTTTTGTTTTAATTCCGGCTATATACAGTGAGTGCATCTAAAAATCCCATAATATAAAACGATAGTGCAAAAACAAAAAAGCATAGTGAATTGAAAAATTAATCATTTTGCGTTTTAATTATAACATGGATATAATTAGAAATCAAATATATTATAGGAGAAAAATATATGTTAGCAGCCGTAGTGGAAAAACCCAATGTCATGGTGATAAAAGATGTCCCAAAACCGATTATCTCGGACGACGACTTTTTGATCAAAGTACTTGCCTCCTCGATATGTAACGCGACCGACAACCATATTTTAGAGGGGATTTTTGACGGATATCACAACTTCTACCCCCAGATTCTCGGTCACGAAGTCTGCGGTGAGGTGGTCGAGGTCGGAAAAAACGTTGCACGAGTAAAAATGGGTCAGCGTGTTGCGCTTTATACCCCGAACGGAGCATTTGCCGAATACTGTCTTGTTGAGCCGGAGCGCACCCTCGCCATAATACCTGATCATATGTCGAGCGAGGTCGCCTGTGCGTGTGAAACATTTGACGGCGCATATACCAGCATGGTCGCACCCGCTATGCTAACCGAAAATGATACTGCACTTTTCATCGGTGCCGGACCGCTCGGACTTGCCGCCATTGGCACTGCCGCCGTCTCAACCAAAAACATAATCGTGGTCGACTTCTATCAAAATCGTCTTAACATGGCGCGGGAGTTCGGCGCGAAGTATACATACAACCGATCCGAAATGTCGGTGGATGAAATTGTCGAGGTGATAAAAAAGGACGTCGGTGAGGTGGATGTGACCTTTATGTGTATCGCTCTGGATCGCTCCGACGAGTTGGACGCATTTCATCTTGCGATTGAGGCGACGAAACGCGGCGGCGGCATAACTGGACTGAATGTAGAGGTGCAACACGAACACCACAACCATCGCATGAATCCGATGAACATGAATCGCAAAAACATAACATACCGACATTTTCTGCGTCGGGAATCCATTCAGTCCGATTTTCAAAAGGGATTTGACATGGTGGCGGACGGACTAGTGCCACTTGAAAAAGAAATCACCCATCGCGTCACACTTGACAAACTGCAATGGGCGCTTGACATGACGCACAATCACCTCGACGAATGTATAAAAGTTATTGTTTACCCATGGATGGAGGAATAGTATGGAAAAGATGTATGCATGGGTCTATGAACGACCTAATGTCATAGAATACAAACAGATCGATCGTCCGATCTGCGGCGACGACCAACTGCTTGTGAAGATCGATACCGCCTGTATATGTAATGGATCCGACCCCGGAATTTTACACGGTCACCCCGCATATAGTTTTCGACACGTGTTCGGGCATGAGCCGTACGGCGAAGTGGTGGAAATTGGAAGAAATGTCGAGGGGTATTCGCTCGGTGATCGTGTCACCTGGTGGTTTTCGGTCGGCGCGTTTGCACAGTACTGTGCCATCACCCCAAGCGAGCTCACCGTTTTAAAACTCCCCGAATGTGTCACTCGGGAGGTGGCACCGATCACAGAACTGATGATTGCAAGTGCACGAGCTGTACGAAACGAGGACATCACGCCCGACACCCGCCTACTCATAGTCGGTCTCGGACCCAGCGGACTTGTCATGGCACAACGTGCAAAGGCACTCGGCGCGGCAGTGGTTGTCGGGTGGGATCTCTATGTGATGCGCCGTGAAGTGGCGCACTCAGTCGGCTGTGACGCGGTGTTTGATCCGGCGGTCGATGTCGTGAGGCAAACATCGGAATTTTGTCACGAGTTTGACCTAATTATCGACGCCATGAGCGATGACATCCTACCAAACGAGCCGACCTTCAATAAGGCAATATCCCTTGCAAAGCGATCGGCAACGGTCATATCCTACGGTCATCCCGAGCGTGGACGGCGGTTTTCACCCTTTTTATTCCAGAGTAAAAATCTTACAATGACTCCGCCGGAAAATGACATGGACGAGATACGAAAAATAGCAAGTGAGACACTGAAAATGGTGGAAAATGGCACAGTAAAAATGTCGCCAATGATATCAAAAGTTCTGCCACTACATCGCGCAGATGAAGCACTGCGTCTCACCATGGAAGAACCGGATCGCTATCTAAAAATAATATTGGACTGCACTTTGGTGGAGGATAAAAAATGAGACTTGGAATTTCAGGACAAGCACTGTCTAAGGTGAACACTTTACAGGAGATTTTAACGATACTAAACCGCTTCGATGTGGAAAATATCGAACTATGGGGCGATAACGTTCCTTTTATCTCGGGAAAAGACGGCTATGATGACGGTTATATCGACAAGGATGCACAGCTCGTTGCGAAAATGGCAGAGAAGCACGGTGTGCATATCGGCTGTGTGACATTTGGTGGGGCGTTCGACGAGACACTGTTTAAAGTCGATCCGAGCGTTTACAGTGACCAGCTGGTCGAGACGGTGCGCTTCGCAAAAAAGGTCGGTGCCGAGGTAGTCAATCACTACTGTTTTCACATCTCGATGGACGAGCACGTCGATATTGAGAGGATAAAGCGGTACATGTCTCCCGCTATTGAGGAGGCGGAGCGTCTTTGTATTCCACTCGCCCTCGAAAACGAGGCACATGACTCCACCGCCAGCCCTGAACAGATGAAGTTTATCCTTGAAAGTATAGGAAGTCGATATTTCGGTACAAATTTTGATGCAACCAACTACTATCATGCCGGCTGTGAGGGGTTTCCTTTTGGATACGATCTGCTAAAAGATTACATAAAATACGTTCATATCAAAAACGGTTGTATATATAAAGAGGAGACACATTCGGGACTGGACGGCAAAGGTACACCAATGAGTGGACTTTTGGACGGGAAAACAATCTTCTATCCCACACTCGGTGAGGGCGCAGTGAATATCGCAGGTTTGCTTGCACGATTAGAGCGTGACGGATATAACGGTCTTGTAACGTTGGAGCCTCACGTCTCCCCGAGCTCGGTTGAGGCATATTATGAAAAGGAGATCGCCTTTTTACGAAAGGAATTCCCAAAATGATAAAACAATATCTAAATGGTGCTTGGTCTATGTCCGACACCAAAGGTCACCGTGAAGTTCCGTCAACAGTTCCGGGAAGCGTCTACAAGACATTGCTTGATAATTCGCTTATGGACGATCCGTTTTGGAGAGATAACGAGGATCAAGCGCTTGCGCTGATGGATGGCGAATTTGAATTTTCCACTCGGTTTATCGCCGATGCGGATCTATTCCAACAGTCAGTATGTGAACTGGTGTTCGAGGGGCTGGATACACTCGTGAACATCATTTTAAACGATGTTATACTGGGCAGATCGGGCAAGGTCTGTCGTATCGAGAGTTTTTATGTCGTACAGCGTCACAGTGACAACAAAGTCTCACTAAACATAAGACCCGAGGTGGAAAAATTTTGCGATTGCAAGGTGGATTATCGCCTTAGTGTGACAGCGCCCGACGGTGTTGTGAGCGAATATGATACGACCGATACCTTGATTGAAAATCCGAAAATTTGGTGGCCGAACGGTCTCGGCGATCAACCTCTATATAATCTGACGCTACAGGCTATTGTCGGTGGTGAGGTGGTTGACAGCATGACCAAGCGCATTGGGCGAACATCGTTATAGTCCACCTTGAATTTTAAGACTTTCTCATCACGAATGGCATCGGTGATGACATAGGAATGTAACTCCCTGCCAAACACGCTTGCTGTGGTTTCTGCACCCAAAGCATTTTCGGGGAAAATC
>CAYJGF010000029.1:0-19215 GCA_964369965.1 uncultured Oscillospiraceae bacterium
CGTATGCGTGTATATTTGCGTACCGCACTGATGAACATATCGCCTGTCATGGTTTAATTTGTACGACTTTGAGTACGTTTTGAAATTGATTACATCCCCAACGTAGGATTGATTAAGCAAAATCCCTCTAACCGATGACACATCCCAAAAATAATCGCCACGGGGCGACTTTTTGGTTGCCGACTTGTAACCTTTACGCACAGCATACACAGATGGTATCAAGACCTTCTGTCGTTTAAGCGTTTTTACAATGTCGTGAGTGCTCTCACCGTCACGCCGCATTTGGAATATGTATCTAACAACCTCTGCACCCTCTTCGTCAATTACCCACCGCCTTGTGTCTTCATCATCGTATTTATAGCCAAAAGGCGGGCTACCTATTGCATATCCTTGTTTGCTTTTTGTGCGAAGTGCAGAACGCATTTTACGGCTCATGTCCTTTGCGTACCACTCGTTGAACATGTGTTAATAAAGAAGGGTAATGTAAAGGGATATTTCCACACCCAACACGAAATTAAAATCTACATAAAACGAAAAATAATTTGCAACACCCGACTGAGGTTTTTATGCCCTCCGTCGGGTATTTTTGCGTTTAGGGACATTACTCCCCGATGTCGTTCGCCCCCTCTCGTCCTTTCAAATTCACTTATTGCAGTATTTAGTAATATCATTGAAACGATACTACTTATCAGTGGTAGGGTCACCCTACGAGATATTTGAAATTTCGATGCGCCCTCAATATGTGCGACTTCATAATAAACAGGGTCAATCCCTTGCAGTGCGGCTAAAAAAAACGATATTAAACCCAAACCCTGACCACATAGAGGCTAAAAACACCGCAAATAATGTTGTGTTCGGCTCGCCAATTAAGGTGACGGAGATATGATCAAGACCTACAAGGTCGAGTTTACCTGCAATAAGACCTCGCGAAAAATTGTAGACAAAATTCCAGATAATACCCACCGCAGGGTAGATAAAATTAAAGGTAAAAAAAGATGGTTCGGTACGCTATTTTAAATTTAACTAATTTATTTGATAGAATAACGGCAAGATAATATGAAAAAACAATTGGTATGGTACATGAAAGAATCAACAATACAACATTATTTCTTAACACCCCACATAATTTATCGTCGAAAAACACCCCCACATAATTTTCAAACCCTATAAATTCCATGGTGTGAAATCCGACGCCACTCCAATCGAGTAAGCTAAAATATATGGTTATCACTATAGACACTGTACAAAAAATAGCAAATAACAAAACAGCTGGCAACACAAAAGTAAGCCCTATATAGTTGTAAAATATTTTTTAAATTTATGCATTAGCTTTACTCTCCAACAAGCTATCTTAAAGGGATGTCCGTGATGGATTTACCGGACACCCCTTTGCCTCTTTAGACTTCACAATCCGTAGTGTTATTCCGCATCATATGCTTTTTGTATCTCGTCGGCGGTTGTCTGGGGGGTCCTGTACCCCTCCGCCAAGTTTTTGCGTGTTATCACTGACTGTGTCGTTAACTGTTGCTGATGAAAAAACATCAATGTTAGGCGCAACGTTTGTCGCGGTGTTAAATGCTTTCATCGCATCTTTTAAAAGCGGAGTGGTATTTAGAGCATCTATACTCTCGTCAGTCATATACTCATAGGAAGTGATAAGATCCATGTTTGCAATAATCTTAGCATTTTCAACCGATACTACTTTGTCGATAAATTATGCCGCTTGATCTGTGTACATAGAATTGCCGTTTATTGCAAAGCTGTCGGCGCGTGCTCCTACCGGGATGCTCTCAATACCATCTGCCGGTGGCAATAAGAAGTAACCAACATTGTCGCCCATTGCTGCGTAATAATCGGTCATCATCCATGTTCCCTGCATTGTCATTGCAGGTCCCGTCTCCTGCATTGCTTTAATGTCGGTATCGGCATCCGTTCGAGGCACCGAGCAATATCGGTTGAACTCCCGCTGTTTGAAGGTCGGCACACACCTCAAGAAATTCATCATATGTGGTGGGCACCTCAACTGAATTTTGTTCAAAAATTCGCTTGTTGTAAAAAACATCGAGAGCAGTCGAGCCAACATGCATTCTATATAATTTTCCACCGGTATCATTAACCATAGAATCGTAGAACCAATCATTAACCCTTGTATTCCTACCAAACTGCTCGGAATATTCATTTAAATTAAGAAATAAACCTGATTCGTATACAGTCTCTAAATCGCTTGCCGATACATTTTCCGGAATAAAAACATCCGGGCCATCGCCTGCGTTTTAAGCTAGTATCAATACAGTGTTCATATCGTTAAATGCGTAGATGGTAGACTTAAAAGTCATTCCGGAATTTTCGTCGGCAACCTGTTGCATTAACCCCTCTAAAGAAGTAGCTATACCTTCATCGGTGAATGTATGCCATAGTTTGACCGTATACTCTTCTGCCTCTGTTGCGGTATCTAAACTCGAACTTGTTTCGGTAGGCTCGGCAGCTTCATTGCCGGATTGGGCAGGCTCCGCGCTACACGCAAATAATGTTAGCATAAGTATAAATGCTAACGCAATAAATGCTGTTTTTTCGTTTTTTCCTCCATTTCATTAGGTGATAATTATTGTTTTTTGACAGTTTTTATTGTCCTATGATGAATTATAATATATGAAGTTGTTAATTTCAATAGCCGACCGATATGAAATGTAAGCATTTTTACAGATGATTGTTTTTACAATTTATTAATCTATTGTAATTGCAAATATAAAAATTTGTTTAGTGTGATTTTAACACTTGTTAAGTTATAAATTTATGCAATGTTTTACTTGACAAAGCAATAATTAGATGATATAATCAAAAATACCAACAAATACTATATATTTATAGCTGTATAGTAGGTTAAATTCAACTCTACAGCAACAACAGCGAGAAAAAATGGATGTTGGTCATGTTTAGTTAAAGTTTAGTTTGTTATTCTGATGTTTGTTAAGGAGGGTTTATGGAGTTAATGAAAAAGGTTGCTGTAGTCACCGGTGGGGGCAGCGGCATAGGCAGAGCAATTGCATTTGCGATGCTCGGCGAGGGCATGACGGTGGTCATATGCTCAAATGTTAAAAAGGATCTTGACGAAACCATAAAATTATCCGCCGGGCTTTCGGGGCAACTGTATACATACAATGCCGACCTTTGTGACGCGGAACAGGTTGAGAATTTAATTGCGTTCACAATAGAAAAATGCAATCGCATAGATGTGCTGGTCAACAACGCCGGCATCTTTGTGCAAGGTCCTTTTGAGGAGACACCGCTTGAAATTTGGGACAAACATTTTGATATAAATGTACGTGCACAATTTCTACTCTGCAAATCCGCCATGCCGCACATGAAAAAGAATGGTGAGGGTTACATAATAAATATGTCCTCCTCTATTGCCATGTCTCCCGGTGTGGCGGAGAGTGACCGTTCACCCTACTTCGCCTCTAAGATGGCTGTGCTCGGTTTGTCCCGTGCGCTCATCGGCGATGCGAAAAAGTTCGGGATAAAGGTGACCAACGTCTATCCCGACGCGGTCGCCACCCCCATGACACAGGATATGGTGTGGGAAAATCTTGACCGCAACACCATGTCGTGGCTGTTGCCGCAAGATGTCGCCGAGGGTGTAATCTTCCTGCTTAAAACAAGTGAGCGATGTTTTGTCGCCGACCTATACCTTAAAAATTGGGTGAAGTAAAAAAAGGATTTCCCTGCAATCGGTTTAATTGTATTTTGTCGGAAAGGAGGCTTCATATTACTCCTCCAAGGTTGCCCACTGTTTAGTTGGGGGAGCAATATTATACGAATAAAACCGTATTTCAGGATATCAATAAAATACATTATATAAGAATATGAAAGGATGGTTTTTTATGAAAAAATTATTTGCACTGTTGCTTTCTATTATGATGTTGGTAACAGTATTCGGCTCCTGCGCCGCACCGGCACCGGCAGGGGACACCCCGGCTGCCTCCGAGACACCGTCGGATGATGCCGGTGAATCCTCCGGCGATATGATAAAGATGGAAATGTATCATATCTACAACGAAGAGAGTAACGAGGGTCCGATCATCGAGGCTGTAGTCGAGGAATTTACCGCGGCTAATCCGAATGTAGAACTCACAAACACAACCAACGCTCAGATTGATTATCAGGTTAAGCTCAATTCCATGATAGCCGCCGGCACCGTTCCGGACGTTTTCTTGACCCGTGATGACTGGCTGTTTGACTTTATGGCGAGCAACACCTTGCTGTCTCTCGACAACACGATAGCCGCCGACACCGACTGGAGCGGCAAATTTTTAGACATTTGGCACGAGCAGACCTATGAGGGTTCTGTCTACGCTGTACCTACCAACTTCATAACCAATCAGGCTGTCTACTACAACGACACCATCTTGCAGGAGCTCGGCTATACCGAATTCCCGACCGAGTGGGACGAAATGATGGAGGTTTTTGAGGCGGCGAAGAATGCCGGCTATGTGCCCACAGTTTTTGGCGGTGTTGAGGGTTGGCCTATTTGGTCACATCTCGGCGAGCCGCTCACCCAGTTTATGCTTGGTGCCGAGTGGGTTGCAGAGGTTGGCAAGTTCAACACCGACTACAGCTATGAGACCCCGGAGTTTATTTCGGTTCTGACCATGATAAACGACCTTGTAACCAACGAGTATCTCAACCCCGACGTTGTCGCCATAGGTGGTGACGAGGCGCTTGAGTATTACTACAACAGTGAGAGCCTTTGCTTCCTGTCCGGGTCCTGGACATCTGCGAGCCTCGGCTCACAAGCACCACCCGAAATATTTGAGGTGACAAAGGTCGCGTCGCTCCCCCGTCCCGCAGGCGCTAAAGACGACGCAGGTGCCGGCATGTTCACCGGTGGCTCCGGTTGGGCTTGGGCACTTAACAGCCAGATATCCGCAGATAAACTGCCACACGGTGAAACACTCATCAAGCAACTCACCGGCAACGACACCGCTATAAAATACCTTGAAAAAGGCTTGATGCCTCCCCTTGCGCTGACCGAGATCGAGGGCGCAGACGCTGTCGACATGTCCTCCACACTAAGGCAGTTCTTGACACTGGTTGCGGAGGCACCGGTTATCTACAGCATGAACAAACAACAAAACGGCCCGGTTATGGCTGACATCATCTACAACAAATGCCAGGAAATGATGACCGGCACCACCACCCCGGAGGAGGCCGCCGCCGCCATTCAAGAGACATATCTTGAAGTCGCAGCAAGCAGAGAATAATTATTAATAAACTGTCGTTGATGGCGAGCTTTAAACTCGCCATCAACTTATAAAAAAGAAATGGGACAATGCTATGAACAAGAAAAAAAAGATACGAATGCTACACGAAATCTCGCTACGTGAAGTTTTGCCGTACATCTCTATACCGGTGCTTTTGTATGCATTTATGGTTGTTGTGCCCATCGGGTGGGCGATATATTACAGCCTACATGCAACGCTCGGATGGAACATGGATTTTATCGGGCTTGATAACTACATAAGCCTTTTGGAAGATGAGGTGTTTTGGATAGCACTGCGCAACAGCCTGTTTTTTGTTGTGATTTCCGCCGTTTTTCAGCTCGGGCCGGCACTTATTCTGCTCGTGTTTTTCGTCAGCAAAACCATAGTCAAGGCGAACTTTGTGCGTGCCATATTCTTCTTCCCCTGTATCATTTCACCGATCGTAATATCCTATCTTTGGAATATAATGTACAGCAACCGATACGGTCTGCTCAACAAACTTTTGGAAATTGTGGGGCTGGACTTCCTCGCTCAAAACTGGCTCTCCGACCCGAACATCATCCTTGTCTCTATCTCAATCCCTTTAGCATGGCAGTATATCGGATTCTATCTTATTTTGTTGATCGCCGGTGTCTCCAACATCAGTGACGACATATTTGAGGTGGCACAGCTGGACGGCGCACAGGGCAGGACGTTGTTGTTTAAAATAATACTCCCATTGCTCAAAAGCTCCATCATGGTGTCACTGGTGCTCTGCGCCTCGGGCGGTGTTAAGATATTTGAACAGGTCTACGCGATATCGGGCGGCGGTCCGGGTTATGCCTCCACCGTGCTCGCTCAGTTTGCCTATCAAACGTCATTTTTACACGCTAACTATGGATACGGTACCGCCATTTCCATCTCCATGATAATCGTCAGCCTGATACTTATCGGTGTTGTTCGACTATTTATTCGAAACAGAGGGGAGGATGTATAATGTCACAAAAAAATAACGCCACATTCGGCGGAGTGAAAAAACCCTACAATATTAAGGATGGAGCCGTCAAGGTATCAAGCAATATCGTGATATGGCTGTTCTGCCTCTCCTACATCGTGCCTTTTGTTTGGCTTTTTTATAACACTCTTAAGGATAGACAACAGTTTGCGCAGGATATTCTGTCACTGCCTATACCGCCGACCTTTGAAAACTATATCAATATGTTCTCCGATGTGGAATTTTATTACGCGTTGAAAAACAGTCTTTTCAACACCTGCGTGTCCATTGTTGGGGCATTGCTCTTGTCCTTTATTCTCGGCTATTTTCTATCACGTTATCGTTTTAAGGGCAGGAACTTCCTCTACCTTTTCTTCCTGCTCGGCATGGTGGTGCCGGTACACGCACTGCTCATACCCATCTATATTCAGTTTACACAGATTGGTATCAATAATGCCTTTTATACACTGATAATACCGTATATCACATTTGCGATTCCAAGAGATATTTACCTTTTCGACAGTTATATCACCGGCATACCAAGGGCTATTGAGGAGGCGGCGCACATCGACGGCGCAACCCGACCTCAGATAATGACAAAGGTCATCTTCCCCATCTGTGCACCCATCAGTCTGACCATAGTAATACTGGATTTTATTTCGTTGTGGAATGAGTTTTTATTTGCACTTGTGCTTATAGACGACGTGGTACTGCGAACTATCCCTATCTGGCTGACTAACTTCCAAAGTCAGTACACCACCAACGTGCCGGCGCGTCTGACAACCATGATGCTCGCCATGTTACCCATTATAATAATGTATGTTTTTTTCAGCGAACGGATGATGAAAGGCATGGTTGCCGGAGCGGTCAAGGGATAATACAGTCAATTGGCTATATGTATCAGGGGCAAGATTTCCTGAGCACAAGGTCGGTATTGATCAATATATTGACGGTGGAGCGAGTCTTTTTATTCATTATTCTGTGAAGATGTTCCACCGTCAACCTCCCGAGTTCCTCCTTATGCACCCTCACGGTAGAAAGTTCGGGGGAGACGATTAACCCCTCCGGCACGTTGTCAAAGCCGATTACCGCGACGTCGTCCGGTATACTGTACCCCTTTTTCTTAAGTGCCTTTATTACACCTATTGCGATATAGTCACTCTCACAGAATATCGCATCCGGTAGGTCATCTTTTTGCCCGTCAAGCAGGGCGAGAAAGTCTGCGGATGCCTCCTCAACCGAGGTGCCGACACTATACTCCTTGATATTGTCTATGTTATGATGCTTAGCACACAGGACAAACCCTTGATGCCGCAGTTCGAAATTTTCAATTCGGTCGCCCGCACGCACGTATCCAAGGCGCTTAAAACCCTGTTCGATAAGGTGTGAGACGGCGGTGAACGCCCCTTGAATGTTGTTAATCGCCACCGAATTGACATTGAGGATTTGAGCCGGATTGTCGATAAATATATAGTTGGTGAGCTTGCTCGCCACCATCAAAATTTGATTTTTTTCAAGATTGGTGCCAAGGACTATAGTGCCGCTACAATCGGAGCTGTTTTGTAATTTACCCAGGTCATCGTCGAGCGAATCTATGTCCATAGCTGATATTATCAATGAGTATCCATATTCTTTGCATTGCAGTTCAATACTCCTGATTAACTCTGAAAAAAAGGTGCTCGAAAAAGATTTTTCCTTTGAGAAATTGGGTGTTTTAAAATATAAAAATTTAATGTAACGCACATCTTTCTTTTTACGGTTGATAGTTTTGGGCACATATCCATGCTGAGCGGCTATATCAAGTATATAAGATTTTGTTTTCTCACTTATCCCCGGTTTGTCGTTTAAGGCGAATGAAACGGCGGTTTTTGATACGTTGGCAATCTTTGCAATTTCGTCGATGGTCATGGTTAATGTCCTCACTTTTTCAATAGTTATTGTAGTTTGTATTTATTTTACTTTGTTTTTAACTAAAAATCAAGTAAAATATTAAATATTTAGTATAAATTAGTATTGTTTAATTTTGGAGGTAGTTTATGAACAGGAACAGCACATATTGGAACATGACAGTTTTGGATGCAAATCCCGGTAAATGCACCGAACTGCACAGTATGCTCGTTAAGGAATTTTTTGGCGATGGTGAGCAGTATATTTTTACCGGCGGCAAGGAGGGTTTGTTCTGGTATAACGTCACCACAAAAGAAAAGGGTGTTGTTGCCGAGACCGGATTTTTCCACGTCGGGCTGGACGCGGCGGATATGGATGGCGACGGTAAATTGGAGCTGTATGCCGCCGAGCAGGATACACTTAACGGCGTGTTTAAGGTGGTCTGCTTCCTGCCGTACAGCGACATAAATTTACCGTGGAAAAAGGTGGTTATAGATGCCTATTGTGCCGGCAATCCGCACGACATTGTCTTTAACGACATAGACGGCGACGGCGAGCTTGAGATGGTCACCGTAGCGGCGTATACCGACACACCGGGCGTGTTTATCTATAAATTTGACAAGTTCCCGTCGGTGAGGCGATATCAAATAATGGAGGGGCACCTGACCGAGGGCATAAAATTTGCCGATCTGGACGGCGACGGCAAGATGGAGATAATCTCGGGCCCGGACTACTATCACATGCCGAGCGGTGGCGCATACAGCGGATACTGGGAGCGTGTGAGCTACGCTAAAAACTTCCGCGACATGTGTCGCATGGACGTCGTGGACATTACCGGCAACGGAAGTCCGGACATCGTCATAGTGGAGTCGGAGTATTGCGACGGGCAGTTCTCCTGGTTTGAAAATCGCCTGAGCGAGGCGGAAAAATGCTTTGTGGAGCATCGGATTGCCGACAACTATGTCTTTGCACACTCACTACAGGCTATCAAGATGGCAGACGGCGTTAAGGTTATGCTCGCCGAAATGTGCGAGGGCGGCTGGAATCAACCTTATAATTTCGATGCGCGTGTCGAGCTGTTCTGCACAACCGACAACGGTAAAAACTGGGCTTGTGAGACGATAAGTTACGGTCAAGGCTCCCACCAGGGTGTCATGTACGACATTGACGGCGACGGCGAGCTGGAGCTTGTCACCAAAACCTGGCAATACCCGATGGTGCACATTCTCAAAAAGCCAACCGCGGTCGACCCTGTCTATGCTTTGAGTCATATGTTTGTCGACCGTGACAAACCTGCCGTCGGTACCGACATATTCGGTGCAAAACTCACCGATGGGGACGGCGATGACATCGTCTGCGGTAAATGGTGGTACGACGGTGAGAGCTATGAGCGCCATGAGCTACCCTGTGTTAATCAGGCAATTTGCGCCTTTGACGTGGACGGCGACGGCGTTATCGAGATAATCGGCACCAAAAAACGCGCCAACCATGAGTTTAAGAACAACTATCAGGCACTAGGTTGTGAGCTTGTCTGCCTGAAGCCGATAGATGCCAAAAACGACGCATGGGAGGTCTACGACATTGGTGAGGGCACGGGCCCTTGGCCGCACGGTATAGCAATATCCAACAAACTGCTTGAAAACGGCAACACCTGCCTCGCGCTCGCCTATCACGACGACGGCGATATCGAGTTTATACCGGAGCTGTTCGAGATGAAAGCCCTCGGCGAGCCATGGGTGCGCACCCCGATAGGCGACAAGGTGTGGAAAGAGGAGCTGGTCATAGCCGACATAAACGGTGACGGCAAAGTCGAGATAGTCAGCGGCATGTATTGGTATGAGAATACAGGTGATAAAAACTTTGTCGCGCACAAATTCTCACAAAAATACGAGGGTTGCAGGATTGTTGTCGCCGACATCAACGGCGACGGTCTGCCGGACATCATCGCCGGGGACGAGACCTGCAACTACGAGACCGGCAAAACGGAGTTTGGTCAGCTGGTCTGGTTTAAAAATCCGGGCGGTGACTGTAAAGGGCTTTGGGATATGCAGGTGATAGATGCCGTGCGTTCCCCCCACTCGCTCAGCTATGGGGACATAGACGGCGACGGCATTGACGAGATTGTGGTCGGCGAGCATGACCCATTCAAACCGTATCGCAGCAGGAGCAGGCTGTTTGCCTACAAAAACCGCGATAAAAAGGGATTGTATTTCGACAGATATACCATAGATTCAAGATTTGAGCACCACGACGGCGCTAAGATAATAGATATCAAAGGCGGTCGAAAGGCGGTGGTCAGCCACGGCTGGAGCGACTCCCAGTTTGTGCACATCTGGAAAAAGTAACAAGCAAATGAAAGGGGCGATGCGGATGCTCAAAACGAAGATTGATAAGATAAGAAAAAAGATGCTGCTTTTCGGCTATGACATGGCGGTGATAGGTCGCAGGGATAACTTCACATGGCTTTGTGGTGAGGATGCCGGTATCTGCCTTAACGGCGAGGGTTTGCCGATACTGCTGATAGTCACAAGGGACGGCGGCTACCTCGTGGGTGCGGAAATGGACACAAAGCGCGTTTATACCGAGAGCCTCGGCTCACCGACCGACATTGAGACGGTGGTTGTCAAATGGTATGAGGAATCGCCGTCGCAAAGGGCGGCAGGAATAATCAAAAACGCCGTCGCGGACATCCCTTTCGCTGATTGCAAACAGGACACAAAGTTTTTTGCCGACCTGCACTACCCTCTTGAGGAGCATGAGATGGAGCGGTATCGGGAGGTGGCGTTGCTCGCCGAGCAGAGCATCGCCGAGGTGGCACAGCTGATAGAGCCGGGCATGACAGAAAATCATGTCCGCACCCTCTTGGCAAAGAGCTATGCCGACAAAAAATTGGACGGCATTGTGTATATTATCGGCGCAGACAGTCGCATTGCCGATTATCGTCACTGCATAGCCACCGACCGAAAAATAGAAAAACTGGTCATGCTCGCGCCTGCCTGCCAAAAATACGGTTTGACAGCGCCTATCACGAGAATGATATGCTTTGGAGATATACCGAGCGAAACGGCGGAAAAATACGAAATCGCCTGCCTTATCGAGGCGGCAACCGTCGACATGGCGCGCGAGGGGGTCAAATACAACGATATATTTAATATGCAGTGCTCGTTGTATGAAAAATACGGCTACCCCGACGAGTGGAAAAAGCATTTTCAGGGCGGCAGAACCGGTTATCTCGTCAACGATGCCTCACTTACGCTCGACCCCGAGGCGACAATCAGCGACAATCAGGCATTTAACTGGTATATAACCCTCACCGGCACAAAGGTGGAGGAGACGATGCTCACCTCCAAAAAGCACGGTCAGCTAATACTGTCGCAGAACTCTCTTTGGGTCACAAAGGAATACAGTGTAGGCGGCAACATATATAAACTGCCACAGATAATGACACGATAACCTCGAAAGGAATGGTTTATTCATGGACACGAAATTTAAATTGAATCTATACAAAGGCATGTTGCGTATACGCGCTTTTGAGATGCGCACGTCGGACCTTTTCGCCAAGGGTGAGATATTCGGGTTTTATCATCTCTATGTCGGGCAGGAGGCAATAGCCACCGGGGTTTGCGCCGCGTTAAACGAGGACGACTATATCACCAGCACCCATCGAGGTCACGGGCACGTGCTCGCCAAGGGTGCGCGCATGGACAGGATGATGAGCGAAATGTACGCCAAGGAGACCGGCTATTGCAAGGCAAAGGGGGGCTCACTCCACATCGCGGTGCCGGAGCTCGGAATACTCGGCGCAAACGGCATAGTCGGTGCCGGTATACCGATAGCAACCGGCGCGGCACTGTCCTCAAAACTGCAAAAAAACGGCAAGGTCGCCGTCAGCTTTTTCGGTGATGCGGGGTCAAATCAGGGCACCTTTCATGAGGCGGTCAACATTGCCTCGGCGTTTGACCTGCCTGCAATCTTTGTGTGTGAGAACAACCTCTACGGCGTCGGGACAAGGCAAAGCACGGTGCGCAGGGTGGAAAATATCGCAGACAGGGCGGTAGGATACGCAATTCCGGGTGTAACGGTGGACGGCAACGATGTCGAGGCGGTCTACAACGCCACAATAGAGGCGGTACAACGCGCGCGCGGCGGCGGCGGCCCCACCCTCTTAGAGTGCAAAACCTTTAGAATGCACATGCACTTTGAGGGCGAACCGGACAACTACCGAAATTCGGACGAGGTGAGCGAATGGAAAGACAAAGACCCCATCGCACGCTATGAGGCAAAACTCCTGTCGGAGGGCATTTATTTGGAGGAGATAGAGGGTGTGAAACGCGAGGTGCAACAGGAGATTGATGATGCCGTCGAGTTTTCAAGAAATTCTCCGACACCAAAACCGGAGAGTGCACTCACAGACGTTTATGACATGAATTAAGGAGCAAAGATATGAGTATAATATCCTATTCCGAGGCGATAAGAGACGCTATGGCGCAGGAGATGCGCCGTGACGAAAGTGTCGTGTTGTGGGGGCTTGATATAGGACCTTACGGCGGTGCATTCGCCGCCAGCAGAGGGCTTTACGAGGAGTTTGGCAAGGAGCGCGTCATCGACATGCCGATATCGGAGGCAGGCTATGTCGGCGCCGCCGTAGGTGCGGCCGCGACCGGTCTGCGCCCTATCGTGGAGCTCCAATTCTCCGACTGGATAACCATCGCGAGCGACCAGCTCGTCAATCAGGCGGCAAACATGCGATACATGTTCGGCGGCACGCTCAGCATACCGATGGTACTGCGCGCACCGTCCGGCGGATATATCAGTGCGGCGGCGCAACACTCCCACATGTTCGAGTCCTGGTTCGCGTTTATCCCCGGTCTGCGTGTTGCGGTGCCGTCCACCCCTGCGGACGCTAAAGGCATGTTGACGGCGGCAATTCGGGACAATAATCCGGTCATATTCTTTGAACACAAACACCTCTATGAGACAAAGGGTGAGGTGCCAAACGGCGAGCATATCGTGGAGCTCGGCAGTGCGGATGTTAAAAGAGAGGGTCGGGACGTGACCATCGTCAGCTACGGTTATACCGTGCACCTTGCACTGGAGGCGGCAAAACAGCTCAGCGACGAGGGAATAGAGGTCGAGGTGGTGGATTTGCGCTGGATAAAGCCGATGGACGAGCAGACCGTCATAAATTCGGTCAAAAAGACAAATCGCCTTATCGCCCTGCAGGAGACATGGTTGACCTGCAGTGTCATGTCGGAGGTCGCGGCGTTTGTGAGCGAAAAGGCGTTCGACTGGCTGGACGCACCGATAAAGCGTATCGGTTGCAAGGACGTTCCGTTGCCGTTCGCCACAAATCTTGAGGATTTTGTCCTGCCGAGCAAGCAGGATATCATAGATGCGGTGCGAGAAATTGTTAAATAATATAATGGAGGTGCACCACATGGGCAATAAGGTTATACTGCCGAAAATCGGTCTGACCATGACCAAGGCAACTATATTCAGCTGGAATTTTTCAGTAGGGGACGAGGTCAAGACGGGGGACGAGCTGTTCACCTTTGAGACCGACAAGGCGGAGAGCACGGTACTGAGCGACTTTTCCGGTACCATCACCGAGATACTCGCGAACGAGGGCGACGAGGTGGCGGTTTTTGATACGGTGTGCATAATCGGCGGCGATGATGTACCGGAGCAAACTGTGGAAAAACCACAGTCAGTTGAAGAACCTATGATAGAAAAGGTAACGCTCGCCACACCGACAGCTAAAATTGAGCCGATCGAAAAGACCGATAGAATATTTATAACCCCGTTAGCGAAAAAAATAGCAAAAGAGCACGGCATATCGGTAGGCGATATCCCACACTCGGGTATGCGCATTAAAAAGGCGGACGTATTGTCGGTATTGGAACAACAAACCGACAAGGCAACCCCACCTTGTGATGAGGCGGATGGGGTCGAATTAGCCGGTTTGCGACGCGCAATAGCGCAGAAAATGTCACGGAGCAAGTCGGAAATCCCCCACGTCTATTTTAAGACCGACATCGACTTTTCAAGGCTTTGCACTATTAAAAACTCCATGAAAGAGCGTTTAAACCAACAGGTGAGCTACACGGCACTCATGTTGAGGGTGATTACTAAAGCCCTTGACAAACACCCCTCATTCAATGCTCAGTTTGTGGACGATCGGCTTTATCTGCGCGACAAGATTGATATCAGTGTAGCTATAAATCTGCCGGACGGATTGGTCGCACCCTGCATATTTGACCTTAAAAACCGCAACTCCGGTTGGATATCGGAAAAATTGCAAGAGCTATCCGCCGATGCAAAGTCAGGCAGGCTCACCCCAAAACAGCTGAGCGAGGGCGGCTTCACCCTCACCAACCTCGGTGCCAAGGGTGTGAGCGAGTTTACTGCAATAATTAACCACCCACAGGTCGCAATTCTTTCGATGGGTGCGATAGAAAAACGCGCCGTCGTGATAAAGGACAACATTGAAATACGCCCGATGGTTACGGTGGTGCTGTCGGTCGATCATCGGGTCATCGACGGCTCGGCGGCGGCGGACTTCCTCGCCGATATAAAACTTTTCTGCGAATCCCCCGGCATAATGTTATAGGAGAAAAATAAGATGGAATTTTTAAAACAGGTGGAGCGCTTCGGTGTTCAGGAAATATCGCAAAAAATTGAAACAAAGGTCAACAATCCCTTTACCGACATCAAAATTTCGGCGCAAATAACAAAACCCTGCGGCGAAATTGTCACCGTCAAAGGCTTTTATGACAAGGATAGCTGTTATAAAGTTCGCTTTATGCCGGACAGCCTCGGGGTGCATAACATCCGACTGCTATGCAGTGACGAGGTCTATAACGATGAAAGGGGCGAGTTTGTCTGCACCCTCAACAGCATTGAAAACAAGGGGCCGATACATGCAACGGGTGAGCATTTTTATTATGCCGACGGCTCCCACGCCTTTATCTGCGGCACCACGCTCTATGCCTGGTGGTACCGTCCAAAGGAAATTTGCGACACCACCCTCTCGGAGCTGAAAAAGTACGGCTTTAATAAGGTGAGAATGCTCGTGTTCCCGAAATATCTTGCCGGCTTTGTGGATTTTGATCTCATCCATCAACCGCCCTGCCTGCCGTTTGAGAGCAATGACGGTAAATTTGACTTCAAACGCCCGAACGTCGACTACTTTGAGCTGTTGGAACAACGCATATCACAGTTGAACGACATCGGCGTCGAGGCAGACGTCATCCTCTTTCACAACTATGATTTTGGTAAATGGGGGATAGATGACCAACTCAGCGACGACGATGCCATGTTCTACCTCGACTATATTATAGCGAGGATATCCGCCTATAAAAATGTCTGGTGGTCGCTCGCCAACGAGTACGATATATTCAAAAATCCGGACGGTAGCGGTTGTATATCCAAAATCGACAGACGCGACTGGGACAGGATAGGGCGTTATATATATAAGGAAGACCCCTACAAAAAACTCATTTCGGTGCACAATATAGGTCCACTCTACCCCGATGCCGAATGGCTGTCCCACGTGTCGGCGCAGTTCCCGAACACCTATGGTTTGTTGACCGAAGCTAAACATAACTACAAAAAACCGGTCATCAACGATGAATACCAGTATGAGGGCAACCTTATCGATGATTGGGGCAACCTCACCGGCGAGGAGGAGACGGTGCGCCACTGGCTGTCGGTCATGGCAGGTGCATACGCCACACACGGCGAATGTTATGTGGTGGACGGCAACCGCAACGATATCTTTTGGACATACGGTGGGAAGATGTACGGCGAGAGTGCGGCAAGGATATCCTACCTCAAAAGCATCGTCGAAACATTGCCTTTTGATGAGATGTCACCGGACTACACCCTGTGCGACGGCAGGGGTAGCTACTGCATAAGCAAGGAGCGTGAGGTATACTTCTATCTGTTCACCGACGGCTGTCAACAGCGCAACCGCAAGTTTGGTGTCAACATACCGGACGGCAAAAACAGAACCTACGAGGTGGAGGTGTACGACCTTTGGGAAATGAAGACCATAAGAAAATTCAGATATTTCCAGGGCAAGCTGGAAAATCCGACCCACGACGTGCCGGAAGGTCAGCTGGAACGAGTGATAAACGAGCCGGGGCTTATCGGCGTGAGGGCGGTGTTAATTTAAACTTATAACAAAAACAAATGAGGGCAAAAATGATAACTAAAAACCAACTTAAATATTCCGAAATAACACCTTTAAAAGCGGATTATCCCGATGAAATCCCAACGATTTCCGCCGATGTCTATTTTGCGCGCAAAGAAAGATTAATCTGCGCGATGAAAAATAACGATCTCGATGTGATAGCGATATATGCAGATCGAGAGCATTATCATAATTTCAAGTTTTACACCGGACGTGACCCTCGATTTGAGGAGGGGTTGTTGGTCGTGCACAGGGACGGTCGAATGTATAGCGGCCTTGGCAACGAGTGCCTTAATCTGACCGATTGCATGTCAGTCGAGACGACACCGGTGCTTTGTCAGCTGTTTTCTCTGCCAAATCAGCCGATGGAATCCTATCAAGGTATAGGGGCTATGTTGGATAAGCTCGGCTTTAAATCGGGGCAACGGGTGGGTTGCGTCGACTGGAAATTTTTTAACCCCGACTATGTAAAGGATTGCGAGAGCATCTTTGGTATGCCGTCCTATCTGATAGACGGAATAAAGGAGGCGGTCGGAAAGGACGGTCGGGTCATAAACGTCACCGCGCTATTGATAAATCCTGCCGACGGGCTGCGCACCTGCGTTGAGCCTGCCGCCGCTGCCGCCCTTGAATTCGGCGCGACCTGCGCGTCGGAGGGGGTGCGCCGCATGATGGACGAGGCGACGCCCGGAATGACAGAGTGTGAGCTCGCTAACGCTTTTTCGGCATTTGGTCAACCGCTATCCTGTCATCCCTATGTCGTGTCAGGTGAAAATACGAGAAATGGTCTAATAAGTCCCGGTAATAGGGAGCTAAAACTCGGCGACGAGCTGATTGTAAGCGTAGGCATAGAGGGTGGGCTCAGCTGCCGCAGTGCGATGTTGGCGGCAAACCCCGAGGATTTAGCTGTATCGTATGACGAGTATATACAGGAGTGGGTGATGTCATATATGGCCACCGTTTTCAACTGGTATCAGATGATCGGAATAGGAGTCAAGGGCGGGGAAATCTACGACATGGTACAATCCTCATTCCCAAAAGAAAAGTACGGGTGGACACTCAACCCCGGGCATCTGTTAGGACATGAGGAATGGATGTCCTCGCCGATTTATGAGAATTCCGAGTGTGTGATTAAAAGTGGAATGATACTTCAGATGGATATCATACCGTCCAGTGATAAATTCCGCGCACCGAATGCCGAGGACGGAGTTTTAATAGCCGATGAAGATTTTCGCGCACAGCTTAAAAAAGAGTTCCCGAAAGTCTATGAACGAATGATGAAAAGACGCCGCTTTGCCGAGGAGCAGATAGGCTTGAAACTTCGCCCCGAGGTCATGCCGATGGCGAACACTTTTGCGGAGTACCGCCCGCTATTCATGAAAAATAACACCGCAATAGTGGTATCAAAATAGTATGAAAAAGGTTGTTATAGCGTCACTTGCACAGGAGTCAAACAGTTTTAATCCCATTTTCACCGACCATGACGATTTTTTAATAGTCGAAAAAGAAGATGAGGTGTCGGCACTTTTCCCCGAGGTTGTCAGTATTCTTAAAAAGGCTGAAATTGAGGTAATCACCTCGATTTCGGCCTATGCACTGCCGGGTGGGATGGTGAAAAAAGAGGCATTTCTCGATTTTGTAAGTCGAATATACGAGTGCACGCCCAATGACGTGGACGGTATATGGCTAAAACTCCATGGTGCGATGTATGTCGAAGATATCGGGAGCGGTGAGGAATATCTATTGAAAGAACTGCGGCGAAAGGTGGGGCGCGCCGTCCCTATTGCCGCAACCATGGACATGCATGCCAACCATACCGATGAATTCATCGAGCTTATTGACGTGGTCAGAGGGTATCACACAGCGCCACACCTTGAGTGGGACTATCGTAACTGCAACAAAATAACAGCAAATGCACTGGTAGCTATGATAAATGGTCAGGGAATGCATACATATATCTATCGTCTGCCTTTTTTGTTGCCGGGTGAGAAATTCATGACCGATTATGAGCCGGCAAAAGGCGATGTTGCACTGTCCGAAAGGATGGAGGAGAACCCCCATGTTGTAGCGGTATCAGTCTTTGCCGGGATGGCATGGGTGGACTGCGGTTATAACGGTGCGAGCATAGTCATAACCGTCAAGGAGGACAAAACAGAGCCAAAAAAACTTTGCGATGAGCTTATAAACAGAATGTTGGGCAATCGATTGAGGTATGTAATTCCTGCAAAAAACGCCGAGCCCGACAAAGCGATAGAAATGGCACTTGTGTCGGAAAAACCCTATTTTATAACCGACTCCGGCGACAATGTGACCGGCGGTGCAATAGGTGACAACTCATATTTCTTAAATTTATTACTATCAAAAAACCTTAAAGGGTTTTTATTGGCGGGGATATATTCACCCGAGCTTGTAAAATCACTCAAGCAGTGTGAGAAAAACAGAGAGTACGATGTTGTAATCGGTGGTGAATTTGACCGCAAGAGTGAGCGTGTTAAATGCAAAACACGATTATTGTATAAAAAAGATCTTACTTTATCACGAAAAAAGCCGATTTCAGCTGTTGTTCTTAATGCGCAAGACAATATCGTCGTTGTTACCGAGGATAGATGTGATTTCATCTGTCCCGATCATCTCTTTGACGTGGTAGACGACCTGACCAACTTTACTGCGATCGTTGTCAAATTGGGATATTTATTTCCGGACCTTACAAACATTGCAAAGGGATGCTGTATTGCCCTGACACCGGGAAATTGTTATTTAGATTTAAATTAAACACATTATTAATTATGTGAATACAACTCTATTTGACTGAAAAATGAAAATTTGTTTCTATTTTCACCGTCGCACCATAACGAATAGCCATAAGGGGCATAGCCTTTTATGGCTGTTTTTTTATGCCC
>CAYJGF010000030.1:0-19189 GCA_964369965.1 uncultured Oscillospiraceae bacterium
GCATACGATAGCCGAATTTTTCAAGCAGTGCACTCGGAGGTACTACTCCCATATTAGAAAATTCTTCAAGCCGCCTTATGCTTTTTAATAACTTATCGGTAATGCGTTTAGCAGATTTTGCGCTTTCCAATCCCTGTTATACAGCTTTAAAAGCGTTGCATACGATAACAAATCAACGGCACTTTCAAACAAATGCACCTCGCTGTTATGTCCGCCAATCAGCCGAAAAGAATAGTTTTTATCGCTCCCTGCGGCATCGCCTATGCACCTTGTTTCACCCGTGCCACGGTAGTTTGCATTACGTGGTTTATTGTGCTCGTCCACGCCTATAAACACGACGTTGTGCATGGGCAGGTTTTCAAAAATCAACCCTTTTTCTATGCAGTGGGTTATAATTTCAAGGTCAATGCCACGGCTTGAAAGGTAGGCTATAACCCTGTCGTTATTGCTGTGTTTCTTCGGCAAAAGCGGGCGGTTTTGTTTTGGCTTTTGATTTTGGGCGCTACTCATAATCGTAACACTTTCACCGCCTGCGTGCATCAGTTCCTGCGGCTCATGTGCTCGCAAATAGCTTAGCCATGTATGTCATCCCCATATAGTTATAGTATTATTTAATGCTAATTAAATTAACGTCTATTTGTTATTAAAAATAATTCCGGGGCCATAGGTTGCAAGACGTGTCATGATATATCCGCAGGTACAGTTGTCGTTTGTCTCGTACGCAAACTGCCACATCTTGCAATACATGTCTTTAATTATTTCCTTGTTTTTAGGGTCGGTTGCAATATTTTTTAGTTCAAAAGGGTCATTTTCAAGATCGTATAACTCATCATAATCAAAAGAGTTGTAGACAAACTTGTATTTTCGATTAAAAACAGCACGCTGTATGCCGTAAATTTCGTTTCCGTTTGTCTGGGTATATATTTCGGATCGTCTTTTCTTTTGTTCTTTGCCATATAAAATAGGCGCAAGAGAGTGCCCTGACATAATGAGTGGGTTTTTCACACCGGCAAGCTCTAATATTGTCGGCGCAAAATCAATTAGCGAAATAAACTCATCGGTAGATTTATTTATAATACCGTTTCCACCTATCGCCGCTACAATGTTATATGCCTCTTTAAAGCAGGGAAGTCCTTTTGCCCACAGGCCGTGTGCACCGGCATAGTCCCCATGGTCGGTCGTGTAGATGATAACCGTGTCATCAAGTTCACCTTTTGCATCAAGCGTATCCAAGAGTTGACCAAAAAGATCGTCCTCATATGATATAAACGCAAGGTAATGCCGCAAGCTCTCTATATGTTCCTCTTTAGTGAGTGGGTATTGGTCTTTTGTGCGTCGGTAAAGATTGGGTTTGTCTATCATATCGTCTTCAAAATTTGCAGGCAGATTTATATCCATATCTTGATACAAATCAAGATATTTTTGCGGGACATGATATGGATCATGTGGTCCGATAGGTCCTACAAACATAAACAACGGCTCTTTACCGTCATAATTTTGTATCTCATCACAGGCAAGCTTAACCGCAGTACTGTCACCAAATGGGTTCTCGTCCACCGCATACTGTGTAACCTTGGCATACCCCTCTTTTACAATCTGTCCATCATTTTTATCTTCGTTGGCACCACAGATTATATCAGTGTTTTTATAAAGATTTTCCCAGTCGTTCGCTCTCGCAATGTGTTGATATTCACCGCGCCCACTGTTTGTGCTGTTTTCGCAGAGGACTTTCTCAAAGCCATGTTCAAGCGGACCTTTTATACCGCTGACATGCCATTTGCCGGAAAATATCGTTCTATATCCATTTTGAGCTAAAATCGACGGAAAAAGTGTAACGTTTTCGAATAGATCGTGTGATAACGAATTGTCAACTTCAACATTGTTCCATACTCCGTGCTGTGACGGCATTAATCCCGAAAAAAAGCTCGCTCTGCTCGGGCAACAATGTGGTGCAACACAGTAAGCCTCGGTGAATTTTACCGACCTTGCAAGAAATTTGTCAAGGTTAGGTGTTATAGCTTTTTCTGTTGCAATGTGGCTTTGTTGATCGGTCATAAACACAACAATATTCGGACGCTCTTTCATCTTTCTCCTTTTTATTTAGTAGTATATGTGTTGTTTTCAACTATAAAACTTTTGCAGTTAGAAGCCTCTATGCTCAGTGTCTCATCAGAGTTTATATCCTTATCGTATGTGATAAAATGATTGTTTTTCACCGTCAGGTTGCCGAAAGAATAACCGTAGAAAAAGGGAGTTCCATCGATAATCACTTCGTTGTCCTCCACCATCATATCACCATGGAAAAATTCACCCTGTACCTGTGTTTTCATCGCCGGGTCGATGTCGATTATCGCCGTGCCCCAGTTGGCTTTATTTTTGCGGCTGATTTTGTTGCCGCGAATTATTACACTTGTGGTGTTGGTGGACTCGTACCAGTTGTGCATATCACCGTTGATTTTTATCGCCGATCCCTCGGTGTCGATGACATTGTTTTCTATAAGGATAGGTTTTTTACCGGTCAACAAAATTCCTCTTGCCCTGTTTTTACCGCAAACATTGTTGCGAAAAATTACATTTGGATAGCTCTCGCAATCATCAACACAATACTCCTTATCAACAAGAAAATCAAAAGGTGAATCGAATACCAAGTTGAAAAACCTGTTATTTATCTTTTTGGTATCGGTTAGGGTTGTTCTTCCAACCTCCAGCATCGTATCTTTGTCGCATATTGATATGCCGGCACCTCTCTTAAGTCCAAAAGCGCCTACCTGTTGAAAGTGCGGTATCTCGACTATAACCTCCCTCGGGCTGATAACATGTGATACCTTGAAGTAGTTCCCGTGGACGTTTAAAATGTCGTCGAGCATACTCTCCATCCTTGAGTTCTCAATCAACAATGTGCCACTGCAGTTCACAAAATGGGTGGCGTCTGCGTTGACCGACATAACACGGTCGCTGTCCTTGTCCGGAATTATATCCACCTTGTCGATATGTATATTTTCACTGAACTGAGCAACAACACCCATCGTGCCTGCATGATGGATGGTTATATTTTCCAACTTTATGTCGATGCTTTCATCTATTGCGATGGCAGGATAATATCTTCTTTCATGCTTTATGGTTATAATATTTCCGATTGTCGGTTTGAGGTTCCAGTCAAAAAAAAGCTTGAGGTAACCCTCACTCGTTTGCTCCGCCCTCATGGAAGTTTTTAGAAAGTTGTCAATAGAATTCGGTATGGGGCGACGCTCCTCTTTGTCGTATTCTAAAAGACCGTGGACGAAATAGCTTTCATACTCCTCACCTAAAAATCGAACAAGAGAGTTCACTATATCATAAGGATATTTTTTCTTATCTATGTCTATCACGACATAATCATCGCCGCTCTCCATCACCGTCCCCTGTGAGAAAAAAGGGCGCTCGTAATCTATGACAAAGTCTCGCACCGTGATATTTTCACTGTTTTTGATATAGAAAGGGAGTATGCCGCCAATGCAATTGAGCCGTGAGCCTTTTCCGTCAATTATAATATTTTGTTTGTCAATTATCGGGAATGCTATGTTTTTAAGGCTATAATCGTTGTTAGATATATAACAAAATTCTTGATGTGCATATAGCGATCGAATATCATATATATTTCTCTTAAACTCAAACAAAGTATCTGCGTTTGCATCTAATATCATCTCATTGATACAATATACCGCATCATCTACTTTACACTTTGAAATCAACTCATTGTTTATCTTTTTTAACATCTGCACCTCTTATTCAATATGTGTGTATCTAAAATCACTGAATTTAGCACTGTCGTCCCCGACACAATAAAGCCCCGTTTTGAGACTGAAAAACCGTCCGAACGTGTTGTGATGAAAGCCGGAAACGTCTTTTGTCGGAATAAGTTTTGTCCAACTCTCACCATCAAGGCTATAATAAAAAGTGACTATATTTTTTGTATTGATAAGTTTTAAAAATGTTTTAACGGATGAGCTATCGCGATTTGTAATTCTTCTGTTGACCATCGTGCCGTTATAGATTTCTTTAAGTGATGCTCCGACAAAACAATAAGCAAGGTCGGAATAGAAAAGGCATAAACCGGCCTCCACCCCTTTGTTTTCTGTCTCAACCGTGACCTTTAGTTCATACGAGTGGCTGTATGGTGTGCAAAGGAGTGGTGATGTATCCTTTAAGGCATCACTTTTTGCCGACATTCTCATACCGTCACCATCAAAAGTCAATCGATTGACGTCGTACGCACCAAAAAATCGCCACTGCCACTTAAGTTTGTCCGATCTAAAGTCATCGTTCAGGTCAAGGAAAACCTGTCGCTTTTCATCTATCACATCATGGTTTTCTATTTCCTTTGCATAAAACCAACCATCATCTGTCCATATAATTTGAGACAGTAACGTTTGTCGCCCTAATGTGTGATAGCCCTTTTCATACCCGTGATAAACTATGTACCAGTCACCTTGCACGGTATCAAACATGGTGCCGTGTCCTTGTGACCACCATTTTTCCGTGTCACTTTGCGTCCTGATTATTGGATTATTCGGGCATTCCTCCCACGGTCCGAGGATGCTTTTTGAGCGTGCGGCAACGACCATGTGTGACGTAGCAGGACCGCTTGTGCCACCCTCGGCAGACAGCATATAAAAGTATCCGTTTTTCTTTATTAATTTTGGAGCCTCCAGTGCAAAGCATTCCGTTGTCCACTCCTGCGGTATCGGCCATCCGTCATATAATTTTTTAATCTCGCCGACAACGCTCAGACCATCGTCTGCAAGTTGAACACAGTTACCCTGTGAGAGATAAAGATATCTTTTGCCGTCCTCACCAACACAGTGCCCGGGATCTATATGGGGGATTTTAAGATCGATCGGCTTGCTCCACGGTCCTTTTATATCGTCGGCATATATGACGTAGTTCGTGCCATAGGCAGGATAATAGATATAAAATCTCCCCTCATAATAACATATATCGGGTGCCTCCACATTGCCGGTAAAACATTCGGCGGCATGACATATAGGTGACCAATCCTCTAAATTTTTTGAATGCCAGACTGTCAAAGCCGGATAGTATTCAAAGGTGGAGGCAACGAGATAATAATCGTCATTAACACGAACAATGGAGGGGTCGGCATAATCACCGCGTAGGATGTTTTTGTGGTCTTTCATGGATTAACCTCTTTCCTTGTTTTACCGAGTGCTTCATCAATGGTATCCACCATATGTGCATATGGCGTGCCGTTATAAAAGTTGCCGTCACATTCTTTTAGCAGTTTTGCCCCAAGGGTTCGCACGAGATCCTCTCTTGCCTCGGCAAGATCATTCTCCTCTTTATAATCGTCAAAAAGATTATAAAGCTCAAAATTTTTGTTTGCGGTTGTGTATCGGATTTTATAACCGTCATTTTGCGTGAGTCCCGGTCCGCGGTGACTGGCATAGACCACATAGTCGTGCTCGGGGCATGGTTTGCCGAGTAGTTCAGCGAGGTAGGAAATACCATCTTTCCCCTCCGGCATCGACACCCCTGCAATCTCTGCAAGGGTTGGCATGAGGTCGTAGTTTGCTATCAATCTGTTACTGATACTACCCGGTTTTATAACGCCTTTCCAGTTGATGATGTACGGGATTTTAACTCCACCCTCCGAATTTGAGCGCTTTTTACCTTTCATTCCATCGTTGCCGTTGAAAATATCGTTTGCATTTTCGGTGGTGAAATGGGTTTCGATTTCATCGAAAACACGTCCCGTTTTCACACAATTGTGTGAGCTGCTGCGACCTTTTTGATCATAATAAACCTCATGTCCGTTGTCGGAGCTAAAGATAATCATGGTATTTTGGTCAAGCCCGAGACGCTTTAATGTATCCACAACCAACCCGACCGTGTCGTCCAGCCGCAAAATCATGGACACATACTCTTTTTCATATTCTGTGAGCTCGGTGTTTGATTTTATATCGTCATGAATTGTCGGCACCGCCGTGGGACCGTGTGGGAGTTGTGAGGGGTGATACAGAAAAAACGGCTTATCACAGTGCTCCTCGATAAACTCTACTATTTTTTTATTAAAAAGATCTTGACTGTACTGTGCTTTACCATTCATGTTGTGTCTGATTTTCGCCTCCTGCTCACCGTCAAACTCCGGTGATTTTCCACAGTCGGCATGGATGTTGCCGTCTATCATGACCACCTTGCCGTCCTCAAACAGAAACGGTGGGTAAAAACCGTGACACTGTCTGTGGTCATAATAACCGTAATGATAGTCCCAACCGTGGGATTTTATATCATCCTCGGTGGTGGCAAAACCCCATTCCAGTTTGCCTATCTGCCCCGTGAAATAGCCACCTTTTTTTAGTATATGTGGCAAAAATTCTGTGGAGTTAAGATCATTGAAACCGGTATTGTTAAGCAGTTCATAGATGTCGGGCAGTGTCATATCGATATTTAATCGCTCATAGACACCGGCCGCGGTAAACGACCAACGACCGGCATGACAGTCGTGAATTCCGGTTATTAAACTCGCCCTTGCAGGTGCGCAGAGCGCACAGCCGTATGCCCGACGGAACTTCATCCCGTCCTCACAGAGTTTGTCGATATTTGGGGTTTTAAACATTTTTTGCCCATAACACCCGAGCATCCCTCTGCCAAGATCATCGGCATAAATATAAATTATATTAGGTTTTTTCATGGTTTTCCTTTTTATATACAGTCTATTTCTATCATTTTCTGGGTAATCACTTCATCACAGGTAATATAGAGTTTGCCACATCCGGCACGGTTTGCCCTCATTATTATCACTGCTCTACCTTTGCCGTAGCAGAGATGAAACCCGTCGCTAAACAATATTTTTTGTGACATAAAAACCTCTATTTAAAAACTTCTCTCATTCGACGGCAATAATACTCAACGTTTTCCCAGATGGCATTGGGCGGAATACGATGATCCGGCATCGGGATATAACCGCCGAGTTCCACTATCGGTCGAAGTCGTTCAATCTCGTTATCGATTGCCTCAAAATCTTGTGCAAAAACTTCTTTTTTCATACCGCCGACGGCACGGATTTTGTCGCCGTATTTTTCCTGCCAAGGTGCAAAACTGCCACCCCATGTGCCGACCTCTGTCGGACACATCACTTCGATGTTGTTTTCCAGCCATGTTGGTATGAGCAGATCGGGAATTCCGTCACAGTCGACATACACGAGATCGCACCCGTAGCTTTTGAGCAAATCTGTCGTTTTTTTGTATTGCGGACCACATTTTTCGGCAAAAAACACAGGGCTGACTAACGGACCGTTGTTGAAAGCTATGTCCTCCCAAAATTGCGAAATATCGGGCCGAAAGCCGAGCTCGAGCACCGCTTTTGTGACCTGATACGATAAATCTCCGAGCGTTTCAATCATTTCATCAACGAGTTCCTCGTCGTCTATCATCATGTAGCTCAATCCCTCAAGCCCTGCCCAGTTGCGAATTTTCCCGATAATGCTACCTGCGTAGTAACCCTGCAAGGACTCGTTTTTTTCTTGGTTTTAATCAGTGACTTAATGTGGTCGACATCAATTCTGTCGAGAGAAAACTGCAATCGTGGCTTGTAATGCTCCTCCCATGATTCACGGTCTGTGAGTGTATGTGCTATTTCTGCCGGGATAGAGCCCGCCTCTTTTTTGCGCAAAACAATAACACCGTCGTCCTGCATATAGTGTTCACTCCCGTCCGCCAACGTTCGTATTAATTTTTCTTCAAACACCGGAAAAAGGTCTACCTTGCACCCAGCCCACGTGTTGAGATTGCTGTCAAATCCGAGTTTTTTTGCGACTCCGTTCCACCCCAAAGTATCACCCTCGTGACGAGTCAAATGACCCTCAACGACCCATTTTTCGATGGTCTCATTCCAAAAACCGAAATGAATTATAGGCAATCTGTCATATTCCTTGCGATTTAGAATCGCCAATAGCCTTTCACGATTGGTCATGCACCCTCCTGTTTATATAAATTAAGTTCAACTATATCTCTTGTATAAATTTAACATGAGTTAAACATTCAAACAAGGGTGAATTTTTATAATCCGATAAAATATTTATTTTCACTCTTGCTTTTTTCCTGTCGATTGATGTAAAATGAAATGAAAGGCATTGGAGAGCATCAGATGAAGCAGGACATAATTACCGTATTGGTTGTTGACGATATTGCGCCTCTCAGACAGCGCTATATAAATTTTTTATCGCAGGATCAGGCGATAAAGGTGGTCGCCGAGGCAGATGACCGCCCTTCGGTGGTTCAAAAGACTAAAGAACATAACCCGGACGTTATCTTAATGGATATAGACATGGATACCGCCACGGCAGGACTTGATGCAACGAAAGAGATATTAGCGGATTATCCCGACATCAAAATTATCATCTTAACGGTTCATGAAGATGATGATAAAGTTTTCACGGCATTTCAGCTCGGTGTATCGGATTATATTCTTAAAAACTCTCCCCCTGATGAAATTGTTACATGCGTAAAGGATGCATTTTATGACCGTTCCCCGATAAGACCGGTAATCGCCGAAAAAATCCGTCTTGAATTTCAACGCATAAGAAACAGTGAAATCAGTTTCATGTACTGCCTGCAACTGGTGTCACAACTCACTAAAACAGAGATAGACATATTAGATTTACTCTATCAAGGATATACCCGTCAGGAAATATGCGATCTTCGCTATGTTGAGATGTCAACCGTCAAAACCCAAATTCGCAAAATACTTAAAAAGTTCGAGGTGCGAAGCATGGCGAATGTGATAGAGGAACTTAAAGCCTCAGGCATTATGGAATATCTACACAACATTCCCAAAATTCCATTTGATTAAATATATTCGTTTATAAATTATCATCCTTTTATTTTTTCTCCTTTGTGATATAATCAATATAGTCAAATCACTTCGAAAGTCACAAAAACGAGGTTTATTTTGGTTTATCTTTTGGTCTTGATGTTGGTGCAGATTGTCTTTTTATTATTAAAGGGGAGAAAAAGTCCGCAAGGGTTGAGCTTTGCAATCCTGCTTTGCTCCTACCTTGTTTTAATTATGGCTGTTTTTTTGTTCATGGCAAAAAATGATTATTATACCACAAAGGTATTGCATTTCCCGTCGTTTCCCTTGCCGCTGTGGAGATGGCTTTTTTTTCTCGACATTTCTAAAAATATGGTAGTTCGCATCTTCAATTTTGCAAGTATTTTAGTTGTTTTTTGCAGTCTGCGCTTCACCAATATTATCTTACGCTCCTCATACGATAAATTATTAAAACATCTTAAAAAGCCGATAATAATCTATTTGATTTTGCAGTTGATCATATATGATCCTGTTGTACAAAAGGTGGTATACTATGCCGTATATCCCGATATAATGTCCCGCCCGACATACAATATGATTGTCAATATATTGGAGTTCAGCACAACCTTTATTAATCTTGCGTTGATCTTATCGAGTGCTATTTTCATCGGCTTGCACTATATTCGCTCGGCAAAGATTAGAATGTTGCAATTTCACAGTCGGTTTTTATCCGTTTGTTATGCATTGCTTTGCGTTCTGTATTGCAGTTATTTTTATATCACACCCTCCTATTTTTTGGAATTATCCAAGGTCGCCAACACCGTCCGATATAGACCGATACCATTGTTTGCAGGTGACGAATTTTATATTACATTCCCCATCTTGTTGCTATTGATTACGATGTTGTTAACTTTTAATATCTATCGTGTTACCAAAATTTCCAGAACAATTCAATCGCACAACTATTCAGTGTCGCGCCAAATCAGCGCCTCCGAGACTACGTCTAAGCTATTCTGTCACTATATTAAAAACGAGGTTTTAGCTTTGCAGACACAGCTCGAGTTAATACCGGTGGATGATACCGCTCGGGTTTCAATCGGTGAGGCTATTTCACGTTGTGAACATCTATACAACCGAATTGATAGTATCCATCACACCACCAAAACAAATGTGTTGCAACTCAAGGAGGAGAATATACAGTCGTTTTTAATTCAGTTAATGCAACAATTTGATAGTGATTTTCAGGATTATCAGGTTGAGATTGATATGCCGGAAAGTTCCATCCTTGCATTAATAGACCAAAATCATATGAACGATGCAATACATAACATTATCCGCAACTCCATTGATGCGATGGAGCCGTTACCACCTCAACGAAAACATCTGACAGTCAAATTACAACAGATTGACAGCTGGGTAGTTATTACCGTCACCGACAAAGGAAATGGCATACCACCTGAGCGTTTGCACGACATTTTCACCCCTTTTTACACCACCTCTACCTATAAAAAACACTGGGGTATAGGGTTGACCTTGACATATAAAATTATCAAAGCGCACGATGGTGAGATAGAGGTTGACAGCACGGTGGGTGAGGGTACAACCACACGAATTTTACTGCCATCCTTGCAGTCTGCGGCAGTAATAAATCTGTTTGACAAAGGAGTTTTTAATGCATTATCAAATTATTGATGGCCCCGATACACTCCGGCTGCCACAATCAGGCGCTGTGTTTTTGCCGTTTCGCGGCAGTGGGTTTTATAACTCATACTATCAAGAGGGGTCATTTTGCTATGATCTCCACCGGTATTATGGTGGCACGAGTGGTCCGGACGGTGTCTGCTCATGGGATCATATGGCACTTTTTTTAACCGACCTCGGTGGCGAAATTTCATCCGACGGCTCCATCGTCACCATAGAAATTCC
Organism: uncultured Oscillospiraceae bacterium; assembly: GCA_964369965.1. GTDB lineage: Bacteria > Bacillota > Clostridia > Oscillospirales > Ruminococcaceae > CAYJBH01. Next base: position 10,736 of record CAYJGF010000030.1, read on the forward strand.
AAAGGGGCAGCAGCTTTTATACATGAACGATGCCACCGACGAGTCGCAGAAATGGGCGCTATACAAAAAAATGGTGCAACTTCCCAAAGTCAAGGCAGTAGGGCGTCAAGATTTTTGGTTTTTGCCGGAATATGTCACATGGGTTGAACAAGGTAGGGTCGCAAAACCTTGCGGACTTCACCCAAGAATGGCGTTAAATGAGCAATTCGTGCTCGATTATATGGATCGTATAGAGGCGCTCGGTCTGCCAAAAGGCAAACTTACCCTCGATGACGGATGGCAGGAGCTATCTTGCGGTGATGAAAATGGTTGGACCGACGGTTATTGGAGGGCGGACAGGAACAAGTTCTCCGATTTTGCAGGGTTGATACGCAAAATTTCACAACGTGGATTTGTGCCGAGTCTGTGGCTCGGGATCCCATCGGTTCCTCATCAAGCGGCATTGGTAAAAAATAAACCGGAGCTGTTTTCAGGGCTTGACACCCATGAGAATGAACAGATAAAAAACCGCTACTATTTTAAACCCTGCCCCGAGTTGTACAATCATTTTATAGAAATTTTAACCCCTTTGGCAAAGATGGGGATACGCAAATTCAAGTTTGATTTTTTCTACGGTCCCCGCAAACAGATGCGTGAGATAATGTCAATTCTCCACAATGCGGTGCGAAGTATCGACGCCACCATCGAGATTGAAAGCCATCATCCCGATCCTTTTTTCAGCTGTTATTGCGATACCTTTCGCCTGAACGATGTCCACTGTGTGCCGGGATTTGACTGGCGTGGGCTGACACTTTCACACATCTACCTCGCAAATCATCTTGCCACCGATTGCATTTTAAATCTCGATCATCTCGGAGGGAACACGGCAACGGTGAGTGAAAACATGTTTATGCAACACATGCAACTATATGATGTGTTAGAGCCAAAACCACAATATCCCGTCATATCAATTCTGCCGGAAAACTTTTCGAAAGATGGGGTGCAGGCGATAAAAGAGTATATTAAAAAACACACTATCAAGGGGTGCTGAGTATGATTGAAATCAAACTACCAAACAACATGCAAAAAACGTCTACACTCCCGTTTTGCGGAACAAATCCAAACGGTGATACGATAGAAGTGAATAGCAAATACATCACAAAAAACAGCGAGCCGTGGCTTTGTGTAATGGGAGAGTTCCATTTTTCACGGTATCCGTCGAATGAGTGGGAAAAGGAAATATTAAAGATGCAAGCCGGTGGAGTTAACGTCATCGCCACCTATGTTTTTTGGATTCACCACGAGGAGGAGCGTGGAGTATTTAACTTTGAGGGGAACTGCGATCTACGCCGATTTGTGGGCATATGCAATAAACACAACATCATGGTGATGCTCCGTATAGGTCCGTGGGCTCATGGGGAGTGTCGCAACGGTGGCTTCCCCGACTGGTTGCAAAATCAAACCGACTTTGCTATACGACAAAATGATGCTGCATATCTTGAGCACGTGCACCGGCTGTACGCTCAAATTTATATGCAGGTGCAGGGGATGCTTTTCACCGATGGTGGGTGCGTCGTCGGTATTCAGATAGAAAACGAATACGGTCCTTGCGGCGTAAGTCCTGCGCCGGAAATACGCATGGAACACATGAAAAAACTCAAAAAAATGGCGGTTGAAATAGGTTTTAAGGTGCCTATCTACACCGCAACCGGATGGGGCGGTGCGACGGTGGTAGACATGGAGATGTTGCCTGTCATGGGCGGATATTGTGATGCACCCTGGGCACAAACCACCGAAGAGATGCCGGAGAGTATAAACTTTTTAGTTCGCCATGCGTTAAATGACCCTACGATAGGATGCGACCACAACACAACCGATGAGTCCGGCAGACCATTCACATGGAATGTTGGGGCATACCCATTTTTGACCGCGGAACTCGGTGGCGGTATGCAGGTGACCGATCATCGTCGAGTGGTTGTTTTCCCAAAAGACACGCTTGCGCTTGCTGTCACCAAACTTTGTAGTGGAGCGGTTTTGTTAGGATATTATATGTATCACGGCGGCACCAATCCCCTCGGTAAATATTCTACATTTGAGGAATCGCGCGTCACGGGATACCCAAACGATCTGCCCAAAATGTCCTATGATTTTCAAGCGCCGCTGGGTGAAGTTGGATTGCCAAACGACAGCTATTTTGAGCTGAAACGCCTGCATATGATGTTGCACTGCTTTGGACATTTAATCGCCGACTCCCCTGCAATAATCCCCGATAATAACGCCACCGACCCAGCTGACCTTGTATCAATGCGATATGCAGTTCGCCACAATGCTCGGCACAACTGTGGGTTTGTGATGATTAACAACCATCTGCGAAAGCGCACAATGGCACAGCACACGGTATCATTTCATCTGCAAAATGAAAATCTTGATTTGAAGATAAAAGATATACAGATCAAAAACGACGATGTTTTGATTTTGCCGTATAACCTGCCGCTCGATGATGCAATTTTAGAATCGACAAATGCCACTCCGTTGACAAGGATAGGCAAACGATATTTTTTCTTCTGTGATAGCTTGGCGGTATACAACTTTTCAAAAGGCACCGCTGACATTATCACCTTGACACAGGAACAAGCAAACCATGCTTTTCTCTTTGGTGATTCGCTGTATCTGTGTGAGCAGGTGATGTATCAAAATAAAGATAAAATCTTTGTTGAGAGCACCTCGCCTGTTGTCAATATTATTAAATACAACGAGGCGGGTGAACCGGTCACGACGACCCACCGCGTGAGCACTCGAGCGGCATCTGCATCCTTTACCGCGTTGCAGGGCGATAGCTATCAGATTGAGATTGAATATAATGGTGTCTATGAGGATTGTTTGTTAACGCTGGACTATATCGGCGATAAGGTGTCTGTTTTCACCGACAAACTTATAGGCGACTGGTTCACCACCGGTTTGCCGTACCACATTTCCCTTGCACGTCACAGCTACCCCAAAACCTTGACGGTGAAAATTGAACGATATGAGGATAAAGCGCAATATTTTGACATTGATTGTCCCAAAGGGTGCTCTTTAAATAATGTGAGCATGACACCACTATACACTATAGAGATTTAAGGGTGACAAAATTTCAACCTTGTTAGCACTTTGATGTCATGCTACAATAAAATCGTGTTAAACACACATAATAATTTAAATGGAGGAATTACTATGAAAAGAGTATTCGCAATTTTACTTGCCGCCATGATGGTCGTGCAACTTGCCGCTTGTAGCACCGATACAAGCTCTGAGACCCCTGCCGAGACAAGCTCGGAGGCTCCGGCTGAGAATGCATCCGACGATGAAGCAGCCGCCGAGGCTGTTGAACTAAAGTCTTTTTGCTGGACCGACCCTTATGTCAGTGAAATTCAAGCAGAGGTTATCAAGGCATATGAGGCAGAAAACCCCGGCATAACCATCGCTATGGACTCTATAGCTTCAGACGGTTATGAGGATCAGGCAAAAGTTATCGTTGCGGCACAGGCGGATTATGACATTATCGCAACAAAAGGTATTGCGGCATACAGTGAATTTGGTGCAAACGGTCAATACCTTGACATTACCGAGATGATTGAAGCGGACACTGACCTTGATGTCAGCAACTACGGCACCATGTGGAACTCTGTTGGCGTAGATGGCAAATACTTCGGTCTGCCCTTCAAATTTTCCAACTGGCAGATGTTCTACAATGTTGACATGTTTGACGAGGCCGGCATTGACTATCCGATAGACATCACATGGGATGAATATGTTGACATAGCATCTCAAATGAAGGATTTCTACGCCAACGAAACCGGTGCCAACGGTGAGACAATCTGGGGTGGATACCTTGTCACTTGGTCATCTGTATTCTATGCTATCCAGCAGGGCGTATATCCTACCTCGGACGACATCACCGAGCTTACAAACACCTTAGAACTTCTCAACACTGTGTGGACAAATGGCTCTCACCCGTCCTATGAGTTGGCATCTTCCGGCACATTAGATCACACTACCGAGTTTGTAAACGGCAATGTTGCCATGGTGCCGCAAGGTGACTGGTTTATAGCCGGCGTTCAAAATATGGTTGAGGAGAATGGCATAGAGCTCAACTGGGCTATAGCACCTTATCCAATCCCCGAGGGTGCAGAGCAGGGCGCAAGCACCGGTAACTTCGCATTTATCTCCCCAATGGCAAGCACAGAAAACCCACAAGCCGCATACGACTTTATATCCTACTACTGTGGCGCAGAGGGATCTGAAATTAATGCTTCCATGGGTCAGATGCCGGCGTACACCACCGATACTTCCACCGACCTTTATGCAACAACAATCGGTATTGACTCCGCCACCTACTTCCTTGACACCAATGCTCAGCAGGAGCAACTTGCTGACGTAGGCTACAGCCAAACACTCAATCTTTGGAAAGAGTATGCGAGTCTGTACTTTGCAGGTGAGTTGACAATCGAGCAGGTTGCTGACGAATTTATCGCCGAAAGGGCAAATATCCTCGGTTAATCAAAGTATATTTTCGGGCTGTCGTATTATTGACCATATCTTAATGCGACAGCCCTCTTTCTATTTTTTCAGGGAGGGAGCAGATGTCCTCAATCAAAAAAGCCTATTATCGCTCCAAAAAAAAACATGGTGAGTGGCTGATAGGTTACCTTTTTCTCATTCCGAGTTTACTGGGATTTATTGTTTTTGTTGCACTTCCGGTTGTTATAGGCGGCCTTATCTCGTTGACCAACTACGGTGGCTTTGGTTTTCCGGAGTTTGTAGGTCTGCAGAACTATATTAACATGTTCAGTGATAACTATTTCCGCATTTCACTGCTTAACAATGTTATCTACACCGTCGGCACCGTCCCGACAACAATTGTCCTTGCACTGTTGCTCGCTGTACTTTTAAATTCAAGTTTGCGTTGCAAAACATTGCTAAAGGCGATGTTCTACCTCCCCTCAATCAGCTCTATGGCAATTGTCGGCTTGATTTGGGTGCTGATGTATGCCTCCAACGGTCCTATAAACAGCTTTTTGATCTCGATTGGTGTGCAGGATCCGCCCTCATGGCTGTTATCCTCCGACACTTCTTTACTATCGGTAATGATAGTGGCAGTATGGAAACAGATCGGCTATTATATGGTGATACTCCTCGCAGGATTGCAGGCAATACCGACATATTTGTACGAGGCGGCAGACATCGATGGTGCAGGTGTCGTCAAGAAGTTTTTCAAGATAACCATACCTATGTTATCACCGACACTTTTCATGGTCACCATTCTGAACATAATCGGTTCATTCCAGGTGTTTGATTTAGTATCAATTATGACGGAGGGCGGTCCCGGTCGCTCCAGCAACGTGCTTGTATATCGCATATATCAAGAGGGCTTTGTAAACGGTGATTTTGGCTATGCATCCGCACTTTCCTACTTCCTGCTCGCTGTCATTATGATAATAACAATTTTCCAGTTTAAAAAGCAAAAGGACTGGGTCACATACATGTAAAGGAGAGGTCTCGTGAGTCATACCGCACAAAAAAGAATAAAGACAATAGCGTTGACAATTATATTGTTTGCACTTGCCTGCACCATGATAGTCCCTTTCGTATGGACGCTATCATCATCGTTCAAGGCAACAAACGCAATCTTTAGCTACCCTATCGATTGGGTGCCCGACAACCCTATGATAAGCAACTATCTGACAGTTTTTGAAGAGATGGATTTTCTTCTGTATTTTGGGAATACGGCATTTCTATCCGTCGTTGTTACCCTCGGGCAGATTATATCCTGTTCACTCGCGGCGTATGCCTTTGCGAAATTACAGTTTACCGGTCGTGACAAGTTGTTTTTATGCTACCTCGGTACAATGATGGTGCCATACAACGCCATTTTAATACCGCAATTCATGGTTATAAAGCAACTCAATCTCTACGATACCTTAACTTCCATGATTGTACTGCACATATTCGCGGCGTTTGGTGTGTTTATGTTCCGCCAATTTATGATGAGTTTGCCAAACGAACTGCTGGAAGCGGCACGGATTGACGGTTGTGGTGAGTTGAAGATATATTCACGTATTGTCATGCCGATGTGCAAACCGGCTATCGCTACGGTTGGTATATTTACCTTTAATGCTATGTGGAATAACTACATGGCGGCAAAAATCTATTTAGTCTCGCCGGAAAACCGCACAATACAGATTGCCCTTGCAGCGTTTAGAACCGATTATAATGTAGAGTACGGACCACTAACGGCGGGTATAGTAATGTCATTAATCCCCATGCTAATTATCTTTATAGCAGGTCAAAAATATCTGTTACAGGGTATAAAATTCTCCGGAGTTAAAGGATAAATTAATATAATCCCCCATATGAGATTAAATTTCATATGGGGGATTTTTTATTTTAGCAGGCTATAACCATATCTTTGATTCAAACGCATTTTCATCCTTATCAAGATACTCAAGATCTGTCGGTGCGTCGCCTAAAAACGGCACATCTATCAGCTCCCCTCCTTGCATTGCAGATCTATGTGCCACCAAGCCCGGCAGGCAAAACTTTGCCGCCTCCCACACGTTTGTGTATCTTGGATGTTTATCCTGTGCAACACAACAGATGAAATCGTCAATCAAAAAATGATGAGAGCCGTTGTGCCCGTTACGAATGTCGCGGTAACTCTTTGGCAATCGCTCTATATGGTGAAGTGGTGCCTCCGCCGAGAAAAAGCCATCGCGCAACTCAACCGGAATATCGTTGTCAATCGGACCTTTAAAGTCGGTACAGGTCAGGATAGTGGTTAAATCCAACTCCTCGACCTTTTCACCATGCTCACCGCTACGAAATGCAAATAAACTTCTTCCTGAGCGCCCTCCGTCGACATAGGTGGCGTTCTCACCCTGGAATAACAGGTTGGTCCCGACGCTCGACGGATTGACCGCACGACGGAACTCGTTAATGCGTATTGACCCACCATCCGATGTGCGCATCAACGCCGTCTCGTTGGCAAAGGGATTGTCCCAATCGTTGTTGCCGGCACGGAAAATCTCATCCTCGTTATAGTCCAGCACCCCAAAAGCGCAAACTTTCGTTATATGTGCACCGGTTACACTCAGGATACGGCTGACGGTGTGGGTGGCATAAAAAAGTGGTGGTATACCGGCGACGCGTTTCCAATTTTCTCCCGCAGAATGTTTGTACGGGTCGATAAAGTGCGACATATCATGGTTGTAGGAACTCTGTGCAAAGGTGAAACGTCCAAAGTCCCCTGCCCTATACCGCTCTCTGCAATATATGACAGCGGCAATATATATGTCGGTCTCAAAGGTGGAAAAAATCAGACCGGATTTTTCCACTAAACTGACGATGGTCTTACCCTCATCTACATCAATGGTCAGCGGAACAGCGCAGCCGACATGCTTGCCCGCCTCTAACGCTTTTATAACCATCGGTCCGTGCAGATGTCTTTGCGCAAAGATTGACACCGAAACCGCATCGGACGACAACACGTCATCATACGTCGTTAAAATGTTCTCTTTTGGGATATTCCACTTATTTGCGACTTTTAATGCTCGATCGTACCGCTCATCGCAAAGATACATCTTTTCAACATCCGGGTGGTTGACATGTTGCCCAATAAATTGACTGCCAAACCTCCCACAACCCACTACCGCTACACACAACCCCATGATAAAATCCTCCATCATCCTTATGTTTTTATTGTATAACATAAGTTGCGAGTAGACAAGGTGGATTTTTGTTCAACCTTGTTTCGTCGAAAATAAATTTAAAATACGGCATATCACATTTGCGAAAGATATTGTTTCCAAACAAAGGCTTCAAAAGGACGACTATAGCCTTGACCCAATCTTCCGGTGAGGCGGCATGACAGGCACTGCCCCCCAGTAGATAGCTTATTGCTGAACTCTAAGCGTCTTACCAAGATGACAGGAAATATTCTGTTGCTCTCAACTCTTGATAACAACAAAATAGAGTTAAACAAAACAGTATTTTCAGTTGATGAGTAGGTATGTGATATTATTCTGCTGTTTCAAAAGGAGTGGGAAGCAAAGAACATCGAGCTCGACATCGATTTAAACAAAATCTCGCTAAATGCAGATAAAAACATTTTGTTTCATATATGGCAAAATCTTGTATTAAATGCGGTAAAATTCTGCAACGAGAACGGTAGAGTATCCATTAAACTGAAAACTATCAAAAATAACACTGTACAAGCAACCTTTTCAAATACCGGATCATTTGTCGGAAAGGATGAATTACGGAGAATATTTGAAAAATTCTACCAGTCCGATAGATCAAGAGTGTCGAAAGGCAACGGCCTCTGGCTGCCTATAGTGAAAAGGATAGAAAACTATTATGTAAATTTATATGTTATTAATATGATTTTTTTTATTTCAGGGGTTGAAATGAGACTAAGTTTATGTTATTATATACATC
>CAYJGF010000031.1:0-16719 GCA_964369965.1 uncultured Oscillospiraceae bacterium
CACCGCTCGGGGTTGCGTCGGGGTCGGTTGACGGCGCAGGCGCAGGGGCAGGTGACGGTGCCGGCGATGAAGGGTTGGTAATCGTTATATCGTTATACCACGATATATTGTTTTGTGCAATCGGATTTCCGATGGAGTCAAAAACCGTTTTTTGCCATAGGCTTGTCGTTTTCACCTCTTCGACACTATCGTTATAGTTGAGCTGATATTCTATGCTCAAAGTTCCACCTGTCGGGACGACAATGCGATTAATGACTATTTCGTTTGTGCCGTCGGTGATGTTTGTGTAGGTGTAATCATCGGCTTCGAGAATTGTCTCTACATCCGCACCACCGACAGTTGTTCTCACCGTAATCCCACCTGTCGGGTCAAAGGTAAATCCTTTTGGCAAAATCTCGGTGAAACTGCCGATGTGATAGTGTGTGGGTGTAGCGTTTGATGTTATCGTGGTTTCAACATCGAATGTCGTGCCGTTTTCAATGGGGTTACCGCCGTTATATACCGTTTTTGCGGTGAATGGTTGGATGTGAAGTTTGTCGCTGGTTAAGAGCGTTTCCGGCTCGCCGTCGAGTGTTAAGCTTGCCTGCATAGCGATATAATAATAGTTGGTTGATATCGGATTTGCAGAAAACTCCGGTGTGAACTTATTTCTGACCGGCAACTCGAACTCAAAGCGCACCGTTTCTCCTGCCGCTATTTCCGATAGACCGGCGGTGTCAATAGTGATAATATTAGTTGCAGATTCAAAAGTGTATAGGACAGATGAAGTCAATTCAGTGCTATCCTCGCTGACAAGTTTTATTATCGCACTCGGTTTTGTCGCAGGATCTATAACTTCAAAAACAGAATTGTCAATATAGTCGGCGTAGTTGCCGAGATTGATGCTAATATCAAAACCGTCAAGGGCTAAAGCGTCGGTTGCCGAATTGTTGATTATCTCAAGCGCTGTCGTGATGCTCATGCCTGCCGTGGTGTAGCCTATTGTCGCATCACCGAACAACATTCTTGCGCTATAAGCCGTGGTATCCACCGAGCCGGTGCCGTCAAAACCGGTATGTTGCGCCGGTCGCGTCGTCGCATACGGCACTGTTGTCACAGGTGTCTCGCCGGCAGGGGTCGGATACGGCGCGGTGTCCTGCCAACCGGCAAGCTGATTATTGCCGTAGGTCGACAACCATGTCCTATTGATAAACTCGCTCGCCATGCCGACAACATCAAAGAGATTTGCCGCATCCGGATCATAGAAAATGCCGGTATTGTAGGCATAGTCTATCCAGTTAGTATTATCGCCGGAATAGCGCGCACCGGACAGGAAGATGTTGTTTTCGACACCTATAAAATTATTAGCTGTTATTCCGGGACCTACAACATCGGGAGCAAGTCGCAACATCTGCGGATTACCAATGATCGGATATTCTATAGGAGCTCCGCCACCGGTTGGTGCACCGGTTGAGTCGGTATCCAGTATTGGGGTAGGCGCAAGATAGAGATTGTTGCTTATTTCAACTGCATTTGAGGTGGCTGTTACGGCATTTGACGTCATATCATCACCACCACCTACAATGCCGCCTATTGAGTAAAGAATTATGTTGTTGGTCGTCGCAGAATCTATATCATACCCAAAATTTACCGGAATTATCGGATTGCTGTCAATATCCACCTTATTGTAGATAAAGTAGTTGTCTTTTATAACACCGCCATCGGGGTTGGTATCGGTTGCACCGACAATGCCGACAAGACCACCGGCAAAGCTGTTGCGCACAGAGACCGTCGTGTTTATTGCACCGGAGTTTTGCAGTGTGCCGCTGTTAACACCGATAATACCACCCGCTCCCTGTTTATACTGTTGATAGGTATCGCCATTGCCTGTTAACACCCTTGTTATTGCACTGTCGATAATTGTCACATTGTTCACTGTGCCGGAATTTATCGCCACAACACCGCCAAGATTTGTCGGGGTATTGCCGTTAAAATTTTTCGCGCCGTGCACCGTCGAATTTGTGACCGTCACATCCTCTATTGTTCCTGCATTTAATACGGCAAGTGTAGCACCGCTTACTGTCCCACTCGCTGTGATATTAAAGTTATTCAGTGTGAGGTCGTGAATTTTACCTGATGCTGCGACCTCCTCAAAAAGTGCAATGCCGTTTGTGTTACCGGAATTTCTCACAAGGTTATTTATCGTCCTGCCGTTGCCGTTATAATCCCCTGCAAAGGCATAGTTGATAGCAGCTATGGGTCTGTCGTCCTCACTTCCGGGTGGGTATAATCCCGGCCACCCAAGATACTCACTGGTGTCGTACTTTAAATTTTCAAAAATTTCACCGCCGGGATTGCTACTGCTCGAAACAAAATATGACCAACTATCTGCATTGAGATTAGCCGCACCCCCCGGATATTCCTCATAATAATTGAGCATATCAAGATTAATTTCCTGAATAAAGCTCGAGGTGTGCGAGGTGGAATTGTCAAATCTACCGATATTGTTGATATGACGTGGCGACCTGATGATATAAGGGGTGCTCGGGTTGGCATTGCTTGTATAAATTGACTTTGCATATAGTGGGTTGATATATGACGCGCTGCTGTTTTTGCCGTTGGACATGGAGATACTCACTATATCATTGTCAATTGCATCGTCTGCGATCGCCTGAAAATCGCTGTTATCGATGGTCAACACCGTCTCAATGTCGGTTGAGGAGGGGTCGGATCTGAATCGGTCGGTAAAATCGTTATACCAATCATTTTCACCGTATCTTGACAACCAACTGCCTATCTCGTCCGTTATTACGGTGTCGTTGATGGTGAGGGTGAAATCCTCCGACTCCAGCATGGTGTAAGGTCGGTTGACCTTGACGGCATAACCGTCGTGCAGTATACGATAGTTTTGCTCGGCATCTGTGTCTTTTAGTGTGTTTGCAACTATAGCACCATCGGCACCAATCTGGTATATACCCACCTCGGGATTTCTCACATCATTCTTGTTACCGTATATCTCATAGTAAACAAATTCTGCTTCAAAAGGCTCCAGCTTTGTCACCGGCCAGCTAAAATCAAATTTATAGCTACTGTCTATATCATAAAAATTGGGTAGCAGATTTCCATAATAGGGGTAAGGATAGTTGTCGGTCGTCCATGTGGTAACCTGCAACGGGTCAGCTACAGCACCGACAAACTTATAGTCCACAATTCCGGCTAAATTTGTCATAAAATTCAGATAAAAATCACTTGTAATATCATTCATATCGGCGTACAGATCATTTGTGCTTATGCCCTGACCGAGACCGTCGGTCACAGTGTCGACATTGTAATTAAACGGTGTCGTCGCGACGATGTCATTGTCGGTGTGCAGTGCCTCACCTATCAAATAATAACAACTGTTGTCGTCGATAGCGTCCTGCGCGTAATCGTTGTGCTGTGGTGCAGCCGAATTGTAATTTGTACCTACTATGGGGTTGATATAATAACTTACACCCGACACCTCAATAGGCTCCGACGGTGCCGGCGCAAGATAAAGTATATGATGGATAGAGTCGGTCGCGGCGGCGTCATTAATATAACCCACAACTCCGCCGACAAAATCACCATTCATGTTGGAGCCGTCATGATCTGCAAGTACATTTGGGTCATCATAGTCCATCACCGGCGTGGTTGCACCGCTTGACATTATAGTGACATTATGAATAGAACCGGAGCTTTGTCCCGCGACGACACCTGCATATCTGCCATCGTCTTTAACATAATACAGATGAGATGTTCTGTTTTTAACCTCAACTTTTGGGTCGATAAACATGACATGGGAGAACTCACCTTCCTCACCGATGATCTCAAAAAGACCTACCGAGCGTGTGCCTGTATCTTGATCGAGAGTTCCCATATCCGGATTTGTGTCGGGGTTGACATTAAATATATTGAGGTTTTGCAGGCTTAGCATTGCGATGTCGCCGTCCGTCTCGGTGTGCTCACCGGTGTATTTGCCCTCAAGTGTCGGCAGTGGGGACAGTATTAAATTCCAGTTGCCGGACGCGTCGACAAAATCTCCATCGACGGTGGTATTGTTAATTATACCGTCCTCGCTCGCAAGGTCGATGTCCTCTATCTGATAAAAGGTGTGTGTGCTGTTGTTTGCAACATATCGAATGTTATTGAGGTGGCGCGCGGTGGCGATGTTGTTTGTGTCCGCCACATTTTCCGGCAGGGTGTTGTTGTTATACTGCGTCGCGAAGAATGGATTTTTAGCATTGGAGGTGACGGTGAGGATACCGCCCTCCTCGGCGATGGTTGCGACGATGTCGGTGTTCGCATCGAGGGTCAAGGGATTGTCGGCGGTGTCGACAAGTGAGGTTATGGAGTATTTGGCGCGCTCGGCATTCTCGCTCGACAGGTCGCCGCCGACATAGTCGAGGACAAGTATAAACCGTGCAAACTCATCGTCTACATTGTAACCGCTCGGCGTGTCGTTGCGGTATATTAAAACATTGCCGCGCGCATCGAAATTTTCAAGGGCGGTCTCAAAACTCTCGTTCTCAGCAAAACCGGACAGGTCATAGTCGTTCAGCAGTGCCGAGCCGGCGAGCGTGATGTCAAAGAGTGGTGTCGTCGCGGCACTCAGCGAGGTTTTTTCGACAAATATTTCGAGATAAAGCGCGTTTTGCAGTGGGGCATCGGCATCGACAAGCGGTCGATTATAGCGATAAAGTCCGTCGGCGTGCTCCACGTCGTAGCTATCCGGCAGACCATCGTCATAGCCATCGTACATGTGAATGGACATCTGATAGCTACGGTCGGGGGGGTGATCGCCGGTGTAGTCGACACCGTAGTATCCCTGCAAACGTTGCTCTGCAATATCGTCATACGGCTCACCGCGCTCCCCTTGTATGGACGAAAATAAACCGTTGTCCTCGTAGGTGAACTCTGTTACCGTCGATAAATCGCTATAAAAGACGGACAAGACCTTGCCGGTAAGTATATTGTACTCCAAAAGAATTGCACCGTGCATTATGGAGTGATCGCGTATCGCCGGTGCGAGCAGTTGATAGAGTGGGTCCGACATCATGGTGACGTCAAAACCTGCCTCTTTTGAGAGGTAGCGCACGTAATCGTCCTGCCCGTTTTCAAGGTCAGCGGTGGGGTAGTTGCCACCATCGCCGCCGAGCTCGTCATAGACGTTGTTTGTATTTATAAGCCCTGCGTCTAACTCGTCGATGAAGTTCCCGTCTGCGTCGGTCTCAAAATATCGACCGGCAACAATACCGCCGTAGGCACTTTTCAGGTTGCCGAGCGCGCGCAGTTGGGTGAGCTGATTTTGGGCGGTTAAGTAGAGGGTCTGGGCGGTCTCGGTTCGCGCCTGTTGCTCCGCCTCACGGATATAGTCCATCAAAGGCGGCGCACCGATTAAAGCCGAAATCGCGAGTACCGCGAGAACAGCTATCATCTCTATAAGTGTAAAACCTTTTTTAAACATCTTCCCTCTTTAAGTTATGTTAATAAACTGAAATACCACCCTGATATAATATCGCCTAAAAATGTGCCTGTTACACAGCCAAATGTAAGTGCAGGACAAAACGGCATTTTTTTATTATATTCGCGCTTAAAAATTATCTTTCTTATAATCAACACCACGCCAATCGAGCCCATTATTAAGATTGCCGCAAGGAATGAAACTACAATACTTTTTGCGCCGAGCAGTAGCCCTGCCGCCGCCATGAGTTTGATGTCCGCACCTCCGAAACCTCCGGTAATAATCGCGATTATAAGCATTGGTATGCTCACTATAACCGCACCGAGTAGGTAATACCAAAATTCGTCTACTCGAAAATACATACAGGCAAGTGCAAGAATTGCAATGCATATATGCAATCTGTCCGGCACCTCCATGGTGTCAAGATCGATAAAGGTGATAACAATCAGTATGGCGAAGAATATTGCGTATACCGCCGCAAAGACAATGCTGTACGGTGCAATAAAGTATCCGCAAAGTGCGAACAATATCGCCGTGAGCAGCTCCACCGCCGCGTATCGCGGTGATATTTTCGCCTTGCAGTGACGGCATCTCCCTCGAAGTGCGAGGAATGACAGCACCGGAACAAGCTCCAATGGGGATAGCGTCTCATCACATTTCGGGCAATAGCTGCGCCCTTTTGCAACCGAAATATTTTTTGGCATACGATAGATACACACGTTCAAAAAGCTGCCGATAACAAGCCCGAACACTGCGAAGATGACCGTTATATAAATACTCATGGCAGGTCGTCCTCCTCTATCCCTTCGGTGTCAAACTCCTGCCCTGTGTTAAAACTGTTGACGATATTGTCGGGCTGTGAGGTGATTATATACTGCTGTGTCGCTTCACTGTATTCGCAGACTATATCCTCACCCTGCCACGTGACATCGGCGACAGCGCCCTGTTCAATGGAGTATGAAAACTCACCGCTAAAATCCGCCGGCAGATAATCTTTGAGATCGATATAAAACTTTTCTATCTCCTCCTGGCTCTGTGATATATGATTGTCCAGCGTCCTCGGGGTCAGCTCCTCAATTGTTTGAATATCGAGGTTTTGAATAAGTGCCGCCTGCAATGATATGACAAGCACCTTTGTGTTTGCCATGGCGTCGGTGTTCCTACCGTTTTGAATGTATCTTGTGACCATGGGGAGGGTTACGAGTAGCATCAACACTATGACACAGACCATAACAATAAGTTCCAGCACGGTAAAGCCGGATTTATATGTTTTTGTGTGTGACATAGTTTATGTTCCTTAGTATTTTTGTATGGATAATTTTTTTGGTACCGTGCCGGGGAGTGCCCGGCACGGGTTTAGGGGTTAGGGGTTATGGGGTTGCGGGTGGGTCTCCGATTGTAAATGTTGCAATAGCTGCTGGTAAAGTGTTGGCTGTACCGTTATCAGAAAGATAACCGGTATATCCGTCTAAAGCATGATACAGCATTGTAGAATCGGTACCTGTTGCACCCTCACGACGGAATGCTACCCAGTTGATGCTGCCGGTAGAGTTGTTAAAACCAAAGCGGAATTCGCCTTTAAAGTTTGCACCAAGAAATGCAAGAACTGCCTCCGCATACTCATCGGGATTAGTTGCGTTTGCTGCATCTGCCTCAAGCACATCTATATCAAGATAAGTTTTAGATGTGGAGTTGTTTGCCGTTGTAGTAACTGCACCCGTCATTGTCCCCGGGGAGATCTTAGTCGCCGCCGCCTCCAGTGCGGTAAAGACTGTCTTTGCCGCGCCGGAGTCCGCTGTCTCCTGCGCGTCTCTGCGGTAGCCGGCAACGGCAGGCACCGCGATTGTGATTAAGATGACGATGATAAGTATCACCACCAGCATCTCAATCAGGGTGAAACCCTTTTTGTTTTTTAGCTTCAATAATTTTTGCATAGTCTGTCCCTTTCTTTAATAAATACTTATATATTATCACCGCCCTTTTGATGGAGCGAGTTAATATCGGTTTTAACAACAATGATGTCACGATGACGTTGTTTATCTGTAGGGGCGACCTTTGGTCGTCCGTCCCATACGGTGGGTGCGTGTGACCGGTGGTTTCGGGAGGAGCAGAGCCCCTCTCCTACATATCCTGCTCGACCATTTGCTATCCTGTTATGTGTAGGGGCGACATCGGTGTCACAGTTACATTATGCGACGCACATCATATAGATGCCCTCCGTTCTACATCTTCCAATTTATGGTGCCACATACGGCTTGTATTCTTCAGCCCCTATCGCACCGTAGTCATGCGGTATATCAAAGAATTTGGCGTGATCGGAGCTGATAATGCCGTCATCAATCAAATCCTGTATATATCCGTTGTAATTTTCGTTCGGATTGTAGACCATGACAGCCTCACGACCGCTCGCACCCTCTCGCAGATAGGCTATCCAGTATATACTGCCAAACTCTTTATCAAAAGCAAATCGAAACTCCCCTTTAAAGTTCGCACCGAGGTGTGTCACCACATGTTTTGAAAATTCATCGTCGCCGTATTTGGTGTTGTGTATCTGCAGTTGCGGAGGATCGGTGCTATAATCGACACTTGCGGCACCCCCAAGCATACCGTTGCCGTCCTGATCGAGTGAGGCGGCGGTCTGTTTTATGGTTGCCGCCTCTAGTGCGGTGTATGCAACCCTTGCCGCCCCGAGGTCCGCCGTTTCCTGCGCTTGTGCACGATACCCTGCCACCGCCGGCACGGCTATGGTTATCAGGATGACGATGATTAGGATAACCACCAGCATTTCTATTAGGGTGAAGCCATTTTTGTTTTTTAATACTTTTTTCATCATAACCTCATTTTATGAATAGTCGGAGGGGGATTTACCGAAATTGAAAAGTTTAAACTCTTCCCTGCCGTATTTTTCATTTAAATCGGAAATATATCCGAGTTCGCCATACGCTGTGCCTTCAAAGAAAACGTTGTGAAAATGCATAACATCCTCTTCGGTTGGTGTCCCCTCGACATCCCAATAGGATACCCACTGCACCCCATCCTGATCATAGCCAAAGCGGAACCAACCCTCATGCCCTGCGCCGAGATGCTCCATAAGTCGCACCGAAAACTCGTCGTCGGGGGGTGATTCAAGATTGAAGTTGCGATCCGTCCAGTATTCGAATATAGTTTTTGTATCGACTTCATCGGTCAAAACAGATGGGTTAACATACACCGCCGTCGCCTCGATAGCCTTGTATATCGTGTTGACCATCGCCATGTCCGCCGTTTCCTGCGCGTCCTTGCGATACCCTGCCACCGCCGGCACGGCTATGGTTATCAGGATGACGATTATTAGGATAACCACCAACATTTCTATTAGGGTGAAGCCTTTTTTGTCAACACGTAATATCTTCATATTATCACCATCTTATCAATAATTACTGCTTGCAGGTCCATACCAGTCGGGATTTATCATAGTGCCGGCCGGAAGTCCTAAATCCTCAAATGCATCTATCCCGGTGTAGGTGTCTGCAAGGTCGTCTAAATAGCCGAGGAGTCCATGCTCCACATCATATACCATTACACCCTCACGGTCACCACTGCCAATATCATCGTCTGACCAGTATGATATCCATCTTATACTTCCGGTCGGCGCGTAATAACCAAATCGAAAATACCCCTCAAACCCATTGCCGACATACTCCATAATTCTTTGACCAAATTCATCATCCGTTGGATCTTGAAAATTATAATTTTTACGTGTGTAGTCGTTGAGTGTACCCTCACGAACTCCGCCGGTGAGCACCGAGGGGTGCACGAACGTCGCCGCCGATTCAAGTGCGTTGAACACCGTCTTTACCGCCGCCATGTCCGCCGTCTCCTGCGCCTCGGCACGATACCCTGCCACCGCCGGCACAGCGATGGTGATTAAGATGACAATGATTAGGATAACCACCAGCATTTCTATGAGTGTAAAGCCTTTTTTCTGCCTTAATATCATTATCTACTCCGCTTATTACAATATAGTTTTTGTAAAAAACTCACGATTATAACAACATCTTTTCCAGTGTCGGCTTATCCGCTGCCCTCTCAAACGCGACATCCCTATCTATTGCCCCCTGCTTTACCAGTGCCGCGAGGTAGGAATCGAGCAGTATCATGCCGTTTTTGGAGTTGGACTGAATAATGGAGTTTATCTGATAGGTCTTGTTCTCGCGAATAAGATTGGATATAGCATCGTTGACCGTCATTATCTCAAAAGCCGCCATACGACCTACGCCCTCCTTTTTCGGCAGGAGTTGTTGTGTGATAACCGCGCGCAGGACGGTTGCAAGTTGGGTGCGCACCTGTTGTTGTTGGTGCGGTGGAAACACGTCGATAAGTCGGTCGATGGTCTTAGCCGTGCCGACGGTATGCAGTGTACCAAAGACAAGATGTCCCGTCTCCGCCGCCGTTATAGCCGCCGAAATAGTTTCAAGATCGCGCATCTCACCGACCAGTATCACGTCCGGGTCTTCACGCAGAGCACTGCGAAGTGCAGTCGAAAAGTCCGCGACGTCCACTCCGACCTCACGCTGATTGACAAGGCAGGATTTCGATTGGTGCAGGTACTCTATCGGATCCTCCACCGTGATGATATGGTCCTGCTTGGTGGAATTTATATAGTCCACCATGGCGGCGAGGGTGGTGGTCTTACCACTGCCGGTAGGTCCTGTCACCAGCACCATACCCCGTGGCTGTGCGGCAATTTGTTTGAAAATTTGCGGCAGTCCGAGCGCATCGAAGTTCGGCAATGTGTCGTTGAGCATACGCAAAACAACACCGCGCACCCCCTTTTGTTTAAATACGTTGACACGCTGTCTTGAACCATTCGGCATAACATAACAAAAGTCATAATCCGTCACATCGGGCGAATACTGAAGTTTTGTGGCGGTGACAAGCGTGCGCGCGAGTGCGTCGACGTCACCTGCCGTGAGTGCCGGCATGTCAAACCGCCGCACCCGACCGTCAATCCTCGCCGCCGGAGGCTCGCCCACTATCAAATGAAGGTCACTTCCTCTGTTTTTTCTTGTGTCAGCTATAAGGTCGTTTATGTTCATGATTCCCCCTCAATGTTAATCTATATTCTCACTCAATACCATCGCCTCTTTGATTGCGATAACACCGGAGCGAACAAGTATGAGTGCCTGATCAATAAAAAACTTTTGATCGCGCGTCTCTCGCAGATATTTTGCAATATCGGCGGTGTTGTTGCGATTTACTATCATGGTGCGGATGGTGGAGTCGGTCACAATAATTTCACAGACTGCACGACGCCCGATATGCCCTGTCCCGTCACACCTTGTGCAACCGCGAGAGCGTTGAAAGGTCATCTCACGCACGCCGTACCTGTCGAGAAAAACCCTCTCTGCATCGACCGGCATATAGCTCTCTTTACAGTGGGGGCAGAGCACGCGCACCAACCGCTGTGCAATGGTGGTCACGATAGAGGAGGCGGCGACATATGGCTCAACACCCATGTCCACAATCCTCATAAAAGCCGAGGCGGCGCTGTTGGTATGCATGGAGGCGAGCACAAGGTGACCGGTGATGGCGGCGCGCGCAGCAATGTCCGCCGTCTCGGTATCACGAATCTCACCTATCATTATCTTATCCGGGTCCTGTCGCAAAATTGCGCGCAGTCCGCTTGCAAAGGTGAGACCGGCACGATTGTTAACCTGTGTCTGATTTATCCCCTCGATATATTTTTCCACCGGATCTTCCACCGTCAACACGTTGGTGCTCACGTCGGACAGCTCGGCAAGCAGTGAATATAAGGTAGTGGTCTTGCCGCTACCGGTAGGTCCGGTCACGAGGACAAGACCGTTGGGCATTGTTATAGCACGGCGCAACACCCTTGAATCCTCCTCGGTGAACCCAAGCTCCTCCAAGCGTTGCACCCCAAGGCGAGAATCGGCGAGCAGACGAATGACTATTTTTTCACCGAATACGGTCGGCATACTCGCGACACGTGCCGCAATCTCACGACCGCCGTGCTCTAAGGTGAAACGCCCGTCCAGCGGTATGCGTTTTTCCGCTATATCCATGCCGGACATAATCTTGACCCTCGTCACAATGCCGGGCAGTGTGCGCGTGTGCATCCGCACTATTTCGGATAAAATGCCGTCCACCCTAAAACGTATACGCACATCGTCCGCCGTCGGCTCGATGTGTATGTCACTGGTATGGCTGTTGTGCGCTTGAAGAATAAGATTGTTGATGAACTGTACTATAGGCACATTTCCGAGACGACTCTCTGCCGCCTCCGACTCGGTTATTTCAAGCGACTCCGCCTCATCCACGATGGAGCTGGTCGCGTTGAGCGTATCGGCGGAGCTGACAATGATGTTGCGCTCATAATGTCGACTTATAGTTGCGGCGATGTCCCCCTTTGTCGCAAGACAGGGGGTGATGTTTTTGCCGGTCGCGGTGCCTATGCGCGAGAGCATGTCGTAGTCAAGTGGGTCGGAGGTCGCGACAGTCAACTCATTGCCAACGAGTTTGTATGGTATTACATTGTACTGCACAGCGATATCGCGTGGCATTGCGGCAAGGGTGGAGGCCTGTATCCTTGCATCGGCAAGCGTTACATAGTCGATATGCAGTGCATGTTGCAGGACACGCAAAACCGACTCCTCCGCAACAACGCCGTTATCCACGAGGATGTCACCGAGCTTTTTTCCACCGGAATTGCGCTGATGTTCAAGAGCACTTTGCAGCTGATTATGGGTGATAAGTCCACCCTCCACCAACATGTCGCCCAGTCGTTTTTTTGCTACCATAAACTTTTATCCTTTCGCTATAAAGATATCTCCGTTGTCAGTTCTTGCGGTGCTTGCATATATGTGTATTTTATGAATTGTAACGAGAGCTCTATTTCCTCCTCGTTGCCGACAAAATCGCTCATGGATAACGAGGGTATCACAAGGTAGATGTCATTTTTCGCCAGCGCATCGACATAGTCCAGTATTCTATCAGCGGTGCCGGTGACCGTCATGGCGCAGGTCTGTGTCATAATGCGATAGTAGTTTGCAACAGCGTCAATCTCCTCATCACTCATCTGACCTTCGACGAGCGGATGTGCGGCTATTATCTGCGTGCCGCCATCTACTATGAAGGTGTTAACCTCCGTCGCCTCGCTGAGTGTCAACGAGTTTACAACAAGATTAAAGTTCTCCGCCGAGTCGACGAAAAAATTATGAACGGTGTAATTCTCGCCGAGATACTCCTCAATATCGAGGGTGCCGACAAACGCCTTTTGTTCTTCGATGGCACTCTCCAACTCCGCACCCTGCGCTATATCTTCTTGCAGTTCCGATAGTTCTGTCTCCACCTCGACCAGACGCTCTACATTAGTGAAGTAGCTGTTTATCGACGGCAAGGTGACGAAATAGTTGAGGAGAAAGAGCACAAGCAACGACCCGGTAACGGTCAAAATCAGCATATCCTTTTTGCTCATCTTTTTAGATCCTTTCTATGTTATTCGGTAACGATCGGTATACGAGTGCCCGTCACGGTGAAGGAAACGCCGTCGTCGCTCTCGCTAAACCCGAAATAACCGACCGTGTCGTATATATCCATCTCGGTCAAGGTCTCGACATAGTCCGCCGCCTGTTGTTCTGTTACACCGGTACAGATAAAGTTATATGTGTTGCTATCGTAGGAAAATGACAGCACACTTACCTCGTTTGGCGCACTTGAAACCGTTCGCTCTAAAATATCGCGATTAAATTCGCCCTGACTTTCAAGCTCTTTTGATAGAGAATCAAAGGCGGAATTGCTTTTGACCAGCCCGACAAAATCCTTTCGCAGACTGCCATACTGCTCCAACTGTTGGCGCGTCTCACCAGAGTTGAGTTCAAACTCACGTTGCTCCACAAGATTAGCCGTCTGCATATCAATGGACATGACACCAAAGACCACAATAATATTGACAAGCAGAACCACCAGTGCGACGAGGAGAGGAACGTTGAGAGATTTTGAACTTTTCGCAACCTTTCCATTCCCTCTTGCGGTAAAAAAATTGATCTCTTGCGAGCCGAGTGACATCATTGCACCGAGTGTGTAGACCGGCGCACATGTTGCAAAAATGCGGTGTCTGCTCGCAAGCAACGAACAGGGTAGCCCCACATTATTAGACACTATCGAGACCAGTTCGTCGGTTGCACTCTGACCAAACACCAGCACCTGCTCGATGGGCGAGCCGGGGAATTTTATGGATTGATAGGAGTTAAGTTTCTCCACATTTTGCACAAATATTTGTTCCGGAGTGTCCCCTCCCCCTATGCCGGAGAGGATATCAAGCGCATTTGAGGCGGTATCCTCTATCGTGACATTTCGCGTTATCATATTGTCGGGCGGATTAAAAAGATGTAGAGTGACCATTTTTTGGCTCATCTTTGCAAGGGATATTGTCTTACCCGGGAAGTAGCCGGTGATAAAGCACTGCGCCGCATGTTGTGACGGAACAAGTGCCACCGGAGTTTTGCCGAGCTTTTTAAGCATCTCAAACGTTCCGTCCACCACCTTTTTAGGCATAGCATAGGACACAAAATTTTGTTTGTTGTCCTTTGTCACGCTGTTCGGCAATGCATAATAATCGACATAATAACTATCGGGGGAGATATTCGCATAGACCTGTGATTCCACCGCCATGCGTTGCTGTTGTTTATTGCGCTCCCTATGCAGTGTAAGAAGTGAATATATTGTCGGCAGAAAAGAAAAAGAGAAAATCACCTTTTTTTCGGAACTACCACTAAGCGTCTCACGCAGGCAATCCTCTAAAATAGGCATGTTGATATATCCGCTACCCGAAAAAAGCTCGGATGGGACCTTCAACGTCACGCTGTTTTCCACGGTAAGACTTTTTACAGAGCCTTTGGCAAACACTATTTCAATGTGTTCTCCCGAAACATCAATACAAATCATAATTACTTCCTATCCTATATTTTATTAAAAAGCCCTTGGGATTATCCTGCCGCAATGGTTCCGTAACCGTCGTATATAGGCATCATGACCGAAACGAGAATCAGCATTACGACTATTGCAAGGATTATCAAAAGAACCGGTCCGAGAATTGCGAGCAACGATTCTATCGCGGTGTCGGATTCCCCCTCAAAATACTCCGCGGTAGTGTTGAGCATACCGTCGAGGTCACCGGTCTCCTCCCCTATTGATATCATGTTGGGTAACATTCTATCAAAAACTTCAAGTTTCCCCACCGCTTCAGAAAGTGGAACACCGGAACCCACTGCGGAGGAAGCGCCCTCCAGCTTATCCTCCATATATATATTCCCTATAACGTTGGTGGAAAGACGGAGCGTTTCCAGCAACGGCAGACCGGAGGCATAGAGCATAGCGAGTGTCGAACTGAATCGACCGGAATATATCATCCTTGTGAGGTTTCCCACAAGCGGCAGTTTTAAAATCAGCCAATCCATCTTTTTTTTGATACTTCGCACCCTCATAAGTGCCGCAAATACCACGTATAGAATGACAAGTAAAATCACTATCACAAACCAAAATTCCGTCATAAGGTTGGAAAAGTCTATCATAAACTGTGTTAGCGGAGGAATTGCCATCCCTTCAAACATCACAAAAAGCTCCGGCAGAACAAAGCTGAAAAGCGCTATAACCACCCCGAGCGATACCACCGCGAGAAGTTTCGGATAGGCGGAGGCGCTCTTAATCTTGCGTGACATCTTAAGTTGCCTGTCATAATAATCCGACATTCTCAGGAAAATGCCCTCAATGTTGCCGCTCTCCTCACCGCTCTCCACCATGTGGCACATGAGCGGGGGGAACGATTTACCCTGTGCGAGCATTGCGCCGGACAACGGCACACCCCCTCGCACCGCCTCATATATATTCCGATATACCGCCGCATATCTGGGATTGGAGGCGGAGTCTATAAGGACGTCGAGGCTGTTGGTTATGCTCATACCGGCACCTATCATGGTACCCATTTTTTTGCAAAAAAGAATTAACTCCTTGCCGGTCAGTTTAATTATCGTCTTTGCCTCTACCTGCGACGCATTTTCACGCTCACTGTAGTTGATACAGGTAAGACCGCGATCGTCAATATCGCGAAAAAACTCACTGCGGTTTGTTGCCTCGATTATTCCTTTGACGACGGCACCGCTCGCATCTCTTGCCACATATGAAAAATACTGCAACCCTAAAACCTCCCTTTTATACAGGAGTGACTAACCACCCCTATTTAGTTTTGACATAAAAAACTATAATATTTTTATACAAACTGTATATTATAATATAGATTCTACATTTTGTTTGTTTTTGTTCAGGTATTCAATATATTTTCGCCCTAAAACCCCCATCTCCCCTAACACCGGTTTGACATCGTCGCCCATATCACTGAGCGAATACTCAACCTTAGGGGGTATGCGACGGTATTCCTTTCGCAGAACAAGCCCCTCTGTCTCCAGCTGTTTCAGATGTCGAGCCAGCGTTGTGTGAGTCATATCCTCCGGCATCATACGCAAAATCTCGTTAAAACGCACCGGCTTATCGGACAATAGATAAAGAATATACATTGTCCATTTGCCGGCAAGTAATTTTTGAGCGGTTACGTATGGGCTGACACCAAACATCTCTTTTTGATCCATCAACTTTTCCCTTAAGCTATGCATAGAAGTATTTCGAATTTTTATCCAATATATTGTATTATGAATAAAATTGTTTGTATAATCTTTATTATTATTACAATTTTTTTTATTAATACTAATATAAATATGAATACAAATTAATATTAGCACAAAAAAAAACAAATTTCAAGTAGAAATTTGTATTTTTTTAAAAATAGGTTAATTGTAAAATGAAATTGAACACATAAAAAAGTATCCACGGTGAGTGGAAATCTGTTAGAGTAGGGTTACGACACAACACTCGAAACAGAAGGAGCCAAACACCATGGACACTATCTATTCTACCACAAATTTCACAGAACGCAAGAGGGGTCAGCATCTAGATGCTGAGACGAGAGGAGCCATAGTGCAGTTGCATAAGCTGGGACACTCCAATAGAGCGATCGCTCGTGCGGTGAATTGTAGCCCTTCTAAGAATGAAGTCGTAGTCTTTCTTCACCGTGTCGATGTACTGCTTGAGAATTGTTTCACGGCTCATGGCGTTGACGAGTGATACTTCCGTACCCGACAACTCAATATTCCCCGGCAAGAGGTCTATGCCCTCATGGTGGGATATAATGCCCTCTTTGTGGGCAA
>CAYJGF010000032.1:0-14375 GCA_964369965.1 uncultured Oscillospiraceae bacterium
AAGAAGTCCGCCTCCTCAAAGGTGATACCGACAGCGGCAAAGACAACCGCGAAGTTGCCGTCGTCGCCGAGCACCTTTGCCTGACGAGCAATCTGCGCCGCAAGTTGTGCATGGGGCAGACCACTACCGGAAAAGATGGGGAGTTTTTGTCCGCGAACAAGTGTGTTAAGTCCGTCGATAGCAGAGATACCGGTCTGGATAAACTGGTTTGGATAATCACGCGCGGCAGGGTTCATCGGTTGACCGTTGATATCCATGCGTTTTTCCGGCAGGATAGCAGGACCGTTGTCCTTGGGATTGCCGAGACCGTCAAAGACACGACCCAGCATGTCGCCCGAGACGCCGAGCTCCAGACCGTGACCTAAAAATCTGACCTTGGAGTCCTTAAGGTTGATGCCAGCACTGCTGTCGAACAGCTGTACAAGTGCGTCACTGCCCTCAATCTCCAGTACACGACAACGGCGAATTTCACCGTTTTGTAGTTCAATCTCACCCAGTTCGCCGTAGGTCACATCCTCGACGGCACTGACCAGCATAAGAGGGCCGGCAACCTCACCGATGGTACGATATTCTCTCATCATAACTCTGTTATTCCTTTCCGGCTTTTTCTATTAGTGCTTCAATTTCTGATATAAATCCGTCCGATATGGACTTGAACTCGGCGGCATGTTCCTCCTCGCCGATGTCCTTAGCGCGTCCTATTCTGTCGCGTGACGGCACCGATATAATTTCATCAATTCCCACGCCGGCGGCTATCGCTTTTCTCGCGGTAATGTCAAACGCAAGTATGGTCGCGATAAGCGCCGCCTGCTTTTCACTGGAGGCATATGCGTCGGTGTCGGAGAAAGCATTCTGCTGTAGGAAGTCCTCACGGAGCATCCTTGCGACCTCCATGGTCAGACGGTCATCGTGGGACAGGCTGTCCATACCGACCAGCTTAACGATCTCGTTGAGCTCACTCTCCTGCTGGAGTATGCGCATGGTGGTTATACGATTGTCGGTATACTGCTCACCGATACGATTTTCATAGTAAGGGGTGAGACGGTCGA
Source organism: uncultured Oscillospiraceae bacterium (assembly GCA_964369965.1). Classification (GTDB taxonomy): domain Bacteria; phylum Bacillota; class Clostridia; order Oscillospirales; family Ruminococcaceae; genus CAYJBH01. The sequence continues at coordinate 1,050 of CAYJGF010000032.1, forward strand.
CATAGAGTGAATAGCTGTTAAGCCAGTTTATAGCAGGGAAGTGACGCGCATACGCGAGCGAGGCATCAAGACCCCAGAAAACCTTAACGATACGCAGTGTCGCCTGACTGACCGGCTCGGAAATATCACCACCGGGAGGGGAGACGGCACCGATAGCGGAGAGAGACCCCTCACGCTCATCACTGCCTGCACAGACGATACGACCAGCACGCTCATAAAACTGGGCAAGTCGACTGGTGAGGTATGCGGGATAACCCTCCTCACCCGGCATCTCTTCAAGACGTCCGCTCATCTCACGCAGAGCTTCCGCCCAACGGCTGGTAGAGTCGGCGATGATAGCAACATCATAACCCATGTCACGGAAATACTCCGCAATGGTGATGCCGGTATAAACACTCGCCTCACGTGCCGCAACCGGCATGTCAGAGGTGTTGGCAATAAGAACGGTACGCTTCATAAGGCTCTCGCCACTGCGCGGGTCTTTAAGCTCGGGGAACTCGCGAAGAACGTCGGTCATCTCATTACCACGCTCACCGCAACCGACATAGATAACGATATCAACGTCGCTCCATTTTGCGAGCTGATGCTGAACGACCGTTTTACCGCTACCGAAAGGACCGGGAACCGCCGCCGTGCCACCCTTAGCGATGGGGAACAGCATGTCGATAATGCGCTGCCCCGTGACCATCGGAATGTTCGGAGGGAGTTTTTTACCGTAGGGGCGCTCGATACGCACCGGCCATTTTTGCAACATGGTCAGCGAGACATCTTCACCGTTTTCTTTTGTTATAACCGCTATCTCCTCGGTGACGGTGTATTCGCCCGAGGTGATGGATTTGAGTTTGCCGGATATGCCGTGCGGCACCATGATTTTATGGAGCACCGAGGCACTCTCCTGCACCGTGCCGATTATATCGCCACAGATAAGGCTGTCGCCAACCTTAGCCGTCGATACAAAATCCCACTTTTTTTCACGGGAGATGCTGTCGACCTCAATACCTCTTGAAAGGTTGGTGCCGACCATCTTGGAGATGACCTCCAGCGGACGCTGAATGCCGTCATAAATATTTTCAATCATGCCGGGTCCGAGCTCAACAGACAGCGGTGCGCCGGTCGTCTCGACAACGTCGCCGGGGCCGAGACCTGCCGTCTCCTCATAGACCTGAATAGAGGCGGCGTCACCGCGCATCTCGATAATCTCACCGATGATACGATCCTTACCGACGCGCACAACATCAAACATGTTAGCACCGGAAAGCCCGTTCGCCACAACAAGTGGACCTGCCACCTTGACGATAGTTCCGTTTTCCATAAGTTGTTAATTCCTTTCTGCCGCTGAAAAATAATAATTAATACAGACTATACTATAAAATATCCGCGCCGACCGCACGCTCCACAGCCTTGCTGACGTTTGCAAGCGCAACACCGTTAGAACCGTCCCTGCCCGGAATAAGAATTATTGCCGGAATGGGTGTTTTCTCGTAGCGCTTTATCTCCTCCGAGAGGTTTGCCGCGAGGTTGTCGGTTATATATATAACCGCTGTATTTTCCTTTGCGAGGCGAATAAGATGCTCTCTTGCCTCGTTCTCGCCGTCGGCATAACAGACGGTCAAACCGAGGGCTTTAAAACCGATGACAGTCTCTCTATCACCTATTACCGCTACATTATACATAGGTATCCCTCAGCTTTTCTGTCAATTTTTCCGGCTCAAGACCAGCTTTTAAACCTGCAAATATGGTTCGCAAAACGACTAGCTCGTTCTCTTTTGCCGCTACGTATGAGACCGGCACCTCAACGCCGAACGCAACACGACGCCCTCTTTTTATAAAGGAGGTCAATGCATCGTCCACCGCCTTGTCAAGTGCCGCAAGACCCTGCTCACGACGAAGTGCCGAGGCCGCCACCGCCGCAACGTTAGAAAAATAATTGCCGGTAAAGGTAGTGATTACCAACTCGGGGGTAACCTCTGTAAGAAGTCGATTTATCGGTATATCACCGCCGACAATAAAATACTTGCGAAGTTCACCGAACTCCGCGCCCATGCGCGCAAGTCGAACGGCGGCGCGCAGGTTTTGCATGTCCACCTGCAGTTTAAAATAGTCCATAAGATATTGCTCACCGGTCGCCTTTGCAATCTCACCCATGTCGGCAAACTGCTCTTTATCGAGATAGCCGTCCACTATCTGGGGGTCGCCGCTGTGGGTAAGCATGGATTTTGCCTCCTCACAGGATTTGGCGAGGTGTTTTGGAAGTGAGCTGTACTTATCCTCCAATATAGCGGTGATAAGTTTTTCCGGCGCTACACGTCCGCAATCGGACAACAGCTCGGTATAACTTTCACCCACCACTATGCCTTTAAGGATGGTTTTCACATTGTGATAATCGTATCTTGCACGGAAAAACCCGAGCATGGATTTATCCGCAAAAAATTCGCCTGCCTCACGATAACAGCGTTGTTGCACACGTGTAAACTCCGCCTCAACCGTCGCGGCGGTTGTATCCGGTGCGAGATATGACGCCTCGCCAAGGAGTTTAACGCCATCTGCAACCGAGCCGGACTCACAAAGACGCAGCAACGTAGTCCTTTGTAAAAAACCACGCTCCAAAGCTTTTATGCGACCGCTGGCATATAGATAATCGGTGTCTTTTGTCTTGTTTCTCAAAGCATTAACCCTCAAAAAGGATGGCTGCAATCTCGCCCGACAGCTCCTGCCTTGCGCGATCGAACAGGCGGTCAAATCCGCAGTTTACTTCAATTTTACCTCCCCGAAGAATAAATCCTCCCGAGATGTTTGCAACGTCACTCGCAAGTGTAAAACTACCACCGAGACTTTTGGAAAGTTGCTTTGTAAGTTGCTGACCGAAAAGTTTTTTGTCGGTTTCATTCATGACAATCTCGCCGCTTTTTTCGCTTAAACTTTTTCCGAGTTCAAGCAAAACGAGCAACATGTCGTCCGATTTTAAGTTTGACAGCTCCTTTTCGGCAGATACGAAAGCGCGCTCGATTAATTCCTGTTTTTTTTCGAGCATAGCAATCTTCACTCCACCCTCACAGTTGTGGGCAGAACGAGCCTCGGCCGCGGTAACCTCGGCAGAACCCTTTTGAAGTGTCTCGATACCCATGGCGTCGGCGGTGCGAGAGTAGGTACGGGCAATCTCACCTGCCTCTGCTTTTGCCGCCTCGATGATGCGATCACGTTCGGCATTTGCATCGGCAAGAATTTGTGCCTTTATCTTTTCAAAACCCTGCATTTTGTTGTTGTTTCCTTTCAGATTTTTTGTGTATCCATCGACACGTGTGCAACCTGTGCCCTACGATGTGTAGGGAATTCATTGCATGCATTCCGAGGTCATCGAACATCAATGTTGATTATACCGGGATACCCATCCACATAAGAAAGGAGATAAGCAGTGCAAGAACAGCATAGGTCTCAACAAGTGCCGGATACATCATGGCTTTACCGAGCTCTTCCGGACGTTTTGCGATAATGCCTATCGAAGCGGCGGCGGCACGACCCTGAGATATACCGGAGAAAAGACCGGCGATAGCGATAGGAAGTGCACACATAAGGTACATCAAACCCTGCTCAATGGTAAGGTTAGCCGCACCGGAGAGCGCCTCGGTCTTGATAAGGATAAGGAATGCGATAATCATGCCATAGATACCTTGAGTACCCGGCAGAGCCTGGAGCAAAAGTGTTTGACCGAATTTCTCGGGATCCTCTGTCAAAACACCTGCTGCCGCCTCTCCGGCGATGCCTACACCCTTAGCGGATCCTGTGCCGGCAAGACCCATAGCGAGTGCCGCGCCTAAAAGTGCGAGTCCTGTGCCGGAAAATAAGTTGAATACTACGTCCATTTTGAATTTCCTCCGATTATTAATTGTTGAATTGTTTATATGATAAGAGGTTTAACCCTCGTTTACCCGTATGGGATGCGAATTTAGGCCTCGTCCTTTAAGACCTCTACATATTTGGTGTTGTTGCACAGCGGTTTAAAGGGTCGTCCACCCGGCATGTAGAATTTGCCGAAAAACTCAATGAATTGCAGACGGCTGGTGTGAACGAAGGTGCCGAGGATGTTAATGCCGATGTTAAAGCTATGACCGACTATGAACACCACTATCAGCAATATGACACCGGGGATGGTGGGTCCGAGCAACGTGCCCATCGTGTTCATAACCTGTGCGATAACCGCGGTTGCAAGACCGAGAGCGAGCAGGCGGCTGTAGGATAAAAGGTCGGCGAGATAGGAGGTTATGCCATAAAGTTCCCCGAGACCGGCGGTGACCTTTTTAATGCCTTTTTCGTTGCGACCTTTGGTGAGTAAAATTAATACTACACCGACCAGTGCGATATATAGACCGAGATTTGCCACCGGCATGACTACACCGAGACCAAGCTCTATCCCCACAACGCCGAGACCGGCGAAGATGAGCAACCAAAGCCCCTCGTCCAGCACCGCGTCAAGCGGCTTGCCGAAACTGCACTTTTGATACATGGACAACGCCATGCCGAGTATCAGTTGTATAGCACCGAACGCGAGCGATATGCCGAACAGTAAAAGTGGCTCGGAAAGTGGGTCGAACAGGACGGGCGGCGGCGTTATTGCCGTGCCGGTAAACGTCTCGGTAATGACCGGAATAAAGTTGCCGAAGTAGCTACCGAAAAGGATACCCCATATGGCGGTCGCGACACCGCCGAGTATGCCGACCTGCATCAGCTTTTTCATGGTGCCCTCGCGCGGATTTGCCTTTTTTAATATAAGGAACGACACCAGTGCGATAATGACACCATATGCAAAGTCTCCCATCATCAATCCGAAGTATATAAAGAAAAACGGTGCGATAAACGGATTGGGGTCGATTGGGCTGTTGTATTTTGGCAGTGCGTAGAGTGCCGTGACCATCTCGTATGGTTTGACAAACGAGTTGTTTTTGAGCACAATTGGGACGTCGTCGACATCGTCCGGCTCGGAAAATTCAAAGGCACAACAGTATGTATCGAGCAGTCCCGTCACCCTGTCCACACAATTTTCCGGAGTGTACCCCGAGAGCAACAGTGTTTTTTGGGTGCCTGCCTGCGTCAACATGGTGTCGGTGCGGTTGAGCCTTGTCTCGGCGAGGTCCAGTGCTATTTCAAGTTTAAGCCTAAAGCCTGCCTTGGCTATAATGGCGTCGATATGTTCTTCAATGCTTTTTTTCTTGGACTCGATTTCCTTTTCAATGGCGAGGGTATTCTCGGCGGCGTTGCCGACGATATCGCGATATACAAGACGGGAAAAACCGAGTGGCTTCAAGGCGGAGACAACCTCCTCCTCCTGCTTTTTCAGGCATAGAAGCGCAAAATACTGTTGGTCGACACCGACGTCACCCATCAAAAACTCGACCGGCAAGTCGTCGCCTATCTCTCGAGTCAATGTCTCAACGCTCACACCGACCGGCACACTGCCAAAGACGGTGCTGTAGTATCTGCCACCGTCGCTGTCAAGGGCAAGTTTAATGCCGGCAAACGGTTTTATGGTAGCAAGACTTGTTGTAAGTCGAATTATTGCGGAGTCACACGCCGATATATCCTGCGCGAGCTTGTTGATTTCATCTGCGAGCGACAGGGTCTTGTTATAGTCCTCATCGTCCTCAAACTCGCTCTCGTTTATCCTCGGCAATGCCGCTAAAAAGCCTTTTTTGTAAGCGGAGTATTTATTGACGGTGGCTAAAGCCGAGCGCAGGGCGACAACATTGTTATCGTCGCTGTCGTTCTTGCCTTTGGATAAAAGGTCTGCATATTCCGGCAGTGCCGTATAGCTGTCGGTGTTGCGCAGTTCAACGCAACCCTCCTTTGCGAGTGCCTTAAGCACCTTGCCCGCATCATGTTTTGAAACAAGGCAGGCCAACTTTTTCATCTTAATTATCATTGGTTGTTTGTCACCTTGTCAATTATAAAAATAACTGCCTTGTCCATACGCCCGCCGGCCTGCAATTCAAGTCGAGCACACTCCTCGACCGCCTTTTGTTTTGCCTTTGCCTCGGAACTGCTGCCGATTTCCTCTTGTTTTTTGAGGTTGCTCGCAGTCTCCTCTCGAGCGGCGGCGACCGCAGCGTCACATGCCTTTTCACCCTCAACCTTAGCGGCTGCTATAATAGCTCTTGCCTCTTTATGGGCGTCCTCTAAAATAAGCTCCGCTCTGCTTTCCGCCTCGCTAACCTCTTTAATTGCATCCAAAGCCATATACATCTCCAATATTAAATAGTATTGTCCTTTTGAAATTGTAACATAAATAAACTATTATTACAAGCAAATTTTTACAATACAGCGCAAAAAAATTACATTTTTGTAATATTTAAATGAAAAGGAAATGTTCGGTCAAACGATTTAAGGTAAATTTAGTGTTGTAATGTATGTTATCAACGCTCTCGTCTTACAGTTAAACCATTTAAAACCAACCGAATACTGCGTGAGGGTGGCGACTCTATAAAAATTTTCACAAAAATACAAAAAACAGTTGCAAATTAGGTGCAAAATGTAGTATAATTCATGTTATAAGAAAAAACTTAATATAGGGAAGTTGTGTTTTGTCCTCACCCCGTATAAGAAAGGTTAAAAAAAGGCAAAGCAAGGCAGGCTTGACATTCAGGTTAGGTGTGGCTTTTGTTGCTGTGTATCTACTTTTTATGCTGGTGCAAACACAGATGCAGATAAGTCAAAAAAAGGCGGAGGCGGAGGAAGTTTCGTCCGACATAGCGCTCATGCAAAGTCAGATTAATGAGATTAATCGACTTATCGGCTCCGAGACCGAGGCGGAGTATATGGAGCGCATAGCACGGGAACAGCTCGGCTATATCTCCGGTGATGAACGGGTATTTGTGGACATAAACGCCAATCAATAGGATTGGAGGTAATCGAATGATACTGAAAAATGCAACGATACACACCGTCACAGACGGGACTATCGAGAACGGTTATATTATAATTGAGGGGCAGCGCATTGCCGAGGTCGGCAGTATGAGCGCTTGCCCCTCTTTTGAGGGTGAAACGCTTGACCTTGACGGTCTTTCGGTCTATCCCGGCTTTATAGATGCACACTGTCACGTCGGCATGTGGGAGGACGCTCTGGGCTTTGAGGGTGCGGACGGCAACGAGATAACCGACCCGGTGACGGCGGATCTTCGCGGCATTGACGGTGTCAACCCACAGGACAGATGCTTTGAGGAGGCGGTTAAAGGCGGAGTGACGGCGATAGTAACCGGCCCCGGCAGTGCAAACCCAATCGGTGGCACGCTCACCTGTCTGCACACTTACGGTGACTTTGTCGACGATATGATTATAAAAGAACCGCTCGCAATGAAGATGGCACTGGGCGAGAACCCCAAACGCTGTTATCATGACAAGCAAAAAGCCCCCGAGACGAGAATGGGTACGCTATCCATAATACGAAATGCACTCGAGGAGGCGCGCCGATACGACAGCGAGGGGGAAAAATATGCGCCGAAATCACAGGCCTTAAAAAAGGTGACCTGCCAAAACCTACCGGTTCATATTCACGCCCACCGCACCGACGATATCTTCAGCGCGGTGCGACTTGCAAAGGAGTTTTCACTCGATATGACATTAGTGCATGCTACCGAGGGTTATATGGTAGCGGCACACCTTGCAAAACTCGATATAAAGATGATCATAGGTCCCATCATGGTTGACCGCTCCAAACCGGAACTTCGCAACCTCACCCCGAGTGCCGCCGCTGAACTGGAAAAACACGGCATAGAATTTGCTATGTGCACCGACCATCCGGTCATACCTATTCAGTATCTGCCGATAATGGCAGGGCTTGCGGTGCGTGAGGGTTTATCGCGTAAGACGGCTCTGCGTTCCATCACCTTAACACCGGCGAAAATTCTGGGTTTATCGGAGCATATCGGCTGTATCGCACAAGGGCGCTACGCCGACCTTTGCATTTTTGACGGCGATCCACTCTCCCTCGAGGGAAAAAATATGATGACCTTTATTAAAGGCAAGCTCTGTTATTCGGCAATATAGTCAAATTACAAAAGGGGATATAAGATACATGCAAACTCGAAGCAGATCACAATTTGGATATACAGCCATTGCGCTTTTGTCGCTTGTGTTTTTTTTATTGCTCGTAATTCCCGCGTTCATGAGCATCGTCCTGTCCGCTCAAAGCTATTCACCCCTGTCGGGGCTTGCAAACAGCATGTTTGTGGGGTTTGAGAACTACGCTCGATTTTTCAGCTCCTTCAACCTGCCGAATTTGTTCTTTAACAGCATTAGGCTCTCTCTAATCGGCGGAGTATTGCCGGTCGTCATCGGCATGGTGGTGGCGCGTCTTATCTGCGAGAGTGGCGCAAAACCTTTATTTCTCGGTGGACTGTTGCTCCCTGCATTTATACCGAGCGTAATATACACCGTTTTTACACTCTCGGTTATTCCGTCTACCATGAATATTACCATGGTCGGGTTTGACATATCATTTTTTATAGTGTCCGGTATACCAACGCTCTTTTTTTCGGCGTTTTTTTGCTCTGCTTTTGGCCATATGATGAAAAATACTTCTCTCGGCTCGTCAAAAGGGGCGACAATAGCCGGTTTAATCCTGCTGTTATACTCGTTGGCGAATATTCTCTCGCCGAACGCCGAGGCGATAGAGGGGCTTACAAATCCGCTAAACTATCAGTACAGCGAAACAATAGACGGTTTTGTCTATCGCACAAGCCTCATGATGATCGATTTTAGCTATGGCGCGGCGATTTGGGTTGTTAAACTTGTAATACAGATAATAGTATTAATTATAGCGGCGATATTTTTTTTGCCGATTATCGGCAGATTAAACGTGGCGTTCAATACTATATCCGAGACGGGCGGTGGGATGTATCAGTATACGACCTATCAACCGACATCGGAGCAAAACAACATCTTCCCGGCACTTGTCGGCTGTTTTGTTGCCACGGCAGTGGTGGTATTGACCCTATCCTTGCAGTTTCTCTTTGGCAATGTCACCACCGAGTTGCCGTCCATGTTCTCGGTGTCATTCTTCAACACGGTGCTCGTGACCACCGCCGCGTCGACACTTTTTGCGTTGATACTCGGGCTTACGGTTTATGCCGGCATATCATTTATCCCATACAATTCACCGAACTTGCAGACAGACTATATCGGTGAGGGTGCAGGCGATAACACCGGCAAAATTATAGGTTTGATGGCAATTTCGCTTGCCTCACTTAGCCTTTTACCGGATAATATCGTCGGCGGATATCTCTACTACATGAACTTAGGGCTGGTCAACACCCACCTGCCTATAATATTAAGTGAGTTAATCAAACCGGAGCTTTTACTGTGCGCGGCGGTGCTGTGCATTGTCGCTGTAAAGACACAAACCGGCACGACAGGACGACTCAACACTATTTTGCCCTATATAATAATGTACCTCGGGCTGTTCATCGCCAATCTGCTTGGCAGTTCTCGATATGAAATTATCTATGCAAACGACCCTCTTTTGTTCAGTCTTGCAGGCACTGCGCGAAATACTGCCCTGCATATCGGGGAATTTCAGATAATCATTATGCTCTGTATCGCCCTGCCGCCGCTCCTGCTCGGTGGGCTTGCGATGGCATTTAATAAACGCTTTAATTGACTATATACTCCTGCTCTAACAGCGGCACCATAATATCGATAAGCTCCTGCCCCTTTGTGGCGACGAACGTGTCGACCACATCGGGGTTTTGCGCATAGCTCTCAAAATCGAGATCGCGGTATTCCTGTTCTAATTTGATAAAAAAGCTCTCTGTTATTTCTCTCTCGTTTTCCACCGGCCAGTAATCATTGCCAACGTTTTCGATTTCGTTTTCAAGGTGCGGTAAAATATCGGCATATTCCGGATACTGCTGTGCATAATATGTCATGGACTGTCGATTGATAGGCAGTGAGGTGTCGTTTTGTATATGCAGTATCGACTGACCACGCTCACTGAGTGCAAAATGAATAAATCTCATCGCTATGAGCCGGTCATTCTCGCTCGCGGCGGCGTTAACCAATAAATCATCGCTATAGCTGTTTATAAATGTCTCTGCATCACTCGTTTTTATCATAGGGACCGCCGTGACCGCCTGACCTATATTACTGCGCACCTCCGAGATGCTGATATTCATGTATGATGTAAAGTCCAACACCATATCATAGCCACTCGGCACAGCTCCCTCAAAGCTCTCTCTGTCCTGTGATACGATAAAGTTAAAGATAATATCGTCGACAGCATCGCTCATCGGCTCAAAATTGAAAAAGACCGTGTCATCTTCTACCGAGATGGTGTCGGGGTAATACAAACTAAACTGTTGAAAAACATATTCAAGATAATCATAATATGCAATATAATTCATCCTTTGATCGTAATAAAAAGAATCCTCGATTCCGTTTATAGGGTAGGGTGCACCCTCGTCAATCATGGCGGTCGGGACATAAATTAAAACAGGGCTCATGCCGTAAAAGACGGTTGAGATACCATCATCCTCCTGTCGATAGTACTCGTAGTATTCGCTCTCGTTAACTCCCTCGACAAGTAGGCTTAAATCGGCGCGTTCCTGTTCATCCCAAAGCCAGCCGATATTGGTTATTGCAGGCCCTTCGGCAGTTGATTTGTCCTCTGTATCGCGATAGGCAGACAGCTCCTCATACTCCACATGCATAACATTGACTTTGTAGTCGGGGTAAAGCTCGCTGAACTCGGCGGAAAGTTGTTGGAATACGGCAACCTCCTCTTCATTATCTACCCACATCCCTATCTCACCCGGTGCTATATCCATGTCGGCGAGGGTTTCATCAAGATGAATGATCGGTGCATCGCCGGTGATTACGGCAGGGATAATTGAGTCCCCTTGCGTAAGATACAATCCCCCAACTGCCAAAACCGCAAACAGCATCACAAGGGAGGATACAAGTGCAACCGCACGGCGGCGGCGACGACGTTTTTGCTCCTGTTCGGGGAAGTCAAAGCCGGTGCCACCTTTGAGCGCCGATAACATAAGGTCGGCGGATTTAAAGCGCAGTTCCGGTTTCAGCGCCATCGATTTCATGACGAACTTGTCAAGCTCGGCGCCTATATCCTTGTTTACCGCCGAGGGGCGGCGAAGCAGGTCATGCTCCCACCGCTCGATGCTCTCCTCCGGAGTTTTGCCGGTCAGGATTTTATAAAAGGTTGCGCCGGCGGCATATAGGTCGATAGCAGGGGTCTGCTTCATGTTGGAGCGGTACTGCTCCGGCGGTGCATAGCCTTTTTTGACCACAACACTCTGCGTCCAATCCTCTTTTGCGGCAAAACGCGCCGCGCCGAAGTCGAGGATCTTTACACTGCCGTCACGCAATATGTAGATGTTATCGGGGCTTATATCACGGTGAATGATGCCTTTGATATGTATGGCTTTTATACCGAGTAACAGCGCCTCCATGATGGCGGTCGCCATCTCTTTGGGCAGTGCGCCACCCTTTTGTTCTAAATATTCTTTGAGCGTCACCCCGTCGAGGAATTCCATGACAATATATGCCGTGCCGTTGTCGTCAAAACCGTCCAGCACCCCCACTATGTGTGCATCGCCGGTGAATTTGGCGAGGTTTTTCCCCTCCTCGACAAAGCGCTGTTTATTGATGTTGAAAGACTTCATCTCCTCGCCGGAAAAAACGCGCACCGCACTGTCATTCGGCATACGACTGGCAAGATTTTGGGGGAAGAACTCCTTTATTGCCACCACCGAGGACAGTCGTGTATCAAACGCCTTGTAGGTCACGCCGAATCCACCTATTCCGAGGATGGAGCCGACTATATACCTGCCCCAGATACGTGTGCCGGGCTGTAGCATAAATGCAGGTTCATTCGGTGTGCCGGTGAGAAATCCGCAGTAGGGGCACACGTCATAACCGCCGGTGTTTGAAAAACAGTTTAGGCAGATGTTGTCCATATTTATATCCTTTCGTGGTTTATTAGGGGTTAGTATCAATTGTCGGCAGGTCGTCCATCCACCGTTTCTATAGTGTCGGCGTATGACCAGTCGGTTATCGGGTTGTCAGTAAAGTTGGCATAATGCAATTTTGGGAATTCACTGATTAGGGATATGTCGGTCAAACCCACATCCGATATCATCAACTCGGTCAGCTCGCTCATCCCTAAAAACATTGACAGGTTGTTGATACGTATACTATCGCCCCCCATCATAATTGTCTGCATATTGACAAGGTTGCTCACCGGCGAGAGGTCTAAGGCGGTGCCGTTATTCACGTATAGCGCTAAGTAGGTTAAATCCACAAGCTCTGAAATCGGTTGAATTGAGTAGACGTTATCGGAATTTATGGCAATCCTTTTAAGACTTTGAAGTTCCGACAAAGCGGATATGTCAAAATTTCCATAGAGGAAAAGTCCTTCGAGGTTGTTTATACCGAGCAGTGGCGACAGGTCGGCGGTCGCCCCCTCATAACTATCCAGTGTCAAAGATTTTAAATTTACAAGCTCGGAGCAGATGGAGACATCTGAATTCTCTATTCCGTGTAAGGATAGTTGTTCAAGATGTGTGAGTTGTGGCAGCCATGAAAAATGCGATCGGTCGGTGGTCAGGATACGTAGTTCGGTGACACTTTCGAACAATGAAATGTCGACATCATCACCTGCTTCGAGATTTCTGACTGTTAATTTTTCAAGGTTGCCAAACTCTGCAAAGTGTGATAGGTCATCGAGCGACTTTATCGTCTCGGCAACTCCGCCCTGCGGAATCTGACCAATCTCCAACTCGGTTATATGTTGCAGATCGGACAGCATTACATTGCCCTCATATCTCGCGGTGGCATTGCGCACCGATTCCTCCACCACCGGGTCGACCCACTCTATCACATAGTCGTTTTCCACCGCCATGATATCTTCGGTACTGCCAAAGTCGTCCTCCAACATGGTGCCGCCGACTACGACCGGTTCCGGCTCGGTCTCTATCGTCGGGGTTGTTGGCTCGGGACGGGTTTCGTTGTAGACCAAAAATCCGGCAAGGGTGAGCACCGCCACCGACGCTATCGCTATAGCAAGCCTGCCGGCGATGTTGCGATCCTTTTTCTGTTTAACGACGACACGCTTCACCCCGTCGGACGTCAATGCATCTTTAAACTCCGCTATCGTCCTTGTCCTGTTTGGTTTGCGCACGTGCAGGGCATTGAGCAGGGCATTTTCGGCAGATTGAGGGATGTCCGCGCCGAGTTTGGACGGCTCTTTTATCTCGTCATTGATAGCACGCTCCATGCTGTCGGGCGGTGTCTGACCGGTAATCATCTTGTAAAAGGTCGCGG
>CAYJGF010000033.1:0-13910 GCA_964369965.1 uncultured Oscillospiraceae bacterium
TCTTTCAACCATTTTAAATTAAAGGGTTTTGTTCACAAGCAAATTTTACCTTGTATTATATAAATAGTACATTTGTAATTTTACTTCGTTGTTCAATTTTCAAGGTTCCCGTTGCGCCCCGCTCTTTTGGGGTGCTTGATTAGTATATCATAGTCGCCGGTGTTTGTCAAGAGTTTTTTTCACGTTTTATGAATTTTTTTGTCTTAACATGTTTTGTGCTGTAGGCTTTGCTTTTTCGCGACTACCTTTCTAATATACCACATTCGCACTTCATTGTCAAGCATTATTTTTAAATTTATGAAAATTTATTTTTTAGTGATTGACTGCCGTCACGCGACTGCCTTTATATAATATCACACCCACCTATGTAATGTCAAGATATTTTTTTACATTTTTCGATATTTTTTACGGATTTTAATTATTTAGTTGATCAGGACATAAAATCAAGTTGTAGAGAATGCATTATATGCATTCCGCCACATATAGCCGAGGCAACGTTGTTTTATCCGGCAATAACCCTCACCAAAACATTTTAATAAAAAAGGCGAAGCCGTTTCCTTAACTATTCACTATTCACTATTCACTATTAACCTATAACCCTACACCACAAACTCCCTCTCCTCAAAATCATTTATCGCCTCTATCGCCTTGTTGAGCATATTTCGATCAGCAGGGTAGGCTAAACGCTTGAATGCCTCGGCGAGGGGGACGAACGCCGCCTCACGCAGTTCCTCCGTCTGTAGCCTTATGTTGTTGTTCTCGGCTCTACCTAAAAAATAGACTACGTCTTTGGTTATCCCTTGCGTGGGGTTGTATCGCGAGACTTCACGGTAACCGTCGATGAGCTGCACCGTTATACCGGTCTCCTCAAATATTTCGCGGTGCGCCGTCTGCACCTCCGACTCGCCCGGCTCGACATGCCCTTTGGGAAAGGACCAGTGGCGACCGTGGACGTGACATATCAGCAGGACCTTAAGCTGATCATCTCTTACTAAATAACATATTGCGCCACAGGATTTTTCATATTGCATCGCTTAAGTGATTCCTTTCCTTAAATTAAAAACAGAATTCGCCGTTTTTAAATATCTGTATCTCTTTGTTGTCCGACGTAATGCCAACTATATCCATGTCGTCGCGACCCACCATGACATCCTCATGCCACAGGCTGTCATTGACGCCCTTTGCGAGCAGTTGCTGTGTTGTCATGGTGTCACCGCCTTTGACACAGGTTGGATACGCCTTGCCAAAAGCGATATGGCACGCCGCATTCTCGTCATACAGCGTATTATAATATAGAAGATTACTGCGACCGACACCGCTGTGTTTATCAACAAGTGCAATCTCCCCTATCCTGCGCGAGCCGTCGTCCCCCTCTATCATCTTTTTAAGCAGTTCCTCGCCGACATTTGCCGAATACTCCACCGCCACGCCGTCCTTAAAACGCACACATATGCCGTCTATTACATCGCCGTTATAGATATAAGGCTTGGAGCCGTAGACAACGCCGTCTACACGCTCGCGGTGCGGTGCGGTGAAAATCTCCTCGGTCGGAACATTTGCTATATAATGGTTGCCCTGCGGTGTCACCGAGTCGCCGCCCTCCCAGACATGGTCGTCCGCAAGTCCTATTTCAAGGTCGGTGCCGTTCGAAGCGGTCATTCTTATGGAGGTGAAACAATACTCGTTCATCAGCTCACGGCGTTTTGTCGTTTGCTCGAGATACTGCGCCCACTCCTTTTCCGGCTCGCCTGCGCTGACACGGGAGCATTGGAAGATAGCCTCCCACATCTTCTCCTCGGACTGCGTCGGCGAGAGACCGGGGAATACTTTCTTGTTCCACGCCTGCCCCGGCACCGCCACTATAGTCCACTGGATAAGCCCGTTCATGGTGTATTTTCGAATGTTTTGCATCGCAAGGCTTGCCGCTTTGTTGGCGGCCTCCACCTTGTTGCCGTCCAGACCTTTAAAAAGCTCGGGATCGCGAGAGATGATGTTGAGCAGAACAGCGCCACCCTCCCCCTCGATATAGTCAAGGCGTTGACGCTCTATATATGGTTTGATATCACGAAGCACGTCGATGTCACAGCGCTCTATCTTCATGCGTGATAAACGGTCGTCGTTATAAAACACAACCACATCGCGTGCACCGAGACGATACCCCTCCTCTGCACACATCACGGCAAAGTCGGAGGAGGAAACAGGGCAGGAGATGAGCAGATTTTGCCCCTTTTTCAGTCCTGCGGCGGAGGTCACCGCAAATTTTGCGTATTTTTTTAGCAATTCCTTGTTCATTGTTTTGTCCTTAATAATGTAAGCTCGGCGAAATTATCGCCTTGACCGCCGTTTTCACCGCCTCATCCTCCAACTCGGTGAGGGGGATTAATGCCTCCGCCTCGCTGACCTCGCCGAGTTCCGGTCGGGTCTTGGGGTGGGGTGGGGTGAAGATGGTGCAACAGTCCTCATATGGCTCGATGGAGGTTTCAAAGGTGCCTATCCTCTGTGCGAGGGCGGTTATCTCTATCTTGTCGTTGCAGATGAGGGGGCGAAGTATCGGCATGTTGCACACCGCGTCACTGCAACACAGCCCTTTGAGCGTCTGGCTTGCGACCTGTGCAAGACTCTCGCCGGTGATAAGTGCGTCGCAGTTGTCCTTTATCGCAAGTTTTTCGGCGATGCGCACCATACTGCGGCGCATTATTATAGTATGCAGCGGGGCTGGGGCATGTTGTCGCAACGCCTCTCCAATCGGGGTGAAAGACACTGTGAAAAGCGGCAACTTGCCGGCATGTCCCGACACAAGCTCGGCGAGGCGCTCCACCTTTTTTTGCGCCCGAAGCGAAGTATAAGGTGGACTTGCAAAGTGCACCGCCGACAGTCGAAGCCCCCTTTTTGCGGCAAGGTAGCCTGCAACCGGCGAATCTATACCACCCGAGAGCAACAGCATCGCGCGACCGCTACTGCCGACCGGCATTCCACCGACCGCCGTCTGCTTGCCGGAGTGCAGATACGCTTTGCCGTCACGAATTTCCACAAACACAACGGTTTCGGGGGTTTTGACATCCACCGACAGATGAGGATAGGCAGATAATATAAACGCGCCAAGCTCCCGACCTATTTCGGGCGATTTGAGCGGGAAATCCTTGTCGGCGCGTTTCGCCTGAACCTTAAATGTCTTTGCGGCGAGCAGGCTTTCCTTGAACAGTTCCACCGACTCGTTGCATATTAGTTCAAACTCACGCGGCAGGATATATGCACAGGACACGGCGGACAGACCGAAAGTCCCCTTGACGATAGACAGGGCGCGCTCCATGTCGACACCTTTGTCTTTGGGGCTTATAAAGAAAGTGGACTGGGAAACGCTCACCGAAAAATCACCCAAATCGGCGAGGCGGTGGCGCAGGTTGCGCGCAATAGTATCCTCAAAACTGCGACGGTTGAGACCTTTGAGCGCGACCTCCCCCTCCGTTGCCATTATAATTTGTTCGTATTTTTTATCCGACATTATCCTTGCCTTCACAACATTTTTTGTATTTTTTGCCGCTACCGCAGGGGCAGGGGTCGTTGCGACCCACCTTAGGACCTTTGCGCACGTCCGGCTTTTTGACCGCCGGCTCGCCACCGCCACCGCCCGACTCACCGGTGACCTTGGCAACCTGTTTGCGCACTATCGGCTGATTTTCCACCAGTTTTGCGGTGAGGACTATTCTCGCTGTCTCCTCCTTGATGGTCTCAATCATGTCATCAAACATGTCAAAACCTTCCATACGGTATTCGATAACCGGATTGCGTTGGCCGTAACTGCGCAGATGAATGCCGCGGCGTAGTTCGTCCATAGCATCGATATGCTCCATCCAGCGCAGATCCACCGTCTTGAGCAGTACATACCGCTCGAAGTCCTGCATCCGGCTCTCGCCGAGAAGTTCCCGACGTTTGTCAAACAATTCGCTCGCGCGTTCCTTTAATATAAGGGCGATGTCCTGTGGTTCTATCTTTTCCAGTTCATCGTGACTATATTCAAAATCCTCCTCGGTGGTTAGCCAACCAAGGTAATGACTGCGCAGTTCGTTCAAATTCCAGTCATCTTTGGAGTCGCCGGTGAGGTTGCGCGCTATCTGAGACTCGATACTCTCCTCAATCATGGTCTTGACGTTGTCGCTCACGTCCTGCCCGTCCAAAACCTTTGCGCGTTGAGAGTAGATAATCTCACGTTGGGAGTTCATCACATCGTCATAGTCCAAAACATTTTTACGGGTGGAGAAGTTGCGAGCCTCCAACCTTTTTTGAGAGCTCTCTATCGTGCCGGTGACCATCCGATTTTCTATCGGTGTGTCCTCATCCACGCCGAGGGTATTCATGACCCCCTGAACTCGCTCGCCACCGAACAGGCGCATGAGATCATCTTCGAGCGAGATATAAAAACGTGTCTCACCGACGTCGCCCTGCCGTCCGCTACGACCGCGCAGCTGATTGTCGATACGGCGGCTCTCGTGCCGCTCTGTTCCTATTATAAAGAGACCGCCTGCGTTTTTGACCTTTTCCGCCTCACGCTCCACCTCTTCACGGTGTTTTTCCGAAAGGGTGTCAAACGCTTCACGCGCCGCAAGTATCTCGGCATCGTCCGTCTCGCCGTGTCCGGTTGCCTCCACAATATGCTCCGGTGAAAAGCCTTTTTTCGCCATCTCCTCCTTCGCCATAAACTCGATGTTACCGCCGAGGAGTATGTCGGTACCTCGACCTGCCATGTTAGTGGCGATGGTGACCGCGCCAAACTGACCTGCCTGCGCGACAATGCCTGCCTCCTGTTCATGGAACTTAGCGTTGAGGACGTTGTGTTTTATTCCACGACGTTTGAGCATGGCGGCAATTTCTTCACTCTTGTCGATGGAAATTGTTCCGACCAGTACCGGCTGACCCTTTTCATGACACGCTACGACCTGCTCCACCACGGCGCGATATTTGCCAGCCTCTGATTTATAGACACTGTCATCGTGATCTTTACGTCGGTTGGGTTTGTTGGGCGGTATCTCCACCACCTCAAGACCGTATATGTCAGAGAACTCCCCTGCCTCCGTCTTGGCGGTACCGGTCATACCGGACAGTCCTTTGTACATTCTAAAATAGTTTTGAAAGGTGATGGTTGCGAGGGTGCGATTTTCACGCGCAATGGTGACATTCTCCTTTGCCTCGATAGCCTGGTGCAGTCCTGCGCTGTAACGTCTGCCCACCATCTGACGACCGGTGAACTCATCGACAATGACCACCTCACCGTTCTTTACTATATAGTCCACGTCTCGCTTCATCACACCATATGCGCGTATCGCCTGATTGATGTGGTGATTTATCTCGGCACTCTCCCCCTCGGCGAGGTTCTCGACCGAGAAAAAGCGCTCCGCCTTTTCGATTCCGCGTTTTGTAAGGCTCGCCGTCTTGTGCTTTTCATCTATGATGTAGTCGGCATCGACCGTCTCGTCATGCTCCTGCTTGCTGTCCATCTCCACCATGCGGTGCGCCTTTAGCCCTCTCGCGAAGGTGTTGGCGAGTTTATAAAGGTCACTGGATTTATCCCCAGCGCCGGAGATGATAAGCGGCGTTCTCGCCTCGTCTATGAGGATGCTGTCCACCTCGTCCACGATGGCGAAGTAGTGACCGCGTTGTACCTTGTTTTCTTTATAGGTGACCATGTTGTCGCGCAGGTAGTCAAAGCCGAACTCGTTGTTTGTTCCGTATGTTATGTCACAGTTGTAGGCGGCGCGACGCTCGTCCGGTGTCATACCATGAGAGACCACACCGACCGAGAGACCGAGGTAGCGGTAGAGTTTGCCCATCCATTCCGAGTCGCGTCGTGCGAGGTAGTCGTTGACGGTGACAACGTGAACGCCTTTTCCCTCCAATGCGTTGAGATATGCCGCGAGGGTCGCGACAAGGGTTTTACCCTCACCGGTCTTCATCTCGGCAATGCGACGGCGGCAGAGCACCGCTCCACCGACTATCTGCACATCAAAATGGCGCATAAAAAGCACCCTGCTCGATGCCTCACGGCAGAGGGCGAATGCCTCCGCCATTATCTGCTCGAGAGTCTCACCGTCCGCAAGACGCTTTTTAAAGAGCGCTGTCTCCCCTGCAAGCTCGCCGGAGGACATCGCTTTGTATTTAGGTTCTAAATCCGCCACCGCCTTAACAATGGGCTCTATTTTTTTTAGCTCCTTTTTTGAAAAGTCGCCGAAAATTTTATCCAGTATCGACACTGTAGTCGCCTTTCACATCATAATTTTAACGTATTCATTTTAATTATAACGCGAAAGGTCTGTTTTGTCAACATCGCAACTACTCCGGAACCATATCACCGTTTTGGTATATCGGCATTAAGTATTAAATATATTATGTCAATTGTACACTCCCGTAAGCGGTGCAATTGCCGGACTTTGCGGTTCGGGTACAGGTGTTGGTGTTGGTGTGGGCGCGGGTGTAGGTGTAGGTTCAGGAGTGGGCACACCATAAAATACTCGCAGGTATTCACTGTGAAAATAATTGGTAGATAGGTCGGCATAAGCCACATCATTTGCATTGGAACTCGAAGTGCCTAATGAAAACATCAATTGCGGTGAGGGGGGCACTGCCAATATCGCCTGTGAGATAGCCCACATACCGCTCCCGCCGCTCGTCGCCGTTAAAACAATGTTGTTGCTGTTTATTGTTATGCCCGGGGTGCCTGTGGCAGGTGTGGCGGCAACGCTATTAATTCCATACCCACTTATAGATCCGGACATACTGGTTGCCCCACCACCCGTTGCCGTCAACTGTGAGGTGTCGTTTAACACGGCAGTTTCACTTTGCACTCCATGTCCACCGTTTGCCGAGTAGGTGGTGGGGTTTGCCGTGCCATAATTTTCGGCAGCACCACCCACGGCATTAATTGCCCCACCACCCGAGAGCGCAATGCCGTTCGTGACATTTATCCCGTTGCCTGCGTTGTTATTATGCACAGCACTATTATTAGCGCCACTGTCAACAATGCTATCACCGCCCAAAGAAGATGCTATGCTTGCACCGTTTGTTAAGGTTAACGCCGCCGCACTGATTCCATGTCCGGCATGAATTGCATCATCAACAGTTTCCTCCGTATTGCTACTCGCATTTCCGCCTGTTGCGCCGGTGGTTATCTTTGCGCCGTCTAAGCTGAATGTACCGTCGACATGAATCCCGTCACCGGCGGATACTATTAAACGGGAATTTTTCGGGTTTGTGCAACTTCCGCCAACCGCACTGCCTATGCTCGCGCCGCTTTGCATGGTGAAATCGTAACCTACATATATTGCGTGCGGTGAGCCAATTCCGAATACATTGCTACCAAAATCTGATATGTCGGTGCCGACAGCGCTCGCGATTGTGCTGTTGTTTTTCATTGTAAAATCATTTGTGATGTATATAGCATTGCCGTTATTTGCACCGGCACCGCCATTAATATTACCTATTGAACTATTGTCTAAGGTTGTCGCCCCCAAAATTATGTTTATTCCACGCCCGCCCGACAATATGTTGCCGCCAACTGTGTTAATAGAACTTCCACCGGTAATATCGCCCGTTGTGTTGGAGTTATTTATAATAAATCCGCCGTCATTGACAGTTATTCCATTCCCACCGATACCTGCGCTATAGACTCCACTGTTAGATGTAGAATTCCCGCCTTTTATAGCACCTATAGTTGAGCTTTCAAGTGTAAAACCGCCGATAATATTTATGCCGTAGCCGCCACGATCACTAACACTACTGCTTGTTGTGGCATTTCCGCCCGTGGCACTGATAATTTCACAATTTTCTAAAGTTAGGGAACTGTCTTTATTGGCTTTGAACAAACCATCGCCGCCAGAACCGCCGTCTCCACTATCGCCCCCGGTTAAAGTTAGTTTTGTGTTTTTTATTATAATTTCGCTTGTATCTGATCCAAAAATTTGAATTCCGTGACCGCCGGAATAGGTGTTGCCGTCACCTGAAACCCCCTTGCCACCGCTTGCGGTTATTTCGTTATTACCGGTGGTTGTAAATATTCCATTGCGGATAAAAATTCCGTGTCCGCCATTTGCTCCGAGACCAACACCATTCCCTCCTTGTGCTGTGATTTTAGCACTGTTTAGATGTAATTCATTACAGTAAATCCCGTCATTATACGAAGTGTTGTATGTTTCGTTGCCGGTGGCATTGATAGTAGCGTTTTTTATGGTTAATTTTTTAGCATCAAATGGACCTGTGCCAATATAAATTCCGCACTGTTTATAAGCGCCTGTTGCTGTTAAACTACCGCCGCCGGTGCCGTCAATTATTGTATCGCCATTAACGTGAAGTGCACCACCGGTAGAGCCATTGTTAATGAGAGGGGGCGTTATGGAGTTACTGCCTATAAGTAATATGTTTATGTCACCTTCTATTTTAATATCGCCTATTATGGTTGCATTATTTAAGGTTAGGATGTGTGGCGTTGTAGTATCGTCCCAACGCACGGTTCCGCTTGTAATCAAGCCGTTTGAATTAGATTTGTCGTATGTAGTATTTTCAGCTAAACTAAGAGTTTTAATTGGAGCAGCAGAAGCATCCCCAATACTCACACTCGTCGCCGCAAAAGCCCCCGTCCCGAGCAGGACAAAAAACAGCGCCGACACCGCCGCCATAAATCCAAATCGTTTCAACATCGTTATCATATTTTTCCCCTGATTTTATATACGGATTTATTATAGCATGATTTTTGTGGTATGTAAATTGTTTTTTGAACCCCGATACCATAACAACAACTACTCCACCATGTCCTGCACCGTTATCAATTCGCCGTTTTGGGTATACACAAAATTGTTCAGCATATATGAATTGCCGTCGGTCGTATCGTATAATTTCGGGTAGGTGCTCCCATCGGTGAATAGTATCCCATCGTTGTGGTAGGACACCACCTCCTCTATCGGGAGTGGGTCGGTGGTCGCCTCATCATCTATATAGTCAATATAACCGCTCAGTGAAATCATACTGCCGTCCTGCCGTGTTAACATTATGGTATTATGCCACGCATCACTCCAGTCGTTTAAAAACACTGTGATGTGCTCCGGCTTGACACCCTGCTGTGCGATTATTATCGGCTCACTCTTTGTATAATCTATATAGTAGAGCGCACCACTCTGTGACAGTGCAAAAAATGATGCCTCATGCCCGTGATAAAGCCGAATAAAATGCTCCCCCGCAAGGGTTTGCATCGTCGCATTTATACTCTGCGCCGCCGTTTGGCTGTATGCGAGTTTCTCCTCATCCGCCATCAGCACCTCCCTGCTATACACCGTGCCATCGTCAAATAGAGTGGTGATGACATAGTCCGCATGTGTATAGACCGCGGCGGCGTCCACCGGCAGGGTGTACGGTAGGAGGTCTAAAAGCGCGCCCTCGGTATTGATATAGATAAAACTGCCGTCGGTCATCTCCCAGATATTTTCCGACAGCGGCTGTTTTAGGTTGGTGGTGTCAAGATTTGCGTAGATTGAGGCGGCAGGACCTGCCTCTATAACCCAGCTCTCGTCCGTCTTTTGCAGGTAGGCAACGCCGTTATAAACCTCAATGCGCGCAAAATCACCCTCGAACTGCTTCACCTCTAAATTCTCGCCCTCTATCGGACTATATCCTGATTCCCACGCATTTTGGGCAAATCCATATAGTTTATTATCGTCCGTTAATACAAATAGTATATCGTATACCCCAAACGGCACGGCATCGACAATATTCCCGACATAATCGTTGATCGGGGTATACATCTCATACCCCTCGCCGATTATCAATTTTAGCTCGTCGCCCACGCTAAGCCCATCGACTTCTTTTTTTATATCGGCACCGTATTGCAACGCCGCCTCGTCACGCAACATGTTTACTATTTCAAGTCGACCTGCCTGTGCCTCCTGCTCGATATTGTCGCACAGTGGCTTGCCACCCTCGATGTAGGCAATCTCATAATAAGCGTCAAACGCCTCGGTATACATGCCTTGCTGATACAGCTCATCTGCGGTGTCGAGTTTGGAGTTCATGTCTATATATCCATAAATCACAACCCCGACCACTACGGCAAAAACACCGGCACCGATTGCACCTGCAACCGCAAGTGCCTTTAGATAAAATACGGCTTTTTCTTTATATCTTGCTTTCTTCGCAAGAATTCTATTTAGTTTTTTATGGTGGTTGTCGTATTCTGCCGCAAAGTCAAACTCATAATTTTTATAATTTTTATGCAACCAGATTAAAACTTCGTCCGTTAAATCGGGGTGGTTGAATTTTGCGACATGCTTGAATATTTCATAGCTGTCGGGCGCACTTTTCATCAATTTGAAAAATGCCTTTTTACCTTTTATTATCCTTGACACACCCTCCGGTGTGGTGTGCAGGTTGCCGAGACTCTCCTCCAATTGGAGCATATTTTGAGAATAACCACCGATGACATTGATTAGATTAACGATTTCATAAAACTGCTCAATCGGTTGTATCTTCAGGGTAGCATTTGCAAAGGTCAACATCTTGCTTGCGTTTGTCGTTATGTTTTGGAGCGTGAGCCACGACCTTGACTGCGTCGCACCGATGAGCAGGTTGACTACCATAGAATTTCTATTGTAGTTCTCCCACATCGCGTTAAATTTTTCGAGGATTTCGCTCGCCCTCTGCTTAATCAGATCTACATATTGATCATATGCGCCGTATCTTTCAAGCAACTCTTTGTCGAAATACGAGGATACAAGCACCTCTTCATTGTTATTTATAATTGCTATGAATTTTTTATTCAAGTAGCTATAATCTTGATTTAATATCATAACTATGCGTTTTAGCGGTGTATTGTCGCCGTATAGATAGGAAAACTCATCAAAGCAAGACTCATAAAATTCAAAGGTGCGCCTTATGTCATTTTCACAGAAATAGAAATATTCCGCACAGATATATTTGGCGGTGTCCTCAAAAACAGGATATCCGGGATAATCGATGGGGTTTTGGAGCACAAACTGCGCCTGTGTGAAACACTCGTTTAGGTTCGATATCTCCTGCTCGCTCAAAGGATTTTCGGCGCTTTTTCCGAAATGGTTTTTGGCGAATTTTTCCACCATGTTAAAATAGGCAAGAATGGTCTCGTTGTCGCGCATAACCGCCCTTAAGACCGCTTTTTGAAACGGCTCTAACTCGCCGAAGGTGTGCAACGAAATATTATAGTCAGCCGAGACTTCATGCAACATCGACATATCATTAAGCAACATTGCGACATGTACCGCGAA
The DNA here is from genome assembly GCA_964369965.1 of uncultured Oscillospiraceae bacterium. Classification (GTDB taxonomy): domain Bacteria; phylum Bacillota; class Clostridia; order Oscillospirales; family Ruminococcaceae; genus CAYJBH01. The sequence continues at coordinate 11,277 of CAYJGF010000033.1, forward strand.
TTCCTCCCGATTAAAAAGGTCATCTTTGATCAAACCGTTAAGCGCGGCAGCATCTTTATTTTTTGCGTTTTGCAACAACTGCGAGATGGTGTCGGCATTATTTTCGAGATACTCACCCTGCCACCTGATCTTTGCAACGGCATATAAGGCGGTTACATCACCCTGTTGCACCTCGTCTAACAGCCGCTCTATCTGTTGCATACGTGTCAAATCATGACTGTATTTTTCCGGATTTAACTCATGTGCCCTTTGCATCATACGCAAAGCTAAAGGAAAATCCTCATTTTTATCCGGCAACATCGCGGTGCGATAAATCTTTGAAAGGGTGGCGAAAACCGGCGGATAATCTTCATCCGTTAACTGCGATAAAAGCTGTTCCGCCTGCGCTACATCGCCGTTATTAAGATATTTGACGGCATTGATGTATTTACCACTGATTCCGCAGGCATCTATGATGGTTTCTCGTGTGGATTCACGTAGAAAAGAATAGTGGTTTAGCGCCTTCCCAAGGAGGTCGATGCCAATGGCGAGCATATCCTCCTTGCTTTTTTCATTCTTCTCGGTGTAACTTTGGTGAGAGCCCTTGTCACGGAATAGCGAAAACGTCCAGAACCAATTGTTTTCTTTTTTCGACTCATGCGGGGTCACGCCGGCACTTGAAATGGTTTTATCAAATCTTAATATGGCGAAGCATAAACTGATGTCCAGTTCATATACATTAAAGTTTTTTCTGTTGAGCTTTTTGCGTTTCAGCTTTGTAATATAATTGTTATCATCGTTGTTATTCTCCACGAGATAATCATAGAGTTTTACGTTGAAATCCTTATCAAATAAAAGTCCAGCTCTATAGGCAACGATATCCTGGCCGAGCAACGCAACAGCCTTTGTGCATATCGTGTATTTAAAATCTACATCATATTTTTCGAGCATCTCTCTCCTTAATTCATATATATTAACGTAATTTTCTGTACGGAAATACCGTAACATGTTATGATAATACAATATAGATATTTTGTCAAGTGTTTTTTTGTTTTTCCGTGTAGAAATGTGTAGAAATGTCAATGATAGGTGACACTTTACTCCAAAAAAATATAAGGTTAAAGGTTGGGGTCGAAAAATCCCCCGGAGCGACGAGCCGTAGGTGAGGAACGCAGGGGGATTTTTCAGCAATTTTTCTACATCACCCCTAAGTATTTTGCCATAACCTCGTTCGGTGTTTTAAATCCTACACGTCGAAAAGATGCTCGCAGTCGAAAACATCACCGTGCCGAACATACGCACACTGTTATTTTTACAAAAACGTTTAAAGGAGGGCAAAAGCTGTGCAGTCAAGAATAAATCAGAACTTTGCAATAACCGAAGCTGTCCGTGTAGGTAACGCCGAGTTTGTGCTTGGCGAAAACACCAAAGCCCCAAACAGCTTTGTAACATGGCAATGTAGGGACGGCGATGATAATTTTTTTGGTCACTATTTTAATTCAAGACTGTCGGCACAAAAGGATCTATATTACCGTGCGGTTGAGGATATAAAGTTTTTGGAAACGATGAAAAAACGGCATCGGGAGGAGCGGAAGTTTTATTATGTCCTGAAAATGAATTGTTTGTATGGACTTTTGGTGCGGAATCAAATATAATGATTGTAGTGGATTAGTTAGATAATCTTAGGACGATGTTTAGACAGCATTTAATACGTGCAATTTATATAATAAGGATTATATTATGAAAATAAAAAAACAATACACTTGTGCATTGTTATTATCAATGGATTTGTTAGGTGGAAAATGGAAAATGAGGATTTTATGGCATATTTTAAATGGTGACAATCGTTTTTCGCTATTACAAAAAGGGATCCCAGATATAACACATAAAATGCTTGTGACACAATTGAAAGAACTTGAGCAAAGCAATATATTAATAAGAACTGTGGTATGTGAAAAACCACTTAATGTAGTGTATTCACTATCAACACAGTATAAGGGACTTATTCCATTAGTCGAGGGTTTCTGTGATTTTTCGAAAGAATATGCCAGTCAAAATGAAATAACTCTCGAGGATATATAGGTACAAAAAAGTACGTTATTGTCTAAAGTGTTGTATTTGGGTTATAATTAAATCACAACAAAAAGGAGGTAATGAAAATGAATTATCCAAGAGCATTTTCACATATAGGTTTGTCTGTACCTAACTTAGAACAGGCAGTTAAGTTTTATAGTGAGGTAATGGGGTGGTATATTGTAATGCAACCATCTGTTATCAAGGAAGAAAATACTTCTGCAATAGGAATTATGTGCGAGGAAGTGTTTGGCAAAGGGCATGGAGATTTTAAAATTGCTCACATGGTTACTTCAAACGCTATCGGCATAGAATTATTTGAGTTTGTAGATAACGACCAAGAAAAACAACCATTTGTATTTAAAAACACAGGTCTTTTCCATTTTTCTGTACAAGACCCTGATATTGAAGGCTTGATTGAAAAAATTGTAGCACTTGGTGGGAAACAGCGTATGCCGATTAAGGAATACTATCCAAATGAAAAACCATACAAAATGTGTTATGTTGAAGATCCATTTGGTATTGTTTTTGAAATTTATACTCATAGCTATGAAGTAACTTACTCTAAGGGTGCTTACTAAT
>CAYJGF010000034.1:0-12755 GCA_964369965.1 uncultured Oscillospiraceae bacterium
ATGTCACCGAATTTGACATTTTAAGGGATTTACAGGTTTTTTTGACACTCTGAAGCCTACTGAACAACTTGTTATTCAGTAGGCTTTTATTGGTTTTTAATGATATTTAAGACTATACATCTCCCTCGAAATATGTTATAGTTAAATTGCGGTTATGTGCGCTCTCTCAACACACCTCGCTCGCTGTGTTGAAAAAATTTTGCAATCTTGGGGATTTGTGCGTTAATCTTCAGATTTTCGCGAACCTCGTCACCGTTTGTTTTAACCACCGCTATCAGCTCATCGTTGAACTTTATTGCACGATTTATCACGGCGAAATTCTTCTGTGCGGTGTCAAATATCGGCAACAGCTCCTCACTCAGCTCCGAGCGGTCACAGCGATTAAACAGCGCGGCGCGCATCGCATCGGGGCTGTGATAACCCTCGGTCAGGCGATCAATGCGAGACTGGACTTCATTTGCCTCCGAAATAACCTTTGAGCGCTCGATGAGCATATTGTCGAAACTTTTTAACCCTGCGTCGATAGCCTCGTGGGTGAGAACCTCAAATTTTTTGAGAAGCTCCCCCTTTTTTTCTAAAAACTCAATTATTTCAACTATGGTTTTGTTAGTCATAAATTCATCCTATAAAAATGTATGAAAGGAGTAGATATGCGAAATATTAACAGTGAGCCGTTGCCACTTATCGCCGAGCTTGTTAACGAGAGCGGTCAACCGGTTACACGCGGACTTTTAACCCTATCACCGACACCGGATGAGCTGGAGTTCCGATCCTCGGCACTGCCCTATCAGCGCGGTGGGGACACGGTCGGGTTTATTATCTACTCCGGCAGTGATATAAAGATGTCTATAGTGGGACGGGTCGGATTTTACGGCAACGGAATTATCGGAGTTTGCCTTGTGGACAGCGAGGGGATGGCGCGACTTGTCGACATACTCGCTCAAAATATCTCGCTCAAAACCTTTGCGGTGCACAAACCGCGACTTTTTTCTCGGCGTGAGCTTTTTGACATCAGTATCACTAAAATAGGTTTAAATCAGTGGTCCCTCACCACCATCGACGATATAAAGGTCGGCATGGAATTAACTCTATCTACCGACGAGGTGATATACCTTAAAAAGGTGACTTTAAAGATAGATGAGATTATCACCCTCAAAAATAACGTGAGTTTGTGCAGGGCAACGCCACAAAATCTTTCAAAAGAGAACATTAAAGAGATTGAGAGGTTATTATGACTAAGAACTAAGAGTGAATGACTAAGAACTGTTGAAAAGGCTTCGCCTATTTAATTCATTATCATATTGTGTTATCAAAGCATTGCGGTAGGGTCAAGCCCTACCCTACAGACAGCCCTATAAATCCATCGCCAAAGGCAATACGTCATTAGTTATTCACCATTCACCTTTAGTCTTTCACCCAAATAGCTATTTCTTCCCCAGTCCGCCAAAAATCGACCGTACACTGCTGACGTCGGCTTTTCCAACCGCCTCCTTATTTTCCTCGACAATCTGCAACAGCTCCGAGCGGACTATGGAGACGTTTTTCGGCGCTTCAATGCCGATACGCACGCGATCACCCTGCACATCATAAAAATGCAGGATTATATCGTCGCCTATCTTTATTGATTCGCCCTCGCGCCTCGATAAAACTAACATACTGTTTTAACCCTCTCGGAATGATTAAACTTCAACGTTTTGCGCCGTAGACAGCGGTGCTTTGATGGGGAAATCCTCGTCAAGGACGTATTGACCGAAAATTTTGCCGTCACTGCTGAATACAAGCGGTGCTTTTTTGTTGACGGTACACTTCGAGCTGTCGTTGTTAATCACCGCTATGCAGTAGACAAGCGACATAAACTCCTCAAACTCACCGAGATGTTTTCTCATCTGAGCGGTGGGGGAGAACTCATACTCTTCCAGGCTGAGCGCATTTATTAAGATAAAACAAATGCTCGGCTCCTCCAGCGACTGCAACCAGTAGATGCCGTCCCCTATCTCGTCGTCGGTTATCACGGCGAATTTTTCATACTGTTCAAAGCCGAGGATAGGTGATTTTACGGTATAGATATCCTCTTGCCCTATTTCAATATTGCCAAAATCCCTTGTATTAACATTCATCTGCTAAACTGTCCTTTCGCTTATAAACTCTATGCCCTTTGTGGTGGGTGATAGGTAATCTCTACATCGGGGCGGCGGGAGACCCCTCCCTCGAAGTTCGCCGGTGTATAGTTAAACCCTTTGCTCGGTGCTTGATATCGCGCCTTGACCTCTGCCGGAGAATAGCTGATATTACTTACCGGATCGGAAAAGGAAACTCTCGGTTTAAACTTTGGTATAAACTCATGCCCTGCCAGTTTATGACCGTACTCTGCTATAAACTCCTCCCTTGCGACGTCCGCAACGGTGACGCCGGTGTGAATTGCGCCGAGGCGGTCGCCACGCGCCACAATACCCCCGATATGTTCGTTCATGCTCTGAACACCTTTTTGTGCCGAATATTCCGCAAGTGTGCCGGTATACCCATCCTGCATGAGTGCCCGAGCACGTCCGGTGCTGTCCTGTTGCATCTTGGTGGTCTCGTGCTGCATACTCAACTCGCCACGCTTTGTCTCAAGCGCCACAGTTGCGGTATGCGTCCCACCGTTGGAGGTGAGCTTTGCGTTGGACGATTGAAAGCTATAAACAGCATCGATAGTGCGAATGCTAATTGATGCTAACTGCACAGTGCTCCCCCCTTTTTTTTATTTTTATTCCTCCGGTTGAGGTTTAGGGGCAAAATCTATTTCCGCCCGATATACTCGCGGTGAACCTAACAGACGAGCGAATATGGAATTCGCCCCTACAACTCGACCGAATTGTTATGCAAAACCAGTCATTAACCATTAGTCCAAAAAGCCATTCACCTTTAGCCATTAGCCAAAAAAAGGTTTACCCCATAAAATCAAATATTGAGGTCGGGAGCAGTTGACTGCCGAGCTGTAACGATACCGACCATGCACGTTGATAAATCTGATAGTTGATAGATTCATCCTCAAGATCCGCCGCCTCGAGGTCGTTTTGAGCCTCTTTAAGAGAGTCGATATCCTCCTCATAGCGGTCGGTGGTCATATCCAAAAAGTTGGTGCGCACACCTATGTCGGCGATGGCCATGGTCAACTCGCTGTGAATCTCTTTCGAAACATCGATATACTCGCGCAGTTGATCTACGTTGTCGGTGTTAAGTGCCTCGGCGACGTCACCCACAAACTGAATAATATTTACAGCGTTGCCGTCGGCATCAACACCGAATCCGAACATCTCGGTGCCGGTGTTGGATAGCTGTATCGCGCTGGCGGAGTTCACCGAACTGCCTACACCGGTATGGTCATCATACATGGTGAGACCCAGTTCTACATCGAGGTATACCGCGCCATTTTCTTCAACAGGGATATACGACCCCGGGTTTGCCGGATCTTCCACCATCGCCATCCCGGTCTCGGGGGTGAAGTTTGCAGGCAGGTTGGCTGTCGACAGATTCATGGGTGGTATAGCGTTCGCGTCGTACGCTACCATATCGTTGACCAGATGACCGTTATAGGTGACATCGCCGTTCGCGTCGAGGGCAAACGGAGCCTCGGAGTTGTTGGTGCCGGCAAATAGGTTTTTAGAGCCAAACTGTGCGTTCGCCATCTGCAAAAGTTGCTCCTGCAAACCCTCCATCTCGGCGCCGGCGATTGCGCGCTGGTCGGCATCGTAGGTATCGGTCGCCATGCGCACCATCTTTTCCATCACGGTCTGGAAGACATCGTTGGAGCTCATCAGGTTGCCCTCGGCGGCGGACAGCTCATTATATGCATCACGGATGGTATCGAGAGCCTGCTCCTTTTTATACATCTGTTCCCGAACGGTATACGCCTTCGCGGCATCGGCAACACTGTCGGAAACACGGTTGAGCTTCAGCCCTGTGTTGAGCCGCTCAAACGTGTTGTTCATATTCAAAAGATTGTTATTTAACGCCTTTAAATAGTTGCGTGACATGCTACTCTGTGTAACTCTCATGATATCTTTCCTTTATAGTTAATAATTATCTGCCGACCAGTCCCATGCCGTTGATGATGGTGTTAAGTGCCTCATCAAGGGTGGTCATGACCCTTGCTACCGCCTGATATGCCGCATTATACATCATGAGATCGGCGCCCTCCTCGTCCATCGATACGGCGGAGACGGAGTCACGGCGGTTGAGTACATCGTTGGTGACGGCGCTGGTGGCGGTAAGCCGACTGGTGTTGTAGGTCACCTGTTGACCTATCGTTGTGTTAATAAAGCTGACAAAGCCGTTGAGTGTGCCGGTATATTCGCCGAAGTTCAGCTCGGTGTCAAAGTTCTCTATCATGGAGAGGATATAGGTGTTATCCAGTTCACCGTTTTTGTTGACACCCTCCATCACATAGGAGGGGTCGTCCAACCAGTCCTGCGCGACGGTGAGGTTCGCGGCGGTAATATTGGCAATGTCGGACGGCTCAAACAGAACTTTATAAGGACCGTTTGTGGTATCTTCCAGTGGAATTGTGTTGTTAAATACGTTGGCTATGTTCATTGCAAGTGCGTCCAACTGGTCGCGATAATAGGGTATACCGTCCTCAAAATTGTGAAATTCCGAGGTGGGGTTGCCGCCTGCACCGTTCACCATGTGCAGATAGGCGAGAAGCGAGCCACCCTCTGAGGTGAACTCTGCGCCGTCGCTCTGCCAAGAGAGGGTGAGCTGGTCGTCATAGGTGATGACATAGTTGAGCGTCTCCGCCTTGTCATCGTCTATCACAAGCTGATTGCCCATGGTGACCTCAACAACGCCGTGCTCCTTTTCGGTGACCTGAATGTCGCCGTAATAGGCAAGCTCGTCCAGCAACATGTTGCGCTCGTCCAGCAGCTCGTTCGGACCGTAGATATCATCGCCTATTGCGGAGTTCATCTGCATTGTCTCTTTTATAGCGGTGTTGAGGTGAGCGATACGCTCCAAGATAGCGTTGACCTCGTCCACCGCAATCTCGGCATCGAACTTTTGTTGGTCGCTGATATCGCTAAGCTCTATATCAAACTGATTGATGACCTGAGTCAACTGAACCATCTCGTTCATGACGATGGAGGCATGTGTCTCGTCGTCCGGATTGGAGGAAAAGCTCTTAAGCGCGGAGAGGATATCCTCGAAAGACTGTTGAATACCGGTCTCGCCCAGCTCGTCCAGCGCCGACTCAATGTCGGAGAGAATGGACGCACTCTGGTCATAGTAGGCGACGCTGGCATACTCCTCACGAAAAAGCTTGTCCAGAAATGGGTCGCGAACCTGACCGACACCGACAATCTCGGTCCCCTGACCGGCAAGGTATTTTTGATTGGTCACGTCGTATCGACCGTACCCCGAAAGTGTCATAGACACCTGGTCGGAACGCTGACGCGTATAACCCGGTGTCGCCATGTTGGTTAAATTCTGCCCGACTATGTCGAGTGCTTTCTGGTTGGACTGTATGCCGCGCAGTGCGGTCTCCACCCCCAAAAATGTCGGTCTCATTTAAATAAATCCTCTCTATGCGTTTACACTTTGACGCCCAGCCCACCGCTGTAGCCGTCCGGAAGTTTTGTCGTTTTAGGTGGTGGGGGCGCAGTCGCTTTTTCTATCTTATAAAGGTTGCTCTTGACAATGTTTTGGCACTTTTCATTGTAGAACTTGATGCTGTCGAGCAACTCACTCAAACGGTCATAAATTCGCTGCAACGTCACCCTATCCTCGCCGTCGATGGAACCGATTATGTCACGAAAAGGTAGGTTTTCAAAACCTGCAAGCTGTTGCAGTTCGATACGACGTCGTTCCATCTGCTTTGCAAGTTTTATGGCGGACTCATCGCCGGCAATGGCACGCTCGAGACCGGCGAGATTGTAGGAAGATAAAACCTCAAACCTATTCATCGACTGTTGTTCCATCTGTTCATAGAATGAGATGTAGTCGTATAGAAACTTGAAAAAGTCCTGTTTTTCTGTCAAGACGACCTCCGATACTAAATCTTTCCGAGCAGTGCGTCGGCAAGCATCTCGGCAGGTATTTTATAGTTGCCGCCCTCGATGGCATCACGCAACGAAGAAATCCTCTCGGACGACACCTCGCCCGACATTTCCTGCGCGACGGTGGCGGAATAACGCTCGGGGCTGAAACGATTTGCATCTATCGCAACCTTGTCGGTCTTGCCCTGGCTGGTCGATGTCTTTGCGGTGGCAGAGCTGCTGACATAACTGCCGATAGCCGCGTTATGCTTGATGTTGTTGATGTTCATGGTAGATTATTCCTTTTAAAATAGACAATAATTTTGGTTGCAAAATACGGTGGGATTTGCGGATATTTACTCTTATAAATACAATACGGCAGATAACATTTTTTCTTTATAGTAATTTAGTTTTATTTTTTAAGGTTTGTATTATATAATAATGTAGGGTTGACCTACGGTTAAATCGATGTTGCGGTTATGTTAAACCAATCGGGCGACCGCAATAAAACTGTGGGCATATTGATTAAAAACAGCATAATTACCTTTCTATATATATGTGATGTGCTCAAACAAAAATAATAGACCCTCGCAAAAAAATCCCGAAAAGGCTAAAGTTATTTCTCATATGTGCGATTATATTGTCAAGAGGCGGTAGAGACATGAGGGTTTCAGCCGGTGATTGCGACCCGTAAAATATTAATTTTGACGGATTTTGCAAACCGAATGGAGACTTTGTTGTTATATCGGTCAAGGATGATCCTCTTCGAAAGGAATCAAATTTACAACCTTGTTTTTAAGGTTTATTTGTGGTGACTTTTTGGTGAGATTTGTCCTAACCGGTGTATTTCCACCCCTTGGGGAAGCCTTACCATATTTTTGTATATGGCTGTGTTGTGCCGTTTGGTACAGCATTAGTAGCCGACCCGAAAGTATGCCCTTTTATGGGGCTTTGAACCACCGTTTTCGGTGGTCTGTCGGTGGTCGCTTTGCGGCACGCCGGCATCCTACCTCAAAATAATAGCATTTTGCTGTTATGTGTGGTGTGTTTTGTGTACCGGTGCGCCTTTTAGGTGTTCGCCTGTCTGCTTTGCACTACACGGGAGGTGGCTCAAGCTATATGCTTGAAAGCTCTTGTGAAAGGGTACGTTAAGGTTTTCTCCGAGATGGTCTGTTTTGAACCGTTGGTGTCAACCGAGCTGTAATTTTGAAGTCATGACCGGAATTATCGCTTGTTTGTGCCGATCCGCCAAACAGCCGCCCTGCAATGGATTGTAGGGTGTACAAAGAGTATTTAAGGAGAAAATTATGATTATCCAACACAACATTATGGCGCTTAACTCTAATCGTCAACTTAGCACAAATAATTCCGCAGTCGCAAAAAACCTTGAGAAATTGTCCTCCGGTTATAAGATCAACCGCGCCGGCGACGACGCTGCAGGTCTTGCTATCTCCGAGAAGATGAGATCTCAGATCAAAGGTCTTGAGGTTGCTCAGACCAACGCACAGGACGCTATCAGCCTTATCCAAACAGCTGAGGGTGCACTCACCGAGGTTCACAGCATGCTCAATCGTATGGTAGAGCTTGCAACCAAGGCCGCCAACGGAACATACGAGGACTCCGACCGCGCTCAACTGCAGGAAGAGGTTACCAGCCTTTTAGGTGAAATTGACCGTATCGCGTCATCCACCAACTTCAACGGCACATCGTTGCTCGCCACCGGTTCCAGCATTACATTCCAAATCGGTGACACCGCAGCACAAAAAGTTTCGATGAACCTTAAGAACATGAACACAGTCGGTCTTGGGTTAAATTCTAATTTCAACATTTCTTCGCTCAGCAGTGCTCAAAATGCAATCGAGACCATCAACAATGCAATCAGTACCGTCTCGGCACAGCGTGCTAAATTTGGTGCTATGCAGAACCGTTTAGAGCACACCGTCAACAACCTCGGCGTAACAACCGAGAACCTCACCGCCGCTGAAAGTCGTATCCGCGACACAGACATGGCGACCGAGATGATGGGCTACACCAAAAACACTGTTCTTGTTCAGGCGGCGCAGGCGATGCTCGCCCAGGCAAACACCCAACCGCAGTCGGTTCTCCAACTGCTCGGCTAAACACCGCAAGCCACGAATAGGGGTGCATAATGTGCTCCTATCGTATAGCAACTATAACTTTATTTGTCGGCAAATCATACGCACAAAAAACCACATATCAAAGTTTTTTATGCTATTCTTTGGACAAATATAAGTTAAGTTGCTATAGCAACCTTTCCCCGGTCTTCGAGGTCGTGACCGGGGAGCGGGGAAAGGTTGCCTGCCGGCTTCGGTCGAACAAAAGGCACCGTCGCATCTGCAAACCGGTGCAATATTGCAACTATAACAGATATAAATTAAGTTGCTAAAGCGTCGACATAGGTTCGACGTTGCCAATTGAATAACTTCTCCGGGGCCGGTACATTTTTTGTAGCATGGCAGGGCGTAGCCTTGTTATACGATACCCGCTCGACAGGGAATGTCGAGCGTACAATGTACTAAAAAAGGGCTGTCACAACAGGCATTATAATGCGACACCCTCATTTTAAGGAGAAAGTAATGATTATTCAACACAATATTATGGCCTTAAACTCCAACCGCCAACTCGGTGCGAACAACTCGGCGGTTGCAAAAAACCTTGAGAAATTGTCCTCCGGTTATCAGATCAACCGCGCCGGCGACGACGCCGCAGGTCTTGCAATATCCGAGAAGATGAGATCTCAAATCAAAGGTCTTGAGGTTGCTCAGACCAATGCACAGGACGCTGTCAGCCTTATTCAGACGGCGGAGGGTGCACTCACCGAGGTTCACAGCATGCTCAATCGTATGGTCGAGCTTGCGACCAAAGCCGCCAACGGAACATATGAGGACTCCGACCGCGCTCAATTACAGGAAGAGGTTACCAGCCTTTTAGGTGAAATTGACCGTATCGCGAGTTCCACCAACTTCAACGGCACATCGTTGCTTGCTACCGGTTCCACCCTTACTTTCCAGATAGGTGACACCGCAGCACAGAAAGTTTCGATGGACCTTAAGAACTTGAACACAGCCGGACTGGGACTAAGTGGATCTACCTTTAATATTTCCTCGCTCGGCAGTGCTCAATCTGCAATTGAGACTATCAACAATGCCATCAGTACCGTTTCCGCACAGCGTGCTAAGTTCGGTGCTATGCAGAACCGTTTAGAGCACACCATCAACAACCTCGGCGTCACAACCGAGAATCTCACCGCCGCTGAAAGTCGTATCCGCGACACAGACATGGCGAGCGAGATGATGAGCTACACCAAAAACACGGTGCTCGTTCAGGCGGCGCAGGCGATGCTCGCCCAGGCAAATACCCAACCGCAGTCGGTACTTCAACTATTGCGGTAAAGAAAAGGTCATAATCGCCGAAAATCTTACAGCCAACCACCCGACGGTTTTAGCCGAAGGGTGGTTTTGGCGTGAAAAATAAAAAATAACGAATAAAACGCTTGCATTTTATGGCGGAATGTGGTATAGTAATAAAGCTAATCTTAAAAAAGTGAAAAGGAGCATCGAAGGATGGCAAACATTAAGTCCCAAAAAGATCGCGTAATTCAGACAAAAAAAGAGACCGCTCGCAATAAGTCGGTCAAATCGAACCTACGTTCCACCGTTAAAAAGACGGTCAATGCGATAGAGTACGGTGAGCAATACGACCTCGCAAATGCAGTAGCCACGGTAGACAAGGCGGCATCAAAGGGTGTAATGCACAAAAACACCGCCGCACGTCAGGTATCAAGGTTGATGAAAAAGGCAAACGCCGGCGCAATACATCACCACAAATAGGGTGCAAGTGTATAGCTACTAAACTATACAAACTCGCGTCATCTGCAAAAAAGAAAACACCAAACAGAGATAACGAAATTCGGTATTTCTGTTTGGTTATTTGTGTTTTTATTATACAACTTGTCAGTCATGTGTGGTGATGTAGATAAGTAGGGGCAAGCCTGTGTGGTCGCCCGAAATTGATGTCCAACATCGCCGGCGGACGACCGCAGGTCGCCCCTACCCCTACGAATTAACATTGACATTGTAAAGTTTTATTTGACACAAAGCAGTAGGGGTCGGCGTCCCCTACATTGTATTCTATGAAAGGTCGCTGTGCGCTTGTTTTAACTTTTCCGGTATGCTTAGTTTTTGCGGACATAGGGTTGTGCATTTTCCACAGTCTATGCATTTTGAGGCATCGGCGTCCTTTTCCACCAACAGTACATTATACAGCCACTTTTGTTCCGGCGCTTTTTTAAAGTCGTTCCAACGCTCAAAAACTCCCGGTATGTTGACATTCACAGGACATGGCATACAGTAGTTACAGGCGGTGCACTCGATGTTTATGAGACTCTCCCACGCTTTTCTTGCGTTGTCGTAGACTGCCTCGTCCTCCTCGGTCAAAACGCCCGTTTTTGCGTTCTCAAATATCTTTAATGTGTCATCCAATTGCGACATGTCCGATGTGCCGGACAGCACCACGGTAACCTCTGGTTGGTTATAAAGCCACATGAACGACCGCTCGGAATTGGACCTTGCTTTGTCGAAATTCCCGAATGCATCCTCGACCACCTGCGGCACGTTGTTGACCAACATACCACCGTGCAACGGCTCCATCGCAACGACCGGTATACCCTTTGCCGAGGCAAACTCAAGACCCTTGCGACCTGCCTGCTTGAACTTATCATAATAGTTGTACTGCATCATGACGAGATCCCAGTCATATGCGCCGACAACCGTCTCAAAGTGTGGATTGTCACCGTGAACCGAGGCGGCAATATAGCCTATCTTGCCGGCGGCTTTAAGGTTTTCCATAAATTTTATGCCGTTATACTTCTTCACCTTTTCCCAGTTGGATAAAAAGAGATTGTGCAAGAAATAGACATCTATGTACTCAACCTGAAGTCGCTCCAACTCCTCAAGATAATATTTTTGCAGATCCTCTTCACACTCCACGATGGACATGGGGAGTTTTGTCGCGAGTATAACCTTTTCACGATAGCCGTCCTTTAAAGCCTTGCCGACCACCACCTCACTGCCGGGGTAAAAATACGCCGTGTCAATATAGTTGACACCGCTGTCGATAGCCTTTCTTATAAGCTCTATGGCTTTGGGTTCATCTATAGTACTGTTGCCCTCATCGTCTTTAATTGACGGCAATCTCATACATCCGAGACCAAATCGAGAGACCATCTTTGCGTCATGTTTAAAATCAGTGTATTGCATTTTATTTCTCCACATTTTAATTACCATAACAATTATAGTCTTATGTGGATAGTTTGTCAATGAAATTCACTGTAGTTTGTGATTGTTTTACCCTGCTATTGCGTTGGAGTCTACGAGCACCGCCGTTATCTGCATAATTTTGCCGGTGGAGGCTTTCCAAATCTCAAGGTCGATGGTGTCCCCTATCTCCTTTGTTGCAATCAGGTCGGTGAGATGGGTATTTTCAATCATGTCTATGCCGTCCGCCCTAATAATTATGTCGTTGGGGGTGACACCGTAGTTTATAAGATCGCTGTAAAGCTCCACATTTATCAGCATAAGTCCGCCAATATTCTCATAGCCGGGTATCTCGATGTCAAGCGCCGCAACCGGAATCACCTCGATGCCGAGTTTTGCTTTGCCGGGAACGGATCCGGACTCCAGCAGTTGCTCTATGATAGGCAGGGCTTCATAGGTAGGGATGGCAAAACCTATACCCTCATAGTTGACGTTGGCAATCTTGGAGGATACGATACCGACCACCTGACCCTGCGCGTTGACCAGTGCACCGCCCGAGTTGCCGGGGTTTATTGCCGCCGTTGTCTGTATGAGTGAATAAACCTCATCGCCCGGGTTGCCGCTGATGTAATTTTTCGGTCGGGTAGGTCCCGAGATTATCCCCTCGGTTATAGAGGCGGAAAGACCGCCGGGCGAGCCGATAACAACAACCTTTTCGCCGGTGCTCAGCTCATCACTCTGCGCAAAGGAGGCGGCGGAAAGCCCCTCGGGAATTTCAGTTAATTTTAATACAGCAAGGTCGCTGGAGGCATCGCCACCGACGAAACTCGCATAATAGATATCGCCGTTGTTCATGGTCACCTCAAAGGCGTTTGCGCCGTTAACCACATGGTCGTTGGTGACAATGTGCCCCTCTTCGCTGAGTATTATGCCGCTGCCGTTAGTGAGCGGTGTGTTGCCGTTGTAGGAGCGAATCCCCACCGTCTGCGGCGCAACCAACTCATAGAGTGACTCGGTGGTCAATTGCCCCTCGGTCACCGCCTCAAAATTAAGAGATATCTCCTCCTCCAGCGGTATGTTTTGCGCCGGCTCGGTAGCCGCTTGGGCTGCAGGTTGGCTAAAAAGATTGTCGAAACGCAGATAATCCGGCAGTCGACCGGTGGCATCCAAAATAAGATATGCCGAGGTCGCCACTAAAAACGCAAGAATTAAAAGCGCAAGCAAAATAAGTGCGGTTATAACCCCGCCATAACGTTTTTTCTTCGGTTTGTGCACCTCTGCATAGTTATAGCTGTTCAATTCATAACTCATATGGTTTTGATCCTTTGATGTGCTTTACGTAAACATTATAATTAAAATTTGTGAATAATGTTTGAAAATAAATAAAACCTACCGAATGGGTGATATTCGGTAGGTCTGGCTGTCGAAAAAGTTCGACAGCCCCGAGAGGGGATGCATCCCCTCCCGG
>CAYJGF010000035.1:0-11892 GCA_964369965.1 uncultured Oscillospiraceae bacterium
CCCAAACAGCGATAAATTATCTCTCGGTATACACCGCAGGATTTGACACCTTACATAAATGCAGGTTGTCGGGCTTCACAGGGCCTGTCCCTCAGCCACTCTTGATAAGTGTTATTAAATTGTGACATTATTTTAGCACGAAATAAAGCGGATGTCAAGGGGTATTTGTAGTTTTTTTGTGATGCACAACCCCACCTTGACAAAATCACACCGTGATGATATATTTATATAGGTAATATAAAGGAATATAATATCTATGAAAAAGGCATTTATCTTCATTTTAGTGGCATTATTTTTGACCTCCTGCACCGAGACTGCACCGCCGGAGAGCGCCGTTACCTCCGACATTGAAAAGGCACCGGTGTCGGTCGGCGTGTCGCTTTGCAATCTCGATGACAACTATATCTCAATAGTCAAACAGGCGATAGAGGGCACCGACGACGGCACGCTCACCGTCACCGTCACCGACGCCGAGGGGAGCGCGTCGACCCAAACGACACAGATAGAACAGCTTATAGAGGACGGCGCTGAGGTATTATTGGTATCGCTTAATAATACCGACTCCGCCGCCGCGGTTGCCACCCTCGCCGCGACCGCCGAAATGAAGGTGATTTTTATCCACCGCCAACCGGCGCCGGAGGTGCTCTCGCAGCATGAAAACGCGCTTTATATCGGCGTTAGTGAGGCACAGGCAGGCACCCTTCAAGCCGAGATTGCACTCGCCGACTTTGCAAAAAATCCTACCGCCGACCAAAACGGCGACGGTGTCATGCAGTATGTTTTAATCAAGGGCGAGGGGGCAAACCCACTCACCGACCTGCGCAGTCAATCGGTCATTACCGCGTTGAATGAGGGCGGCGGCGAGGGATTAGCCCAACTGACCGCCGATTGGAACACCGAGGAGGCGACAAACCAGATGTTAAACCTGCTCACCGACACCGCACCGCCCGAGGTGATTGTCTGCAACAGCGACAGCATGGCGCTCGGCGCGCTCGCGGCACTCAAATCACAGGGCATATCGGCGCGCGTCTTTGGCATCGACGCGATACCGCAGGCACTGGACGCGATAAAGGCCGGCGACATGGCAGGCACGGTGTACAACAACCCCTACACCCTGTCGGATACAGCCCTCGCCACCGCCGCCGCCCTCGCACGAGGGGAGGAGGTATCAACCGCCGCAGGCGTGATAACGGTGCCGTTTGAGGTGGTGGCGACGGACACGGATTAGACTAAAGACTAAAGACTAATGACTAATGACTAATGGTGAATGGCTGTTTAGAATTAGTCATTCACCTTTCACCATTAGCCATTAGCCTTTATGAACACCCCTCAACCAATCTGCATAGTATGTATTACGATAAGGCGAAATCGGCGGAGGGGGTATGAACAAAAAACGCGGCAATCATATCTGGTTGCTAATGTTAATACTGCTTATCGGCGCGCTCACAACTCTGCTTTTTGGGTTTTTCGGTGGCAGTTATGTGATGACGATAATGCTCCTGATGCTGATATTAGCATCGTTTTTCAGATGAGGGAGGTCGTTATGCGGATTGTAGTGGTAAAAAGTCCAAGGTGCCTAAGCGGTATATTGAAGTTTATTTTCGGGATAAGATAAAAGGCTGTATAATTTGAGTTGTTCGCTGTATATACATATACCCTACTGTCGCAGTCGGTGTATCTACTGTGACTTTCACTCTTCGATTGACGGTGTGAAAGGGGAATATATCGAGGCACTGCGCCGCGTTATACCCTATGAGCGCGAGTTTGAGACGGTGTATATCGGTGGTGGCACGCCGTCACTATTGACGGCAGAGCAACTCGAAATCCTATGCAAAGGATTGAGGGTTAAAGGCGAGTTTACCTTAGAGGGCAACCCCGACAGTCTCGAGGGCGAGCTGTTGTCGGCGGCGGCATCCCTCGGGGTGAACCGCCTTTCAATCGGTGTTCAGTCGGTGAACGACGGCGCACTCAAAACACTCGGGCGGCGACACACCGCTCGGGTAGCAGAGCAGGCAGTCGAGAGGGCGAAAAAATTAGGCTTTGACAACATATCGCTCGATTTGATGGTCGGCATACCGTTTGCATATGAGCAGGACATTGCGGAGTTTGCGAGCCTTGCCGAGCGACACGCCGTCACCCACATAAGTTGCTATATGCTCAAAAACGAGGTTGGCACACCGCTGTATAACTTGGTGCAAAACGGCTCGCTCACCCTGCCGAGTGAGGACGAGACGGCGCGGCAGTATGACATAGCGGTGCAGGAGCTGAAAATGGCAGGTTTTGAGCGATACGAGATATCAAACTTTGCCAAAAATGGCGCATATTCTCGGCACAACATGCGATACTGGGACTGCCGTGACTACCTCGGTGTCGGCGCGTCGGCACACTCCTGCGTCGACAGCAGACGGTTTTATTATGAGGCGGATACACAGGGGTTTATCGACGGCGCACCCCCGACCGAGGACGGCGTCTGCGATGCGGAGGATTTCATTATGTTGCAGACAAGGCTCACTAAAGGGTTGTCGCTCGCCGAGTTGAAACGGCGCTTTTATTATACTTTCGACGAGGGGAGGCTATACGCTATAAAAAAGATGCAAGAACAAGGGCTTTTGTGTCTTGACGGCGAGCGGTTGACACTCACCGACAGGGGGTTATTGCTCCAAAACAGCGTATTAACTCAAATATTATGAAGTTTATAAAAAAAAGAGATCTTCTTATCCTGCCGGTGTTGGCGGCCGTCTTTGCCACACTCTATCTTTTCACGCGCGCTCGGCTCGGTGAAAGTGCGGTGGTGGAGTATGACGGCAAAATACTGGCAAGATTTGAACTGACCGGCGAACAGCAGAGCTATACCCTACCTCAAAACCCCAATGTTGAGCTGGCATTCGGGGAACAGGGCGCGTATTTTGTCCACTCCGACTGCCCCGACCGGGTATGTGTGCACGCCGGTGTACTCACAAGAGCAGGCGAGACGGCGGCGTGCCTGCCGAACAACGTCATAATCTACGTTGAGGGCGAGGGTGACGGCGATGTGGATGTTATGCTATGATGAATAAAAACAGTATTAAAAAAATAACCGCCACCGCGATGCTTTTCACGGTGACGTTGGTGCTGTCGGCGACAGAGAGTGCGCTCTGGCAACCGGTGGGCGGTGTGCGCCTCGGTCTTGCGAACGTCGTTGTAATGTTCGCACTTTTGTCGCTCGGGGTCCGCTCCGCCTGCTCTATCGGCGTTTTAAAAAGCCTTTTTGTGCTGTTGACGCGCGGATTGACTGCCGGCATACTCAGCCTTAGCGGTTTTGCCCTCTCGTTTTTGGTGCTCCTACTCCTGCACCGCCTCGCGCGTGAGAGGATAAGCTACATTTTGCTCAGCGTGTCCGGCGCGCTCGCGCACAACATAGGTCAACTTATCATGGTGACACTGCTCTTCGACAGCCGCCTTGCGCTTTATTATCTGCCAATTCTCGGCATAACCGGCATTTTAACCGGCATAATCACGGCAAGCGTGTTGCGGATTTGTATGCCGGTGTTGGATAGCATAAAATGATGTTTATCCTACATATTAAGGTTGATATAAAACGTGTAATATGGTATAATTTAAATAAATATTTTCGGAGCCTTTATCTTGACCGAGATAGTGTTCACCCTGATAAGTTTAATCGCACTGGGCGTTTTTGCCCTGTTTTTTTCCTGCGTATTTAAACTGCCGAGTTCGACAACGCCACTTGTTGCACTCGGTTTTTCGGTGCTGTATTTTATACTGTTCGGCGTATTTGGGGTGCTGATTGTCGGTGGATACCTCTATTTTATATCCGCTTTGATAATCGCTGTGCTCTTTGCCTTGAAAAAATTGCCGATGACAAAACCGTCCTTTTGGTTTGTCGCATTCTTTGCCGTGTCGGCGGTCATGACCGTTTTTTTCGGTCTGCGTGAGCCACCCCTTAACTCGTGGGATGAGTTCAGTTTTTGGGGCACCGCGGTCAAATTGACCCGCCTCGGTCACGAACTGCCTGCCACCGCCGACTTCGGCTGGCCGTGGGTGGCTTCTCAAAAGGTGGGGCTGGTAACAATCGGCTACCTCTTCAACTTCATCGGTGAGTATCAGCCGTGGCGCATCTTTGTCGGTCTCAACGTCCTTGCACTGTCGGTGGTGACGGCACTGCTCACCCACATAAAAGCAAACCTAAAGGCATCACTCGGCGTGATATGCGCATTAATTTTGTTTTTCACCCCCTATGTTTTCACCGTCATACGGCAACCGATATCACCGAGTGATGTCTACATGAACGCCCTTTCCGACCTGCCGATGGCGTGGCTTTTCGCCGGAGTGATAGTTTTGTACTATACGCTTGATATCGGCACGGCGCGGCTCTGGCCGGTGGCGATAATCCTCACAGCGCTGACCATGACAAGGGACACCGCCCTGCCGTTTGCACTGATAGCATGGGTTATAATAACTTTTGACATGTTTTTGGTCACTAAAAACGTCCGCTTTTTGTCGTTTGGTGGTGTAAAGGCAAAGACCTTTCACTCGCTTTGTATGCTCTTTTGTGTACTCACGTCCTTTTTTGGTTGGACACTCTATATCGGCTCGGTGACCTCCGCCGACCCCCTCGGCAACATCGGCGGCAGTGATGAGCTCGGCATGGTTGAGATGATGACACTCGGCGTTTTCGGTCTGTTTGGCATTAACGCCACCGAGAGTTTTTCCTCCACCATGTCGGATATGACACAGGCCTTTTTCACCCTGCCGATATCTATGATGGGCGCCGGCGTCAATATTGTCCTGTTTATACTGTTTATTCTTGCCGTCGCGGCGGTTTTCACCGGCGAGCGTGCGCACCGCCTGCGCTGTGTAATATTCGCGATTTTGTCCTCCCTCGGGTTTGTCGCCTATCACACCTTTATCGGCTTCACATTTGCTTTTGTGTTTAAGGATGATGTGAGCAGATATCTCATCGGTTATGAGCGATATATATACCCCTACTATCTGGCGTGGTTTGTGGTTGCCCTTTTCCTGCTGCTGCTATCCTGCCGCAAACCGAAGATGAGGTTTGTCCCACAGGGTTTGTTGCTCGTTATCCTCTGCCTTTTCGCACTGCTGTTTTATCGATATATTCCAAACGGCATGACCTTTTTGGACTGTCACGACGGGTATCTCGATGAACGGTATGAGACTGTCGCCACCGCCGAGGAGGTAATAACAACTCTCGGCGAGGGGGAACAGGGCGATATATACTTTATAAGTCAGGGGGACAACGGCGAGCGATGGTTCCAATTCTCGCACGACCTTTTGCCACTGCATTTGTACTATAGCTTCGGCGGCGGCACATTGACACTACCCGGCGGTGGTGGCGATTATGAGATGACCCCCGATGAATTCTATCACCATGTAACAGACAGCGGTTGTGAATATGTATTTGTAGAGCAGGGTGACGACGCTCTAATGCGCGATTTCTCACCGCTGTTCGACGATGAACTCTCCTCGATATCGCAGGGGGGCGGTGCGCTCTATGCCGTGCGTGAGCAGGATAACGGGGTCGGTTTTTATCTTTTAAGCGAGGTGGGCGGATGATATCATTTTTGCAAAAACACACCCTGCCCTGCCTTTATCTTGCCATGTTGGTGCTGTATTTTATCGGCGCGGTTGTCAACTTCACCGTCGACGCGCTCACCATGCCGGCGGAGCACAGCGTTGATTTTGCCGAGGTGGAGCTGTACTATCTCGATGTTGTAAAGGACAACACCCTTACATCGACCGGCGACGACCCACAGATTATAATCTACAGCGAGGATATCCGCACCGTCTACTACCGACTGCAAGGGCAGGCAAAAGGTGTGGTCGCGGCATACTACACACACGAGGGGGAGGATTATTCCGACTTTATGCGTCTTGCCCCCGACTTTGGGCAGAGCGGTGAGGTGCTCTATATCTTCCCCAAAGAGGAGATAGACAGGGTGCGTATCGACCCCGGCAGTGTCTCCGGCGAGGTGTTTGTCTTTGAGGAGTTTGTGATAAATAAGGATATCCCATTGCCGAGTTATCTCATACCGAACAGCCGACTCCTGTTGTTTCTTATCGCACTGCCCTGTGTTATAAATGCCGCACTCACCCTGATCTTTAACAAAAATAAGGGCGAAAAAGAGGTGCCGCATGAAAAAAGTTAACTCCAACCTTTTTAAAACGGCGGTCTGTGCGCTTGTCATGTTGTGCACCCTGCTGATCATCTTCGGCATGGCACCCTTTGGCGATGCCACATTCTTGACCGGCGACCTCAACGGGCAGTATATCAGCTTTTTTTCCGCAGTTCGCAGTGCACTTTTGAGCGGCGAGGGGCTTACGTATAGCCTGCACAAAGGTCTCGGCGGTGGGATGCTCGGCATAATAGCCTACCACGTCGCAAGCCCGTTTGTCCTTTTGTATCTATTGTTTGAGCCGATACATTACGGTGTTGTGACCACCTTCGTCGTGCTGTTAAAAATAATATCCCTCTGCCTATCCATGTCTTTTTTCTTAACCAAAAAGTTTAAGAAAAATAGCAATGTTGTGGTGGCAATCTCCCTTTGCTATGGGTTTTGCGGCTATGTCTTTGTCTATCTGCAAAATATTATGTGGCTGGACGTGTTGATTCTTTTGCCGATACTGTGCTACGGCATCGACCGTCTCTATACCACACGGCGACCGTTTGTCTATTCCTTGACGCTTTTTTTGGCGGTGGTGATTAACTTTTATATCGCATATATGGTGTGCATATTTTTGGTGCTCTATTTCCTCTACAACCTTGTCTGTTCACCGCCACCCGATAGAAAAGGTCTGCTTTGTCGAGTGGGTGAGTTTTCGCTTGCCTCCCTCGTTGGGGGGCTGCTCGGCGCGGTGTTTTTGTTGCCCTCCCTTGCCGAAGTTTATTTCACCAAAGGCATTGGTGAGGCGCAGTACACCCTGCAACTCACCGGCGAGTTTTCACTTTGGCAGTTCCTTTCAAGGATGTTGCCGTTCGGCTTTGATATACAGCGGATAAGCGACGATCTGCCGAATGTCTACGGCGGTGTGATTGTCATAATACTACTCACGGTATTTTTTGCTTCAAAAGGGATAGCGATAAGGCGAAAGGTGATTGCCTTTACAGTGCTTGCGGTGTTGTATTTAGGCATGTGGAGCACCGATTTCAACTTTCTTTTCCACGGTTTCGCCGAGCCGGTGTGGTTCACCCATCGCAATTCGTTTTTGTTCGTTTTTTGGGCATGTTTTCTTGCCGCCACCGCCTTTTGCGAAGGAATTATCACGGCAAAGACGCCCGTCGTCTCGACGGTGTCGGTTGCGGTGGTTTTGACCTGTCGAGTTATATTCTTCGATGCGATTTATACCACAAACCGTTTTATAACCACACTTTTGCTAACTATAATCTTACTAACCTTGATATATATCGTCACAAAATATAAAACCCCGAGGGTTAAAAGTGTCGTCGGCAGTGCCATCCTGCTCTGTGTCGCAGTGGAGTTGACGGTGAACGCCTACTACACCCAGCGGCAGTTTGAACAGTACCCAAACTCGGAATATGTGCAGTTTATCGCCGACACCGAATATCTCTTAGATGAGATTGAGGCGATCGAGGGGGGCGATGATTATCGTGTGGAAAAAACCTATTGGCGCAACCTGAACGACAGCATGTTGCTGGACTATTACGGCGTAACCCATTTCAGCTCCACAATGGATGATAAAATGCAGGACATAACCTACCGCACCGGTTTGAGCGGCGGCGCGGCGGCGGTGCTTTATGACAGTGGGGGGAGCAACATATTTGCCGACAGCCTTGTCGGAATAAAGTATCTGCTGGTAAAATCCGGCACCGATATACCGAGCGGCTACCTACCGACCGACATAACTAAAAATGACATCACCGTCTACCAAAACCCCTATGCCTTCCCCCTCGGATTTATATTGCCGGACGGGGACTATGACCTTCCAATCGAAAACAATGAGGAATATTTGAGCGAATTATACTCTTTGTTGTCGCAAAATGAGGGTGCGGAGATGTCGCCGACGGCACTCGCGCAGTTGAGTGAAAAGCTAAAAGAGGTCGGCGCCGAGGTCGATTTTATAGGGGACAGAATTGTTGCCGAAATAACGAGCGAACGTGAGGGGGTAGTGTTTTTCAGCGTGCCGTACAACGAGCGATTGACCGCAACGGTAAATGGCGAAGTGGCACAGACTTTGCCTGTCTTTAACAATCAGCTCGGGGTAAGGGTGAGCGAAGGGGAGAATTTTATCGAGATAGGCTATTCGATCCCACTGTTCTATTTAGGTCTGTTGTTGAGCGTGCTGTCGGCGGCGGCTCTTGTGATATGGTGGCGCGTTTTTAGTGTATGGAATATATAACCGCTCAACTGCCAAAACTACCCCGTATAGAGCAACAAAAAGGGGGGGGCGAACATGGCATTATATACCGACATAGCGACCGAGATATACAAAAAAAACGACGGCAGTATACCGCAAGGGGTGGAGACACAGCGATTTTGCGCGGTGGATATAGAGGTGACAAGGGTGGTCATCACGCGCAAAGGGCTGAACCGCGCAAAAGGTAGCTATTCTATTATTGATATGCCTAACCTCTCACTTGTGGACGACCGCAACGACCGATATATCTCAAGCGTCGCGACCGAGCTGTCACGACTGCTCCCTAAAAGCGGTCTCGTGATGGTCATAGGGCTTGGCAACGAGGCGGTGACGGCGGACAGCCTCGGTCCACTCACCGCACGCAAAATATTTGTGACAAGGCGACTGGGCGAGACGGCGGACAACTCCGATTTGCGCCTGCGTGACGTATGCGCTTTCACCCCCGGGGTGGTAGGCAGAACCGGCATAGACACGGTGGAGAGTATCTCGGCGATGGTCAAAAAGATAAAACCGGCGGCGGTAATTTGCGTCGACAGCCTGTACACCAATGAGCCGAGGCGGCTGGGTTGCACCGTGCAGTTGACCGACACCGGTCTTTCCCCCGGTGGAGCTTATACCCTAAGCGCCGAGACACTCGGTTGCCCCACCATCGCAATAGGAGTGCCGACCATGAAACAGCACGGCACCTCCGATGCACAGTTGATAGTCACCATGCGACAGCTGGACAGCGTGATGGAAAAAGCGTCCAATATCCTGTCTCTCTCCATCAACAGGGCGATACAAAAATCGCTCACCTCGGCGGAGATAAGCTATCTTGTGAGTTGAGAGATTTTGGGGCTAATGATGACTATTCGCTTAAATTCACTGTGGTGGGTGTATGTAGGGGCGACCTCATTTTATGAGGTCGAACGACCATGCGATCGTCCGCCTGTTGGTGTAGGGGACGGATTGCCCGTCCCGACCCCAATTTACCGATGACCGTAATATCGGACATAACTACAACTATATATGGAGAAAATATGAAAAACAACAATTTAATCCGTGCAATCTCGAAAGACGGTTCGGTGGTGGCGTCGGTGGTGAACTCCACCGAGATGGTCGCCGAGCTGGAGCGTTTACATAAACCCTCCGCCGTCATCACCGCGGCGCTCGGTCGACTCTGTACCGCGGCGGCATTGATGGGGGCACAACTTAAAGGCGACAGGGAGAGTATAACCCTGCGCATCAACGGAGGCGGACCCGCCGGCACGTTGATGGCGGTCGCCGACGCACACGGCAACGTCAAGGGGACGGTCAAAAACACAATTCTTGACCTGCCGTCCAACGCATATGGCAAGTTGGATGTCGGCGGTGCGGTCGGCAGTGACGGATTTTTGGACGTGATACGGGACAATGTCTACGGCGAGCCCTATACCGGTCGGGTATCGCTCGTCTCGGGCGAGATAGGCGATGATATAACAAACTATTATGCCACAAGCGAACAAACGCCGACCGTCTGCGGTCTCGGCGTGTTGGTCAACGCCGACCTCAATGTAGCCTCCGCCGGCGGTTTCCTCGTGCAACTGTTGCCGTTTTGCGACCCGAGCGTCATCGATGTGATAGAGAAAAATATCGAGCGGTTGCCGAGCGTGTCCTCACTTTTTTCCACCCACACTCCACATGAGGTGGTCGACATTCTATTAAACGGGCTCTCCCCCGACATCCTTGATGAGACAACGGCGCGCTATCGTTGCGACTGTTCGCTACAGCGTGTGGAGCGCGCATTGATAAGCCTCGGTAGGGAGGAACTTGTCGACATGGCAAAAAACAACACCCCAACCGAGGTGGAGTGTCATTTTTGTGATAAAGTATACAGTTTTTCAAACGAGCGGTTGACGGAGCTGGCTAAAGGATAAGCTCTTACATAGCGCCTATAATAAACTTGATAAGGAACAATATCGATACTACAATCAACATGGGGTTGACCGTTTTGCGGTCCTCTTTGCTAAAGAGATTGAGTATGGTGTAGGTGATAAAGCCACAGCCGATACCGGTCGAAATGTCGTAGGTGAACGCCATCATGGTGACCGCAAAGAATGCCGGTATTGCGATGTTGTATTTCGAGAAGTCTATGTCGGTGATGGGTGCCATCATAAACACACCGACCAGCACAAGTGCCGGCGCGGTTGCGGCGCTCGGGACGATAAGCGCAAGCGGCGAGAAAAATAATGCCAACACAAAGCAAGCGGCGGTGGTGAGCGAGGTGAGGCCGGTTCTGCCACCTGCGGCAACGCCGGAGGCGGACTCGACATAGGTGGTGACGGTCGGGGTGCCGAGCATGGAACCGGTGACGGTCGCTATCGCATCGGAGGTCAGCGCTTGTTTCACGTTCGGGACATTGCCGTCCTTGTCAATCATCTTCGCTTTGGTGGTGACACCGACCAGTGTGCCGATGGTGTCAAACACGTCGGTAAAAAGGAAGGTGAATACCACTATAACCATCTCAAGTGTGAGTATGTTCGACCACTCAAATTGGAAGAATACCGGTGTGAGAGACGGCGGCAGGCTGAATATACCGGTGGGCAGAGGTGCAACACCTATTATAAGCGACAGCACGGTGGAGCCGGCGATGCCGATAAGCAGTGCGCCCGGCACCTTCAACACCAAAAGGATTCCGATAAGGAGTATGCCGAACACGGTGACGAGTGCCGCAGGGGTTGCGACGTCGGCAACACTGAATGTCGCCATGCCGAGAGAGCCTGTCCCCTCGTTATAGAGGACGACACCGCCGTTTTTAAGACCGATAAGTGCAATAAACAAACCAACACCGACCGATACGGCATTTTTGAGTGATTTGGGCATAAGCTGAACGATGCTCTCACGGATATTGAAGAAGGACATCAGCAGGAACAAAATACCCTCAATAAGAACGGCGGTCAGTGCAAACTGCCATGTCATACCCATGCCGAGACATACCGTGTAGGTGAAAAAAGCGAGCGGACCGACGCCGGGCGCGAGCGCAAACGGCATTTTAGCCCATAGCGCCATGATAAGTGTGCCGATGATGGTCGCAAGGCAGGTTGCGGTGAACACTGCCGAATTATCCATGCCTGCCTGAGACAGCATGTCGGGGGCAAGAGCGATGATGTACGCCATGGTGACAAAGGTGGTCACGCCGGCGACAATCTCCCTCTTGACGGTGGTGCCGTTTTCCTTGAGCCTGAAAAATTTTTCCAAAGCTGATACCTTGCCTTTCTGCACATTTGTGCGATTGTAGCGCGTTTAGTGCGCGCAATGTATATTTTATCTGAATTATACAATAAAAATGTAGAAATGGCAATATATATCATATATTTTGTAGAATAAAACAAAGGAGCAACAGATATTGATAAAAATTTCGGAGTATCACACATTAATTACACAAAAAAAACATCGCAGGGGCACGAATGACCTGCGATGTTTTTTGGAGCTGTTGAGCAGATTTGAACTGCCGACCTCCTCCTTACCAAGGAGGTGCTC
>CAYJGF010000036.1:0-9377 GCA_964369965.1 uncultured Oscillospiraceae bacterium
CGGTGTGTTTACCTCGAACAGATGTGGCGGAGAGAGAGGGATTCGAACCCTCGTCGGGGTATTAGCCCGAACACGATTTCCAATCGTGCGCCTTAGACCAACTCAGCCATCTCTCCATCTTTTATATTATACAACATTTATTTATAAAAATCAACCCTTAAAAACACCTTTTTTGACGACGTTTATTTTTTGCATATTTTCAAGAAAATCATATTAAAAGTTGCAAATTCTTTTATAATCTGCTACAATTAAACGGATATAATGAAAAAAATGGGGGCATATAGATGAGCAACAATATTTTCAATAGGGATATGGAGTGCATGAAGCGCTCCGAGCTTGAGGCTTTGCAGTTGGAGCGACTGCGAACTCTTGTTGACTACTGCATAAAAAACGTTCCTTTTTATCGTGAGCGTCTTAATAAGGCCGGTGTTACCCCCGAAAAAATAAAGACACTGTCCGATGTTGAGTACATACCGTATACCACAAAGGAGGATCTGCGCGACACCTATCCTTTCGGTATGTTCAGCGTGCCCCCAAAAGAATTGGTGCGATTGCATGCCTCCTCCGGCACCACCGGGAATCCCACCGTCGTCGGATATACAAAACAGGACATTGATTGCTGGTCGGAGCAGGTGGCTCGTCTGGTCACCGCGGCAGGTGCTACGGACGACACTTTGGTTCAAATATGCTTCGGATACGGCATGTTCACCGGAGCGCTCGGATTGCATTACGGTTTGGAGAGAATCGGTGCCACAGTAGTCCCTACCTCCTCCGGCAACACCGAGAAACAACTTAAATTTATGCGTGATTTTGCTACCGACGCCATTGTTGCTACCCCAACCTACTGCCTGTACCTTGCCGAGGCGGCGCGTGAGCTGTCCGACCGCCACCCGATGAGTGAATACAACATTAAATACGGCATTCTCGGCAGTGAGAGTACCACAAAGGCTATGCAATCCCAGATTGAAATGCGGTGGGGTAACGATTGTTTTGTCACCGACAACTATGGGCTGTCGGAGCTTAACGGACCCGGCATCTCGGGAGAGTGTTATAGGCGAGAGGGGCTTCACATAAATGAGGACCATTTCCTCTGTGAGATAATCGACCCTGTGAGCGAAAAGGTGCTCCCCCACGGCAGTGACGGCGAAATGGTAATCACCAACCTTACAAAACGAGGTCTGCCGATGCTCCGTTATCGCACCAAGGACATTACCTCTATCAACTACGATGCTTGTGACTGTGGTCGTACCAGTGCAAGAATGGCCAAGGTTGCGGGGCGCTCCGATGATATGATTAAAATTCGCGGTGTCAACGTTTTCCCCACGCAGCTTGAAAGTGTGCTTATAGATATTGAGGGAGTGACACCGCATTATATGTTGGTGGTTCGTACCGATAAGGTTTTTGACACACTTGAGGTGCAAGTAGAGTTGGCAAAACCCTCCGCCGAGATGGGTGAAAATGAGTTGTACAGCCTTAAATCTCGTCTCGGTAAAAAAATCCACGACGGCATGAATATCAAGGTGACCGTTACCTTGATGGAGCCAAAAACCATCGAGCGATTTACCGGGAAGGCAAAACGCGTTCAGGATTTAAGGAAGAGATAGTTTTTTTAGATGGCTGCGAAATCCTCCTCCCGTCTTGCCGGTAGAGTCAGTGTCACCACCGTGCCTACGTTTTTTGTGGACTCGATGGAAAGACCGAAGCCTGCACCATACTGCGACACCACCCTTTTTTGTATATTTAACAATGCCACGCCGGACAGCCCCTCGCTCAACCTCAGTCCGGTGGCATTGTTTAATTTTGTGCGCAGGTCGCCAAGCTTGTCGACAGCAAGCCCCACCCCATTGTCGTGGATTTGAAAAACAACGTTAGGCCCGTGCAACTTGCCCGTCACCTTTATGCGCCCTGCCTTAACCCCCGATATGCCATGCATGACCGAATTCTCCACAATTGGTTGCAACAACATTCTCGGTAAAAAGACACTGTCCAGCTCGTCATCTGCCTCAAACTCGGCGACAAAACTGCCGGGATAACGTGTATGCATAATCTCTATATATTTTTCTAATACATACATCTCTTCAAAACCTGAGATGTAATCCTGTGAGTTGTTGGCATATCGCAGAATATTAGATAGATTGTCGCACATCTCGCCCACTCGGGCTATTTTGCCCATCTCGGCGAGCCTTTTTATTATATTGATGGTGTTGACGGTGAAATGGGCGTTAATCTGCTTTTTAAGCGACAAAATTATTGCGTTTTGTTTTTCAATCTCGGACTGTTGCATCTTGTAGTTCATGTCATAGAGTGAGCGCTGACTATCCTCCAGTCTCAAAATCATGTCATTTATCTGCCAAACAAGTCGATCAAAACTCACGTTACCGGTTTCGCTCAAAAGGTCGCTGTTGAGATCTAACGACTCTATATTTTCTGTTATCGCGATCATCGGGTCTAAAAAGAACCTGCCCATAATTCGATAAAACAGCACCTGCAATCCTACGATAAGTGCAATTGTCACTATCGCCGACACGGTGAAAATTTGAACCATAATGCTAAAACCACTACCCTCGTCCACCACAAGCATGGAGAAAGGCGTCGTTTCTATACTGCTTAAATTATAGCTGTCGTATCCCGATACAATTCCATCTATATCGTTTGCGATTAAATCCTGATTGCAGGAGGCGACCACAACATCGTCCGTGAGGAGTGATATGCTCAGTTCCCCCTCGCCACTGTATTCGTTAAACAGCGTCTCAAGGTGTAACGTGTCCATCAGGTATACAAGAGTGCCGATATGCTCATTATCTAAAATAATTTCGCGCACATATCCTATATACGGAATATCTTCCACCGTGAGTGACACATGTCCCGATACCGTCTCGCTGTCGATTATAAAGCCTATTCGCTTCGCCGCAGTGTTGCCGATAGTGCCTCGCAGTCGTGCAAAATTGAGCTCACTGTCATAAATTAGTATGTCGTCTGCAAGACCGTTCGGTTGATAGGTGGCGTTTAACACCTCCTTGACACGAGATACATTTTCATGATATTCTAATGTGCTATCCGACAATAACAGCTCAATGACCTCGTCATTTGAGGACAGCATAACCGCGTTGTGCACAAGATTTAAAAAGGTATTTTCCAGCGTGTTAATTATGCTGGTGGATACCTGCTGTGTCAACTGTCGGCTGCTGTCTCTCATACCGATGACGGTGTAGTAAAAAAACAGCCCCCAGCACAATAGAATTGCAAACAGCATAGCAAAAAGAGCGAAATTTATCCTCTTTCTTAGTCCTGAAAAAAGAGAACGGGTGTTTTTATTGTTCGAGCGATTGGAGTCGGGTCCAAAATTCAAGTATATCCTCCTCGTTTTGGGTTACCTCTTGTTTGTTGTTATACCAATAGTTACCCTGTGAGAGCGGCACCGAGGAATAGTCTCGGATATCGGTCCTCACCGGCCATGTCCCCTCTAAAAGGTAGGGGGTAAGCCCCTCACCGTCGCCATCCGTTTCCCCCAATAGCCAACGTGTAAAAAGTTTTGCGGAGTTAATGTTTTTTGCACCTCCCGTGATGGACACGGTGTTGGAGGAGTAAACTCCATCGCTTGGGGTGGCGCCATAACACACCGCAACCTCAAGACCGACATCGGTGCGACGAATTTTGCTGGATATCATGAAGGCGAGCCGCCCCTCGCCGTGAGGGTCGTTCCCGACAATTTCAACAAGCTCGTTTGAACTGGTGGTGAACTGTATATCGTTGTCAAACATTCTCTCCCAGAATTCTTTGCCGGCGCTTTTCTCCTGCGATAGCGTCTCACCGTATCTATCAAAATACGCATTACGCATCTCCTCCTCGTTTGTTATCACCGCATGGACAAGGGCGTACGCCGGATAGGAGCGAAGTGGGCTGTTCATATAAACCTTGCCTTGCCACTGCGGTTCGGTGAGTTCCCACCAGTTATCTATCGGGCGCTCGTCATATATGTTAGGGTTATAAAACAGTTGCTCCGTCTCGATAACAAAGCTAAGCAACTCCGCGTTTGCGACCTCGTTCAGGTTAGGCGCTATATCATAGGGTACATATTTATTGATTATTCCTTGCGGTAGCAATTCGCCGCTTAAAACTCCGGTGTCGTCACTGCATATCACAACATCACAGAGCACCTCACCCGTCTCATAGCTTGTCTTTAATATCTCGACAAGGTCGTGCGCCCTCGTGTCATAGACCTCCACGGTCAGCCCCGGATACTGCTTTTCGAAACTGTCTTTAACCTCATAAATTCGTGTGGTGGTACTGTATACTATTAAAGTGTCCTCGGCAAGTGCCTGCTCATATAGCTCGTCGGGGGTATGTTCCGCATCAAATTGTGCACCGGTCAACCACTCATCCATCTGCGCATTTTCAGCACGGATACAGGAGGTCAAGAGCAGTAGCGACAATATATTAATAACGATTATAATCCGTTTAATTAATCTTCACCCCCCTGTTTTTTCATAAATTAACTGCATCTCATCGATCAGCATGTCAACATCATACTCTTTGAGTCTGTCAAGATACATTTGCCAATCATTATCATCGGTGACGTTTTGCTCGCCGACAATAAATTTCCTCGTCATCTCCTCGGTGAAAAATATCAGTTGCTCAAATTCGTCACTTTTGTCCTGTCGTGCTTCGTTATAAACCGCAGGTGAAAGAGCATTTTGTGTCTCATAATCCTCATATGTCCTTGACGCCCTTGCCTCGACATATTCGCTTTGATTTATCTGATAGCCTTTCCACGCGACCGCCTCGGCATAATTATCACGTGTGATAAACGGACCGAACACACCGGAGCCGTTGACATCGCGTACTGTGGAGCCGTTGCCGATAACCGTGATAAGTGCCGGTGTTCCGCTGACACTGATATCACCTACTTCCGCCTCGCTCCAATCCACCGACGGTCTACCGAAATTGCCTATGAGATACGCCTGTTCACTGCACATTATGTCCATTAAAAGGAATGCCTCGTCTTTTTTTTCCGACGAACTTAAAATTACACCGCCCGGTATCGGCAATGTAATATCCTTGATTGCGCGACCGACATCATTTTTGTTTGATAGCGGCGGCACGGCAAGATAGTAGCTCAAAAGGTCGGGGGAGTTCACCGACAGTATGTCGGACAACTCGTTTGCGGTAAAAACACCGACCGGCATACTTGCATCGTTGCAGATGCTGATGAGTTGTTCGGTGTTATAACTGAAGTTTTCATCCGCTATAAGTCCGAGTTCGTATAGCTCTGAAAGGTAGATAAGCCCCTCACGCCATCCGTCGGTCATAGGGGGATAAAAAACACGATCCCACATTGTCGCAAAATATCCGGCATCACGGTGAAAAACGGCGAAAGAGTTCATTAAAAAAGCTAAACTAAAGGTGCCGGATTGTGTTGGGCTGCCTATCATGGGCACGCCGTCGGGATAATGCGATTTAAAGGAGGTTAGAACATCTGCAAATTCGTCGGTGGAGGTTGGTATGGTATGCCCTGTCTCACTCAACCATCTTGAATTTATCCACATAGTCTGTTCATAGCTTTTCGGCAGGTTTTTTCCGATCTGTGGCATGTAATAGATATCATTTTGTCCGCTGTAAAGGGTCTGTTCAAGATCATAAATCTCGTAGCTGTCAAAAAGTTGTTTTAACTCGACGCTCTCTTGCGATATTAGAGTATCAAGGGGGTGCAAAAGACCCTCCTCACCATACTCGGTGACCTCTCGTACGCTCGGCGCAGAGGATTCGGTGAAAAAAACGGCGTCTATGTCGGCATACTCGTCGGTGAAAATTAATTCTAAATAGTCGGAGGTAAAGGCGCTTGGCAGGAAACTAAGCTCTATATCAAGTCCGCTCTGCTCTTCTAACCATATAAAATAGTAGCTGTTTTCAACGTCGGCAAGTCGGTTTTCATATGGGATCGCAATGCTGATTGTCTCGCCCTGCGGCGCGTCGACAACGGCACACCCTACAAGTGAAAAACACATTGACAATGCGATAAGTATATATAGAGAACGGCAAAAAAACATCAACCCTCTCCCAGTTCGATAAGTGTTTTCATATAGCCGGAGGGGGATTCGCCATAATACTCCTTAAAAACCTTGCAAAAATAATAATAGTCGGTGTATCCGCATTCGGTTGCCACCTCCTTGTACTGCATTTGTGTTGTCAACATAAGGTTGATTGCATATTTCATGCGTAGAGTGGTCAAAAACCGTGTGAGCGTTGAGTTGTAATGACGTGCAAAAAGATTGCAGATATAGTTAGCGCTAAGCCCAAACATTCGGGAGAGTGAGTCAAGGGTATGTTTGGATTTAAAATCTTTTTCGACATATTCTATCAGTTTGATAAAGGCGGAGTTGACATTTTCACCTACTCTTTGGGGTTTAGGCGACTTTTTGGAGAGCTTTTTAAAAAGGCGCTCTAAAACAATCTGCACCTCCTGTTGTTGCATCGGTTTTAGCAGATAGTCAAATCCATCAAGACGAAAAAACCGCCGTGAGTCCTCAAAGTTGGCAAAGGCACTGAGCATAACGCACTCAAACGATAGCCCCTCCTCCTTTAAACTTTTTATCATGTCGACGCCGTCCATACCCGGCAACTTAAGATCGGAAAAGACAACGTCGGGGCGCATTTCTTTTATTTCGAGCATGGCTTTTTCAGGATGGTCAGCAGAGCCGACCACCTCAAATCCGTTATCCATCCAAGGGATTGAGTTCACAATCTCATCCAGAATAAGCGGTTCATCATCCACTACATAAACACTATACAAATCTTATCCTTATCTCATTAATAGGTGTCATAAACAGGTGGGTTGCCACTCGGGAAAATGATGGCATTATTTATTAAATTCTCCGAATCATAGCATATCATCAATATGGTGCAGCCGTCGATGTCGTACTCATAGACCCACCGCTCGGGACGGGAGGAGTTCGCATCGTTAAAAGGCGCTTCATAAACCGCCTGCACATCGACACCCAAAAAGTCATTTAAAACCTGCGGGTCGGTGCTATAGGCGACCTCGTCCGGCACATCGACAAACAGCTCCTGTATGAGGTCGTCGGCGCGGTGGAACATAAAATCAACATCGTAACCGTCGGGAAATAGGTTGTAGTTAGGCATACCGCTCGAGTTGTGGGAGGAAGCACTGCCCCAGACATCGTTAAGATTGCCGGCGTTGTCGACCAGTTGAAAATATGACCCGTCGGTATTATTAAATATATAGTAGACGGTCGGGATACCTCCCATCCAAATTTCGGCGGACACCTCCGCGCCACCGCCGTCATAGTAGTTTTTCACAACGCCGTTGTTGCCGTTTACAATGTCTTTCACCCATTCCTTGACCTCAATGTCGGCAGGTTGTGCTTCCGGCTCCGGCTGTGGCTCCGGCTGTGGTTCGGGGGTGCTTTCCGGCTCGGGGGCGCTCTCCTGTTCGGGGGTGGGTTGCTCGGTCGGCTGTTCCGGCTGTGGCAATGCTCCCTCGGTATCCTCGGCGGTATCCTGTGAGGTTTCCTCCTCGTCCTGTGTTTCGTTCAACTGCTCTAAAATCTCATTGAGATCAAGTTCGTCGGTGCCGATAACCTCCTCGAGCACACTGCCGACAATGGCATCGCAGGAGGTTAAAATTAGTGCAGTGCTTAATAACAATGAGGCTAACAATCCTTTTTTTAACATAAATTTATCCTTTCTGTATAATTTAAATAAATATTACTGATCCACCCTTGTGACATGCTCCACCGGTGATAGGTCGGTGATACCCATGTTGCTTATGATATTCAAACTTTCAAGGTTTGTAAGGTTTTCAAGTGGTGATAGATCCGTTATATTATTTGTATAGATATCGAGAATTTCAAGATGAATAAGCCCCGACATGGTGTCAACACTGGACAGATTATTCCTGCCGGCATCGAGGCGTGTGAGGTTTGGCAGGGCGGCGAGCGGTGAAAAGTCGCTGATATTGTTGTCGTTGAGTGAGAGCTGCCGCAGGTTGGTCAATCCGGATAAAAACGATATGTCGGTGAGTCCATACTCGCCGAGGAACAAAACCTCCAAATTCGCAAGGGTGGTGATGGGCGAAAAATCCTGAACGCCGGTGGCGTCGAGATGCAGATGTTTAATGCTCGGCAACCCCTCTAAAACCGATATGTCGGTGAGTGCCGCAATATTTCTCAACCGCAAATCCTCTAAATTGACAAGGGTGGACAGTGGAGATAAATCGGTCAGGTTGGCGTTGTACTGTAGCTCCAAAATCCGCAGGTCGGTCAGCCCCGAGAGCGGTGTTGTGTCGCTGATGTCGTTGCCACGCAGGTACAGAGCGTTCAGGTTGGAAAGGGAGGACAGCACCGATATGTCGGTTATGGTGTTGACATGCTCGGAATAAATTGTACCTGTCAATCCAAGCTCGAC
Organism: uncultured Oscillospiraceae bacterium; assembly: GCA_964369965.1. GTDB lineage: Bacteria > Bacillota > Clostridia > Oscillospirales > Ruminococcaceae > CAYJBH01. The sequence continues at coordinate 8,425 of CAYJGF010000036.1, forward strand.
AAGACCGGTCATGTCGGCGAGGGGGGATAGATCCGCTATGTTCGCCTCGTGCAAATATAGTTGGGTCAGGCTGTCAATCTCGGCGAGGGGTGATAGGTCGAGAGGGGCATCGATTATGCCGACACCGTCCGAGTCGGTTGTGCGCGTGAAATCAAATCGGATTGACTTTAGGGTGTCAAGATCCGCAAAGTGGCGTAAATCCTCCAATGTCGCGACAGGTGGTGTGTCGTCGTCAAAGGCATAAGTAGCACTTAAATACAGTTCTTCTATGACACGAAGGTCCGATAACATTATATCACCCTGTGGCTTTGCGGTCAACAGACGAATTTCCTCCTCGATGATCGGGTCGACCCACTCTATCACATAGTCGTTTTCCACCGCCATGATATCTTCGGTACTGCCAAAGTCGTCCTCCAACATGGTGCCGCCGACTACGACCGGTTCCGGCTCGGTCTCTATCGTCGGGGTTGTTGGCTCGGGACGGGTTTCGTTGTAGACCAAAAATCCGGCAAGGGTGAGCACCGCCACCGACGCTATCGCTATAGCAAGCCTGCCGGCGATGTTGCGATCCTTTTTCTGTTTAACGACGACACGCTTCACCCCGTCGGACGTCAATGCATCTTTAAACTCCGCTATCGTCCTTGTCCTGTTTGGTTTGCGCACGTGCAGGGCATTGAGCAGGGCATTTTCGGCAGATTGAGGGATGTCCGCGCCGAGTTTGGACGGCTCTTTTATCTCGTCATTGATAGCGCGCTCCATGCTGTCGGGCGGTGTTTGCCCCGTTATCATTTTATAAAAAGTCGCGGCGAGGGCGTAGACGTCGGTCCAGGAACCTTGATCGCCCTTAGAGCGGTATTGTTCCTCGGGGGCATAGCCGGATTTGAGGATTACCGACAGACTTTTGGAGTTGACGGCGCTTTCATACCGCGCCGCGCCGAAATCAAGGAGTTTGA
>CAYJGF010000037.1:0-8079 GCA_964369965.1 uncultured Oscillospiraceae bacterium
ATACTCACCGCTGTTGAGTTGTTCGGGCGTGGAGATTATCGCATCACTATCCGACGCGGTGCAGGAATAGAGCAGTGACAACGAGAGCACCGCGCAGACCAAAAACACAAAGGGAATTTTAAGTTTCACATATCACCTCATACAATATATTAATCCACCTGTCGCACCGCAAGTTGATAGAATACACCCTTTTTCTCCATCAGCTCGTCATAACTGCCCTGCTCCTCCAAAACACCGTCGTTTAGGACTATAATCCTATCGCAGTTGATTACGGTGCTCAGGCGGTGGGCTATAACCACCCTTGTTGCGCCCAACTTCTCAATACTCTCACAGACAAGCGCCTGATTGACATTGTCAAGCGCGCTGGTTGCCTCATCAAAAAAGATAATCCCCGGTTTGTTGATAATAGCGCGTGCTATCAAAAGACGTTGCCTTTGACCGCCCGACAACGTCCCACCCCCCTCGGACACGACGGTGTGAACACCCATCGGCATCTCATTAATATCCTTTTTCATGCCGACGGAGGCTATGACCTCACTGACCTGCTTGTTGGTGGGTTTGTTTGCCGTAATGGTTATATTTTCATAGATACTGCCGGTTATAAGTTGACCGTCCTGTAGGACAACACCCATTTTTTTGCGCAGTTCTCGTTTATCCAGACTGTCGATATCCTTATCGTCATAGTATATCTTGCCGAGCGTCGACTCCTCAAAGCCAAGCAGGAGTTTTAAGAGCGTCGATTTCCCACAACCGGACGAGCCGACAACGCCGACATATTCCCCCGGTTTGATGTTAAAGGAGACGTCTTTTAACACAAGCTCGCTCTCGGGTGAGTACCGAAAAGATAGGTTGTTCACCTCAATTCGACCCTCTAATTGAGGGAGTGCTACCGCGTCGGGCGGGTGTTCCTGCTCGGTGTTCAGTATCGCCTTTGCGCGCTCATAGATGGGCACCACGTTGTTCATCTGCAAAAAGGCGGCAACCAAACCTACCATAGCAGCGGAAAAGGAGCCGAACGCCGAGGTAAACCCCATGAACTTACCGATGGAGAGACCCAAATCCTCATTCACCATCATATAATAGAACACACAGCTGAAAGCCGTCCCCAAAAATATGTTTATGTTCAGTGCAAAGTTAGTGATGCGCTCACTGCTCGCGGTGCTTTTTTTGTATTTTAGATAGGGGGTGAGATACTGCAATAGCGAGCGGTTTTCAACGCCGGCAATCCTTATCTTTGAGATGGCGCTGATCAGCTGATAGAGGATGGACACACCCTCCGCCTTGTGTTTCACCGCGCTTTTTTCCTGTTTTATCTGAATTAGCCCGAGTGTGACCACCACCGCCATATTTATCAGCACAAGTACAATGCCGGCGCCGAAAAGCTCGCTGGAATAGTTGTGCATACGATAGGCATAAAAAAGCGAAAATACCGCCGATAGGGTAGAGGAGACCGCAACCTCCGATAAAAGTTTTGATATATTCTCCATCGCAAATGCACGTTCCGCGAGGTCGGCGCTCTCATACCTACTGTAGGTAGAGACCGGCATGTTATAAAGTCGGTCGAATACAGCCCCCTGAATAGCAATGCCGACACGGTTGCTACTGCGAAAAATCGCTAAGTTTTTGACTATGGTAAAGGCGAGATTTCCCGCCGCAAGGCTAAGCATCAAAAAGCCGAGCTGGACTATCGCCTCCTGTGAGCCGATAGGTATAAAATCGTCAAATATTCTCTCGTTAAAGGTGGGCATTATAACGCCGATGACTGTCCCGAGCAGAGCAAATATAAAGATGTTAAATATATCATAGCTCTTCACCGCCTTTAAACCGAATTTAACGAGATCTACGGCACCAATCGCCTTGTTTTCAAAGGGTCGATAGAACGAGTGCGCGGCATGAGATATCTCCTCGGCAATCTCATCGTTGACCGGTATCTTTGTCCGCTTTGTAAGATTGACTAAATAATAGCCGTTTCTTTGCCTTATACAGGCGTAGGGGGTGTTCTCACCGGTTTTATACACAAGGAAATTGCCGGACTCACCTCTGTGCCAGTCGTTTGAGAGCGTCACCTCACGGGATATAAAATGCGACATTCGGGTGATGTCGTCGAGGGTAAATCGCCTGCCGAAGTTGTTTTTCAGTGTATCAAACGGTATTAAGGGTATGTCGTCGAGAAAACATAAAAACGCGACGGTATCATACAGTGCATGACCGCTCTCGGACAGGATGGTTTTGTCCTTGCTTTTTTTGAAAAAGTTGTATATCGAACTGAGCCCCTCGGTGTAGGTCTCCTCCTGCTCTTTTGAGACCTCATAGAGATACCGCTCCTCCATGACAAAGTTGAGGTTAACCTTTTCCACCACCGCATGTGCGAGAGTGACGGCGTCGTGCACCTCGGGGTCGATGGATTTTGCAAAGTCGACGATTATCTTTTCAGCCTCACCGAGATGTTCGGTGATGACCGCCGACTTGATGGATACGAATAAAAAGCTCCACTCGCCAAGATCATCATCCTTGATATACATCGCAGGGATTGCACCGCCGACCTCAACCTCCGCTATAAAGTTGCGTCGGCCCGGCTCACCGTCATTAAGTCGCACGGCATAGATTAGCAGTGTCCCCTCGACAACGGTATAGTATCGGTCGTTTTGAAGGGTTAAAAAGGTGGTAGCGCCGGATAGGTTTATCCTTTTCATACCGCCTTACCCCCCGTCTGCATTAATCTTTGATAGTGCCCCTCCGCCTTTGCAAGCTCATCGTGGGTGCCGCGCTGTACAACCTGACCTTTTTCGGTGACAATTATTTCGTCGCAGTCCCGAATGGTGCTAAGGCGATGTGCCACCACAATGCAGGTGCAGGCACGGCGTTTGATGTTGTCGATAATCTCCTTTTCAACTACGGCGTCGAGGGCGCTGGTTGCCTCATCCATCACAAGGATGGTGGGGTTTGTCACGAGGGCGCGTGCAATTTCAAGCCGTTGACGTTGACCGCCACTCATATTTTTTCCACCCTCGGTGAGCATATAATCGTACGCTCCCGGCTTTTTTGTTATGGTGTCATGTATACATGCGTCCTTTGCCGCGCGCACGATATCATAGTCGCGCACCGAGCGATTCCACATGGTAATATTCTCCTTGACGGAGCCGGCAAAAAGCGATATCTCCTGACTGACGGTGGAAATGGAGCTATTTAAAATCTCGGGGGGGATTTCATTTTTTGGTATGCCGTCAAAATAGACGGTGCCCTCCCACGGGCAATAAAGTCCGCTTATCAACTTTGAAACGGTGGATTTGCCACTGCCGGACGCACCGACGACGGCAATACTGCGCCCCGGCTTCACCTCAATTTCAAGGTCGTTTATCAGCGGTTTTTCCAGTCGGCTGTACCCAAATGCCACCTTGTCGAGCTTGAGTGCACCGGAGAGCTTTTCAAAGGATACTACGCGTTTTTCATTTGTCTGATATATTTCATCCTGTTCATAATTCAATATATCCTCGACCCTTGCCATGTCCGCCTTTGCCTTTTGCAGTTTTTGGGCAAAACCCATAAGTTCGCCCGTCGGTTTCATAAAAGAGCCTAAAAGTGTGTTGAATGCCACCAACATACCGGCGGTGATAGAGCCGTTGATGACCAGAACACCGCCCACAATAAGCACCAGTATATTACAAATTTGGGTGGTGACCTCCGGTATCGAGTTTACAATCTGCATCAATTTGCCGTGTTCCTGCGTTTTTGTCGCGGTCTTTGCATGATGTCCGAGCACGCGCGCGGCATAGCGATTTTCCACCCCTGCCGCTTTTAGGGTTGTGATAATGTTTATACCGCCGAGCATAACACCGAACATGGTGCCGGTGTCCTGTTGCAATTTCATGATAGAGCGTGACATATAGTCGGAGGACAACTTCATGACCGTGAGGTTGACAGCAACCGTCGCAACACCTATCAATGCAAGTTGCCAGCTGTACATAAAGAGCAAAGCAAGATATATAACCGAGACAAAGATGTTGAGAACATTCTCGATAAAGTCCGTTATAAGGAAGTTGCTGACCTCATCACTGTTGGTCACACGGGAGGATAGATCGCCGCTGAACCGCTGATCAAAAAATGCCATCGGCAACCTAAAAAGGTGAAAAAGGAATTTGTAGGTTGATATGACGGAAAGTTTGTTTTGCAATTTTATCAACAAATTTTGTCGATAATAGCCAAACCCTGCCTGAAACAGTGCGGCGGCGAGCATGGAGACAATAATTATCCTTATCCAGTCGGTGTTCCCAAGCACTAAGATATCGTCGATAAATATGCGTGTCAATACGGGGAGGATTATGCCCGGCACGACCAAAACAAGTCCCACGAGGAGCATGTAAAGCATGGAAAAACCCTGCCCTTTTAACATTTTCATTGCAAAGAACAGTATGCTGTTGCGGTTTTTCTCCTTAACGAAATCACCGTTGGGCTTAAAGGTCAACGTCACGCCGGTAAATCCGTCGTCCAGCTCCTCCATGGTGAGCCGCCGCCTGCCGGAGGCCGGGTCGTTTATGTATGCGTGGCCGCCCTTTATCCCCTCAAACACGACAAAATGGTTGAAGTTCCAATGGATAATGCAGGGTAGGGCGACATCGTCCTTTAATGCCTCGATCCCCATGCTGTAGCCGTCGGCATCAAAACCGTGCTTTCTCGCACCTTTGAGTATCTTGCTCGCCTTGCAACCGTCACGGCTGACACCGGTGTCGATTCGAAGTTTGTCGAGTGGAATGTGTTTGCCGTAATATGCGGTGATCATGGCAAGGGAGGCCGCGCCGCACTCCGTTGCCTCCATCTGGTAGACGGTGGGGGTTTTAACATACTTTCGTTTCATATGAACCTACTCCTCCGTCTCATGATAGATGAGACTTTGCAGATAGGGTAGCAGTTTGGTTATGGGGGGATTTTCCTCCGTTATCACCTTTATCATCGCCGGTGTGTCGTCGGTTACGATGATATCGTTCCCCCTCTTGTTGGACCACTCAAAGCCACTCGCCGTGCTATCATCGGCGTTTAGCTCTATCACCACACGAACCGAAGCACCCTGCTGTTGCTGTATACCATTGACGAGAAGTTCGTCACCGAGCTCCTGCAACATCTCGGCGGAGGTCGCATTGTAAGAGGCAACCTGCGCAACCCTGCCGTTTATATGCCCGTACTCATTTTCCTCCACCGTGACCGGCGTCACCGCCACCGTCATGCCTGCCTCAATCTTACGTGCCTCACCGATCGGCACAAAACAGACGACGGTGTTAAAGCCCTGTATATATTCCGGATTTTCATCAAAGTCCAGCACACGAAAAATCTCCCCACCCTGACTTATCGGCTGGCTGTCTTGCACCGACACCGCCGAGACTATGCCGTCATAGGGCGAGAGGATTTCGTTTTGAACCCCTTGCTTTTTTAGTTGTTCCAGCTCGTCCTCGAGCTGTTGTAGAACGACCGCCTTTGTCGTATCAAACTGTGCGGTTATGGTCTCGTTGTTCTTGGCAAACTCCTCCTCCAAACCGGTTATCTGAGCCTCGGTCTGCAAAAGAGAACTCTCGATGCTCAGCTGTTCCGAGTTTTTGGCGGAGAGTTGCCCCTCTAAATAGGATAGATTGGTCTGCGTTAGGGTAAGCTCCTCACTCAATGCCGGGTTTATCCCCTCCACATTTGTCAGTGCGGCGAGCAAGTTTTTGGTGGCGACTATGACGTTGTCGACACCGACCTCAACAGCTTTGAGTGTCGCCGCGCCGGCAGCGTCTATCCCAAATTCGGTGAAATAGGACTCAAATCCCATCGCAGGGAGTGTCGCCGTCGAATCGTTGATGTTTATATTAAACTTAGCGAGTGCCTTGTCAGCGACCATTGCCCTCGCGTTGATATAATCGGTATTGCCGGCCGCACCGGTGATTATCGAGCTTATCGTGGCATATGACGCCGTGACGTTGACCTGCAACGCCGACTGCGCACTCTCCAGCTCGGAAAAGGCGGTTGTGTTGGCGGCGGCGCTATTCATCAGGCTCTCATACTTTGCCTTTGTGGCGTCACGTTCGACCGTCAGCGTCGCAATCTCGGCATTGACAGCGGCGAGCATTTTCCTTGCATCGCTCAATTGTTGCGACAGCTGTGCGCTTGTCGGCTCCAACCCCACGAGTTGCAATTTTATCTCCAACAGTTGTGAGGTCACCTCGCTCTTAACATCACCAAGGCTGAAAAGTGATATGTTTTTAACGTCCTCGATATTTTTATTTATCTCGGCAATCTGCTCCTCGGTCACCTTGTCGTCCACAACGGCAAGCAGATCCCCCTCTCGCACCTCGTCCCCCTTGCTTGCGTTCAGGTGCACTTCACCGCTATTTAGCGAATAGACCGCTTTGGAATCCACATTGTCGGAGAACATACCACTTATCTCGACATAGGTCGGGATGGTGCCGGCAAACCCCCAGATTATGACGGCGATGGTCACTATAACCATGCCGAGGAGGGCAAGCCAGACCATCGGTGAGGTTATCACAATCAACCTGTCGAGCTGTTCCGGCGAGGATAATTTTTCTATTGATTTTTTACGGTAAGGTGACGACATATTATTTCCTATTCGGTTGTACGGAGCAGTATTTTTTCTGCTCCCTTATTTGATACTCTTGATTTTTTAAAAGATCCGATATAAGCGTATTCATTGCGGCATTTTCATTTGATATACAAAACATGGCTTTTTTGTAGTTGTTAAAAAGGCTATCGACACAAGCGCACAATGTCGGGATGAAAACACCGGTGCCGACATGGTCGCCTCGACACTTCAGCAGTTCCAACATGGCATTTTCATCGTCTATCTTTACGACAAGGGCAACCGCGAGTGCGGTATCACCGACAATCGCTATATAGCTGGAGTTTGTATCAACCTGCCCACGACAGCCGTTTAGTATGTGGGAGGGGCTGTACTCCCCCTCAAAGCCCTCACCTTTGAGCTGTGAGATATAAATTTCATCCACCTCGGCAAGTCGCTTGCATTGAATATTCATGCGTGCAATATATTTTGCTATCGATGAGTTGACGATGTCCATGTTTGAGGTCCATGCCGAACGGTTTTGCCTATCGAGGTTGTAGCGGTAAATACACGAAGTCTCCCGCACCGCAAAATCATTATCCTTTGCAAAATCGACAAGATGTGAATTATCGCTCACTATCGATTTAAACCATAGTCGTCGGCCCTCTTTCGCGGTGCACTCATATAAAAGTGAGAGAAAGAGCTGTGTTTTGTCGGTGTATGATTTCACGGTGTAAAGATGAACCAACTCAACATCATCGTTATAGGGTGAGAGCAACGCCATCGCAACAACGGTGTCCGCGTCTTTAAACCCGAGGACTTTGGATCCGTGACAAGACATGAGGTTGTGATAAAAATACGCGTTCGGCTCCTGTGATAGGGCGATTAAGACCTCTAATATATTCAACTCCTGAACTGTCATTGTCCCGGCACCTTATCGGCGAGCAGACTGCAGACATCACCGAGTGTTATGACATCAAGATAGTCCGAAAGTTCGACACCGAACTCCGATTCAATCTCACCGATCAGCATTATTATCGAAAGGGAGGAAAGACCTATGTCGTTGACAAGCTCCGAGCTTTCACTCAAATCCTCTAATCGTAAATTTCCCATATTAATTCTATGCAATATCTCTACGATTTTATTGAACATTATCCCCTCCACGCACTATCTTACCAACAGAATTTTTTGAGAATTCACAGGATCTGTATCGAATGTTTTTTATTTGTTTATAGGGGGGGAGATTGCGGTTTTGTTGCCGTACACCCTCCCGACACTGCTCAAAATCAACTTTGTCACAGTAGATGTCGCAACAGATAACGCCGCCCTCACCATAGACCAAGCACTCCTTGACGTTTGGTATTAACAGGATCTCACCCTCCAATTCTTCGGGTGATACATTCTCCCCCTCATCGGTGATGATGAGGAAGTTTTTTCGACCGACAATCATGAGGTTGCCGTCCGAGTTGTATCTGCCGAGATCGCCGGTTTTAAACAGGCCGTCCTCGGTGAAACAGTCCTCATTTGAATTA
>CAYJGF010000038.1:0-7291 GCA_964369965.1 uncultured Oscillospiraceae bacterium
ATGTGAACGCCGTCCCCGAGGTTATCCAAAACATAGAATTAGTGCTTACACAATCCAACCCCGACGGTGCATACACCATTGAGGATGCCGGTGCAACGATGGACGCCGCAATGCAGTCCGCAACAACCCTTTCGATATTACTTCTTGCAGTCGCCGTGATAGTTTTTGTGGTGGGCGGTATCGGTATTATGAACGTGCTGTTTGTATCGGTAAAGGAGCGCACAAAGGAGATAGGCATACTAAAATCCCTCGGCACAAAAAAACGTGACATACTGATGTTGTTTTTAACCGAGGCGGCGATGATCGGATTTTTGGGCGGCATACTCGGAGTGCTATTAAGTTTTGGGATAATGCCGTTGATGGAGTATACCGACATGACGGTGGTAATGACCGCGCCGTCTATAATCTTAGCATTTTCATTTGCACTTTTGACCGGCACGTTATTCGGCTTTTACCCTGCATGGAAAGCGTCGAATTTAATACCTATAGAGGCGCTGAATAATGAGTAGGGGCATCCGTCCATCACCTGCCACAACAAACATAAATTAATCTATTTAAGAAAGGAAATAAACATGAAAAAAGCGACAACTCTAATCTTAGCAATTTTATTAATCATAACAGTGAGTGCCTGCTCAGATGACACAGAGGCAAACGCCACAGCCGGTCAGGGTGGACAAGCCACACCGAGTGGTAATGCCGGCAATGGTCAGGGTCAACCTGGAATGAACGGCAACCAAACGATAGGGCTTGTCACCGAGGTTCTCGGCAACGAGGTCACCATCGAGATAGGCGAAATGCAAGGCGGCGCCGGAGCTATGGGCGCTGGTGGAAATATGCCGGAAGGTGCCTCCCCATCCGAAGGTGGAGACGGTGGAATGCCGGAGGGGGCAAGTCGTCCGGAGGGTGGAGAAATGCCGGAGGGTGGACAACGTGGCGAGGGCGGTGAGATGCCGGAGGGAGGCGAGCGCCCGAGCGGTGCTGGTATGGCTGCCGGCGGCGGAATGATGGGTGAGGGCGACGGTGCAAGCAACGGCGAAACCGCCGACTATTCCGAGATTATTACATTAACAGGTGAAACGCAGACCTTTAGTATCCCTGTCGGCACACCGGTGACGCAGTTCGGCACCGAAATGACATTTTCACAGATAACGCAGGATATGTATTTAAGTATCGAACTCGACGACGAGGATAATATCACCTCGGTTAACATATTAGGTTAGTAAAATGATTAAAATGAACGGCATAGTTAAACGGTACAAAACAGGCTCGGAAGATCTAACCGTATTAAAATCGATAGATTTTGCGGTATCGGAGGGTGAATTTGTGGCGGTGCTCGGCCCCTCCGGCAGTGGCAAGTCCACCCTTATGAACATTATAGGGTGCATGGACATCTGCAACGAGGGGGAGTATTTCCTCGACGATGTGCCTGTTCACAAGAAAAAGGGGGAATCCCTCACGAAAATACGCAACGAAAAAATCGGCTTTATCTTCCAACGCTATCAGCTGATACCGACATACAACGCCTGCCAAAACATAATCATGCCACTGCTCGCAAGAGGTATGTCACATAAAAAAGCGTTGGAGGTCGCCATGCCCACTATAGAAATGCTCGGGCTTAAAGAGCGGTTAAAGCATCGCCCGTCGGAGTTGTCGGGCGGTCAGCAACAACGTGTCGCCATCGCAAGGGCGCTTTGCACCGAGCCGGCAATCCTCCTTGCAGATGAGCCGACCGGAGCACTCGACCAAAAGACAGGTGAGGAGGTGATGGAGCTGTTTGAACATCTTCACTCCATCGGTCACACCATAGTGATGATTACACATGACGGTGAGATAGCAAAACACGCCGAAAGAGTTATCAGAATTGTAGACGGAAACATAATACACTAAATTACCGGTTGACAGCGAAAATTAATAAAGTATAATTAATTTAAAGAAAGTAAGTGAGAGGTTACCTTGAATAAAGTGATTTATGTTGCCGACGATGAGCAGAATATTCGCGATATTATCACCGGATTTCTGGATAAAGAGGGGTATAGCACCGAGGCCTTTGAGACCGGCGATGAACTTTTGCAAAAATTCGCAAAGCAACCTGCCGACCTTGTAATTTTAGACATTATGATGCCCGGAACGGATGGGCTTGCCATCTGTAACACCTTGAGACGCACGCACAATGTGCCCATTATTATAGTGTCGGCAAGGGACAGCGAGCTGGACAGAATTACCGGCATAACCATGGGCAGTGATGACTATCTCGTCAAGCCGTTTTCACCGATGGAACTCGTCGCAAGGGTTAAAGCTATATTTAGACGAATTGAGCTGGAACGCACACCGAGTTTCGCAGGGATACTCTCATACGGCAACATAAAACTTAACACCGATATGCGCACGGGGGCGGTGGATAATAATAGTTTTGAGTTGACGCCGACAGAGTTTGACCTATTGGTATATATGTTCAATAACAAGACAAGGGCAGTGACGAGAGAGGAGCTTTTAAAAAATGTCTGGGGTTTTGACAGTGAAGTCGACACAAGGGTGACGGACGATGTGCTCAAACGTCTGCGAAAAAAGTTGATGAAAACCTCGGTAAAAATAACAACCCTTTGGGGATTCGGGTTTAAGCTGGAGACGGAATAAAGAATGCGTTCTATAAAGCAAAAAATATCAAGACCTTATGTGGGGCTGATAATAATTATGCAGATTGTTATCCTTGTGATTTTTAATGTGACGGTAACATTTTATTCCTATGAGCAGGCGAAAGATGTGCTCCTTAAAACGGTTAACAGGGTGGAATTTAACCTTGATGATTATCCCGAGCTTGGTAATAGGGGATTCAATGGGCGCCCGCATATGGCAAATTTTATGGTCACAAGCGACAATATAACTGCCGTTTTGATTGAGGACGGCGAGTATAACATGCCGCCACCGGGGCACGCAGATCTGACCGACGAGGTTATAAACATGGCAGTGGACATGTTGGGGTCGGTAGAAATAGGGGAAATAGTATCATACCACATTGACGGGCAATATTACAATGCGGTAGAGGTTGATAGCAACAATCTTTCAGACACCGAACAAATGATATATATATCGGTGGGGTATTTTGTCGATGGGTTTGTAGATACCGTCAACCTAATATTAATAATGATATCACTGCTGTCAATCGTGGCATTTATCTTTGTGTCAAACAAGTTGGCAAAAGGCATAGCAAACCCGATAGGCAATGTTACAAAAACAATAAAACAGCTGAAAACACATGAGATTACAAGTATTGACATGGAAAAAAGCAGTGACGAACTATATGAACTTACGAGAGAAATAAATATTATGAGTGACAGAATTTACAACTATGACAAGGCTCAAAAAACGTTTTTACACAACGCCTCGCACGAACTTCGCACACCGCTTATGAGCATACAGGGGTATGCCGAGGGTTTGCAAGAGGGGATTTTCACCGAAAAGGTGGCGACAAAAATAATTATCAACGAGACACAGCGATTGACCGATATCGTAGAGGAGTTGATGACCCTTGTGCGGCTTGAAAACTATGACGCCGAATCGACGTTGATTTACGGCAACCTCACCGAATTTCTGTTGGAAATAATCGAGTCCATGCAGGGTGTAGCCTCCAAAACAGGGAAAATAATAACCGAGAATTTTTTGCAGGAGAGTATATATGCCACATACAGCCCCGAGCTGTTGCGACAGGCGATTGTAAACCTATTATCAAACGGACTGCGCCACGCAGAAACAACCGTCACCGTCTATATTGCACAACAGGATTTCATTCACATCTATGTGGAGGATGACGGCAACGGCGTGTCACCGGACGATGAGGAGCATATTTTCGAAAGGTTCTACAAGGGCAAGGACGGCAACTACGGTTTAGGACTTTCAATAGTTAAAACCGCAATAGAGCAGATGAATGGACAAATCAGATTGATGAACAGCGATCAAGGAGCTGTTTTTGAGATAAGGCTTAAACCATCAAATTAATTTACTATAAAAGCATAATTTATAACGTCACCAATAATATATTTTTCTCATCATAAAGATATTCCATTGATTTTACAGACTTGTTTAAAAGCGTTAATAACAACTCATCCGCACTCTTTAAGGGGTCGAAACGCTCCCCGTCAAAGGTGATTTTAATCTCGGTAGAGCTATCTTTTTCGGAATATTCAACATCGCAGTCCAACCGAAAATCCTCCGATAAATTCGGCAGGATAAGCTGCATACACAGCTCTTCAAATATCAACTGTATCTGATATATCATCTTTTGCGACAAAAGTTGTTTTCGCCCAAACTCCTCGAAATCGGTGTTTAGAGCGATAAAGTCAAAGCTCTTTGAAGTGATGGAATGATGCAAGGTTTTGAGCCCTTTTACAAAAATTCTGGTTTTGGGTTTTTGGGGGTTGTCAAATATCTGCTGCGGTGTGCCACTCTCATATATGACTCCGTCGTCCATATAGAATATCCTTGTCGAGACATCACGGGCAAATTTCATCTCATGTGTTACAATTAACATGGTCAGCCCTCTGCCGGCGAGCATCTTAATAACGGACAACACCTCGCCCACCATTGTCGGGTCAAGCGCGGAGGTCGGCTCATCAAAAAGGATGATTTCCGGTTTCATCGCGACGGTTCGTGCAATCGCCACCCGCTGTTTTTGACCGCCGGACAGCTCATGCGGATATGCGAGCGCCTTTTCCGCAAGGCCGACCATGCGTAACAGCTCCATAGCCTCATCATAGGCGGTTTGTTTCGGTGTATTCAACAGCTCGATAGGACCGAGCATGATGTTTTCCACAACCATAAGGTGGGAGAACAGGTTGAAGGACTGGAAAACCATCCCCATCTTTTGACGCACATTATATATGTCGCAATTTTTTGCCGTTATCTCGATATCGTCTACAAAAATTTGCCCTGCTGTCGGCGTTTCCAACCTGTTTATACACCGCAAAAGGGTGGATTTGCCGGTGCCGGACGGCCCTATAACGGATATTACCTCGCCGTTGTTTATCACCGTGTTAACATCTTGCAACGGTGTGACGCCGGGGTATTCTTTTTTTAATCCCTTTATCTCAATCATTTTGTATCAACTCCTTTCAGTGCCCTTTTTCTGCTAAGTGGGTTGATTTTTTTCTCTATAACCGTAATTCCTACCGTGAGCAAATACGCTAAAATAAAATAAATTATCGCCGTTGCTATGAGTGGGAAGAATGCCTCATAGGTGCGGCTTCGTATTATATCGCTCATCTTGGTGAGGTCCTGTATCGCTATGTACCCGACAACCGAGGTCATCTTGACCAGTGAGATGAATTCGCCTTTAAATACCGGCAAAAAATGCCGTGCCGCCTGAGGGAACACAATCTTAAAGAATGTCCCCGTCTTGGAAAAACCTAACGCGAGCGCCGCCTCACTTTGACCTCGCTCCACCGCTAAAATACCCATGCGCATCATCTCCGACACATAGGCGGCAAAGTTCATGCCAAAACTAAGCACCGCAATCCATATCGGATTGCCGTAGTATGAGGCGAAAACAATATAGTTGAATATCATGAGTATAACAACTATCGGTGTGCCTTGGAAAAGTCGTATGTATACGGTGGCGGCACCGTACAAAAGCCTGTTTTTAGACATTTTTGCAAGGCAGATACCAAAGCCAAGCAACCCTCCAAACGCCGCGGATAATACCGAGATTATAAGGGTTGTGCCTATGCCCTCCAGTATGAGCTGCCACCTTGACTCCGTTATAAAGGTCGCGGTGAAGCTGTTCGCCAACGAGGTGAAAAAGTTCTCATCCTCGACTATCGGCGTGAGTGAGCGTGTGACACCCATAATCCCGCCGGTGTAATAGGGGATGGTGAAATCCACCACCTTTAATCGCTCCTCGGTTATGGACATGCAACCGCTGACAATATCTGCTTTTCCACTCTCCAGCGCCGGGATAAGCGCATCGAAATTTGTGGGTGTGAACTCAACGTTCATGCCGAGGGCGTGACCTATCCGCAGAACAAGCTCTATGTCATACCCGAGCGAGTCACCGCCGTCGCCGACATAGGACATCGGCACCGTGACCGAGTCGTGCGCATATCGCAGTGTCTCCGTTGCACTTGAAAAATCAAGCTCCGGCAGAGTTTTTATACTCTCATCGGCGGAAAACCATTTCTCTGCGAGCGCGTCCATGGTGCCGTCCTCATAAAACTGCTCGATAATCGCATTGATTTGCGGTGTTAACTCACTGTTCTTTTTCAAGGCTATGCCATAGATATCGTCGACCAAAACATCGCCCATTGTGGCAAGCTCCGGTCGTTGTGAGACAAGGAGTCTTGCAACCGGCTCGTCCACCATCATCGCCGCCGCCTTGCCGGAGGACACCGCCTCAACGCCGGAGGGCAGGTCGTTATAATAGTACTGCTCATAGGTGCCGGCACCGATACCGTCGTCCACATAGTCAAAAAATGCCGCACCGGATAGGGCCGCCACCGTCTCGCCACGCAAATCCTCATAGGAGGAAATTTCCGGCACGGGCGTTGTGTGTGCAGCTCCCGATACTGTCGCTATGCTGTTGTCATTCACAAGCAGGCATATCTCGGAGTCGATGTAGGTATCACTCACCAACATAACCTCACGCACGGCATCGGTCGCGTTTAGATTAGCGACGAGCAGGTCGAGAGCGCCGGTCTCCATCCCGGCTATCAGTGAGGGGAAGTTCATGGTTTTAACTTCAATTTCGGCATTCAGATGGAGTGCCAACCGCTTGATAAACTCGGCATCAAATCCGGTCAGCTCGCCCCCTTCGCCGAAATAGTTCATCGGTTGGGTCATGCCCTCGGTGCCGACGATAATCTGCCTGTCGGGGTTTTGCGGTGTCGCTATGTCCGGCATTTCAGGGTCAACAGTGCCAAACCATCGCTCATACATATCGTCATAGGTGCCATCCTCTCGATAGAGGGCGATAAACTCGTTCACCTCGGCAATCAGTGCCTCATTTTCAAACGGTGCACCGATGGTTATAAATTCATCCGCTATCTTGGAGTTCGGCAGGATTTTGAGTGCCGAGTTTGAATTTTCGGCATACTCCAAGGCGTGCTTATCAAAGACAAAGCCGTCTATCTTTTGCCCCTCAAGCGCTATATATGCATCGGATACGGAGCTGTAATAGACAATCTGCGCCTCGTCAAAAAATGCCTCACCGGCATACATTGCCGCCGCCCCCTCCGGCAGACCGACGATATACTCACCGCTGTTGAGTTGTTCGGGCGTGGAGATTATCGCATCACTATCCGAC
>CAYJGF010000039.1:0-7232 GCA_964369965.1 uncultured Oscillospiraceae bacterium
TACCGGGAGGGGATGCATCCCCTCTCGGGGCTGTCGAACTTTTTCGACAGCCAGACCACCCGCACATAACGGGTGGTTTAACTATAAACATTATTTCGCCCCGAACTGTTCCTTTCGGGTCAGTCGGTCGCACTCGGCAAAGGTCTCACGCAGTTCGGTGACAAGGGGTAGGATTTCCTCAATAATTGCCTTGTCTTTTTTCACATTCGCCTCCTGCAATTTGCTCAAAAGAAAATCATAGAGCTTTGCAAGATCACCGGAAAAGGTGTATCCCTTTTGTAGCGTGTCGCTAAGGTGTTTAATAATGAGTTGAGATCGGATAAGCGCATTGTGTGCCGAGACAATATTGCCCTCGTCAATATAAATTATGGCGAGATTCATGCGCTTTATCGACTCATCAAACAGCTTGATAAGCAGTTCGCCCGGTGTCATGGTGAGAATAGCCTGATGGCTGTAGCTACTGTAAGGATTTTTGGATACCATATTATTAATTTCCTTTTAGTTTTCTCTAAAACTGACTTGCAAGCCAAGAACTCTGGCTATTCATGTCGGCAATCATCTGCTCCATCGCATTGAACTCACTCCAGTAGCGGTCGTGCTCCATCTCATAGGTGCGCTCAAGTTGCTCAATTCTGTCGGCAATGCTGTCCATCTCACGACCGATGGTGTACTGATTTGAGGTCATGCCATCAAAACCGGCGGTCGCTACAAGTGAGCCGGGTGACGCGGAACTCTGTTTCGCCGCGGCGTCAATAATCTCGTCAAATGTGGTTGCAATACCGCCGTCCTCGCCGGTAAACAGTGCTTGCAAATCCTCCGGATTTTTCTGCACCATCTCGCGCAACAGTGTTTCATCCACCACCAATTTTCCGGCCTCTTGCCAGTTTTCACTGGTGGCAATACCAAACTCATAAAGAGCATACTGGGCATCGTCCGGCTTATCATATAGAGCAGTTCTCATCTCCTGCAAAACATCGTTGATTATATCGTCGTTGCGCAAAAGACCTTCTTTCGAGCGCTCCTCCCAAAGGGCGATCTCGTTGTCGGTCATCTCATTTTTCTGCTCCTGTGTCAGAGGCGGATAATCTTTGTAGGTGTCCGGCGCGTCAACGAGTGCATTAAGCTCCTCGATAATCTTATTATACTCCTCCACAAACTGCATCACACCGTCAATGATGGCGTCGATGTCCTGATCCACCTTGATATCGATAGCCTCCGGCTCGGTGCCGACGCCGCCGTCCCATGTAGTCTCTTTAAGCTCGACGTTCAGACCGGCTATGTCAAATGTATTGGAGTTACGCTCCGTTTCGGTGCCGTTGATGGAGATAATCGCATTCTGTCCCTCCACCTTGTTGCCCATTGTCGCGGACGAACTTCCGAAAGAAATACTTTCTACTCCAAGTGACTCGGCGAGCTTCGCGGTGTCCTCGGGGGTACTTCCGGTGATAAGCACCGGCGAGGAGGAAACACCTGTTATGGTAAGGCGACCGGTGTCGGCGTCATAGCTTACATTTGCCTCGGGCGGTGCCTGATTATCACGGATTAACTGCTCCATCTCCTCCGCGACCTGAGACATGGTTTTGCCGGCGATGTTTATCGCCACAGGGGGAAAATCGTCCGCAAAGGAAAGGGTGATATTAAGCTCCTCGCCCTCCGGCGCTAACAAATCGTCTCTGCCCGGCGCGGACGGGATGACGGCACTTGTTTCACTGCCGGTGCCAAAGAGACTGGAAAGCAGATTGCCGCTCGTGTCGCTCATCTCAATATCAAGACCCTCACCGGTGTCGTTGCGCTCGATGGTTATCTTGTCGGACAGGCTGGAATAGGACATCGTCACGCCGGCAGAGCTGTCGTTGACCTCGTCCATGATATATTTAAGGGTCGCGTCCTCATTAAAGGTAAAGTCCACGCCGTTGATGTTAAACTCAAAAAGACCGTGTTCATCGGTGGTCGGCGCATTGGTAAAGTTGATATCGGACAGCTTTGTGGAGGTCGATACCTTACTGGAAGCGTTGTTAGAAACGCCGAGCAGATTGGTGGCAACAAGGTCGTCGGAGGTGAGTGTCAACTGACGGTTTTTATCTACCTGACCGTTGGAAAGCACCGTCTCAAACTTAATCTCATCACCCGACGCACTGACCTTAATACCGTTACCGAAAGCGTTTGTAATGCTCTCATTAAGGCTGTCGACCAGCTCCTCTGTGGAGGATATCGAGGTGCTTACACTGATATTTTTGGTAACGCCGTCCAGATTGACCTTTAATGTAACCTCATCCGGAGCGGTATTGGTTTTTAAATCCAGCTCCTCACCCTTTTCACCGTTGGAAAGGCCGGTCATCTTGGTCGCGAGTGCCGATGCCTCTAACACCTCGACCTCGCCACCATCCTTTGCGACAAGTGACAGCGCACCGTCCTCATCCTCTTTCAACTCAATGCCCGCAGCGGCAAGACCTGATTCAAGACTGGCGCGAACTTCCTCTGCGGTACTGCCGGTGAGTGTAATATCGGTACTGCCGCCACCGACCACACCTATTTTGATGGAGGTGTCGGTAAGCGCGGAAAGATCCACCGTGCCGTTAATACTGGCATCGGTCAATGTATCCGCCGAGGTGACGGTGGTGGCGGTGGCAAGCTGACGTATGTAATCCATCGAAAGCTGTTCACCGGAGTAGGAGGTGGTAGCCTCAACCGACAAAAAGTTCGACACCGTGTCACTGATATCTACATTATTTTGGTTATAAAAGGTCGAGGACAACAGGTTGGTCGTCGGGTTTGCAAAGTCAAAAAACTTGCTCTGAAAACTAAGCAGTTGAGACGAGACATCACGATACATGCTCTGTTTAAGGGCAAGGGTAGACAGCTCCTCATTTTGGCTATCTATTTTAAACTGGGTCCCTTCCAACATCTGCTCGACCAGCGTTGTTGTATCCATTCCGGAAACAAGACCGGAGAAACCGTTTGAACTTGCCGACATTGATGAAATACTTGACATAATAAACCAATCCTTTCTGCGATAAGCTGAACTACAGCTAAACGAAAATCCTTTTTCGTTATTGTGGGTATTTAAGGAGATAAGAGGGAATAAACGACCCCTTTTTCCTTAGATATTTTTACTCTTATAAATGATATCGACCGGAGTTTATAAAACTTTATAGTTAAATATAAAGTTTTCTTAAATAAATATGTAATACCTTTTGTTATCCAAAAATTAATGTTTTTTGATGTGTAAGAATCGGCCTTGACCGTTGCGAAAACGGTTCAGACTTTTAACGATGATAGATGAAAAGAAAATGGGTATAACACCTGCTGTTAAACTTTCGTTTTTTAAAACCCGAAGAACAAGTAGAGTTTCTTAGATATTTTAGAAGAAGAATTTGCAAAATATTTAGCCGTATGTGAGGACAAGAAGACAGATACAACCATAAAGTTACTTGAAAAAGAAATCGACGATATGGCATATAGATACGAGAAGATTTTAATCTATCAAGCAGAGAAAATTGATGGACTATATGTTCAGCGGATACATATATATTATCATTTTATCGGCAAACTGTCGGAGGATGATAAAAATATAGCTGTGGCAGAACCTATTATCATCCACACTCGCAAGGGTGTCAAGTTGACAAATAAAGCCCCGGATAACAAGGCAAATTAAAACAACTGCCAAAGAAGATAGTTGCAAACCTCCTTTGGCAGATTATATAGATGTGAAAATAGAAAAAGTGCCGTTATAGAAACTAAGTTCCTATAACAACACTCTGAATGGTACGGATATTCATAACCAAAGTAAAATATATACCACAGGCATATTCAACTAAATAATTCTGTACCAAATCTATGTAAATCCTAAAATCAAGAAAGGATTTAACATCATGTCTAATATAACATCAAACAAAATATTATCGAATACTAAAACTCAAAACGGCATCTCCTACTCCTTGCACGGCGATTATTATCTACCTGATTTTGTATTACCCACTGAAAAAGAAGATTGTTTTTTCAATATAAAATTTTGTAGCGGCTTTAACTTCGGTTAATTGGAGCCTGAATTGGGTACAAATTCGAGTTTTATTGTCATATCCAAACCCGCGATGCTATACGCTGTAGCATGGCAAAGGTAGGGTTGAAGTTGCCATTTTCAAGATTGTTGATGTCTGCACTGTCAACCCCGATTTTATCGGCTAACTGCTGTTGGGTTAGGTGGGCGTGTTTTCTTATCTTTAAGTTTCTTGTGTTTAGTGGTGCTTTATTTTTTTCTTGCCGATATCCGTTTTTTGCGATACAGGAGCGTCGTTGCCGTTCCCAAAGCCAAAATGAGCGATATAACAACAATCGGCGGTGCGCTTCCCTGTGTGCCTGTTTCGGGGGTGTCTATGCCCGTTTGTGGACTAAGCGCTGTTGTGGTGCTCTCTGCCACGGTGAAAGGCATGGTCAGTGTGCCGACGTAGTTGCCTATGCCTGTGATAGTGAGGGTATAGCTGCCCGCGCCCGTTGCCGTGTTGCCGCTCACGATAAAGTCTGTGCCTTTGGTGAGGATTAGGTTACCCAGTGTCATGGAGGCAATACTTTGTGTCTGCTCGGTGCCATTTGCCACAAGCGGTGTGCCCAAAGTCACCTGCGCGCCGGCCAGCGAAAGCGGCGTGATGCTAGCCGCCGTGGGGAAGGAAAACTCGGCGTTGCTAAAGATGTAATTGTTTGCCGCTGCCGTGTGTGTGAGAAGCACCACGCCGGTTACGGTTAGGTTGTCGCCCACATTGTGGTTTGGGAAGGTGGCGCTTACGGTATAGTCAGTGTCTTTGATGAGGGTTTGCCCGTTTAAAAGGCCGCTAAAACTCACGTCCGCCGTGGCGTTTGTTGTACCGTCAAATACCATGTTTTGCGCTGTTGCTCCCGCTATGGTTAGGGTAGCTCTTTCGATGGTGTAGACTTTGGTGACTGCACCGATGAAATTGTCCCCCTTGCCTGTTATGGTGAGGGTGTGCTCGCCTGCATTTGTGGCGGTGTTGCCGCTTATGATGTAGTCTACATTGTCAAGCAGTGTGCTGGTGTTTTGCTCCACCGAGTTGACAATTTGCATTTGCTGTGTGGCGTTGTAGGTTAAGGCCGTGCCCAAATGGATGGTGGGGATGAAATTTTCTATGGTGATTTTGGCGTATTTATTTATGTGATAATCGTTGCTTGGTGAAACAACAGATCCTGATGAAGAAGCTCCTGCTATAATCACAACTTCTGCCATCTGATTTTCCATCGCTGAAAGTTTAGGCTTTGCCGAAAAGGCCTGTGTGCCACTGCCGCCCGTGGCTGTCACCGTGCCACCGTTAATGTTGATGATGCCGCCTGTTCCGGAAGAGCCGTCGCCGATGCCTGCGCCGCCGCCATTGCCGGTGGCGGTCACCGTGCCGCTCATGATGGTGATTTCGCCACCATCGCCACCGGTGCCGCCGCCGATGCCTGCGCCGCCGCCATTGCCGTTGGCGGCCACCGTGCCGCTCATGATGGTGATTTCGCCACCATCGCCACCGGTGCCGCCGCCGATGCCTGCGCCGCCGCCATTGCCGTTGGCGATGAGAGTGCCGTCGACGTTTAGAACTAAGGTGGTGGAGCTTTGCACCTGCAGGCCGGCTTTTCCGTCGCCGCTTGTTAGGTTGTTGTTACCTGTTAGAGTGATGTTCGCCACGGAATTGCTTTGAACGTCAAAGGCACAGATATTAGCAGAGCTGTTCACATCTATCCTCACATTGTTTAGGGTGAGGTTGGCGATTACGCCGCTTTGCACCACAATGGTGTCTGTGGAGGGTGAAGGAACGCTTTGAACCATGGATATTTCCAGTGGGGCATTGCCCGTGATGGTGAGCACATTGCTTATATCGTCATACTCATAGTCTGTGCCTTGTGTGCCACCCGTTACAATAAAGTCGCCCACCGTCACGCCTGTGCTCTGTGCAAACGCAGAAAGCGGCAAAAGCCCCATTAGAAGGCACGGGGCGAGAATGCCCGATAAAAATTTGTTTATTAATTTCCTTTTTTCCATACTTCCTCCGCAAGATCTCCGATTGTGTTTTTTTATGCCAGATAATAAAGTTCTTCCCCGCCTGCTTTAGAGCACGGTTGCTTCTCCGATTTCCATAGAGTCATCATTATTTTTGTCATAGCTAAATTGTATATAGTATAACACAATTTCACACAAAATGTCAAATGAAATCGACTTGAAAAATTTAAAAAGCAACAATGAGCAACAATAAATGCATTAACCCGCAATTCACAAATCAAGAAAAAACACACAACTCTCTGCCGTTTCAGTAGTCGTATCGGAGCCATCCTGATTTGAAAGCTGGTAGTTTTTTCCATCGCTCTTATGATAGCCCATGCTTGACCCAATTCAGGTGTAATGGTCTGCGCATCTTCAAAAAAACGCACACAAAAGGGCGAGCAGTTTTGGGATACCTCCGCAGGTATGCTACTGCTTGCCCTAATATTTTACCTAAAATATGAAGCGCCTGTTGAGGAGCAGACATTTGACATGGTGATGGAGCTTTTGTGTGCCGGTGAAGTGAGCAAGGACGGCGATGGACAGAGTAGCCATCAGAATGCGATATTTCCGGTATTTGATGGAGTGTAGTTGCCTGTCTACACTGGCAAGCAAATACAACTCCTCCATTATGCTTGTGCTTATGGGCACGGTTAAACTTGCCGACCGTGTTGTGAAAGAACTAATGAGGTTATTTTGATTGCATGCAGAGACAATTTAAGCGGATTTTCGACGGCAATTGAAACGGTTTTTCAAAAACTGAGCAACAACTTTGCGTAATTCACCAGATTCGAAATTCAACAAAATACGTTTCGTACAAGGACATTAAAGCTGTGATGGCGGATTTGAAACTGATTTATGGAGCCGTGACGCTAGATGACGCAGAGTACAAACTCAAAGAATTTCGTGAAAAATGGAATAAAAAATATCCGCAAATTTTAAAATCATGGGACGCAAATTGGACGGAATTATCAACATATTTTAAATACCCCGCCGAAGTGCGAACCCTGATTTATACCACGAATGCTGTCGAAGGGTTTCACAGGATGCTCCGCAAATACACCAAAACAAAGACGATTTATCCAACCGATGATGCTGTCAGAAAATCTGTTTTTCTGTCGATACAGGAAATCTCGAGAAAATGGAGTATGCCGGTTAAAAATTGGGGCATGATAATTGGACAGCTGATGATATTTTTTGATGA
>CAYJGF010000040.1:0-5565 GCA_964369965.1 uncultured Oscillospiraceae bacterium
TCCTCAGTTATAAATTTATAGGGATGAAAATAGCGAGCATCAAGACTTTGCGGCAGAAAAAGCATTTTTAATGCAAACAGCACCAAACCTTTTGACCTCAGAAATCATAAGCATTCAAGTTTATAAGGTAGGTATTCAGGGTGCGCAATACAGCTATGCAGCCGCCATAGGTCTCTTTAATAACATTATCAATTTTATTCTTTTGATTACTGTTAACAAAGTGTCTAATAAGGCCACCGGATCCGGTTTGTGGTAGAAAGGAACTATATAGAATGCCTATGGATGAGGAAGTCTTTATGGGCGGACGTGAGACAAAATGGGGTGTCGCTATCGCCGACAATATATGGGGACCTTATGTTCGAAATGAATATAATCCTATTACAAACAGTGGTCACGAGACATGTCTTTGGAAATACGGTGACGGCATAGCCGCATTTTTAAGAACGGACGGTGTGGAAAAAAACACCTTGCATTTCATTCAGTTCAACACCTGATTAATCAACCTAAAGCCGCTACAAAAGATTTATGTAGCGGCTTTAATTATTATTTATTGATGATTTCGTTAATTGCTATTTCCCATGCCTGCTCCTCAAAGGTGTTAATATAAGCTGCACAAAGCAGTTGGAGTTTAGTTTTTTTATAAACAGCATAGTAATGATAGAAATACCTAAGCAATACATATTTGCGACACAAACTCTAGACTTGATCGCAAAAATTGAATTATGTTTTTGGTGAGGCAACACTGGCTCGTTCTATCAGTTCAAAGTCCACATCGCTCGATATATTTTCACCGGTTTTTGTGATGGTGCTGACAAGTTTTTCGACACAGCGCTTACCCATCTCACGGGCATTTACAAAAATTGTGGTGAGTGCCGGATGATAATCATCGCCAAAATCACGGCGGTGGCACACGCTCATTATGGAGACATCGTCCGGTATGCGCAGTCCAAGCGAGGTAACATAGTAGTACAGGTCGATAGCCACATCGTTTCCGCCGGTCATGATGAGCGGTTTTGGCTCTTTGACAGCAAGTTCATGTCCAACAATCTGCATAAAATGTTTTTTATCATTAAACACAAGCGCCTTCACCCTGAAGGCATCTCGAGAAAGACCTGTGTTTTCCTGATAAAATTCTTCGATAGCATCCTCATTCCAACCGGAAAAATAGTTCCTATGGTTGGCAATGTCGGCATCGAATATTAATACCCTTTCAAAACCTTTTTGGTGTGCGTATCTAAGTGCCGCCTTTCTGTAATCTTTATATCCACCATAGACATTAAAACCGACATTGTCAAAGTCATATTTCTGCCCTATGTAACTCACCGGAAAATCATGTGCGAGATAATAATTTATCACCTCGTCGCTATCGGTAAGGTCAGGCAAAATTAAACCATCTATAGAATTTTCTTTAAAAAAACTGTGTCCGAGCTCGTTTGCGGATTTGTGAGTGATGAGCACGTTGAAATTATGCAAAGATGCATTAAATACAACCCCTGCCATAACCTCCAAAATATACTCACCCTCGAAAAATACATCACTTTTATCAAGTCTTGCAAGATTAAAACACAGTGTCCTGTTGTTGTTACCGGCGAGACTTTGTGCTGATTTGTTGGGTGTATAATTCAGTCGCTTCATTGCAAGAAGCACCCGCTCTCTCGTCTTCTCGGAATAACTACCGGTGCGGTTCATTATGCGTGATATGCTCGCTATAGAAAGATTGCACTCCTTTGCGATATCATAGATGGTGGCGTTTTTTTTCATCGACTTCCTTTTCGTTTTAACTACTTATTATATATTACAGGTAAATTTACAGTTCGTCAAGATGGAGTAAAATATATTTGTGAAATTTTAAAAAAACTATTGACATTCGACGAAAAAGTTTATATTATAATAAATGTAAGCGCTTACGTTTTGAAGTAGGCAATAAATTTTTCAGGAGGAAAAAATGTATACAACTAAAAAGACTTTGGTCACAAGGGTACTGTCATTACTGATGTTAGCAGTCATGATGCTCTCCTTTGCCGCTTGCTCCACCCCAGCGCCCGAGGCTGACACCACATCCGAGGAGGCACCGGCGTCGCAATCTACTGCTGAAGAGCCCACATCGGATGAGGCACCGGCAGAAGCGAAACAACTTAACGTCTGGATAGCAGGCACCGGCGACAGCGTATCAGGACAGGCTTATACCACAATTTTTGATGCCTACACCACCACCTCCGGCAACACTGTCGAGGTGACCTACATTTCATGGGGTGAGTATTTCACAAAGCTTAGCACCGGTCTTATCGGCGGTGCGGGCCCCGATGTTTTCCTGAGTGGATACGGTCAGTTCGGCACACTTTATAACATGGGCAGTTTGATGGCAATTGATGATTACATTCCGGAGGACTGGGACGGCTATGACGACATTCAGCAAAATTTTTATGATGTCGGCACGGTAGACGGTTCTACATATGGTCTTTTCATGCCTAACACCAGAGTTATAACCTACCGCAAGGATATTGCGGAGCAAAACGGTGTAACCGAGGAAGATCTTTCCATAGAAAACTTTGACGAATTCGTCGAACTTATTAAAAAGATGACGGTTATGGACGATGCCGGCAACACCACCATGTACGGCCTTGACCTGCAATATGCCACCAATGCAGAACAACAGATGTTTGTCTCTGCCGCTATGATAGAGGATGACTATCACCTGTGGAACGATGACTCCACCGCCGCTTTTAACACCGATGCCGCCTATGAGGTTTGGGACACATTCAAACAACTCTACGACGAAGGTTATATCTCCATCAAAGACGCAGCTGCCGCTGACAACGGACTGATGCAGGGCACTGCGGCGATGGTTATCGACTCCGAGGCTTTCTTTGCAAACGCAAACAACACCTATCCCGACAATGTCGGCATTGTTGGAAACCACAGCAACACCCTTATGATCGGTGACTTTTTCTGTGTCAACCCGAATGGCAGCAATATCGAGGACTCTGTCGAACTTCTTTTGCACATGTTTTCAATCGAGTCATGGGAGACTCACATTTCGGTCCGTAATGCCTATCCTGCCAGAATTTCACTAACCGAATCCTATGCCGCTTTAAATGCTGAGTTTGATAACGTCGTTCTCGCATTCGAGAAATCTAACCCCTATTCCTATACCCCGAACACAAAATTCACCGAGGTTGTTGTGCCGCTTCGCACCGCAATGGAGACGGTATTCTTCCAATCCGATTCCAAGACCGAGCTTGACAAAGCCGCCGAGGAATGGAACGGTATAGTAGCAGCTGAATAATTTTATCCGATACTTCTTTATGCGGGGTGACCTTATGGGTTGCCCCGCTCCTATCAAACAAAAAGTGAGGTTGTACGTATGTTGACAAAACTCAAAAAGGCGAGGAAACTAGGCGGTGAACAGTTTGCCGGTTATCTTCTTATTGCCCCGGCATTTCTTTTATATCTGCTTTTTATACTAGTTCCAATAATTTGGTCACTGGCAATGTCTTTTACCGACTATAATTTTGTTGATGCAAACCTTGTAGGTTTTGAAAACTACATTAATCTTATATCAGATGAAATATTTCTCACCAGTGTATTCAACACCGTGCTTTTCGGTGTATATACCATACTGCCAACCATGATAATCGGATTGTTTTTAGCGGTTTTATTGAACGGTAGCATAAAAGGCAGGTCGGTGTTCAGGACAATATTTTATCTCCCGAACATATTTTCAATGGTTGCCGTGTCCATGGCATGGCTGTATCTGCTTGACACAAACGCAGGTCTAATCAACCAATTTTTAAAGGAAATCGGGTTGCAACCGGTCCAGTGGTTGCGTGACACCACTCTATCAATGATAAGTGTGTCGGTGGCGAGCATTTGGGCGACTGTTGGCTACAATATGGTAGTTTTTTTGGCAGGATTGCAGGGGATACCGGACTATTTGTATGAGGCGGCGAGCATCGACGGTGTCAGCAGATGGGGTCAGTTTAGATATATTACTTTGCCACTTTTAGCTCCTTCGACATTTTTTGTTTTTGTTAATGCATGTATTCGATCTTTTCAGGTATTTGGACAGGTTTTGGTTATGACTGCGGGCGGCCCCATGAACTCCACTACCACCATTGCACATCAAATCTATCGAAACGGTTTTGAGTATTACAAGATGGGTTATGCCTCGGCACAGGCGGTAATTCTACTTATAATCGTCTTAATAATCACCGTCATAAACTTTAGATACGGCAGAGGAGAGGAGGCTGACCTTGCGTAACGAAAACAACATAAAAAAGGCTATCACCACAGTTGTATCTGTGCTTTTGATATTATGTGCGATAGTGACACTCACACCGATAGTCATTATATTTATAACTGCATTTAAAACCGATCCCGAAATGTCCATTGCGAATTTTTCATGGTTGCCGGAAAGTTTCACATATTATGGCAACTTTCAAGAAGCATTTCGCATGGGTGACTGGTTTATGTACTATAAAAACAGTCTTATATTGACCGTTGTCACGGTGATTATCAGTCTCCTTCTTAACTCGATTGCCGGATATTCCTTTGCTCGCTTAACCTTCAAAGGACGTGACTTTTTGTTCATTTTAATACTTGTGGGGTTGATGGTCTCACCTCAATCGATAATAATTCCACAATTTTTGATTATGAAAAACTTCCCGCTTGTTGGAGGTAATGATATTTTCGGTGTGGGTGGCACAGGATTCCTCGACAGTTTCGCATCGCTCATACTTCCCTCCGCCTCCGGCTCGTTCGGTATATTTCTTTGTCGTCAATTTTATGTAACCTTTCCAAAAGCATTGGACGAGGCGGCAAGGATAGACGGTTGTGGGCCGATTCGCTCATATTTTCTAATATATTTACCGCTTTCTAAGACCATAATAGCTACCCTAACAATACTAAAAGCGGTGAGTGTCTGGAACGACTTCTTCTATCCGCTTATAATGACCCAATCAGAGGAGATGAAAACCGTTCAGCTCGGTTTGCAGATGTTTAAAGGTAGCACCGGAACGCACTACAACTGGTTGATGGCGGCTACGCTTGTGTCGGTTCTCCCGATGATTATCGTCTATATCTTTGCTCAAAAATATTTTGTACAAGGCATGGCATCCTCCGGAATGAAAAATTAAAATGTAAAGGAACAGCAATAATATGAAAAGAAAACCTAATATAATCCTAATAAACTGTGACGACCTCGGGTATGGTGACATAGGTTGTTATGGCTCTACCCTCAACAAAACGCCGGTACTGGATGGGATGGCAAAAGATGGTCTCAAGTTGACAAGCTTTTACACCGGCTCACCGGTCTGCTCACCCTCACGAGGAGGGATGATGACCGGTTGTTATCCACCGCGAATTAGCTTTGGCGAGTTTGACGGACACTGGGTGCTCTTTCCGGGCATGGGAATTGGGCTGAGCCCCGAAGAAGATACCATTCCATCGGTTTTAAAACACAACGGTTATGCCACAAAACTGGTCGGCAAATGGCATTGTGGTGATCAGCCGGAGCATCTGCCACTTGCATACGGCTTTGATGAATATTTAGGTCTCCCATACAGC
>CAYJGF010000041.1:0-3807 GCA_964369965.1 uncultured Oscillospiraceae bacterium
TCGCCGTGCTTTCGCAAATAATGCTTATCCAGCAGTTCCTTTTGCATAGGTGGCAGGTTCGTGTTTTGATTTTGGCAGTGCCATGCCATAAACGCGACCTCCTCCAACACGACCGCGTTGTGTACCGCCTCGTGAGCATCACCGCCCCATGCAAACGGTCCGTGGCTGTAGACGTTTACCGCCGGGATTTGGGTCGGCTTTAGCTCGCGATGTGAAAATTCATCCACTATCACACGACCTGTCTCGTGCTCGTACGCCCCTGATATTTCCCCTGCGCTCATCTTTCGGGTGCAGGGGATATCGCCGTAGAAATAGTCGGCATGTGTCGTGCCGAATGCCGGTATATCACGCCCGAGCTGTGCGAATATTGTCGCCCATCTGCTGTGTGTGTGTACAATACCGCCAACGCCCTCGAACCGACGGTACAGCTCAAGGTGGGTCGGAGTGTCGGAGGAGGGTTTGAGTTTTCCCTCCACCTTTTCACCGCTCGCAAGCTCCACCACCACCATGTCATCCACCGTCATCTCGTCATATTCCACACCGGACGGCTTTATCACGACAAGACCCTTTTCACGGTCGACCGCCGAGACGTTGCCCCATGTGAAGGTCACGAGGTTGTATTTCGGGAGTAGTAAATTTGCCTTAAAAACCTGTTCTTTTAATTGTTGTAGCATTTTACACCTTTATTTCAACTTCCATGCGAGGTCGGCGAGAAATAGATCCTGCTCAAACCTTTCCACCGTAGTGTCTTTGTTTATATGCACAAACTCGATATCGGTGATGTTGCAAAAATCTCTCATCTGCTCCGCCGTTACATCATAGCTTAACACCGTATGGTGTGCACCACCGGCGAGTACCCAGCACTCTATGCCGGTGTAGTGGTCCGGGAGTGCCTTCCACATAACGCGTGCGACAGGCAGGTTTGGCATATTCATGGTCGGCTTGACGCACTCGATGTCCTGACAGATAAGCCTCATCCGACCGCCCATGTCGACTAATGTGACGACAATGGCATCGCCTGCATGACCCTCAAAGACAAGTCTTGCCGGAGGCTCACGGTCGCCTATGCCGAGCGGTGAGACTAAAATCTGCGGTTTGTCCTCGGCGACACTGGGGCAGACCTCGAGCATGTGCGCGCCGAGTGACAGCTCGTTCCCCTTTTCAAGATGGTATGTATAGTCCTCCATAAACGCGGTGCCGCCGCCCTTACCGTCGCCCATCGCTTTCATTATCGAGGTCATTGCCGAGGTTTTCCAGTCCCCCTCGCCGGCATAGCCGTAGCCCTGCGCCATAAGATTTTGACTGGCAAGCCCCGGGAGCTGTTTCATGCCGTAAAGATCTTGGAACGTGTTGGAGAATGCCATGCACCCCTCGGCGTCAAACATCTTTTTCATCGCGATCTCTTCACGAGCCTGATACTCAATGCTGTTGAGACCATCGCTTGGCAGAACATATTTTTCTTTGTACTCCGCCATCTTTGCGGCAATCTCCGCATCGGTCACAGCGTTTATCGTCTCGACCAGTTTTCCGACCGGCCATGTGTTGACCTGCCAGCCGAGCTTGATCTGTGCCTCTACCTTGTCGCCCTCGGTGACTGCGACCTCACGCATGTTGTCGCCGAAGCGCATGACCTTTAACTCTTTGGAGAAAGCCACACCGTAGGCGACCCTCATCCAGTCGCCTAGGCGTTCTTGCAGCTCCGCATCCTGCCAATAACCGGCGATGACCTTGCGCTTTGCACGCAGACGCGCACCGATAAAACCGTGTTCACGGTCGCCGTGTGCCGCCTGATTGAGGTTCATGAAATCCATGTCGATCTCGTCGTTCGGGATCTCACGGTTATATTGCGTCGCAAGGTGACACCAGGGTTTTTGCAGGTTGGCAAGCCCGTTTATCCACATCTTGGACGGCGAAAATGTGTGACACCATGTCACGATGCCGATGCAGTCATCGTCAAAATTCGCCTGTTTGATAACCTCGGTAATCTCGGCGTTTGTCTTGGCGGTCACCTTGTAAATCAGTTCACACGGTAACTTACCACCGTCGTTCAGTGTCTTTGTCATTTCGACGCCACGTTTGTCCACGGTGGTGAGAACCTCGTCGCCGTACAGAAATTGACTGCCGACCACAAGCCATATTTTTTTATCGCTGTATTTCATAATATCTCCTTTTATAGTCAATTAATTTGAAAAACGCTACAGATTGGCGAGCAGAAATTTCGCCTATCAAGGCGGAGGATTGAGTAATACTTTCGTATTGCGATTGACGACAACGCAGATAGACGGAATTTCTGCCGCCAAGATGTGGTGGATTTCAAGTTAATTGACTATACATTTTGCCTGCCGACATCTCGACCGCAAGTCCTTTTTTGTACTGCTCTATGTATGCCGCAAAACCGTCGACATCCACCGCCTCGGGTGATACAACAACGCTTTTGACATCGTTAAAAATACTGTTTTTAAGGTATTCGCCAAGTGTTTCGCCCTGTGATTTATTGAGCATAAATCCGGCGAGCAGGGCTATTCCCCACGGTCCGCCCTCCCCTGCATTTTCCGTGACCGCAACAGGGACATTCAGCGCACCGGCTAAGAACTTCTGCCCGACTATCGGGGCTTTAAAAAGTCCGCCGTGACCTAAAAGTGTCTCGAGGGTCACTTTTTCGTCCACAAACAGGATATCCATGCCTATTTTAAGCACCGCCATGGTGGCGTAGATCTGCGCGCGTGCAAAGTTGGCAAAGGTCAGCTTTGAATCGGGGCGGCGAAAGAATAGCGGCATCCCGTGTTCCGCGTTCACCACCGGCTCACCGGCATAAAAGTTGTAGTCCAAAAGACCGTCACAGTCCGGCGCACCTTTGAGTGCCTCGGCATAAAACAGGTCATAGAACTTGCCCTTTGATATGTTGCTCCCTGCGAGTGTCGCCGCCTCATACATCATGTTCACCCACGCGTCGAGATCGGAGGTGCAGGTGTTGCAGTGCACCATCGCGACCGGTGAACCGCAAGGGGTGGTCACCATGTCAATCTCTCGGTACAGTTTGGAAAGAGCCTTTTCCAGCACTATCATGGCAAAGACGCTCGTCCCTGCCGAGACGTTGCCGGTGCGCTGAGCGACGCTGCCTGTCGCCACCATGCCGGTGCCGGCATCGCCCTCCGGTGGGCAGAGCGGTATATCGCCGCCGAACACTCCGCTCGGGTCGAGAAGCTTCGCACCCTCGGTACTCAATCTGCCGGCATTTTTACCCGCAACCATAACCTTGGGAAAAACATCCTCCACATTATATGCTATACCTTTATCACGCAAAAGTGCGTTGGTAACGCCGAGCAACTTTTTATCATAGTCAAAAATCTCGCTATCTATCGGGAACATGCCGGAGGCATCGCCCACGCCGATAACCTTTTCACCGGTGAGTTTGTAGTGAACATATCCGGCAAGCGTCGTCACAAAATCGACGTTTTTCACATGCTCGTCGCCGTCTAAAATGCACTGGTAGAGGTGCGCGACACTCCACCGCTCCGGTATGTTGAACTTTAGCTTATCTGTGAGTATCTCCGCCGCCTTGGTGGTGTTGGTGTTGCGCCATGTCCTGAACGGTATCAGCAGTTCATCTGCTTTGTCGAACGCAAGATATCCGTGCATCATCGCCGAAATCCCTATTGCGGAGACGGTGGTGAGTGTCTCGCCGGTTTTTTCGGTATAGTTCGCTGTGAGTTTGGAAAAAGCATCGGCGATACCGCCCCAAACCTCGTCTAAGGCATATGTCCAGTAGCCGTCTTTGAGCGTGTTGCCCCAGTCGTGCGCACCGCT
>CAYJGF010000042.1:0-1866 GCA_964369965.1 uncultured Oscillospiraceae bacterium
GCGAGGATACTCTCGGGCGCGAGGTGATACGCCTCACGCGGCGCGGTGCCACGGGCAAAGCCGCAATGTGGGCAGACATTTTGGTCAACCTCGACCATGCAGGACATACAGCGGTGCATAATTTCTCCTTGTTGTGTGTGGGGTATATCGGTCAATCATCAATATCGGCAAGCGCAATCGGCTCAATTAGCTCTATCGTAAATTTGCCGTTTTCGTCAACGTCTATCGCGGTAGCCGTTATTGTGCCGTCCTCCATCAATAGGCTGTCCACCTGCCAGGCATTGTAGTGTAGATTGCTGCGTACCGACAGATTGGAGGCGCCATTAATAATAACTTCGTAATCGTTATCTTCGATAATCATGGGGGTTATACCCTCGCGCTCATCATCAGAAAATCCGTCGGTCGACTCTCCCTCTGCAATCCTCCGCGCGTCCACCTCGTCCCAGCTGAGCACCTCCACCTCAACCCCTGCCTCCTGCGGTGTGAGGATGTTGTAGCTTATGGTCAAATTTAGCGGATGATATATTTCAAGTGGCTGATTGATTGAAAGATACTCTTGATGCCTTATCATCACCTCACCACTGCGGGGGATGTTTTGGATATTGGCTGAAAGGAATTCCGATATATATCTCCTCATATTATAGTTTCTATAGCTCTCTACACCATTATTCTCACCATCGGAAGAGCCGACCGGTGTCGTTGTCCAGTTAACGCCGTCCACCGAAAGTTCAGCTATGAGATAGCTATCGGCGTCGGAGGAGTGAGCGCCGAATAGAGTAAGAAATCCAGTTTGAAGATAAAAAACAGGCTCGTGCATTCCATATGTCAGCTCGCGTTTTTCCCCAAGACTCACCACCGCGTTCAATTTCAATCTGTCCGACATGTTGGACTCGTCGGTGAGAACAAACTCCACCATCTGCCCCTGCGGAACATCTTGATTGAAGTCATACCTAAACCAAACATCGTACCTATCCATCTCCATCAGCTTTACCGCTGTCTGTTCAGCGGTCATGCCTATCATGGTGTCCAGCTGATCCTGCTCGTCCCCACCACATATTTTCAGCGTAATGACCCCGTCGACCGGCATACTCTGGGTGATGACCGCACCTTTTTCGTGGCTCTCGCTATATTCCACCGGCTCGAATTCGACGGTGTAGCCTGCCTCGGTGAGTGCCGTGACTGCATCCGCTTCAAGAAAACCTATCACCGCCGGTGCGCTCGTCGGGGTGGTTGTGCCGGTCACCGCTCCGGCTACGCTCTCGACATTTTGTGCTATGTTTAAAACTCCGGTGAGTTGCAACGTGACAAGCGATACCACCGCAACTGCCGCGACCCCGATGACTATCTTGCCGACGAGCGGCATTTTGCCGGTGTTAGCACCCTTTTTCTTGATTTTTGTCCGCTCCACTCCGTCCGACAACAGTTGATTTTTGAACTCGTCGACCGTCGCGGTGCGGTATTCCTTGCGGACATTTAGCGCGTTCATGATGGCATTTTCCGCCGACTGTGGTAGAGTTGCGCCGAGCTTGGACGGCTCTTTAATCTCGTCGTTGATGGCGCGTTCCATGCTGTCGGGCGGTGTCACGCCGGTGAGCATCTTGTAGAAAGTCGCGGCGAGGGCGTACACATCCGTCCATGACCCCTGATCGCCTCTTGCGCGGTACTGTTCCTCGGGGGCATAACCCGATTTTAATATCACCGACAGGCTCTTGGAGTTGGCACTGCTCTCATATCGTGCCGCACCGAAATCGAGCAATTTTATTTCACCGTTGTCTAAGATATAGATGTTATCGGGGGATATATCACGGTGGATTATGTTTTCGGCATGAACAGGGGCGAGGGTGTCACAGATGGATAGAATTATCT